>CALBRZ010000001.1 GCA_937927735.1 uncultured Planctomycetales bacterium
AGCAGCTTGAAAGTCTGCCCGGCAGCCCGAATTTTGGCCCCGTCGAAGAGCACACGCTAATGGGCGTGGGTTCGATTCTGGTGGGCCGCAACACGGCGACCTACCGAATTTTTGATGGGATGCGCTGCATCGATTACCTGGTCAGCCGGCCCGATATCGACGCCGACAAGATCGGTTGCACCGGCGTTTCGGGCGGCGGCACGCTCACCGCATACTTGATGGCGCTCGATGAACGGATCAAGTGCGCCGCCCCCGGCTGCTACCTGACGCCGTTCCGGCGACTGCTCCCAGGCAGCGGGCCGCAAGATGCCGAACAGAACATCTTCGGGCAGATTGCCGCTGGCATGGACCAGGGCGATTACGTGCTGATGCGGGCACCGCTGCCCACGTGCATCCTGGCGGCCACGCGTGACGGTACCTTCAAGATCGAGGCGGCCTGGGAACTCTACCGCGAGGCCAAGCGAGCCTACGCGCGGCTGGACTTGCCGGAGCGCGTCGACCTGGTCGAAACCGATACCCCGCACGCGTTCTCAACGCAGCTGCGTGTCGGTGCCGTGCGCTGGATGCATCGCTGGCTGCTGGGTCAGGAAAAGGTGGTCGTCGATGAAGACTTCAAGCTCTGGGATTACGACCAGTTACAGTGCACCAAGGACGGCCAGGTAATGCTGCTGCCGGGCGAGCAGTCGGTGTTCGATTTGAACCGGGCTGAGGCCAGGCGGCTCAAGGCACAGCGTGAAAAGCTGGCGCGCGAGCTGCCGCCCGACGCCCTGCGACAACGCATTCGCCAGCTGGCGAACGTGCGTCCCTTGAATGAGCTGGAGATGCTCACGGGCGAAACCGTGGGGACAATTGCCCGCGATGGTTACCGTATTGAGCGGCGCCTGCTTCGCGGCAAGGATCGCTTCTCGTTGCCGGCGCTGGCGTTTGTGCCGCAAGAGCCGTCGGGCAAGGTGTACCTGTACCTGCATGGTGACGGGAAAGCGGCCGATGCCGCGCCCGGCGGTCCGATCGAGCAACTCGTTCGTAACGGGCATGAGGTACTGGCCGTCGATCTCTCCGGCATCGGCGAGACCGCGCTTTCGGCTCAGCCCACCACGCGGCGTCATTGGTCGCAGACGCTGTTCGGCCCCGATGGCGAATCGTTCTGGCTCGCATATCTGCTGGGCAAATCGCTGGTCGGTATCCGGGCCGAAGACGCCTTGGCTGCCGCACGCTACCTGCAAGCAAGTCAGGACGGCGGCTCGCTTCGCAAGGTTCACGTGATCGGCATTGGCCGGGCGGGCTTGCCGGCATTGCACGCGGCCGCCTTGGAGCCCAACCTGTTTGAAACCGTCGCCGTGCGGAACACGATCACTTCGTGGGATGATGTCGTGCAGGCGCCGCTGGGCATGGCCCACCTGACTGAAACGATTCACGGTGTGTTGGGGACCTACGACGTGCCGGACCTGCTGCGCCTGATCGGCTCGGATAAGGTGACGGTTGCCGAGCCGGTCACGCCGCGGTAATGGCCGGTTGGCGACAGCTGTATGGCCGGGAGCCGGCGGAACTGTCCGGGGCGGTTGCTGAGGTGTCTTGTCTGAAATCTCGCCACAATGCAGCCTCGCGGCAAACATTTGAGCAAAAGCGGTCCACGGCGGGCGTACGATGCATTTGTAGGCCGGCTGCTTGTCAGCCGGCAGGACACGGTGTGGCCGCACACCTCCAACCCTACCCAGACCGCATTGCTGCTGTTCTTTCAATCTGCCCAGCCATGATTCGCGTGACCCGTTCCATCTCGATTCCTCGCGAAGAACTGCGATTCACGTACGTTCGCAGTGGCGGTCCGGGCGGGCAGAACGTCAACAAGACGGCTACCAAGGCAGTGATGCGGTGGGACGTGGCCGGTTCGCCCAGCCTGGCCGATGACGTAAAGGCCCGGTTCCAGGAGAAGTTCGCCAATCGTCTGGTCGCCGGCGGCGAACTGATCCTGACCAGCCAACGCTACCGCGACCAGGCCCGCAATACCGAGGACTGCATTGAGAAACTGCGTGCGATGATTCTGCAGGTGGCCCAGCCACCCGTCCCGCGCACAAAGACCAGGCCCTCGCGCGCCGCCGCCCGGCGTCGCCTGGAAGAGAAACGCCGCCTCTCAGAGAAGAAGCAATCCCGCCGGGCGTTGTAAGCGCCGCGGTTGCTACAGGCATCGCCCGCGCACCGTCCGGGGCTCCCGGCCATGGTGCAGCTCGCCAGAGCCGCCCCCCTCTAAAGTTTGCATCGGCTGATATTGATGGGTTAAGTTGAAGCCGCTTTCGCCAAGTGTTTCTGAGAAACTGTAGAGGCAGCACCATCTTGCTGCTAGCTCGCCAGCTACCATCCATCAGACCGGAGCCACACGTGGACGCAAACAACCGCCCGGGACCTGGCAAGGACATTGGCGAGGACTCTGGCAACAGCCGGGCTAACGTGAAAGTCGATCGCCGGGCAGCGATCCTCGCCGGCGCCGCAGGACTGGGGGCATTGTGCCTGCCGAGCCGTGATTCGGCCGCCCGGCAAACACAGCCGCATCCGTACCGCCGGCCGTTTACCAACTATGAGCAACTGCTGAACACGCTGGAACGCCGCGGCCATAAGCTGCGGGTGCTCGGGCTGGCCCCGGACCGTTCGCCGCTGGTGGCTGTGCGGGCCGGCGGCGACAAGTTGCCGGCAATCTTCATTAGCGCGGGCAGCCATTCCACCGAGCACGCCGGCGTGGCCGCCGCGGTCGAACTGATCGATCGCCTAAAAACCAGGCACCAAGTGTGGGTGTTGCCGACGCGCGACCCCATCGGGCTGAATGGTTTTCGTTACACCTTAAGCCTGGCACTGAACGAAGTGCCCGAACTTAAGACCGTGCAAGATGCAGAAGCTCTACTGCGCAAACGCGGCGAGGTGTTGCTGGACGACGGCGAAACGTTGCTGGTGCAGATCGGCGAATACGGCTACGCCAACCTAGGGCTGTATCGCAAGCTGGAGAAAGGCAGCAAGCCGCTTGAATCGTTGCGCGGCCGCCGGATCTATTTCCCTGCCGGGTATGACGACGTCCCCGGCACTGGCCCGCTGGAGCGCGCGTACACGCTGATCGTGACGCCCGACGCCGAGGTGCTGCACTTGAACCGGTTTCACGACACGCCTTGGGCGCCGAGCGAAGTCCGCTGCGCGCGGCAGTTGATGGCCGAAATCCAGCCCGAGCTGACCTTTGATCTGCACGAGCACAGCGGAGGAGGTTTCTACTGGATGTCAGCCCGGCGGCAGCGCACCGAGGATCTGGAAACGTGGGAACGCCGCCTGGCTGCCGCGGGCGTTCGGGCGGTCGCCGCCACAGGGGCTCAATTGGCGCCCGAAACCTACTCGCCGGGTTCGTTCTTCGAGAAACTGGAGCCGGGCGTGTTCTGGCTCGATGCCACCCAGCGCGGCGAGGGCCTGAACCTGGTCGACTTTGCGGCCAACCGTTATGGGCTGGGCTTCACGATTGAAACCGGCATGCGCGGCCCGTTCGAGAAACGCGTCGAACAGCATCTGGCCGTGGTGCAAACAGCGGTGGAACTGTTTGAATCGCGTTACGCGTGAGCGGCGGCGAACGCGTAGGCCAAGTGCTTGTCACCCGGCAATTGGGCACGTTCCGGCGTTGTGAAGTTGGATTGCGCTACGAGTCTGGCCGACCCGTAGGCCAGGCATCGCCTGGCAGAACCGTCATCGGCGCGATGGTGAGCACTGCTGGGCGCCGATTCGTCAGGCAGTGCCTGACCTACAGAAGCTGACGCTTTGCGTACTACAAGATGCACCCAAGCTACGCTTGCTCGTCCACGTTGCGAAAGGTGGCCCGAAAGCAACTGCCCGACGAGATAAGCGCAGGCCAATCTTTGCCGGGTGCGAGCACCCGGCCTACAAGATGTAGACCGCCAGATGCGGCATCACCCTGACAGGTGTGTCTGTTTGCGTTTGATGCCGTAGCGGCGGATCTTGCGGTCGAGCGTCGAGCGTTCGATGCCCAGGATGCTGGCCGATTGGCTCTTGTTCCAGCCGGTGGCTTCGAGCGTGGCCTGGATATGGCGACACTCCAGCTCGGCCAACGAAAGCGGCGTGTATTCGCTTGAGGGCGGCGAGGTTTCCGTCGTTTCGCCGGCGGTCGCCAGGTTGGAGAGCATCAAGTCGCTGGCGCTGATCATGTCGCCTTCGCACAGCACGATCGCCCGCTCTACCACGTTCTTCAACTCGCGGACATTGCCCGGCCAGCGATAGCGCATCATCTGGTCCAGGGCTTCCTGGGTGTAACCCCGGATCTTGCGGCCGGTCTCGGCTTTGAACCGTTCCAGGAAGTAGTGGGCCAGTACGGTGATATCTTCGGGCCGTTTGCGGAGGCCCGGCACGTAGATTTCGACCACGCGCAGGCGGAAGTACAGGTCGCGGCGGAAGTTGCCCCGCTCGACTTCCTTCTCCAGGTCGCGGTTGGTGGCGGCGATCACGCGCACGTCGACCTTGATCGGCTCGCTGCCGCCCACGCGTTCGAACGGATGGCCTTCCAGCACCCGCAGGAACTTGGCCTGCAGGTTGGGGCTCATCTCGCCGATTTCATCGAGCATCAACGTGCCGTTGTGGGCGGCCTCGAACTTGCCGATCTTGCGCTCGGTGGCCCCGGTGAACGCGCCTTTCTCGTGCCCGAACAGTTCGCTTTCCAGCAGGCTCTCAGTCAGCGCCGCGCAGTTGAGGCATACAAAGACGTTCTTGGCTCTGGGGCTGGAGAAATGCACCGCCCGGGCAACCAGTTCCTTGCCTACGCCGCTTTCGCCACGGATCAACACCGTGGCCTTGCTCGGTGCCGCCCGGGCGATCTGCTCGGTGATGCGGCGGATCACGGGACTCTTACCCACGATCTCGCTTTGCACGCCGAGCTTCTGGCGCAGTTCGATGTTCTCGCCCATGATCTGGTCGAGGTTCTCAGCCAGGGCTTGCCGCTGGTTGAGGTTCTCGATGGCTACGGCCACGGTTTCGGCCACGGCCAGGGTGAACTCCAGATCGTCGGGATCGGGGGCGCGATCGGGATTGGTCGAGTACAGGTGGATCAAGCCGAACACGCGATCGGTGCGGCGGATTGGCGCGCACATCACGCTGGTGGCGTGGATCTCGCCTTTGCTGTCCCGGGTGCCCAGTGTGCTGTCGCCCAGGATGTTGCGGGCAAGCACTGCCTCGCCCTCGCGCAGCACGGTGGCCGCCAAGAACGGCGAGATGCGGTGGTAACGGATCTCGGTATCGCTCCGCGAAGCAACTACTTGGAGCTGATCGCCCGAGGTCGGATGTTCAACGTCCTTGGGGAACAGCAGCACGGCGCCGGCGTCGATCTGGGTGCCTTCAAACAGGCCATCCAGCGCCAGTTTGGCCATCGCTTCCAGGTCCGGACACTTGGCCAGTTCGAACGCCAGGCGGCAAAGCTTGGTGGCTGCCCGGCCCACCTTGGGGATGGCGCTTTCATCCTGCGTTTCGATCGGTTTGAAGAACCGGGTCGAAACGCGGCGATGGGTGATGGTGGTTGGCTCGCCCTCGGTAAGGACACTGGAGCCGTCGGTGGTTTCGTCGTCGTCGATCGCGCCGCCGATCTTCGTTGGCGAACTGGACTCGGGAAACGCCCGCGACAAATCGTGGACGAACACCAGTTGCGAGCGGCCGATGCGGATGATGTCGCCCGGGTTCAGGGCGTAATCGCTTTCCAGCAGCTTATCGCCGACGGCGGTGCCGTTGCGGCTGGCCAGGTCGCGGAGGATCCACTGCCCTTGGGAGAAGAAGATTTCGGCGTGGGCGCGGCTACAGCGGTCGTCCTTGATGACGATCTGATTGGTGGGGGCCCTGCCGATACGGACCGATTCACCGGGAACCAGCCGAAAGACGTCTGTCCACTTGGGACCTTCACGAATTACCAGGTAGGCCAGCATGCCGTGATGGCACCTCTCGAGCAAGACGGTGAATTCTCGGGGGGGCACGCTTCCTAAGATAACCGCGATTGGTTGGTGCGCCGGCGTTTCCGACCCCAATTGCCCGGCGACCGGGAGCGATAGGTACCTGTTATCATAAACACTGCCCGCCTCGGCAACCACTGGGCACCACCTGAAGGGTGAGAGGGTATTCCCCCCGTAGGTGGCCCATGCCCCTGGCAACCTTGAACAGTCGTAGGGCTTATACCTCCCGCCGGAATCACAATCTTGGAGGCCAGTTGCACCAGGCGGCGACCGGGCGGCCTGCCGGGTCGCGAGCCAGCACGTGGAGCCAACCGCCAGCGGAAAGTGACTGGGCATCGGGCGGCAGCGACACTTCCAAGGTATCGCCCGGCTCCAGCGGCAGACCGCGCAGCGATTTCCCTGCCGAGGTGAACGGCTCGCCAGCCAGCGATGGATTCTGGCCCCAGGCGATATGTTCCAGTTCAACGGAGCCGGGGCTCCGCTCGGCCAGGGTGATTCGAACCGTTGGCGAGCCGGCCACTGGGTGAATGGTAAGGTGCGGCCGATCCTCGGCAAGCCGGACCAGCGTTACCTGCCAGCGGCCACCGTGATCGAGCTCCAGCCGCACCCGGCGAGCCCCGGCTTGCGACGATCGCAGCACCAAGTACACGTGGCTGGTGCCGGCAATGTTGGCGGTAGGTAGCTGCTCATTGGGCCGGGCGTCGGTCAGGTCGATCGGCTGGAATTGTGGGCCGGCCAGGTAATGGGCCCCCAAGCGGCCATAGCAGGTGGGCGTGGCGATGAAAGCATCGCGGCGCATGCGGGACTGGGCATCGTTAGCCGTGGGGGCAGGCTCCCCTGCCCTGCTCGCTTCAGGCCAGCCCTGGAACAGGTCGACGGCGAACTGGCGATACAGTCGGTCAAACCGCTGACCGGTGGCGGCTTCCAGGTTGCTGATGCCTGACTGCGGGCCTTCGACTAACCGCGTCAGCAGTTCCGGCCCAAATTGTGAGACACACCAGCGTAAGAATAGGTAGCCGCTGCCGCGCACCTGAGGGCAACGTCCGTGGTGACGAGCATCGTTCGGTAACGCTAGCGGGGCTTCGCCGCAACTGGCCAGCCGGGCGGCAATGCGGTAATCGAGGTTGGTCCACGTGGGGCCTTGCAGGTTCTCGCCCAGGTGCGCCAGGGCTTCGTTCAGCCAGCCTTCTTCAGATGGAGCCGGCCACAGCAGCGAGGCCTGCTGGCGGCGGGTGCTGCAAACGACTGCGTGCGTGTACTCGTGGGCGATCAGCGTGGCGAGGTGTTCGCCGGGCTTGACGTCGGCGTTGAGGTACAGGACGTCCGCCCGATTCGAGAACGGCGGCTGACCGCCGGGGTTGTAATCGGCGGTGGCGACCATACCGTCCAGGGCCAGGCGTCCTTCGTCCAGCCGCGAAAGCCAACTGGTCAGCACAATGGTCAGCCGGCCGTCGCCGTCGATGTCGACGGCCTTGCCCATCCAGGGCGAAAGCCGCGGCAGCACTCGGTGTTCGAAGATGCCCACAATGGCCGCCGCGGTTTCATCCGGCACGCGGTCGTCGCGGTCGGCATACACGGCCACCTGCCTGCCCGCAGCCAGCAATTGGGTATGGATCTGCCGCCAAGCGGCCGGGGTTTGACTGTCCTGGCGGCCGACCTTCAGCCAAAAGCTGCGCGAGCTAGGGGCGGCTGGGGCCTCCGGCGAAGCATCCGTTGCGCGGGTGTCGGCGGTCGCCGTTTCCCCGGGCGATGTCTGGGATGCGGGCGTAAGTTCCGCGACCGACAGCGGTGGTAGCCACGTCAGGTGGCTAGTTTCGGCGTTGGCGACCGCTTCGCTCGTGAGAACGACAGGCCGGGGCGTGACGTCGGCGGCCAGGTTGGCGACGACCAGCAGATACTGCTCGTCGGCACTGACAAACGGCAGGTCAAACGTGGCCTCGGTGCTGCGAACGGCGACCTGGTAGAGCTGCCCTGGCACCAGCGGCCACATCACTTGCGGCGGCGAGGTTCCACCGATCATGCCGACGAAGACGGCGGCGACGCACGCTGTAACTGCTAGCTTCGCCCGCATCGAAAGCGATTTCCTACCGGCTCAAGAGACGCCCCCTCGTTGTCCTTCACCATCGGCCAGGCGGGCCATGCCCGGTCAGCGCCGTTGGCTAGAATGTGCTGGAGGGGACGTCTGGGGCGGGCTGTCAGCGCGGGCGGTTGGGCTGGCAACTGGCGGCGCTTTCGACCTTTCCGCCGGTGAATCTGGACCCTATACTTGTCGTCTATTGTCTGTCTGGCGAAGAGGTTGCGCCCAAAGACGCTCGGCTGCTGGCCGCCCTCGGGGGTGGCTACGCGGTGAAGGTCTGCCAGACGGCTATCCGCTTGGCTGGGGGGAGGCTTGCACTAGCGGCATCCTTTGTAACGATGTCGCCTTCCCCGCAGTCTTACTTCCATAGCAGGCGCACGGCGCCGCGAGAGGGACATGCTCCAAGTTCAATTGCCCGACGGTAGCGTACGGGAGTTTGTGGATCCCGTTTCGGCCAAAGATGTGGCAGCTTCAATCGGTCCCAAGTTGGCCCGCGATGCCGTCGCGGCCGAGATCGATGGCAAGGTGGTCGGCCTCGATACCCGGCTTCCCACCGAAGGCCAGGTCCGCATGCGGATTCTCACCGCCAAGGATCCGGAAGCCCTGGGCGTGATGCGGCACTCGTGCGCCCACGTGATGGCCCGGGCCGTGATGCGGTTGTACCCCAACGTCCGCCTGGCGTTTGGTCCGACCATCGAGAACGGCTTCTACTACGACATCGACGTGGAAGAGTCGATCACCGAGGACGACTTCGCCAAGATCGAAGCCGAGATGCAGCGGATCATCGACGCCGATGAACCGTTCGAGCGGATCGAAGTCAGCCGCGAGGAAGCGCTGGCGCTGTGCCGCGATCTCAATCAACCGCTCAAGGTGGAACATATTGAGGACGGCCTGGCCGGGCACGATACCCTGTCGTTCTACCGGCAGGGCGAGTTCCTCGATTTGTGCCGCGGCCCGCACGTGCCCAGCGCCGGCAAGATCGGCGCGTTCAAGCTGTTGTCGGTGGCCGGGGCCTACTGGAAAGGCGACCAGTCGCGGCAGCAGTTGCAGCGGCTGTATGGCACCGCGTTCTTCACCAAGGCCGACCTTGAGCAGTACCTGGAGCGGCTGGAAGAAGCCCGCCGCCGCGACCACCGCGTGCTGGGACGCCAGCTTGGGCTGTTTGCGACCAACAGCCTGGTGGGCTCGGGCTTGATTTTGTGGAAGCCCAAGGGAGCCATCATTCGCGGCATCCTGGAGAACTTTGTCCGCGAGGAACTGATCCGCCGCGGCTACGAGCCGGTGTACACCCCGCACATCGGCCGCGTGGAGATGTACGAGATCTCCGGGCACTTCCCCTACTACTCCGACAGCCAGTTCGCGCCCATCGAGATGGAGCCCGGCGAGCGGTATCTGCTCAAGCCGATGAACTGCCCGCACCACGTGATGATCTACAAGTCGCAGCCGCGGAGTTACCGCGACCTGCCGGTGCGGCTGGCCGAGTTCGGTACGGTGTATCGGTACGAGAAGTCGGGCGAGCTGGGCGGCATGACCCGCGTCCGCGGCTTCACCCAGGACGATGCCCACCTGTTCTGCACCGAAGATCAGGTGGAAGACGAGTTCCGCGGCTGCCTGGAGATGACCCAGTACGTGCTCAAGGCGGTAGGCATGGACAACTACCGCGTGCGGCTGGGCTTCCGCGACCCGCAGAGCGACAAGTACGTGGGCAGCGACGAGAGCTGGCAGCGGGCCGAAGCGGCGCTGGAGCGCGTGTGCCGGGCGATGAACCTGCCGCACCTGGAGATCGAGCAAGGCGAAGCTGCCTTCTACGGTCCCAAGGCCGACTTCGTCGTGACCGATTGCCTGGGCCGCGAGTGGCAGCTCGGCACCGTGCAGTTGGACTACAACCTGCCGAGCGAAGAACGCTTCGCCCTGGAGTACATCGGTCCGGACAACAAACCGCACCGGCCGGTGATGATCCACCGCGCGCCGCTGGGCTCGCTGGAACGCTTCATCGGCGTGCTCATCGAGCACTTTGCCGGGGCGTTCCCGCTGTGGCTGGCGCCGGAGCAGGCCCGGGTGCTGGTGGTAAGCCAGAAGTTCGAGGAGTACGGCCGCAAGGTCGAAGCCCAGTTCCGGGCTGCCGGCTTGCGGGTGACCGGCGACTACCGGCCCGAGAAGCTGGGCGCCAAGATTCGCGATGCGCAGCTTGAGTTGATCCCGTACATGCTGATCGTCGGCGGACGCGACGAGGAGCAAGGCACCGTCAGCGTGCGCGACCGGATCGACGGCGACCTGGGCGCCATGCCGGTGGCCCAGGCGATCGCCCGGCTGCAGGATGAAGCCGCCAAGCGCGTCGTCCGGCAGAAGGTCGAGCAGCTCGACGCCGGCTTCACCAGCCGCGGCGAACAGCACGAGTACTAAGCTACGCCTGAGCGGTGCTTCCCCGCGCGGCTTGCTGGCATGGGCGCTGCTATAATCGCAGCTCGCCAGGCAGCACTTGCTGGGGGGCCGCGTGGTGCGGTTTTACGTGCCACGCCACTTGGGCTACCAGTGCCAGTGGTGCCAGCAAAAATGGTTGACGAGCCGCTTCCGGCCTGTCGATATTCTATGATTACACGAATCAGGTAATTTCGTGGCTTTCGTCGGGGAAAGCCGCCTGATTCTCAAACTCGATGGAGGACGACTGCAATCGAACGCCAACAAAGGGTTAACGACCAGATTCGCATTTCTCCCGTTCGCGTGATTGACGAGAATGGCGAGCAACTAGGGATCATTCCCACGTCGGACGCACTCTCCCTAGCCCGCGAAGCCGGGTTGGATCTGGTCGAAGTCGCGCCCGACGCCAAGCCGCCTGTTTGCCGGATCATGGATTACGGCAAGTTCAAGTATCAACAGGCGAAGCGCGTCAAGCACACCCACCAGACCAAGGTGAAGGAAATCCGGGTCCGCCCCAAGACGGGCGATCACGACATCGACGTCAAGATCAACCGGGCCCGCAGCTTCCTGCAGCACAAGGACAAGGTGCTGGTTTCGGTGCTTTTCCGCGGGCGCGAGCTGGCCCACATGGAAGAAGGCGTCCGGCTGATCAACCATATCATCGAGCAGTTGGAAGACTGCGGAAAGGTGGAGTCGCCGCCCAAGCAGGCCGGCAAGCGGATCGAAGCCCGCCTCGCGCCCAAGTAACCCTGGTGCGCTAGCGGCTGCGGCCGATACTCCCTTCCGCTCGTCTGCAGGCCAAAACTCGGCCTCTTTGCCCACCCGTTCTGTGGTGCAGGTGTCTCCAGCGACACGCTGCCTGGGGTGGCAATATGCGCTTGGGGCGGCCGTCTGGGCATGGGCTTCTCTTTGCGGCAAGCAAGCCGCCAGCATGGCCGCCAATTGATCAAGCGGGGGGACGTTCCTGGGCCGGTGGCGACGTTCGGCCCCGCGCGGACAAACCCCTTCTTCCTAGCTGTCGCGCTGGCAGCAATGCTGCAGGAGCTTGTCGCGCAGCGTATCGACCGAAAACGGCTTGATCAGGTAGTCGGATACGCCGGTGGTGATCACCTGGTTCACGCGGCGCTGCTCGGACGCGGTGGCGACCATGATGATGGGAACCTGAGCATCTTGCGCGCGGATCGCCTGTACCAGCTCCAGCCCGTTCTTGCCTGGCATGTTCCAATCGGTGAGCACCAGATCAAACTGGCCCGGTTTGAACAGGGCCAAGGCTTCGTTGCCGTCGCGTGCTTCGGTCGCGCCGTGCGTCCCGATCGCCGCCAGCGATCGCTTCAGGATCGCTCGCATGGTGCTGGAATCGTCGGCGATGAGCACGCGCATGAGAGTCGATTGCCAAGAGGTCCAGGGGATCTAGCTGCCGGCGGGTGGTCGCGCGGTGATCGGTGTGGCCGGCGGCAAGACCTGGAGCGTCGGGCCGCGGTGCACATTCCAACCGGCAAAACGGCGTGAAGGAACCGTACCTTGCCGTCCCCCTCGGTCAAGCGGGCAGCAATCCCGAGTGTGGCGGGGCCGACTGCGGGCGTCCGAGGGTGGCTGCTCAGGTTTCGCCCAGCGAACAGCAGACCTGCTTCGGGTGTAAGTTCTTTATGGAACAGTGCTTGCGGCTTTTGGCTGCTTCGCCGCCATGTGCCCACGACTGCTTTCGCTAGCGTCGGGGGCCTATAATGTTACGCCCCTGCTGCCTGTCGGGTTTCCACCGCAGGGCCGGGCAGTGCGGCGGAAACCACGTCCACGGTGGCGCGGCTTGTCACATCGTTTGCCGTGCCTGCGCAACCAGGGGTTCGCGCATCGCCATTGCTGCCGTCGGCACCCCCGCAAGCCACGGTTGACTTCGCTCGTGCTGAGACTGGCCAGTTTTGTGCCGCCCTGTTGGGCACATTCTCTGCTGGCAATACGGCAGATTGATGATTCTAGGATTGAAGTTGAGGTATCGATGGATTCTCTGAGTAATCGCCCTGGGTTTGAGTTCACATCCAACGAGGGAGACATTGCAAGCCCGGCCGACGCCAAGGCCAAGACCAAAGCCTTGCGGAACCGCACGGATGATCTCATCCAGCGGATCAAGGAGTCGGCCGACAAGCTGGCCCAGGATCGCACCAGTCGGGGCGATTTGAAGATTCTCAGCCGCGCGTTGGCTGAGTTGCGGTACGCATTCAAGGTGTTCAGCCCGTATCGCTGGCACCGCAAGGTGACGGTGTTTGGCTCGGCCCGCACCCGGCCCGAGGAACCCGCCTACCAGCAGGCGGTGCAATTTGGAGCTGCCATCGCCAAGCACGATTGGCTGGTGGTGACCGGTGCCGCTAGCGGCATCATGGAAGCCGGCCACCGCGGCGCCGGCCGCGAGCACAGCATGGGCGTGAATATCATGCTGCCGTTCGAGCAGGAATCGAACCCGGTGATCGCCGGCGATCCCAAGCTCGTCCACATGAAATACTTTTTCACGCGCAAGCTGATGTTCGTGAAGGAGTGCCACGCCGTGGTGCTGTTGCCGGGCGGTTTCGGCACGTTGGACGAGGGCCTGGAGGTCCTGACCCTGCTCCAGACCGGCAAACGCGACCTGTGCCCCGTGGTGTTCCTCGATGAGCCCGGCGGCACGTACTGGCAGGCGTTTCAGACGTTCATCACGGATCAACTGCTGGCACGCAAGCTGATTTCGCCCGAGGACCTGAGCCTGTACAAGATCACCGACTCGGTGGATGAGGCGGTGAACGAGATCCTGTCTTTCTATCGCGTGTTCCACAGCATGCGGTACGTGCGGCGGAACCTGGTGCTGCGGCTCAACGAGCCGATCAGCGACGTCCTGTTGGACGACCTGAACCGGGAGTTCACCGATATTCTGGTGGACGGCAAGATCGAAAGCCGTCCCCGCGGTCTGCCCGAGGAACGCGACGACCAGGAAATCCGCCACTTGCCGCGGTTGGTACTGCACTTCAACCGCCGCAATCTGGGGAGGCTGCGGCAGTTGATCGATTGCCTCAACGCCGGCAGTCTCGATCCGGTGCCCAGCCACGCTGCCCACGGCGAATAACGCTCTCTCTCCTTTCCGGCCGGGCTGTGCCACCAGGATGACAGCCCGGCCGCCTGGCAGCGGCGCCGGCGTAGCTGGCGTCGGCATCCCTCTGGGAATTCGCTTTGCAATTGCGGATGCGGCGGAGCGACGGCCGCGCATGCTTGGCGGGCCAGAAATGCTCCCTGCCGCCGGGGAGGGGCACCTGGCAGCACCAGCAGCGGCCACAAACTTTGCGCAGTCTTTGTGACCCTTCGTCCGGTGCAATCATTGCCCAAAGAATGACCCTCAATTCCGTTAGGGCTTTACTTTCTGGTTCAACTGCTCTGACGGGGAGGGCCGATACTACCGTCACATGGAGGCGTGTTCCGTCCTGGCGGCGGAACCGAAGATGACGATGTTCCTGGGGGGAAAACGATGCGCATTCGCATTGCGTGTATGGTGCTGGTCTGGCTGGCCAGTGCCACCGTCACTCGCGCCGATTGGGGAGTGAACCAGAATCAAGACCTGGAATGGCTGGTGGGCGATGCTCAGTTCTTCGCGCCCCGCGACCTGAGCGATTTCGACACCAAGCCTCGCGCCAACGAAGGCGTCTTCTTCACGGCGGACTATCTGCACTGGCGCGTGACGCCGCCGCGCGACAGCCTGATCGGTGATCGCCGAGCGGCGGATCCCGGCCGGCTGGTGTTGTTGGCCCGTAATGATCCGCGTTCGCGGTCGATCCTGATCGGCTCGGTGGATCCGTTGCTGCTGCGTGTGCAGATGAACTCGCTGGACACGAGCTGGTACCGGGTTGAGGATTTCGGCGGCCAGGACTTCAGCCTGGGCTGGGTCGAAGACAACTACGGCTGGTTCGTCCGCGGCTTTGAGATGCACGGGCGCGATCAGCAGATCGACGGCACCGATACGATGGTGGCGTTCGCCGATCCGCAGCAGTTGCTCCGGTTTGTGACTCCGCCTGACCCGATTTTCGGCGGCCCGGCTGATATCACCTACTTGGGCGTTCAGTTCGAAGACCTCAAAGCCGAACTGGAAACCCGGTTCTGGACCGTGGAAGCCAACTTCATGTACCGCTTCCGCACCCACTACGGTGATTGGTTGGAGTTCTTCGCCGGTCCGCGGTACCTGAACTTCAGCGAATCGTTCGACGTGCGTGGCTGGGGCGGTATTCTCGACGATAGCTGGTGGTACACCGACGCCCACAACCACATTGTCGGCCCGCAGATCGGTTTGCGGTACTTCAAGCGGTACTCGTCGTGGCAGGTATCCGTCGAAGGCCGGTTCATGCCCGCCGTCAACTTCCAGGACATCCGCCAGATGTCGCACCTGGCCAGCACGGGCGGTGGAACCTATCTGCAAGGTGCGACGAGCCTGGGCGGCCAGTGGTTCGAGATCTCTCCGGCCTCGGAGGCCAATCCGTTCGGCGAGTTCCTGGCACCGCTACAGAGCAGCAGCAACGACTCCGCTCAGGAGACCCAGTTCTCCGTGGTGAGCGAACTGCGGGTCCAGGCCTCGTACATCGTGACCCGCAAGATCAACCTGAAGATTGGTTACAACCTGATGTACGTGAGCGGTCTGGCTCGGCCGACCAGCATGGTTGAATACACCTTCCCACAGATGGGCATCCGCGAGAACGACAACAACCAGTCGATGTTTGCCCACGGGTTCAACTTCGGTGTGGAAATCAACCACTAACCGTCACGCAATCGGCCTGAGCGAGCCTGCGGTGTCAGGCTGAAACGGCCGCGGTAAACCGCTCCCGCGCCAGCCAGCCCCGCGGTACCACCGCGGAGCGGGAGCAAACTCCAGGAACGCAACAGGGCCCGGCGGAAACTTCCGCCGGGCCCTGGTCGTGTTATCAGGCGAGCGAGCGGCGGGCGTGACTGGCCCGCGCTGCCTGGAGCTGAAGCGTTAACCCAGCACGTTGGTCACGCCGGGGACGGGCACCGAGGGCACCGGAGGCTTGGTGTCCCAGGTGAGCTCTTCGCCGTTGGGAACGGGCCACGTGTTGACGTTGGACGCCAGGGCCTCTTCCATACGGATCATCTTGCCGCTGTAGGTGCACATGCGGCCCAAAATGGCCGTCATCGACGACATGGCGCCGAACTCACCCTCGTTGAGCGGGTTGCCGTTGCGGATGCTGGCGAACAGGTCGTCGTGCTCGGTCTGATACGGGTTGTTCTTCGGGCCGCGGTAGGTCCACAGCTCCTTGCCGTCCACCTGGATGATGGCGCGGCTGATGTCGGACGAACCCTTGGTGCCCTGGCAGTGCTCCGACACGCTGTCCCAGCAGCCGGGCATGTGGCGGCACCACGAGAACATCCGCGAGCCGTCGGCGTACTCGAACTCCACGGCGTGGTGGTCGAAGATTTCGCCGTACTCTTCGCCGGTGCGCACCTGCCGGCCGCCCATACCCTGGGCAGCCACCGGGTAGGCGTTCTTGAGCCAGTTGCACACATCCAGATTGTGGATGTGCTGCTCGCAGATGTGGTCGCCCGAGAGCCAGTTGAAGTAGTACCAGTTGTTCACCTGGTACTGCATCTCGGTCTTCACTTCCGGCGGCGAGCTTTCGCGGGTGCGGACCCAGACGCCCTTGCCGTTCCAGTAGACCCGCATGGTGTGGATGTCGCCGATCACGCCATCCTGCAGCCGCTTGATGGTGTCCAGATAGGTCAACTGGTGGCGGCGCTGGAGGCCCACGCCGATGGCCAGCTTCTTTTCCTTGGCCTTGCGGGTCGATTCCAGCACGGAGCGCACGCCCGGCGCGTCGACCGCCACCGGCTTCTCCATGAATACGTGCTTGCCGGCATCGACGGCCGCGGCCAGGTGCTGCGGACGGAAGCCCGGCGGCGTGGCCAGGATCACCAGGTCGACGTCGGACGCGATCACCTTCTTGTAGGCGTCCAGGCCGACGAACTGACGTTCTTTGGGCACGTCGATCTTCTCGGCCAGGTCCTTTCGCCGCGTCAGCTGGTTCATGCATTCCTGGAGCCGGTAGGCAAACGCATCGCCCACCGCGACCAGCTTCACGGGGCCTTCCGTCGCCAGAGCCTGCGACACGGCGCCGGTACCGCGACCGCCGCAGCCGATCAGACCGATGCGGATCACGTCGGAGCCCGCGGCGTGGACGTTGCGGGCAGCCGCCAAGTTGGCCGCAAAGGCGCTACCCACAGCCGCCGCCGTGGAAACCTTGAGGAAGTCACGCCGGGACGCTGCCGACTTCTTTTCCTTATTGCTCATCACCATTTCTCCATGCTGAGGGGAGGGCGAAAGGATCAGGAGGGATGTTGGAGCGCGGGTGCCTTGTCGGCGCCGCCGGGGGCCAGGCGACTGATTCGCCGCGGCCGCCCCGATGACTGGAGGGCCCGCTACTCCAGGTTGATCTGCATCGGATCAGGGCCGTACTTCTTCAGTTCCTCGGCCGTCGGCTCGCGCAGCGGGCGCACCACGCGGAAGCCCACAAAGGTGGCGTCGGTGTGATACCACTTGCTTTGCGGAATCTGGGGATCCTGGATCTTCCAGTCGGGACTGGAAGGCAGCCGCGAGGCGCTGCGGCACTCGTCCGCCGGGGCCGTCCAACTGCCGCCGCGCGTCACGCGGGGATAGAGCGACTCGGGCAACAGGATCGGGTTCTTGGTCAGCTTGCCGGCGAACTTGGAGTAGCCGTCGGCGTAGTAGCCATCCAGCACCCACTCGGCCACGTTGCCGTGCATGTCGTACAGGCCCCAGGGATTGGGCTTCTTGGTGCCTACCTTCTGGTACTTGCCCTTGCTGTTCTTGGCGTACCAGGCGTACTCGTCGAGCTTGGAGGGATCATCACCAAAGCTGTAGGCGGTGTTGGTCCCGGCACGGCAGGCGTACTCCCACTCGGCTTCGGTCGGCAGACGGTAATAGCGGCCGGTCTTGGCCGTCAACCATTCGCAGTACTTCTTGGCCGCAAGCTGGGTCATGCAGATGGCCGGGTAGCCTTCCTTACCCATGCCGAACGTCATGTCGGTGTACGGTGGGGTCGGACGGGTCACGGCATCGGCCGCCTTGTCCAGCTCGCTGGGCTTCTCGCCGGTGAGCTTGCGGCGCTGGATGTCCATCTCGAACGACCAGATCTCGTACTCGTCCCAGGTGACTTCGCAGGCACCCATCCAGAACGGTTCGATCTCCACCTCGTGCTGTGGGCCTTCGTCATCCTTGCGGCCGGCTTCGGTGGCGGGCGATCCCATCACGAATTTGCCGCCGGGGATCGGCACCATGCGGAAAGTGACTTCAGTACCCGAGATCTTCTCGGTGTAGGGACGCATCTCTTCCTGCGTCTTGGCGTCGGCATCCTTGACCGGCAGAACCGGCTTGCTTGCTGGTTCCTCGGCCCAGGCCAGGGGCGACACCAGGCAAGCCACTAAGCCCGCCAGGATCGGCAAACCTTGCCAGGCGGGGCAAACGCGAACTAACTTGGACATACTGTAACCTTGGAAGGCAAAACACCGGTCGTCTGTGAATCTATCTATCATAATGAGCCCTACTTAGAGCCGCCACATGAAACTTGCCCATGCCCCCCGATTTATGCGTGCCCCCCTGAGTTGTGGCACCTCCCCCCGGCTGGCTGACCGCGGGCACCTCCCCTCCCCTGCCCTGCGGCGGTGCCGGAAGTTCTTGGGGCTGGCACACGCATGCAGGACAAGCGCATTGGCGCTGGGGGCGATCTGCCTGGCGGCGATGGCTGTTAGCCTGACGCCGCAACCGGCGGCGGCCCAGCACGCTGCGGCTCCTGAGCCTGCCGCGCCGCGGCCCGAAGTCGAAGAACTGAAACGCTTTGAGTTCTCGCAAGTTGAAATGGGCGTGCGGTTTGTCCTCGTTTTCTACGCAGCCGACGAGCAGGCCGCCCAAACCGCCGCCAAGGCCGCCTTCGACCGCATCCACGAACTGAATGGCATCCTCAGCGACTACGACCCCGAAAGTGAGCTGTCGAGGCTCTCGGCCACGGCGGGCAGCGGCCAGGCGGTCAAAGTCAGCCAGCCGCTCTGGTACGTGCTTGAGCATGCTCGGCAGTTCTCCGAGAAGAGCGGCGGCGCATTCGATGTAACCGTGGGCCGGATCGTCAAGCTGTGGCGTTTCGCCCGGCGTGCCAAGCGGATGCCGCCCGCCGACGAGTTGGCGGCCGCCCTGGCAACCAAGGATTACCGCAAGGTGGTGCTCGACCCCGAGCAGCGCACCGTTCAGTTGCTCGTGCCCGGCACGCAGCTCGACCTGGGAGCCATCGCCAAAGGCTACGCGACCGACGAAGCTTTGGCGGTGCTCCGCCGCCACGGCATTACCCGGGCGTACGTCGATGGCGGCGGCGACCTGACTCTGGGCGAGCCTCCGCCCGGCCGTCGCGGCTGGCGGATCGGAGTGGCTCCGCTGGATGAGGAGAAAACCAAGCCCAGCGAATACCTGGAGCTTGCCAACTGCGGCGTGGCGACCTCGGGCGATGCCTTTCAGCACGTCACCCTAAACGGCACGCGGTATTCGCACATTGTCGACCCGGCCACGGGCCTGGGCCTGACCGACCGCAGCAGTGTCACCGTCATTGCCCCTAACGGCATGACGGCCGACGCCCTGGCTTCGGCCATTTGCGTGCTGGGGCCGGAGCGTGGCCTCAAGCTGGCGGACGAAAGCCCCGGCGTTTCGGCGTACATTGTTCGCCAAGAGGATGGCCGCGTGGTAACGTATGCTTCGCAGCGCTGGGCCCAACATCGCGCGGCCGATGCCCAATGATTAGGGGGCGTTGACGGCCGCCACGCCTGCCCTGCGATACCTGCCGGCGTTCATCCCGCCGCATCTGACTCCTTCGAAATCTGGCATTCCGGGAGAAACGTTCGATGTCGATCGCGCGCTATCTGGTATCCCTCAAGGCCATCCGGCCTTTCCTTTCGGCGGCGGCCAGCCTGGCTTCGCTGATTGTCCTTTCCGGCATTGTCCTGGCCGGTGAAATCACCACCGTGGCGGGCACAGGCCAGGAGCCCGACGGCGGCGACTCCGGCCCGGCCACAGCCACCAACGTCGGCAATCCCTTCGGCGTGGAGGTTGGTCCGGACGGCGCGCTGTACATCACCGAGGTGAGCAACCATCGCGTGCGACGGCTCGACTTCAAGACCGGCGAGCTGACCACCGTGGCCGGTTGCGGCCGCAAAGGTTACTCGGGCGATGGCGGCCCGGCCACCAAGGCCGAGTTGTTCGAGCCGTACGAAGTGCGGTTCGATGCCGACGGCAACATGTACTTTGTCGAGATGAGGGGAGCTGTCGTCCGCCGCGTCGATGCCAAGACCGGCATCATCACCACAATTGCCGGCACCGGGAAGGAAGGTTTCTCGGGCGACGGCGGCCCGGCGACCGAGGCCACCTTCCGCCAGCCGCACAGCATTGCCTTGGACGGCCGCGGTGGTTTGTACATTGCCGATATCGGCAACCACCGCATCCGCCGCGTCGATCTCAAGACCGGCATTGTCGAAACGATTGCCGGCACCGGCGAACGCAAACTGCCCAAGAGCGGCAGCCCCGCCAAGGGCCAGCCAATCTATGGCCCCCGGGCGTTGTTCATTGACGGCGACACGATGTGGATCGCTCTCCGCGAAGGTAACTCCATCTGGCGGATGAACCTCAACGACGGCATCATCCACCACGTGGCCGGCACCGGTACCCGAGGCTTTACCGGTGACGGCGGTCCGGCGGCCACCGCCACGATGAACGGTCCCAAGGGCATCGCCGTGGGCCCCAATGGCAAGGTGTATGTGGTCGATACCGAGAACCAGACGATCCGCGTGATTGATCCGGTGGCCGGCACCATCGACACCGTGGCTGGCGTCGGTCCCAAGGGCCGCGGCTATAACGGCGACAACCAGCCTGCCACCAAGGCCCATCTCAACCGGCCGCACGGCATTTGCGTTGGCCCGGATGGCTCGATCTACATCGGCGACAGCGAGAACCACCGCGTCCGCAAGATTGCCCCGTAACGGTTTGGTTTCGACCATTAAGGCGGCCGCGCGGCTGGTATTTCGGCCGCGCGGCCGCTTTTTTGTTTCTCCCAGCGCAGGAGGCCGCCTCTGGTGACCGCTTCCTACCCTCGCTACCGCATCGACCAGAGCTACGACTTCAACTACGAGCACCCGCCCGAGCCGGTCCAAGTCGAGGTGCCGGCGGTGCCGGGCACGTGGCGGTTTTGTGGACTGCCGGTCGATTCGCCGCTGGGAGTTCCGGCGGGGCCCCTGCTTAATGGCCGCTGGGTGCGGTACTATGCAAGCCTGGGGTTCGACATTCTCACCTATAAAACCGTGCGGAGCCGCGAACGAGCCTGCTATCCGCTGCCCAACCTGGTGCCGGTCGAAACCGGGCCGCTCTGGGGCGGCGAGTCGGAACTGCCGGCTACCGAGACCATGCGCGGCAGTTGGGCCGTATCGTTTGGCATGCCGTCCAAATCGCCCGAGGTATGGCGGGCGGATGTCGAAGCCACGCGCAAGGCCTTACCGCAGGGCAAGCTGCTGGTGGTTTCGGTGGTGGCCACCGAGCAGGAAGGATGGACGCTGGAGGACCTGGCGGCCGATTACGCGCGGTGTGCTCGCTGGGCTGTGGAATCCGGGGCCGATGCCGTTGAAACGAACTTCTCGTGTCCTAACGTCTCGTCCAGCGACGGCAGTTTGTACCAGTGTCCCCATAGCTCGGGTGTGGTGGCTGCGGCGGTGCGCGAGGCGATCGGCCAGGTGCCGTACATCATCAAGATCGGTCGCATGACTGACGAGGCGGCCGCCCAAGCGTTGGTCGAAGCCGTGGAGCCGTACGCCAACGCCTTGGCGATGACCAACAGTATCGCCACCAAGGTGCGCGATGCCGGCGGCCAACTGCTGTTCGACGGCCAGCAACGCGGCATCTGTGGCCGCGCTACGTTGGAGGCGTCGCTGGACCAGGTGGCCTTGTTCCGACGCATTACTTCGCAGCGCACCAGGTCGCTGGAACTGGTGGGCGTGGGCGGAGCTGCCACGGCCCAGGATGTTATCCGCTACCTGGAGGCAGGGGCCAGCTCCGTGCATCTGGCCACCGCGGCCATGGTGGACCCCGCCATCGCGCTAGCCATCCGCCGCGACTTAGCCCCGCTGCTCTCACGTGCCGGGCTCATACGGTGAACCCTTACGCCTCGCCGCAGCAGAAGGACGTTCCGCCGTCGCGACGGGCGTCACGGCCGCGCCGTCCGGGCCAGCCCCTGTTCATGGCCGCGGCGCTTGTTTGGTGCCTGGTGTTGCTGTCGCTGGGCGTAGGCGAACGCGGTGTGATCTTTCCGCTGGCTCTTAAGGCCACATGCACCGGCATCAGCCTGGCCGCGGCTTGGGCTTTGGCCATGGCACGCGAGCCGTGGCCGTTCGTGCTGCCGCTGGGGGGCATCCTCGCCGTGGAAGTGCTCTTGGTTTGGGTGTGGCATTAGCCACCCGCGCGGCATGAGAAGACGCCTGCTATCGGCCGGGTGATGGCCCCCATAAACGTGCCTCACGCGCGGGCTCCACGCGGTGGCGCCGCAGCGCCATTTTGGTCAACGGCTTGCCTCTTCTAGCCACGGCTGCGCCATGCTGAGCGGGGCATTTGCTCCGCAGCCTGCCAGCGCGGCTAACCAGCTTCCAAACGTTGGACCCGCAAGTGCTGTCGCGTGTGCCGCGGATGGGTGGTGTGCGGTGCGCTGCTTGCAGCCGCGTTGAGGTCGTGAAGCCCCGCACGAAGGATGATGGATGCGTTATGAGACGTCCCTGCGCTGCTCACGTATCAACAAAGGTGGTTGTAATTCTTACGGCTAAGCCTTTTTGCCAACACGCCTGTACGACATGCATTCACGGGAATCTTGGGATTGATGGGGCACGTTAGGCGTTTCCTGCGGCTCATGTGAACGGTTTGGCATGGACCTTGCGATTACCGAGAGGCAACGATTTCTAGCCTGCCGCGACCGAACGTTAACGCGGCAGCAACATCAAGCGACGATTTTCAAATGTCAACCAGCGGAACAGAGATACTCAGGCATGGAGGCCACCCATATAAAGTGCTCCATATGTGTCGTGAACCCTTTGACTGCACGACACGCGACCTATAATTGAATCAACGCATCCGCCGATGCCCGCGAAGTGGTGAAGGCGGAGGTTTTCGGTAACCGTCAAGGCGTGGCACGTCATCATCCTGCGTCTGCTGTGACAGCGGCCGCGGCTCCCTTCTTCCGCCACAACTTGTCTGCGTGCCTTTCTTGGCAGCTCTGCTTTGTCCCGGCAAGCGGCATCCAACCCAGGGCGGGTTGCATGCCGGGTGGGCGTTCCAGTCCTCCCCGTTGTTGCTGGGATCGTTTTCCTGCAAGCCGCGTGCACCGCGGGTTCCCAAAGCGGCTACCGCTGCGCGCTGGCGGCTCCCCGATTCGTTAGCCAGCAGCCCGGCAGATCGCCACCGATCACGGGAAAGGCACCACGTTTTTCGAACCTTTTGACGGTGAGCTTCCGCGCGCCCCATACGTCGGTATGGGCGCGTCCGATCCCATCACCAACCACGGCTTTTCGTGAGCTACGTATTCGATGAAACGACAACCTGCACAGCGCTTCTCGCGCGTCGGCAGCCGACGCGCCGAGCGAGCCGGACGGATTGAGAAACCACGCGATGCGTGCCACGCATTGCATGTTGGCCTCGGGAAATCCGCTTGCACGGCAGTGACGGAATGCACGGAACAGATGGAACCGCGGCCGAGTTTTCCGGCCTGGCAAGTAACGCCGTGCGGCGAGAACTTTTGCCGGGTAGCAATCGTAGAGGCAACTGGAACAGTCTCGGACTGTCACCTCTCAATATTGATGCCGCGGGAAAATCTCAAAGGTGTGATACCGGCATCTATCATGGCGGCCGCTATAGATAGCCGCCTCTAGCATCCACACCATTCAATACATAAGCAACTTTTTACACCATCGGCCCAGGGCGGGCGCGGTCCAGCGGGCACCGCGTCTCCCACATCCAAAAGGTATGGCTTACGACATGGACGCTTTCTGGATCGTTGGCGGAGTGTTGAGCTTCCTCCTGGCCTTGGGAGCGTGGGAAGCCTGGTCACATCGCCGGGCGCTCAAGAGCATCCCGATTCGCATCCACGTGAACGGGGCCCGGGGCAAGTCGAGCGTGACCCGGCTGATTGCCGCCGCGCTGCGCGAGGCGGGCATTCGCACCGTGGCCAAGACCACAGGCACGTTGCCCCGGCTGATTCTGCCGGACGGTTCGGAACGGCCCATCGAACGGGTGTCGCGGCCCAACGTGATCGAACAAGTGGGCATCATCCGCCGTGCCCAGCGTGAGGGCGCGGAGGCGTTGGTGATCGAGTGCATGGCCCTCCAGCCCCATTTGCAGGCGTTGTGCGAATCCAAGTTCGTTCGGGCAACTCACGGCGTGATCACCAACGTACGGGCCGACCACCTGGACGTGATGGGCCCCACGGTGGCCGACGTTGCCAGGGCGCTCTGCAACACCACGCCGGTGCGCGGCAAGTTGTTCACGGCTGAACAGGAATATCTGCCCATCCTGGCCGCCGCGGCCGCCGATCGGGAAACGCAGTTGATCGTCAGCACGCCGGAGGATGCCGCCGCCGTGACCGACGAGGAGATGGCCGGCTTCAGCTACATGGAGCACCGCGAAAACGTGGCGCTGGTGCTCAAAGTGTGCGCCGACTTGGGCATCGACCGTGCCACGGCCCTGGCCGGGATGTACCGCGCTGCATGCGATCCGGGCGCGATGACGATGTGCGAGATCGACTTTTTTGGACGCCGCATCGTGTTTGCCAACGCGTTCGCGGCCAACGATCCCAACTCAACCGCCTCGGCCTGGAAACGGGCCGCCGAGCAGGCAGGCAAGGTGGCCACGCGGGTGGCGCTGGTCAACTGCCGGGCGGACCGGCCCGAGCGCTCGTGGCAATTGGGCGAAACCTGCCATACCTGGCAAGGGGCCGACTACTTCCTGCTGATCGGCAGTGGCACGCATGTGTTCCGCCGGGCGGCCATCCAGAACGGGATCGAGCCGGAGCGGATCTTGCAGGGTAATGCCGCCGATGTGCCCAAGCTGTTTGAAACGATCGTTGAACTGATCGGGACTTCGGGCCTGGTCGTGGGCGTGGGCAATATCGGCGACCACGGATTGGAAATCGCACAGTACTTCCGCAACCGCAGCGTGCTGCAGCCCAAGCCTCGTCGCCGCCGTGTGGCGCGGCGACGCCGGGCTTTGGCGGCCCAGACGCATGCCCGCAACGGCCACGCGCCCGAGGCAGCCGTGGCTGCCGCGATCGGCAAGGTGGTCAGCGGATAAACGACATCGGGCAGCTGCGCCACGGGTGGCATGCCCGCGGCGCAGCTCCCGCCGGTGGGAGCCGGAACAGACGCATGAACGGAACGCTTACCCAGGACTTGCTGCAATGTTGGACATCCTGAGTCTGTCGATTGCCATTGGGCTGGCCGTCAGCCTGTTGTTTTCGGAAACGCTCGGCCGCGGGTCAGGGGGGCTGGTGGTGCCCGGCTATGTGGCGCTGTACCTGACGCGGCCCGTCGACGTACTGCTCACCGTGCTCGCGGCCTTGGCCACGTACGCCGTGGTGTACTGGATTGCCCAGCACCTGATCGTGTACGGGCGGCGGCGGACGGTGCTGATGCTGTTAACCGGGTTCATCTTCGGCATGATCGCGCGGGCCCTCAGCGGCATGGCGTGGGAGGATACGCATCTCGATGTGGCGGTGATCGGCTACATCATCCCCGGCCTGCTGGCAATCTGGTTCGATCGTCAAGGTCTGTTCGACACGCTGACCACCATGCTTACTGCCTCGGCCGTGGTGCGGTTGGCGCTGATTCTGGTGGCCGCCACGCAGTTGCAGCAGGCGGAGACCATCCGCCGCGACCATCAGAACGAAATGCAGATCCTGCCTACGCGGGTGATGCCTGTTGACGACGTAGCGCTCGCCCAGCCGGTGCTGACGCCAGCGCAGCAACCAGCCGCGATGCACTAACGGTCATGTGGCGATCGACCCGCGATCAAATCGAACTAGTCCATCAGCTTTGAGCCAGATACACGCCAGGAGAATAACCGTGCAGAAAAGTTACTGGACCCATCAGCGATCGTCGCCCGGCGTGATGTTGCTCACGCTGGTTCTTGCCCTAGGCGGCGTGGCGGCGGTGGAGCTTGTCGACGCCGGCTCGAATGACGAACTGACCCGGCAGAAGGCGGCCGCCGCCGAACTGAGTTACCTGGGCATGCAAGCGATCCGCGAGGAGCGGCTGGCCCGCGGTTTGCCCATCGATCCGGAGGCCGACCCTACCGGTTCAGGACTGATCGGCGTGGCTAGCAGCAACGTGACCAGCGTTGCCGGGCATCTGCCTGCCAAGCAGACGAGTATTAACCCCAACTTTGCCGCGGCGATTGTGGAGATGCTTCACCAGGCCGGGGTGAAAAAGGGCGACGTGGTAGCCGTGGGCATGTCGGGGTCGTTCCCCGCCATGAACCTGCATTTGTGCGCGGCGATGGAGACGATGGGCGTCCAGCCGATCATCATTGCCAGCGCGGCCGGTTCGCAATGGGGAGCCAACCATCCCGAGTTTCTTTGGCTCGATATGGAGCAGGCCCTGTATGACCGCGGCCTGATCAGCTTCCGCTCCGTAGCCGCTTCGCTGGGAGGGCTGGATGACGGTGCCGCCGGTATGACCCGCGAGGGCATCGAGCTGCTCCGGAAAGGGATCGCCCGCACGGGGGTGCCGCTGCTGGAAGTGAACGGCTACTTCGACAGCCTGGAAAAGCGGCTGGCGCTGTACCAGGAGAAGGCCGGCGATCGGCCGATTGCCGCCTACGTGAACGTGGGGGGCGGCACGGTTTCGGTGGGCACGAGTGCCACCAAGAATATGTTCCAGCCCGGCCTCAACACGCGGGCTCCGGTGAAGCTGCCGGTGGAATCGATCATGGGGTATTACCTGAAGAACGGCGTGCCGGTGATCCACCTTTCGAACATCGAGACGCTGGCCTTGCGGTACCAGTTGCCGATCGCGCCGACGGTGGCCCAGCTTCCGGCCGGAGCCGAGGTGCGGTCTCCGCACATGTACGACCGCCGGCTTGCAGGCACCGCCTTGGCGCTCGTGCTGGGCGTGCTGTACCTGCCGATGCTCACGCGTCGGCTGCGCCGCTGGTATGCCGATCGCCAACCCCCGCCCCGCGAGCCGGAACTGAAGCGTACCCGCGAACCGGCCCTGACTGCCTAACGACGACTGGATTGCTCCCGGCTAGCGCCCGCCGTGCCAGCCGGGGGGCCGGTTTGCCAAGCGCCCAGGAGGCCGGGTATCCTGGCAGGCGGCGGCTTTTGCCCGCGATGACGCGGCATTGGTCGATGGCTTTCAAACGGTTTAAGCGACGGCAGTTCTCGTCGGAGCGATGGATTCATTGATGGCGAACCCGGCCTCTTCCGCCTGGAGCGAGTACGTTGGGCACACGGTCGTTCTCGACATGTGCAGCCCTTACGTCATCTTGGGCCAGTTGACCGCAATCCGGACCGATTGCCTGGTGCTGGTCGACGTCGACGTGCACGACCTCCGCGAAACCACCACCACACGCGAAAAGTACGTGCTGGATAGCCGGATGCACGGCATCCGGGTCAACCGCCGGCAGGCGATGGTGCGGCTGGCCGACGTGGTAAGCATCTCGCGTCTGGAAGACGTGGTGGCGGAATAGCCCGGCCACTGTCGTTGGCTTGGGCCGTCAGTTCGGCTTCGAACGAATCTCCCCCTTTCTGCACCAGGTACGGTAGCCGATGCAACGCCGGGAAATTCATTATTCGGGCCGCGTGCAAGGCGTGGGCTTTCGCTACACTACCAAGACGATTGCCCGGGGGTACAACGTGACCGGGTACGTACAGAACCTGGACGACGGCCGCGTGCGCTTGGTGGTTGAGGGCGAAGCGGCGGAGCTGGACCGGTTCCTCGGGGAGCTCGAGGAGCGGATGGCCCATTACATCCGCGGCCGCACGTGCGATACGCGGCCTGCCACGGGGCAATACACCGATTTCAGCGTGGCGCCCACCGGGCCGTAGTGCCGCCGAGTCTGGTCCGCGCTGAACGCGGCAACCCGCCGGCACCATCGTTACAGTCGGCACATCTGGGATGCCCTGGGCAAAAAGCTGGTCGCGCAGCGAACCACCGCTAGCCTTGCCGCGTACCACGTTTTGTCGCATTGCGCGTTTGCCGATACCGCTTTTGCGGGGGGGGCAGCCGCTGGCGGGCACATGGGTTGCGGCCTGGGCTCAGCCGAAATTCGCTGGGCGAAGCGCCGCTTAACCAGGGTGCAATGCGGCGCCGTTAGGGTATAACGGTAAGATAGGTGTAAGGAACCGCGCGGCTGGCTCCGTTCGGTGGCCGGCGGGCGCAAGTTCCTTTTGATCCTGGGCTTAGTTGCCTCTGGCCCGTGGCCGCTTGGGAGGCAGCCCAGCTTTTCCCAGACCAGGTTCACATCCCCTTTTGGCAGCGAGTTAGCGCCCCGATGCCGGCATCCAACCTGATTCTGTTTGCCGAGGTTGCACCTTGGATCCAGCCCTTGTGGATGATCTGCCTGGGCTTTCTGCTTGCGATGATCGTTGCGGGGGCCGTGTACGGCGTGGCACGGCTGATTTCGCGGCCGTTTGCGGCGACGCTGGAGGAACTGGCCCTCGACGGCCTGTTGCAGCCGCTGCTGTACGTGGCCGCCGTTCCGGCCGCGATCGGCTTGTTGAGCCTGCCGTTTGTGAACTACAGCGACGTCTTCACGCAGGTCTACCCGGCCGCTTCCACCTACAAGTACGGTGAGATCGAGGTCACGGCCCAAATCACCACCGAGCCCAACGGCAACATCCGCATGGAACTGACGCCGGTGGAGGGCGGCGAAACCAAGGTGATTACCGCCCGCGGCTTCCGCGAGCTGCCGGCCATCGACTTCCAGGCGTTTGAGATTTACCGGGCGTCGCAGCGGCCGTTTTTCGGGCCGGACCTGCTGCTCGTGCTCGGCACCGCGGTGTTCTTCTTGGTGCTGATGCTGCTGGTGTTGGGGCTGCGGCTGCTGTTCCCCAAGGTGGCGGCGATTGCCCTGGCTGCCATGCGCGAAGGCATTGCCCAGCCGCTGTTCTGGGTGTGCGCCACGGTGGGCAGCTTCCTGCTGCTGCTGTTCATCTGGATCCCGTATCACACCTTCGGCGAAGACATCAAGATGCTGAAGGATACGGGCTTGATGCTGATCATGCTCACCTCGATCGTGCTGGCCGTGTGGAACGCCAGCGTGTCGATCGCCAGCGAAATCGAAGGCCGCACCGCACTGACGCTGCTTTCCAAGCCGGTGGGCCGGCGGGAGTTCGTGTTCGGCAAGTTTTTCGGCGTGCTGGGCCCGGTGGTGGTGCTGTTCTTTGTGCTGGGCCTGGTGTTCCTGGTGACCGTCTCGTACAAGGTCGTGTACGAAGGCCAGGAGTACGGCAAGCCCGACGTCAGCTACGAGCAATGCACGGCCGAGCTGGTGCAGATTCTGCCCGGCCTGGCCCTAGCGTTCATGGAAACCGTGGTGCTGGCCGCCATCAGCGTGGCGATTTCGACGCGGCTGCCCATGGCCGCCAACATGCTGATCTGCGCCTCGATCTACGGCCTGGGGCACATTGTGCCGCTGCTGGTGCAGTCTTCGGTGGGCATGCTTGAGCCGGTGCAGTTCGTGGGCCAGTTGATTGCCACGGTGCTGCCGGTGTTCGAGCACTTCAATATGTACCCGGCCATTGCCGGCGGCCGCGAAGTGCCGCTGGACTATCTGCTGACGGCCGGCGTGTACTGCCTCACCTATACCGGCTTTGCCCTGTTGGGCGCGCTGCTGTTGTTTGAAGACCGCGACCTGGCGTAACGCCAGGGGATAGCACGCCGGGGTGGCACTGGCTTCGCCAGTGTGAAGGGACGTCGACGCGGCACACGCCAAGCGCCGCAATGGCTGGTGCCTAGAGCCGTTCTTCCAGCCTGAGGTGCGGGGCGTAGAACGGTGTCTAGACGGTGAAACCGCCGATCGCAAGCGGGTAAGGCATTTTCTCGAGCCACGGCAGCAATTCGCCAGCCTGCCGCGCGTGATGGCGCCGCCACGGGGACGGTAAAGCAGCGGCCCAACTGCACTGGCAAAGCCGGCGGAGCCAGTAGCACCCGAAAAAGAGACCATATGACAGTGCCACCCCGCCGATGCTCAAGCAATCTTAAGCAGGGGAACAGCCCGGCACAAACGAGCGACAGCACGAGGCGACCCGCCTGGCCGATTTTCGTACGACGACAATGGTTCGGGTCGCCAGTGGGGGCTGGAAGAGGTTTCGGATTGGCTGGCGTTGATGCGGTGGGGACGGGCTAGTACTACCTGCCCCTTTGCCGTTCTGCCGCGCCCAATAACCTTGTACTAGGGCAGGTCGTAGGGCTGCCCGTCCGCGCGATTGGACATGTAAAACAAGGAATCCGGGTTGGCATGGGTCTTCACAGCCTGAACGCGGGTATCACCGAAGGCGAACTGGCTAATGCCAGGATGCCAACTGCCAAACATATAGTAGGCGGTATCGGTGCTGCCCTCCGCGGCGTCGGTGACCATTGGCGAATCGGGGCCCTGTGCCAACCCGAGGCCCGCGATCTTGACGCCTGGTGCGCCATCCCGACCGGTGACATGACCTGGATTGCGGGGGGCATCTTCCCGTTCCTGGCTAAGAGCGTGTCCAAAAAGCTAGGAGTTGCTTAGTCGCCGAGCCATAAGGTGA
>CALBRZ010000002.1 GCA_937927735.1 uncultured Planctomycetales bacterium
GCAGCGGATTGCAAATCCGCCATCGCCGGTTCGAATCCGGCCAGCGCCTCTTCAGAAGCCGCAGGTTCTTTGAGCCTGCGGCTTTCTTTGTGCGCGCGTTGAACGGTACCACCAGGCAAATCTGCATGTCGTGCCGATCGCAGCATCAACGTGGGCGAGCTGTGTTGGCCATCTTTGGCCGTTATTGCGTTGTGGCACGCTTGCTTACTAGTTCAACTAGGATTTGAACCTGGTTGAACTTCCGAGAAAAAGGAGGCTGACCACAGGCGTTGCCAAAGCAGCAACTACCGGGGGCCGTGTGAATCGCCCCGTTACGTCTGGCCCGTGTGCGCCACGCCACAAGGTGTCGGCGCGCAATTAGACTGGGTACGTCAAACCGGGGGAGAGGGCTAGCCAAGAAGCGGCCATCCAGATCGCGACAACGGTCTGCCGCAGGAGCACTTGCAGCGCAAAAGAAATATCCCCGACAGGATTCGAACCTGTAACCTTCGGCTCCGGAGGCCGACGCTCTATCCAATTGAGCTACGGGGACCTGCGGCCGGCTGCAGCGGCCAAGTCAGGGCATTTTACCGCTTGCCGGTCGGATTGAAAAGTGTCCCCACCGCAGGCCTTGGCAGCGGGGGCTGCTTCCCTCGCGTGCGGGGGCAATTGCGGCGGCGCTACCACGGCGAACATGCCCCCGGGTAGTGCGTCCGCAGGCTCGCCCCGCCGGCAAATCACGCGTAAATCCCCCCGGCCGATGGTACTGCGGCGGTTTCTCGGGTAGGATGGAGTTTTGTGTGCAGGAGGAGCGTCCTTTTTTCACTTGCGGCGTGGCCGAGCAGGTTGTGGCTGCCGGCCGTTCGATTCCCGCCTTCTCTTGTGGCGATGCTCGCGGCATCGTGCTCCCTCAGGACGCCCAGCGCTTGGACTTCTTCCGTTGCCGCCTGATTGTGCCTGGCGGCAAGTTCGCGGCCGCTTTGCGAAGGCGATCGGCCGCGCGCGTGGAATGGTTGCAGCTTCAGTTGCTTGAGCAGGGAGGCCGGCCCCGGCCCGAGGCGCGGTGTGCACCGCGCTTTGGCTGAACGCTCTGCGCTACATCTCCTGCGGACGCTGGTTGGTGAGGCGGGTGGATCCATACCTGCCCGTCGTTTTCTCAGCAGGAGTTTTGCCGATGAGCCACAAGAAGCCTGGCCCCGTGTCCACGCCCGGCATCCGGCCGCCGAAGATTTGCCCCGTGTGCGGTTCCTCCAGTTACTCACGCGACGGCATTCACCCGCAGTGTGCCCAGCAACAGGCCGACGCTCCTCGGATCGCCAAGATCAAGGCCAAGAAGAAAGCGGAGCAGGCCAAGGCCGCCGCGAGAACCGGCTAGCTGGCCGCGAGCCCCCGGCGCATCCAGCGATCGCGCGAGCATCAGGCCCGCCAGGGAACAAGTCACAGCTCTGGTAGCTCCCGGTTCGACCGGGAGCTGCCACAGTTCTAGGTTCGCATTGGTTCTGCCTGCGCGCCAAGCAGCAATAGTGGTGGCTTGTGCGGCAACCCAAGGAGGCACCTGCCACAGCGCAAAAACAACACGCCCTGGGAAACCGCTGGCGGCTTCCCAGGGCGTGTGTGTTGTGTCGCGATCTATTGCCGGCCGTGCCGCATGCCTGGTGGCAGTCGGCCATGAAGCCGGCAGATACTCAGCGCCGGTTAGGGGCTGAGTTTGAATCTCGCATTAATAGCGGCGACCGCCTGAGCGGAAGCCACCACCACCGCCGCTGCGCTCCGTGCGCGGGCGAGCTTCGTTCACGACCAGCGGACGGCCATCGACCACCTGATCGTGCAGATTGCGGATGGCATCGTTGGCGCCATTGACGTCGGCCATCTCGACAAAGCCGAAGCCCTTGCTGCGACCGGTATCGCGGTCTTGGATTACCTGGGCGCTACGAACTTCGCCGAACTCGGCGAACATCGTTTCCAGCGAAGCGTTGGTCACACTGTAGGGCAGATTGCCTACGTACAATTTCTTACCCATCGTTCAACCCTGTGAAGCGGGGCACGCGGCCCAAACTCAATCTTCCGGGGCCGAAGCGAAAGGGATCAGCAATGGTGATCCGCCAAGCAGGAGAGCCGAGAAAAGGGCGGCGGATCCGTAGAAAGAAAGATCGCTGCGCTTCTTGTCGCCAAACCAACTGCCTGAATGGTATCTCATTCGGCCAGCCAAAGCCAGCGCAATTACACAACTTTGAGAAATTGTCGAATCGGCAGCCTGTTCCCACAGGTACAACCAACCCGTCGCAAACAAGCAAGGCCGCCCGCGCGGCGTAGCGCAGGCGGCCCAATTGTATGAACGGCTGCTACCGTGGGCGGACCGCTAATTGGCTTTCGAATCGCCTGATTGGGATTGCGGCAGCGGCTTCTGTTCGACGGGCGTCTTGGGATCGTTGCCCCAGGCCGACCAGCCGCGATAGTAGTTCCGCACACCCTGGCCGCCCATCAGTTCCAGGCCAAAGGCCGATACCGAGGAACGGCCGCCGCCCTGGCAATGCGTCACGGCGGGCCGATCCAGCACGATGCCGGCCTCGTCCAGCAGCTTCTTGATTTCACTGGCCGACTTGAAGCGGTGCGTCTGGGGATCGAGCAGTTCGGTCCATTCCAGATGCTTGGCGCCGGGGATCGCTCCGGCCTTGGCGTTATTCATCTTGGTGGTGCCGCAGTGTTCGCCTAGCGAGCGGACGTCGAGCACTTGCAGGCTGCCGTCTCGCAGCGAGGCCAGTACGTCGGCGGTCCGCGCCAAGCGGTCCGGCTGTTCCTGGGCCTGGAACGAAACGGCTTTCGGTTCGATGGCGCCTTTCTCCACCGGCAGCCCAGCCGCCTTCCAGCCTCGCCAGCCACCGTTGAGCAACCGGGCATCCTTCACGCCGTAATAGCGGAGGATCCACCAGATGCGGGCAGCGTTCTTGGACAGGTCGTCGTCGTAGATCACGACCACCGAGTCGTTGCCGATGCCCAATTCGCCAATGCGCTTTTCCCACGCCGACACGTTGCCGCCTTCGCCAAATGCCTTGGCCCAAGTGCCGTGGTCCACCCACACCGCACCGGGCACGTGCTCTGCCTCATAGCCGGCCCGGTCGCTGCGGGCATCGAGGATCAGGAGTTTCTGGCCGTCCTTGGCGACTTCGGCCGGTTCCATCAACAGTTCGGGGCGGGCGTAACGGTCTTCGCCGGCATGGACGGCGGTGGCCGCCAGCCATGTGACCAGGCCCAGCATGAGCGAGCGCATCATGGTTCTCTCCAGCAATCGAACCCTGGAAAATTGCTTGTGAAGAAACACCCGTGGTGAACCGCGGTGCCGCCGCGTACTCGCGGAAACGTTTCGCATGGCCACGGTTGCCGCGCAGGGGTGCGCAGGCTTCACCAGTTCTTCTATTTTGCATCACCCCCGCTGGGGTATTAAGCTGAAGCGGCATTCTCTCCCCGCGATCCGGCAAACGCAATCCGGCGTTTGAGCATTCTGCAAGGCATCGCGTCCGCGCACCGCAACCGTCTTCCAAGGAGCTGAGCCGTGAGTTCGTACCCTTCGCGTCGGCAGTTTCTGCGCACCTCGGCAGCCGCTCTGGCAGCAGCAGGCTTGCCCGTCTGGCACGCCAACTCCCGGGCCCAGGCCGCGTTGTTCCAGAGCAAGAATGACCGGCCATTGATCGGCTGTATCGGGACCGGCAGCCGCTGGGGCGCGGTCGGCCCGGCCGCCATGCAGTTTGGCGATTGCGTGGCCGTGTGCGATGTCGACGCCCGACGGGCGGCCAAGGCGAAGGAACGCGTGCAACAGATCCAGGATCAAAAGGGCAGCCCTAAGGACGTGGCCGTTTACGAAGATTATCGCAAGCTGCTCGATGACAAACGCATCGACGTGGTGACCATCGTCACCACCGATCATTGGCACACTAAGATCGCGCTGGATGCGCTGGCGGCCGGCAAGGACGTGTACTGCGAGAAGCCGCTGACGCTCACCATCGCCGAAGGCAAGCTGATCGACGAAGCGGTCAAACGCACCGGCCGCGTCTTCCAGGTGGGTACCCAGCAGCGCAGCGAAATGGGGCTGCGGTTTCTGCACGCCGTGGCCATCGTGCGCGAAGGCCGTATCGGCAAGCTCAAACGCGTGACCTGCGCCATTGGCGGCTCGCCCACCAGCGGCCCGATCCCCGTGGCCGACGTGCCGCAAGGGCTCAATTGGGATATGTGGCTGGGCCAGGCTCCGCTGGTTGAGTATCGCGACAACGGCATGGGCAAGACCCGGTGCCACTACGAGTTCCGCTGGTGGTACGAATACTCCGGCGGCAAGCTCACCGACTGGGGCGCCCACCACGTGGATATTGCCCAATGGGCGATGGATCAGAACGGCGAGGGCCAAGGCCCCAGCCTGATCGACCCGGTGATGGCCGTGCATCCGGTGCCGTTCAAGGATGGCTATCCCACCGACGACACGCAGTACAACTGCGCCACCAAGTTCCGCGTGGTGTGCCAGTTCCCCGACACGGTGCTGGAGATTCGCGACGAGGCCAACGACCTGGGCTTCGATAACGGTATCCTGTTTGAAGGCACCGAAGGCCGGATCTTCGTCAACCGCGGCAAGCTCACCGGCAAGGCGGTCGAAGAACTCAAGGATAACCCGCTGAAGGAAGAAACGCTCCGCGCGCTCTATAAGGGCAAGCAGCCGGGCAACCACATGGCCAACTTCTTTGAGTGCCTGGTGGACCGTTCGCAGCCGGTCTCCGACGTGTTCACGCACAACCGCGCGCTGAATACCTGCCACCTGGCGAACATCGCCATCCGGCTGGGCCGCAAGCTCACGTGGAACCCCGTCACCATGCAGATCGAGGGCGACGAGGAAGCCAACCGCTGGCAAACGCGCGAACAGCGGAAGGGGTACGAAATCACGCCCGTGTGACGGCAGCCGCCAGCCGGCATCACCGCCGCGGTCGCGGCAGCGCGCAGCTACAGCCTGGACACGCCCTGCTTATGCGCACGCGTCGTTCGCAGGCCGAAACAGGGGAGGGCGGTGCGGTTGCCGACCGCAGGCCGTAGTGTCGATCGCCGACACGTTCCGCGATTGGTCGCGGGGTGCGCGCCATCGTCGGCGGCACCTCGCTGAAACGCTGTTCTAGCACGCTTGGTTCACGCCTGACGGGCCTGAACGAACCCTACCAAGGATTCATTGCTTCCAAATCGGACGCTGATCTTTCGCTCATGCTGGAGTCTGCCATGACAGACATCCCCATCCCTGCGCCTTTCACCACGGTCGAAGAGGTGATCGCCGGTTTGGAGCAGCTTGAAGCAGCATTCCTCACGCGGCGCGACCGGCGGGGCGTGTTCGTCACGGCCTACTCGATCATCAGCAGGAAGATTCACAGCCGGTTCGGTACCGGGGGCTTCAGGGACGACGCCTGGGTGCGCACCTATCTGATCGCGTTCGGCAACCTCTACCGCCAGGCGCTGGCCGACTACGAAGGCGGCCAACGCGGCAGAGTGCCTCGCTGCTGGCAGCAGGCATTTGACACCTCGGTGGCAGGGCTTGCGCTGGTGATGCAGGACCTGCTCTTGGGGATCAACGCGCACATCAACCGCGATCTCGGCTTCGCGCTGAACGAAGCGGGCATCGCCGATCGCCGCGACGACCGCTACGCCGACCACACCAAGATCAACGAAATTCTGCGGGAAGCGACTGAAGAGGTCCAGGATCGCATTGCGGCCATGTACGCGGCCGGGCTGGGCAGGCTGGATCAACTGCTTGGTCAGCTCGACGAGGAGATTACCGCCTACAACTTTGAACTGGCGCGCGAGAACGCCTGGATGGCGGGCCTGGCGCTTGCGAACGCCCGATCCGACGCCGAACGCGCGCTCGTTGGCCATGCCATGGACGAACAGGCACTCCGGGCCGGCCGACTGCTGTTGTTTGCCAACGAGCGGGTTCCCTGGCTGATCCGCATTCTCCGGCGAATTGAGGATGGGAGACGCTGGTGGGATGTGCTGCCCGAGAGCCGCTCGCGGACCGTCGGCGATTTACAGCCGGTGGCCCATCCTGCCGCCGTCGGCGCGGCTGGGGGCATCGCCGGCGGCAACTTCGCAGGCGTGGCCGCGAGCATGCCTGAGGACGCGCTGGGGGCAGCCCCGGGCGATCTCGATGAAGTGATCCGCAGGCTGAGCGAGCTGATTACGGAGTTAGACCGGCAGCGCAACCGGCTCTCCGTCTACGCGACCGTGTATCGGGCGATCACCAGGAAGGTGAAGCAGGCCGTCGAGGCCGGCAGGTTCAAAGACCCCGACTGGATGGTCCGCCTCGATGTGGCGTTCGCCCGACGTTACTTCGCGATCATCGATGCGTTTCGCTCCGGGCAGACCGACCGGATCCCGTTGTGCTGGATCAAGGCGATTGAGGCCGTGCAGGCACGCAAGACGATGATCGTTCAAGACATCGCCGTGCAGATCACTCCGCGCGTCGTGTACGACCTGCCGATCACAATGGTCGAAGTCGGCATGGACGACAATCTCGACGATCGAAAGCACGATTATGAGCTGACGTACCAGCTCTTTATTGAAGAACTGGACTGCATCCAGGAAATGATCGCGCGGAAGTACAGCACGCTGGTCATCGTGTACGACGCCCTCGGCGGTCCGCTCGATGAGTTCTTTTCAAACGTGCTGTACACCCGATCGCGGCGGGAAGCGTGGACCGACGCCCTGGCACTGCATGCCGCGACACCAAGCGAGCGGGAACGCATCATTCGCAGCCTGGACCAGAAGGCATTGCGGGGAATCAGCGGCGCGCTGTTCTACAACATCCCACCGATGTCCTGGATCGCGCATCGCCTGCGGGATTTCGAGGATCGATTCGAGGGCAGCTGGTCCAGCACCATCGATGAATGCGCCTGACTGCCGTCGTTGCGCGGCTTGCCAGGCTCCGGCCAGGTTGCCGAACGGCGCGCCGATGGGCCGCGGAGCGGGGCAGGGGGACGTCCAAGGGCACGCCACACTTGTGCGGCCTGCGCCGCCACGTACGATCGTATGGTATGAAAAGTAAGAGCGCTTGTGCGCTCGCCCCCCGCGTCTTGAACCACCATTGCCATGTCCAGCGAGTGCTCGCACATGACGATTAATACGACGGCAGGGAACATAGCGGTTGGTCGATTGAGGCCGGCTGCATCCATTGCGGCGGCTGTGCTGCTTGTGGCCGCTTGTGCGGTGACTTTCATGCAGCGGGCCGAGGCTTCGCCCTTCATTCCCGGCCAACTGCCGAGCCATCCCATTGCCCTGGTGGGCGGCACCGTACACACGGTCGATGGCGAAACCTTCGAGAACGGCGTGGTGCTGTTCAAGGCCGGCAAGATCGTGGCCGTGGGCAAGATGGGCGACAGCCGGCTGAATATCCCGGCCGACGCCCAGACCATCGACGTTTCCGGCAAGCACGTTTATCCCGGCTTGTTTGACGCTCACACGCACGTCGGCCTGGTGGAGATCGACGCCGTGCGTGCTACCCGCGACCAGGCCGAAACCGGCCAGATCAACCCCAACGTGCGGACTCAGGTGGCCTTCAATCCCGATAGCGAGCATATCCCGGTGACCCGGGCCGGCGGCGTGCTGGTGGCGCTTGCGGCGCCCTCGGGCGGGCTGCTGACGGGTACCTCGTCGGTGATGCAGCTCGATGGCTGGAGCTGGGAGGACATGGCTGTGCGGCCGGCCGCCGGCATGCACTTGATCTGGCCGCGGGCCATTCCCGTCCGGACCTGGGCGACCGACGAAAGCGCATCGGAACAGCTCAAGGAACGCGCCGAGCGGCTGAAGCTGATCCGCGATACCTTCGAAGCCGCCCGGGCGTACCAGCGGGCCAAGGCGTCGCATGGCCAGCCCGGCGCGGCGCCCACCAAGTTCGACGCCCGCTGGGAGGCCATGCTGCCGGTGCTGGAGGGCAAGTTGCCGCTGATTGTCACGGCCAACGAGATCACCCAGATCCAGGAAGCCGTGGCCTTCGCCGCCGAGCAGAAGGTGAAACTGATCATCTTTGGCGGGTATGACGCCGCGCAGTGTGCGGAGCTGCTCAAGCAGCACGACGTGCCGGTGATTATCGGCGGAGTGAACCGGCTGCCGCAGCGCCGCGACGATCCGTACGATGCCCCGTTCACGCTGGCTGCCCGGCTGGAAAAAGCCGGCGTGCGGTTCTGCGTCTCGGGTGCCGAGTCCACCGGCAATGTCCGCAACCTGGCCCACCATGCCGCCGTGGCCGCCGCTTTTGGGCTGCCGCGCGAGTCGGCGCTGCGGGCAATCACGCTGGCGCCGGCCGAGATTCTGGGGCTGGAGAACCGGCTTGGCTCGCTCACGCCCGGCAAGGACGCCACGCTGATCGTGACCTCGGGCGACATCCTGGAAATCACCACCAAGGTGGAGCAGGCGTACATCGGCGGCCGCCCGGTGGACCTCTCGAGCCGCCACACCGAGCTGTGGAAGAAGTACCGCGAGAAGTATCGCCGCCAGGCCGAGCAGGCAGCTGAGTAAGGCGAAGCGGGCCGACACTTGGCAGGCACGCATACCGCTAGCACCAGTGCCGGGTGCGGGCACGCGGCTACGCAGCTAATCGGCGCGCAGGATCAGCGCAAACGAAAGCGCAGCGGTACGCTGCCGGTCCGCGTGGCGGCCCCGTCTTACGCGATGATGTCGTGGACCACGTTGCCGAACACGTCGGTCAGGCGGTAGTCGCGGCCGCCGTAGCGGTAGGTGAACCGCTCGTGGTCGATGCCCATCAGGTACAGAATCGTGGCGTGCAGGTCGTGCACGTGAATCCGGCCTTCCCGCACGTACGCGCCGAACTCGTCGGTCACGCCGTAGGTGAAACCGGCTTTCACGCCGCCGCCGGCCATCCACATGCAGAACGCCGCGGTGTTGTGGTCGCGGCCGTCCTTGCCTTCGGTGTTGGGCGTACGGCCGAATTCGCCGCCCCAGATCACCAGCGTGTCTTCCAGCAGGCCTCGCTGCTTCAGATCGTAAAGCAGGCCGGCGATCGGCTTGTCGGTTTCGCGGGCGTTCTTCTCGTGGCCCGCGATCAGCTTGCTGTGCTGATCCCAGTTCTGGTGGTTCACCACCACGCAGCGGACGCCGCGTTCGACCAGCCGCCGGGCTAACAGGCACTGCTGGCCGTAGTCGGCGGTTACCTTATCGTTGATGCCGTACAGGTCGAGCGTGGCCTGGGTTTCACGCGAGATATCGAAGGCGTCGGTGGCCACCGTCTGCATGCGGAAGGCCAGTTCGAATGTCTCGATCCGGGCGTTGAGCACCGAGGCATCGGGCCGGCTTTCCAGGTGCCGCCGGTTGAGCCGGTGGAGCACGTCCAACTGGGCCCGTTGTTCCTGTTCGTTCAGCGTGGGCCGCAGGTTGGGGATCGGCTCATTTAGGTTGGAGAGCTGCGTGCCCTGGAACTCGGCGGGCAGGAACGCGGAGCTGAACACCTTATTGGGGTCGGCCGCGCCCATCATCTTGCCCAGCACCACAAAGCCCGGCAGGTTGCGGTTCTCGGTGCCCAGCCCGTAGGTGAGCCACGAGCCGAAGCTGGGCCGAAGGAACAGCCCGCTGCCGGTCATCATTTCCAGCGTGCCTTGGGCGTGGAAGAAGCTGTCGCAGCACATGGAGCGGATCAGGCAGATATCGTCCACCCGCTTGGCCACGTGCGGGAACAGCTCGCTCACGTCCATGCCGCACTCGCCGTGCTTGGCAAACTTCCACGGCGACGGGAAGGCGTTGCCCAGGGGGCGCGGCTTGCCCAACAGCTTGTTGGTGTTCTGATCGAGCACCGGCAGCCGCTTGCCTTCCCACTTGGCCAGTTCCGGCTTGGGGTCGAAGGTGTCCATTTGCGACGGGCCGCCGCTCATGAACAAAAAGATGACACGCTTGGCCCGGGGCGGGTGATGCGGCAAGCCCCGGCCGTTGCCCAGCACGCTGGTGCTGGAATCGGCCGCCGCCTCGTCGGCCAGCAGCGAGGCCAACCCAACCGTTCCGAAGCCGCCCGCCAGGCGAGCAAGCATCTGACGGCGATCGATTCCCACCGCCGGTTTGCCTGCCGCGGCGGCGTGGGGGACGAAGGGGCCCGGTCGTGTCATCTGCATCAACTCCCAATTACGCGAACCGCCAGCGGGTGGCTTATGCCATTTGCCGGCGACTTGGAGCTTTAGTCAAGGTAGGCAAACTCGTTGGTGCATAAGAGAGCGTGGATGAACCGCTCCCAGGAATAATCGGCAACAAATCCCAGCGCCAGTTGCGTTTCTTCGACCGCCGGCGGGCGCGATAGCACCGTCAACCACAGCCGCTCGACCCGCTGTTCGTCGTTCTCCAGCGACGGATCCTGCTGGAGCTTCGCCGCCAGCAGCTTGGCCGACTGGGCGGCCATCGGGTTGTTCATCAAGAACAGCGCCTGCGGGGCCGTGGTGGTTTCTGCCCGGACGGGAACAATCGACTTGGGATCGGGCCCGTCGAGAATCGTAGCCAGCACGTTGGGCCGGCGGCGTTCCAGCGGCAGGTAGATCGTACGCACTTCCTTGCCGGCGGCGGCCTTGGGACCATCGGCCAGGCGGTCAGCCACCACCAGCAGCGAATCGCGCATTTCCTCGTAGGTGAGGCGATGGCGGTTCATCCGCGCCAAGTATTTGTTGTCCGGATCGGTCTTGGCGAGCTCAGCCGAGGCCTCGCTTGATTGCTGGAACGTGGCCGACAGCACAATGGCCCGGATCAACTGCTTGACCGACCAGCCCGACTTCACAAACCGATCGGCCAGATGGTCCAACAGTTCGGGGTGCGTGGGCGGATCGCCCAGGCGGCCAAAGTTATCGGGCGAGCGCACCAGCCCGTGCCCGATCAGCCGCTGCCAGATACGGTTCACTTCCACCCGGGCGGTCAACGGGTTATCGGGCGAGGTGATCCACTCGGCGAGCTCCAGGCGGCCGCTTTGCTTGGTCCGCTGGCCGATGGGCGTTTGTTCTTCGCCGGCCAGGATCACCGGGAAGCGGCGCGGCACGATCTCGCCTTCGCGTTGATACTCACCCCGCAGGTAAACCGGCGCATCGCCGATGCCCTCGCGGTTGCTGCCCGGCACGCCACCTTCCATCACGGCGACGGCTTCAGGAGCCTGCACCTTCTTGGAACGCAGCTCGTTGATCTGCTTCTTCAGGTCGGCAATCTGCTTGAGTTCTTCGGGGTTCTCGTCCCAGCCCTTCTCACGCTGATCGGCCAGCAGCTTTTCCTGCTCGGCTTGCAGCTTGGTTTGCTGCTCGATCAGCTTCTGGTTATTGGCGGTCGAAGCCCGTTCGAGCTGTTGGGCGATGTCCTGCAATTCGGCCCGTACGGCCACCAGCCGCGCGGCCTGGGGGATCTTCTTTTCCAGGGCCGCAATCTGTTCCTCCAGCTTGACCGCGGCGGTTTCCAGGGCCAGGTTGTGGGCCTCTTCCTCGGCGCTCAGCAGCGGAATCTGGGTCAGCTCATTGCCCAGGCGGCCGTCGGCCACCAGCTTGCCCGTGGCGATGCGGGTGCTGAAGAAGATGCCTGCCAGGGCGTAGTAATCCTTGGTCGAGATGGGGTCGAACTTGTGGTCGTGGCACCGGGCACATGCCAGGGTCAGCCCCAGCAGTTGCCGGCCCACCAGGTCGATCTGGCTATCGACGATCTCGGCCACCGCCAGGTCGCGACCGACGATCTCCCACACGGCCAGCGAGAGCATGCCGGTGGCGGTGATGCCATCGAGCGAGGCACCGCTGGAGTGCACGCGGTCGGCTCCGACGCTTTGCGCCGGGATCAGATCGCCCGCCAACTGCAACTTGACGAACTGATCGTAGGGCAGGTCGTTGTTGTAGGCTTTGATGACCCACTTCCGGTATTCGCCGGAACGGTCGACATCGGTGGCATAGCGCACGCCGTCCAGCCAGCGCCGGCCCCAGTGTTCACCGAACTTGGGCGAAGCCAGCAGCCGATCGACCACCCGCTCAAACGCATCGGGCCGTTCGTCGGCCAGAAACGCCGCAATTTCCTCGGGCGTGGGCGGCAGCCCGGTCAGCGCGTACGTGGTACGGCGCAGCAGCGTGTACTTGTCGGCGGCCGGGGCCGGACGCAGTCCCTGCTGCTGAAGCTTGGCCAGGATGTAACGATCGATGTCGTCCTTCACCCAGGCGGTGTCTTCCACCTCGGGCGGCGGACCGGGCCGCACCGGTTGAAACGCCCAGTGCTGGCGATCCTGCTCGGTGATCTCGAAGGCGGTTCGCCGCGGCTTGGGCGCGCCCTCCTCAACGCGCGGATCCGGTGCCCCCATCTCGACCCATTTCACAAACAGGTCGATCTCCTCGGCCGACAGCTTGCCCGAGGGCGGCATCTCGTACGACTCGTACTTGATGGCCGAGATCAGCAGGCTTTCGTCGGGTTTGCCGGGCACGATCACCGGACCGCTTTCGCCGCCGGTGAGCATGGCCTGCCGGGTATCGAGCGCCAGACCGGCTTGCAGCTTGCCTTGGCTTTCGGCCTCGGCCGAGTGGCACTGATAACAGTGCTTGACCAGTAGCGGCCGGATTGATTTTTCGAAGAAGGCGATGCCCTCCTCGTTGGGCTCCGCCGCCGCCTGACCTGCGGCCGCCAGGACCATGCCCAGGGCCAAGAACGCCCGGCGAGCCCAAGCGGGGGGCCTGGCTCCGCCCGAGCACTCGCGAGGCAAACTGCCCTGGTTCGCGCCATCGGCGAGCAGGTGTGCGGAGCGACAATCGACCGTGTGGATGGCAGGCAACTGCATTGCTGGATTCAACACACGAGTTGGAATAGTCGGGCGGGCGACAGCGCAACTGCCACCGCGGGCGGGCCCCAGCTCAGGTGGGTAACCAGGCGGGAGTTGGCATCAAGCCAAGCTGATAGGTTAGCCGTTTGGGGGAGCTGTGTCAAACTCGGTGAGCTTGGTTGACCGCACCAAAGTGCTAAGCCGATCAGGCTTTACGCTAAAGCGATGCGCTCAGCCGGCCGCCGATTATTCGCCTTGGAGGGCCAACCAGGCCCGGGTTTGATAGCTGCAGACACAACCCGCCGAAGCATCGGGCACCAGCACGATGCCGCCGACCGGGATGGTGTTGATCCAGCAGCCGGGCCGCACGCCGCCGAAGTTGCGCGTCCTCTTCTCACCGGCCAGATCGTAATAGCCCAGCGTGGCCGAGCGATACAACAGCAGGTTCTTGGAGCCGGCCAACTGCCCACAGCCGTATGATCGGGTGAAATCAAACGGCTGCTCTTCGCCGGTCAGCAGGTCCCAAGCGCCGCCCTGGGCGTAGATGGTGCGGTCGTTAATCAGCGTCCGCGTGATGTACTTGGCCTCGCGATCCCAGATGCGGTAGCCGTTGCTGCCGCGGAATGCCGCCAGCCGGCCACCCTGTTCCGAGGGCAGCTTGAACCGCGTCGACTGGTAGCTCATCAGCAGCACGTCGTTGGGCTCGCTGTACTGGAGCACCGTGCCGAAGATGTCCTGCTCCGAGGTCCATTCCACCTGGCCGGTGCGCGCGTTCAGGGCGATCAGCTTGCCAGGCGGATGCTCAAACTTGGGCGGAGCCTCGCCGCGGCGTTCGGCCCACTTGAGCAGGTCGCCTTCGGCCAGCGCGCGGTCGATGAGATAGACCCGCTCATTGCCCAGGGCGATGGCGTTGTGGCGGATCGACTCCTGGGCGTCGTACCGCCACAGCAGCTTGCCCTCGTGTACGTCGAAGGCGAACAGGAACTTCGACTCGCTGAACAGGTTGCTCATGTCGGCCGGCCTCCAGCCGTGCCGCACGATGTGATCGCGATTCACCGCCGTGCCGTACAGCACGCCGTTGCTGCACGCGATATAGCCCCAGGTGGCCTCCTGGCCGTCCTTATGTTTGGGAGCGTGGAAGGTGGCCAGCGTCTTGCCGGTGCGGGCGTCGAGCCGGTAGCAGACGCTGCCGTTGCGGACATACACGTTGTCGTTATCCACGCAGAAATTGCTGCCAGTCGCCGCCGTGCCGGTGAGATGGTCGGCGTTGTAATCCTTGAGCGCCCCTGGTACGGCAAACCGCCACAGCACGCGGCCGTTGTAGGCATCGACGGCCACCATGCCGTCCAGCCCCATCACGAACATCCGCCCGTTTTCGTACAGCGGAGCCGGGCCACGCCCATGCCGCTGGGGCAGGTCCAGATCAATATCGCGATACCACAGTGCCCGCAGCGGCCCTTTCACCTCGTCGATGGTGCAGCCCGTGTTGCCCGCGTTGCTGTATTGATGCGTCCACGAGCCGGCGCTGGGCAGCGAACCGCGCACGCTCACCTGCATGTCGCCGCTGGGACCGAGGCACAACACGCCGCCGTGCGGACGCTGCACCCGGGCGGCTTCGGCACGCAGGGCCTCGTCGATGCCTTGTCGGATCGACTGCCGCGAGACCACCAGGTTGGCCATGTACTTGGGAAGCCGCGAAGCCGCCGGATCGGCCTGCACCACCATGACCCGCGGACCATACAAACCCGCGGCCGTCAGACGCCGCCGCGCGGTGGCCACGTTCTGCGGATCGGCGTCTACGGCCACGATGTGCAGTTCGGTGCGGCGGGCTAACTCGTAGGCCAGGGCGCCATCGCCACAGCCCAGGTCCACGCAATAACCTTGCGTCACGCCGCTCCGTTGAAGGATCTCGTCCACGGCCTGGGTGATGGCCGGATCGGCCGGGTAGGCTGCCGGATCAGCCGGCGGAGGCACAAGCTCGCGCAGCGGCTGCTCGCCTGCGCCAAAGCAGTAGATCGTGCCGCGATCGGTGCTGACATACAGCCGACCATCGGCCGCCGCCAGGCCGTACGCCGTGCCGTCGACTTCGGTCGACCAGACCACGGCCCGCTTGTCCAGATCAACGGCGGCCACCGTGCCCTTGCCGCCGGAAATGGCCAAACGCCCAGCCACGATCAGCGATACGCCGCCGGGCACGTCCTCGATGGGCGGATACTTTGCGTCGGCTTTGTACTCGATCACCGTTTCGGGCTTGCCGAGCCGGTCGACCGCCGACACTTCCTTCCGCAGCAGCCACCGCAGCGTGTGGCCGTCGGCGTGCAGCACGCCCTCCGGCGTGGCCGCAAAGGCGCCCGACTTGAGCGAGCCGATCTTGTTGCCGGTGGCGGTATCGAAGATCACGCCCGGATTGTCGGTGCCAGGGCAGAACGTCGCCCCGCGGTACAGCATGGCCTCGGTGCCGCCCGCCGTCCGGTTGATCTGCAGGTGGTAATACTGAAACTTGCCGTCCGCCCGACTGAACGCGGCAGGCACAGCCCGGCCGGTAGGCACCAGCAGTTGGTCCTCATCGGCCAGCAGGTAGCCCTGGGCGGTAACGCCGCTTTCGGCATCGGCGCCACCGTGCGGCTGTGGCATATAGATCCCGCCGGAGTCGTCGTTCACCCACAGTGTTTCGCCGGTCTTGGCATCGATGGCGTACAGGTAGACACCTTCCGACTGCCAGACGCCGGCCCCGTAATAGACGGTATCGCCCACGATCACCGGGCCACCCCTCGCCGGCCAGCGCGACACGATCCGTTGGTTGCCCAGCACCTTGTCGTCGTTCGGGCCGCCGCGCCATTTGCGGATCAGCTTTCCATCAGCGGTTGCCAGGCAGTACAGGTGGCCATCGTCGCTGATGGCGAACAGCCGATCCTGCCACACCGCCGGAGCGAAACGCACCGGCCCGTCAGTGTAGAACTGCCAGCGGACCGTGCCGGTGGCCGCATCCAGGGCGGTGATCGTGCCATCGGCCGAACTGCCGAAGAACACCAGCCCATCGGCCACGGCCACGTGGAACGCCCGATCGAACGGGGCACGCTGCTCGCGGGGCCAGGCGGGCTCGGGCGGATGGGCAGGGCGGTAGCTCCACTGCGGCCGGAGCTCGGACGGCAGCGACTCGGCGGTGTAGCCGCTGCGCTCGTGATTGCCGCGGTACATGGGCCAATCGGCCGCCGCGAAGCTGGTCCCCCACACCGTGATGACAACGGCCGCTAGACAGGCTCGCGACATTGCTGGAAATCCCCGCTGCTGCTTGGATCAACGCGCCCACGAGCTTCCTCGCGTGCTATCCCGGCACTTCCCTGGTGGCTCGGCGCGTTTGGGTTGCCGATCTGGGGGCCCAGCATACCACGCCGCCCGGCCCACCCCAACCATTTTGGGGGCCGAGGGCGAGGCGTGAGGTTATGCCCTGGCGAGAGTTGTATTTGTAGGGGGGGCTTGCACCCACGACTTACGGCCGTGAATGTCTACGAAGGCGAAGGGGCTACGGTGGCTAAGCCAGTGGCCCAGATGCTTGCATCCGGTGAATCGAGCACGGCGGCTAAGCAAGTCAGCTTTACGATGCGGCCCTGACTTTTGCCATAATGAAGCGCTGCCTTACTATGGGGTGACTGGGCGGCGCGTCCTAAAGATAGGAATGCTGACGGCGAAAACCTCGCCGGTCGTCCCTAGCATTTCTTATCCGGAGCCTAGGCGCAGACTTGTAATCGCTGCCACGATGCCGCGCTGAGGGGCATACGACAGTTAAATGGCGGTTGCAAGCACCCCCCTACTTCTAATCTCGCTGTCACGCTCGGTGGCATCAAAGCGCGATCGCGCAAATGCCGGCCCCCGGTAACGGTGCGGAACGAACGGGGCGGGGACTAAGGCTAGAATGCCCAGCCCGTTCGAACCGGCTTGCCGTGGTGGTGATGGTGAGGGTGGGCTGCCGTTAATCGTCGCGGCGCTGGCTGACGATTTCGCCGGTGGTCGGGTGGACCAGGATCTCGTATTTGAGGCCGTCACGGTAGGCCTCGATCTCCCAGTAGCGGCGTTCGAAGGAAGCGTCCTCGAGGTCGGTATACCCGGCCTTGAGCGTCAGCCGCAGGATCTGCGACAACGGCTGGGCATCGCGGGGCGGCCGGGCTTCGGGGTCGTCACGGTACTCCGAGAGCACTTTGCCGGTGCGGCCGTCGACGGCCAGCTCGTACGCCACGCCGTCCTTGTAAACTTCCACTTCCCAATCGCCGTCGTCGAAGCTGACTTCGCTGAACGGGCCATAGCCTTGCTTCTCAAGCTGTTCGACCACTTCCACCATCGGCTTGACGCCGGCGGTCGGACGATCGGCCAGCACGGCGGACATCGGGGCAGCCGCAACGGCGGCGATGGCGGCAACAATGGCAAGCGACCGGATACTCATGGCTCAACTCCATCATCTGCGGGGGCAGTTCTCGCAACTCCAGCGGTCGCGGTTCTGGATGAAGTATCGCCAGGCGGCCTAAAACGGCGGTGAAGCGAACATAAAATCCGCTTCATCTTGCGGATGTACCGTTGCGGGGCAGGGCGACGGACACCTCAAAACCACGCGCCCTCTCGCTGTCTGCCGACAAGTTTGCTCTTTGCGTCTTGGGCATTTGCAGCGTGAAAGTGGCCCGTAGTGAAGATAAGGCCGATTTTAGGGCCGGTTCAGCGTGGTCTTAGGTTGCCCTCCGATACTTGCGGTGGTGTGACGAATGACCGCTTACGCGACTCCCGCAAACCGCCCTGGAGGTGACCTGTGCAACGCCTGACCCGATTCGTGAAACACGTTCTTGCTACCCTCGTTCGGCCCGGGCTGCCCGAGGCCGCCTTCGACACGACCTTGCACGACGCGCTGCGGATGTGCACCAGGCGCGTGTCCTGCGGGAACCGCTCCTGCCGGGCTCGCCAGGGGGGCAGCATGCAATGGGCTGCCTGCACTGTGCGAGCCGGAGTTTAAGCCGGGAATGCAAAAACCCCCGGAGCCGCATCAGGCCTCGGGGGTTTTGTGTACGTCATCAGTGGGCGCACCAAGACTCGAACTTGGGACCTCAGCCTTATCAGGGCTGCGCTCTAACCAACTGAGCTATGCGCCCGGTAGGAGTTCCGGCGGCCTCGCGGCCAACCAGTTCCACAGGAAAATATAGATTGTAAACAGGACACTGGGGCTGTCAAACGGTTCGCGCCCGGCAATTGCCGCCGGGCTGCGTTGCTTGGCCAAGTGCCCTTTTGATCGCCGCCAGCGGACGCTGCCGCTCACCGAGCACATTTCCCCTAAAAGCAGGAGCAGCCATCGGTTGCATGCGTCGTGGCCACGACCAACACCTAGATTCTTCCATCGGCAATCAAGCTTGGCAAGTCCCCACGAAAAGCCGAGTTTGATACTCCAGGCAGACCATCCCCCCGGCGGCGTGGCGGTCGAACAGCGCACGCAGCTCGGCCCGCATCGTCGGGGCGGTGGGGTGGTCGGCCGGCGGCATGAACGACGACGATAGCAGCCGTCCCCGCAGCCCTGCCCAATCGAGCATCTGGCGGTTGGCGAAGGTGCGCCGCTCGGGCGTGGTGGGGGCGTAAAGCTGAGCGATGCGGCCGTCGGCTTCGGCGTTCTGATGGCACACCCGGTCGTAATCCAGCGCATACCGCCGCACCACGGCCAGGTAGCCTTGCGAGACTGGGCTGTCCGCCCACAGGTCGTTCCACAGCAGAACAACGCGGCCGCCGGGCCGGAGGATGCGGGCAAACTCTTGCCGGCAACGAGGCACATCGAACCAGTGAAAGGCCTGGGCCGCCAGTACCCAATCGACCGAGGCGTCGGGCAGCGAGGTGGCTTCAGCCCGGGCTGCGATGCTGCGAAAGCCGGGGCGGCCGGCTAGCCACGCTTCAGCGGCGGAACGCATGGCGTCGTTGGGTTCCACGGCTGCGACCACGCAGCCGGCCTCCAGCAGCGGCGCCGTAGAAAGGCCCGTCCCGCTGCCGATGTCGGCCACATGGTCCCCGGGTTTCAGGCCGAACTCATCGCGCAGGCAGTCGAACACCGCCTGCGGGTAGCCGGGCCGGCTGGCAGCGTAGTCGGCCACGCGGTTGGTGAAGCGTTCGGCGGGATCGGCCGGCATGGCAGCTTGTGCTCCCTGGAACAACATGCGCGCTTTGGGCGGGTGGAGGCCACGGCAGCGCTCGAAGGTGCGTTTGTCAGAACCAAACGCGGCAGCAGCCCGTTACTCAAAAACGAAAGCGGCCGCGGTGGGATTAGCACCGCGGCCGCATCAACTACGCTCACCCAGATCGCGTAATCAGGTCGTGCTCGCCAGGCAGGCAGCTTGCGCTGGCTGACTAGGCGGTTTTCTTGGGTTCGCCCATCGGGAACAGCTTTGTCAGGCCGCGGACCACGTCTTCGGTGATCCGGTAGCGCTGGCCGCGTCCCTTGTCGGGCAGGTCGAACATCAGGTCGAGCATGATGTCTTCGACGATGGCACGCAGGCCGCGGGCGCCCGTTTCTTTCTGCAGGGCCCGTTCGGCGATGGCCCGGAGGGCGGCATCTTCGAACTCGAGCTCGGCGTCTTCCATGTCGAACAGCTTCTGGTACTGCTTGACCAGGGCGTTGCGGGGCTCGGTGAGCACCTGCACCATGGCTTCCAGCGACAGCGGCTGCAGGGCCGAGATTACCGGGAGACGGCCGACCAGTTCGGGGATCAGGCCGAACTCCAGGACGTCGTCGCAGGTTACCTGGGCCAGCAGTTCGCCCATCTCGGCATCGCCGGGGGCGCGGCTGCCGGCATTGGGCGTGAAGCCGATCGCGCGGCGGCCCAGACGCTTGGCGATGATCTTTTCGATGCCGACGAAGGTGCCGCCGCAGATGAACAGGATGTTGGTCGTGTCCATCTGGATGTACTGCTGCTCGGGATGCTTGCGGCCCCCTTGCGGCGGCACGTTGGCGATGGTGCCTTCGAGCATCTTAAGCAGGGCCTGCTGCACGCCTTCGCCCGACACGTCGCGGGTGATCGACACGTTGTGGCTGGTCTTGCCGATCTTGTCGATCTCGTCGATGTACAGCACGCCGCGTTGGGCGGCTTCCAGGTCGAAATCGGCCGCGTGGAGCAGCTTGAGCAACAGGTTCTCCACGTCCTCGCCCACGTAGCCGGCCTCGGTGAGCGTGGTCGCATCGCCGATGGCGAAGGGCACGTTGAGGATGCGGGCGAGGGTGCGGGCCAGCAGGGTCTTGCCGCTGCCGGTCGGACCGATGAGCAGGATGTTGCTCTTATCGATCTCGACGTCGGACGGCTCGTTCTCGAGCATCAGCCGCTTGTAGTGGCTGTGGACGGCCACCGAGAGCACTTTCTTGGCGTGCTCCTGGCCGATCACGTACTCGTCGAGCAGTTTGACGATTTCGCGTGGAGAGGGGATCTTCTTAAACAGTTGTTTGTCGGTGCCACGCCGCCGTTTTTCCTGATCGAGGATCGACTGGCATAGCTCGATGCACTCGCCGCAGATGTAAACGTCGCCAGGTCCCTCGACCAGCGGCCCAACCTCGCGGTAGCTCTTACGGCAGAACGAACAGAAGGCATTCCGCTTGTTGCCGCTGCCAGTGCCACGTTTTCCGATATTCATGTCCCTGCCGGAGGGCATGCCTACTCCTTTCCGGTTGCAGGGTTCGCCCACGGGGACGAATCCCGGCCGACCATACGGTTCCCAAGCAATGTCGAGGCTCGAGTGGCGGGGGGAACTAAAGGCACCAACCGCCAAGGGGCATCCGTGACCACTGCGTCGAGCTGCTGTTGTTCGCCGGCCTGGTTTCCAACCATCCGAGTACGAGCCAGGAATCCCTTGCTGTGCCGAGAGCCATCTGCGTAGCCCGGTGCGGTGGTTGCTCGTGGGGGGCCGCCATGGCCCCGCCGCTTTCCGGCAGCGAACCGCGTGCCTGAGCCGCTGCGCTTACCGTCGCCATGACCGTAGCTGCTCGCCCAGGCGGTATCGCTTAGCTAACTCTCATGGCCTCGACTGTTTAATTCTTCCTGGAACTGACTCGCCAGCTTCGTCTTTATTGTTCGGTATTCTTCCTCGGTCAGCTTACCCTGCGACCGCAATTCCCGAAAATGCGAGATGTGGTCGCTTACCGATGGTAGGTCGTCTTTGTCGTTGGGACGGAATCTCTGGATTACGTAATAGCCGATGGCAAACAGCCCGCTCATCGCGGTAAACAAGAGCACGATTTGGGCCGCCGGCGTAGACAAGAAGTCGAGCATAGGACTCGGGCAAGCTTTGCCCCGACATGTGCCTCGCAATCAGGGGAGCCGTGCGCTTTTGGCCGCGGTCGCTAACTGCGTCGACCTTGGCGCGTGCGGCGGACTTGTCCCTTGTGCGCATTATGCCTCTGGTCCCAGGCTCCGTCCAGAATTGTCGCCCGAACCCGACGATTCCACCTCCGCTGGGTAAACGAGACGGTCGCTTCCTTTCCGAGCGCGTGACACTCACGCGCCATACCGTTTTTCTTGGCCTGGACACGCTGGCTACTTGATGGCCAGGTCGCCAGGCGGGGCGAGGCTTGGAGGTGCTGGGAGAACCCTCCCCGACGGCGCCGGCCAAGCCTCCGCTGCTTCCCACCGCACGCCGCGTACCGAGCCCAAGGGCGGCCGATTGACACTGCGGCAACCGCTCCCTAGGCTGATCTACTTACGGAGGACACCGCCCGTTGGCTCAGTAGCATTCCCAACTTTTTTTGCGGTGCGCCCGCGATACCTATCTGGTAGCAATACCAGCAGGCGTGCCTGGTGCAGCCCAAAGTGAGCGGCCAGCGGGTATGGCCGCGAGCCGCCCAACCTCTACGGTGCCAATGGCTTGCAGGCTGCGGCTCGACGCCGACCGGCGCGGCCACCTGTGTCCTGGTGCCGCGGTCGGCAAATGTTGCCAAGGGATGCGATAGCAGCCCGCGGGTGCCAAGGACGTTTCCCCGCCGTCCGTTTATCGCGCTAACGATTTAGCCGACCACACAAGCGGTTCGCCGGCAAATCGCACGCAGCTTTCCTAATCAGCAGACTGCACCGCAACTGCTGCCAGCACCCCCCTGATTCTATTGGGAAACGTACAGCCGCCATAGGGCAATCTGGAGGAAATAATGTCGACTGCGGAAGATCCTCTCGCGCGCGTTTTGCGAACCGGCCTGGTGGCGATCTTGCGGGCTCCCAGCGGCGACCGCCTGGCCGACGCCTGCGAAGCCCTCTTGGCTGGCGGGGTCGAAGTGATCGAAGTCACCTTCACCGTGCCCCGCGCCGAACGCGTGCTGGAAACCGTGGCCGACCGTTTGGGCGACCGCATCCTGTTGGGGGCCGGCACCGTGCTCGATGCGGCCACGGCGCGCGTGGCGATCTCGGCTGGCGCGCAGTTTCTCGTGTCGCCGGCGGTGCAGCCCGAGGTCATTCAAACGTGCCGCCTGTACGGCAAACTGGCGATGCCCGGTGCCTTTACGCCGACGGAGATCGTGCAGGCCTGGCAAGCCGGGGCCGACATCGTCAAAGTCTTTCCCTCCGATTGCGTTGGCCCCAAGTACCTCAAGGCGCTGCGCGGTCCACTGCCGCAAATCCGGCTGATGCCCACCGGCGGCATCACTGCCGAGAACTGCGGTGAGTTCATCAAGGCTGGCGCGTGCGCGTTGGGCGTGGGCGGTGCCTTGGCCGAGCCCAAGGCCCTGATGGAAGGCGACCTCGCCCGGATTGAAGCCCAGGCGCGGCGATTTGTCGAAGCCGTGAAGGCTGCCCGCGAATCCCTGAAGCAATAGCCGCTTAAACGGCTGACTGTGCACAACCGCCGTCACCTCGCCACGTTCGTTGTCTGCCGTTTGCCGACTAACCACGGATTAGTGCCCGCCATGCTCAATATTGCCCGAATCGATAGCACACGCGACGACCTCGATGCGGCTCTGGCTCGCATCCGGGCTCAACTCAGCCCTCAAGGCAACGTGGTGAGCGAGGCCGGCCGGCGGCGGACGATCGAAGTTTTTGGCAAGCCGCTCACGCCGCAAGAAGTGGTGGCCACGATCCTGGCCGACGTGCGCGAGAAAGGTCTGGCCGCCGTCCTCGATTACTCGGCCCGCATCGACAAGGCGCAGCTTACGCCTGAAACGTTCCGCGTGAGCGACGAAGAATTGCAGCAAGCGCATCGCGCGGCGGCGCCCGAATTCCTGGCGACGGTGCGGCGGATTGCCGACAACGTGCGGCGGTTTCAAACGGCCATTCTGCACCGCGACGTGCGCGTGCCGCTGCCGGCCGGTGGTTACCTGGCCGAGCGGTACGTGCCGCTGGCACGCGTGGGCATCTGCGTCCCCGGCGGTGCGGCCGCGTACCCGTCCACGGTGCTAATGACGGCTGTGCCGGCGCAAGCCGCCGGCGTGAAAGAGTTGGCCGTGGTCGCTCCGCCCACGCCCTTTGGCTCGTACAACCGCGAGCTGTTGGCGACGTGTCACGAGCTGGGCATTACCGAGGTCTATCGCCTCGGCGGCGCTCAGGCCGTGGCGGCTTTGGCCTACGGCGTGGAAGGCCTGTCGCGCGTGGACAAGGTTGTGGGCCCGGGCAACCTGTTTGTCGCTCTGGCCAAGCAGCAGGTGTACGGCCAGGTGGATATCGACTCCATCGCCGGCCCCAGCGAAGTCGTCGTGGTGGCCGACGAAACGGCCCGGGCTGACCACACGGCGGCCGACCTGATTGCCCAGGCGGAGCACTCACCCGGTGCCAGCCTGCTGGTCACGTGGCATGCCCCGCTGCTGGATGAAGTGCAGGCCGAACTGGAGCGGCAGCTTGCCACGCTCGACCGGGGCGACCTGGCCAAGGAATCGCTCGAAGCCTTCGGCGCGTTGATCCTGGTGCGCGATGCCGCTGAAGCGGCCGCGGTGGCCAACGCTGTCGCGCCTGAGCACCTGCACCTGGCGGTCGCCCAGCCCGAGGAACTGCTGGCTTCCATTCCCAACGCAGGTGCAGCGTTCCTGGGGCATTACAGCCCGGTGGCCCTGGGTGATTACGCCGCCGGTCCGTCGCACGTGCTGCCCACCGGTGGCACCGCGCGGTTTGCTAGCGGTCTGACGTCCAACGACTTCTTGCGGTCGCACAGCGTGATCTGTGCCACGCGGGAGGACTTGGCGGCGATGGCTCCGGACATTCGCCTGCTGGCCGATCAAGAAGGCCTGACCGGCCACCGCCGCAGCGTTGACGTGCGCGTGCCGGAATAACGGCCACGCAGCGTTGCGCCGTCCTGGGCGAAATTGCCCTAAGCTGTCAGCAGCAGTCGTCCCAACGCAAACGAGCTTGCACGATCTCGCGCCGCCAGTTGGGCTCGTGGACCGGCCAGGCCCGGACCTCCCAACGTTCGTTCTGACGTTCTTGTGGTTGGCCCGTCTCGTGGCAGCGGCGCCAGACGGCTTGTTCCTCGGCAGACCAGGCTGGAAGCCGCCCGGGCAGATTGCTTCGGCGCCACTGCAGCTTGCCGTGGTCGAACACGGCCACGACCAGCGGGTCGGAAAGATCGAGCAGCCGCCGGGCAATCAACTCATGGCTGGCGGTGGGAAAACACTCCTTGAGCGCCAGCAGACACCCGCCCGTTTCAGCTGCCGCCGCGGCGAACCAGTCATGCGGCAACAGCAGCCGCGAGGCAAAACGGTTGGCTACGGCCTCGCGGGCACCGGCGGCTTCGGCCGCATCGATCCCCAGCCGCTCAAAGACACAGTGGCTCACGTGCTCGCCGATCTCGTGCGCCACGGCCCATTGGCGTCGTTCAGGGCGAGGATCAGGCCGCAGCAGGATCAACGGCTGGGCAGGTACCGCAGCCACCCGTACGCAGCGGGCCCGGCTCGTTTGCCGGCCATCGACGGCCACGATCAGCCCCAGCTTGGCCGCGAGCACCAGGGCATCGACCGGCGGCGCATGGCAGCCAGCCTGCTCCAATACCTCGGCCACGGTTTCATCGAGCGCCTGGTTCCACTGTTCGGGCGGCACTTCTGGCCACATCATCTGGGCCCTCAAATTACGCCTTCCACTAGCCGAAATGAACAATAGTATACTATGCATGCTGTCAACCCTGCCCAAGTGAGGGGGGGGCACAGACCAACTTGCCGCCCGCGCGATGCCTGCCGGGGAGCGGCCCTGTTCGCTACAATGCCGGTTTTGCCCGGCGGGCGGCACCAGGTATCGATCGCCGGCGACGAACTCCCCTCAACCACGGATGCAGGACGACATGGCAAGCAACGAGGAACAAGTAAACCAACTTCGTTGGCAGAAGTTCCCCGTGCTCGACGACGGCTTCGTATGCCTGGTCGATGTGATGGGTGACGATCAGGCGGTGGTGCAGGCGGCGCGCGTGAGCTATGGCGCCGGCACGCGGCGCGTGTCCGACGATCGCGGCCTGATTCGCTACCTGATGCGGCACCGGCACACCACGCCGTTTGAGATGGCCGAGCTGAAGTTCCTCGTCCGCGTGCCGATGGATACCTGGCGGCAATGGATTCGCCACCGCACGGCCAACGTCAACGAGTACAGCACCCGGTACAGCGAAGCGATCGACTCGGCGCAAACCACGCCGCCGGGTGCCTGGCGCACGCAATCCAAAAACAATCGCCAGGGCAGCGGCGAGTACCTGCCCGAGGACGTGGGCCAGCAGCTCACGGCCGCTGAACGCGAGCTCCAGCAGCACGCCCGGCAGGTGTACGAAGCCCGCCTGGCGGCCGGCGTGGCCCGTGAGCAAGCCCGCAAGGATTTACCGCTCTCGACCTACACGGAAGCTTACTGGAAGGTCGACCTGCACAATCTGTTGCACTTCTTGTCGCTGCGGATGGACTCGCACGCGCAGTGGGAGATCCGGCAGTACTCGATCACGATCGGCGAGCAGATTGTGCGGCCGTTGTTCCCGCTGGTGTGGGAAGCGTTCGTCGATTACCGCCTCAACGCGATCCATCTGACGCGGCTGGATCAGGAAGTGATCCAGCGGATGTTGGCCCGGGCGTCCGCTAGCGGCACCACCCAATTCAGCGAAGAAGATTTTCTGGCCTGCCAGGATGAATCGTGGCGGGAGCTGACACGTTGCCGCGAGCGCGACGAGTGCCGCGACAAGCTGGTGCGGTTGGGCTTCTTGAAGTAGGCCGCTTGCACAGCGTTGTGAACGCTTGAGGCAATGCATCCCGCTCAAGCTGCGGCGTTCGCCTTGGAACGGTGCGTGGAGTGCCATCCGGCGGTGCGGCTTCTGCACGCGGTCGCTTTCTGTCGTTTGCGTGCTTTTTGACGCGCACGGGGCACCCAACATCGATGTTCAAGGCATGCCGCAGGCAAAGCGGCGGAAGGTCTGACTCTTGTGCCTGGGTAAAGTGTGTCGCTGGAGCGCATGGGCGAAAGCGTGCTGGTGGCGCTGGCTGTAGGCCGCCCCAATTGCCCTGGTGCTTAGCGCGTGGCCGTATCACCACATACCAGGCGTCGCTATCAACGAGCCGTGTTTACGACAGCTTGTATCAATATTGACGGCGGCGCGGCCGGTTTTTGGCTTTTGGGTTGATTTCTATGCGGTTGGCCCGTCGCATTTTGTTGACCGAGCTTTAGTTCAAGATATATTTCCGCGCCCTCACTCAATCCCAACCGCACTGTCCGCATATGGACAGAAGGAATGGATTTTATGAAACGCGGAAGTCATGCCCTTTGGGCAACCGGCCTCATTGTTGTCACGATCAGCGCTGTGGGCTGCAAGCACCGCTGCCGCCAGGCATGCGATCCGTTTGCGGCGCAGTATGCTCCCGCCGCTACGGTGCCGGTGTTGCCGGGCTGCGATGCGGGTACCCCGCAACCGGTGCTGGCCGATCCTGGCATGACCTCGGATTACCAGGCCTATCCGCAGAGTTATCCGGCGCAGACGTACCCCGCTCAGACCTATCCTACGCCGCAGACCTATAGCGCACCGCAGACGAGCCCTCAGCCTTATCCGCAGGGCGGTACCAACGGCTATAGCGCGCCTTTGACGGTGCCTGGCGGTGCTACGCCCACCCCGGCGCTGCGGCCGCAAACCTCGCCTGGCTATCAATACCAGCAGCAGTATCCATCGTATCAACAGCCGCAGACCTATCCGGCGCAGCCGCATCAGCACGGCAACTATCAGTCGCAAAGCTATCGGCCTTCGCAATACCGGCGTTATCAACCGCAGCCGGGCAGCTATCATTCGTCGGTGGTGACGCCGACGGTGCCTCCGACCACCAATACGGTGATGCCGGCGGCGCCGATCCAGGCTCCCCCCATCCAATCGACGCCGACCATTCAGGCCCCGGGCAATGCGCCTGGCGGTTATGATGCGGGCGAACTCGATTACCGCTCGACGTCGGCCCCGGTCAACAGCGATCGGCCGGCGCAGATGATGGCCACCGCCGATGACCACCTGCCGCACGTTTCGCGGCATTACAAGGTGCCGGCCACGCAGCGGCAGTCGGCCAGCCAGGCTGGTGCGCTGTCGCGTCCGCTCCCGCAAGATCCGATCCCGCTACCCAGCCGCTAACGGCCTTCAAGTCGTGGGCGGTGCCCGCGCCGATCAATGGGCGCCGGTCGCCGCTTCCATGATCGTTTCTTCACGAAACTCGCTGCGGGGGAACTCGGCGACCAATTGCCCTTCCCGCATCACGACGATCCGGTCGCAGATCGCCAGCAGTTCGGGCAGTTCGCTCGAAGTGACGATGATGCCCAGGCCGCTGCGGCAAAGCTGGTCGATCAATTGATACAGTTCGGCCTTCGCGCCCACGTCCACGCCGCGCGTGGGATCATCCAAGAGCAGTACCTTGGGCTGGGTGAGCAGCCAGCGGGCGATGATGCACTTTTGCTGATTGCCGCCGCTGAGGCTGGTGATTGCCGCTTCGCTCCCGGCCGTTTTGACGGCCAGCCGGGTAATCGATTCTTTGGCAACCGCGTGTTCGCGAGCTCGCCGTACCAGGCCGCCCGTTGCCACTTGCCGCAGGGCCGAAACGGTGATGTTGGCCCGCACGTTCATCTGCGGGAACAGGCCCAGACGTTTACGATCTTCTGTCACCAGGGCCATGCCGGCGGCACGCGCTTCGGCCGGATTGGCGAACGCCACTTCGCGTCCTGCCAGTAAGATCCGTCCAGTCGGCGGTACAGGGCTGGCGCCAAACAGACACTCAAACAGCTCGGTGCGACCTGCGCCCATCAACCCGGCAATGCCGAGCACTTCGCCTTGATGCAGCGTGAAGCAGATCTCGCGCAGCCGCCACTGGCCGGGATGGCCCATGCGTGGCAGCGACAGGTTTTCCACCTGCAAGATGGCTTCGCCGGGCATGCGCTCTGCATGGTCGCTGGCGATCTCGATTTCGCGGCCAACCATCAAGTGGGCGATCTGACGCGGCGTGGCTTCGGCACGATCGAGCGTGCGCACAAACTTACCGTCGCGCAGGACGGTGATCCGGTCAGCCAGGCGGAATACTTCGTCCATCTTGTGCGAGATGTACAGGATCGTGACGCCGCGGCTGCGCAGGTGCGCGATCACGCCGTCGAGCCGGGCGACCTCGGCCTCGGTGAGCGCGCTGGTCGGCTCGTCCATGATGATGACTTCCGCCCGCAGCGACAGCGCCTTGGCAATCTCCACCAGTTGCCGGTCGCCCACGCGCAGCTCGCCGACCAGCGTGTGGGGAGGGATGCGGCATTGCAGTTGCTCGAACAGGGCTGCGGCCTCGCGGTGCATGCGGGCTTCGTCGAGCAGCCAGCCGCGGCGGTACTCACGGCCCAGAAAGATATTGGCTGCCACCGGCAAGGCGTCCACCAGGTTCAGTTCCTGGTGAATGATGCTGATTCCAGCCGCTTCGGCATCGCGGGTGCCTGTGAACCGGACCGGCGTGCCGCGCAGTTGCAGCTCGCCTTCGTACTCGGTGATGACGCCCGAGAGGATCTTCATCAGCGTGCTTTTACCGGCCCCGTTCTCGCCGACGATGGCATGCAGTTCGCCGGGCTGAATATCGAACGAGACATCGTCCAGCGCCACCACGCCGGGGAACCGCTTGCTGATGTGCCGGATTGCAATATGGGGCGTCATGTGTCGAATACATCGTGGCTGCGGAAGCCAGGCTGCGATGGATGAGGACGTACGAAGCCGTCCATTGTCGGTCCGCGGCACGCGAATGACAACCGCAGCCGATCGATCGCCGCGGGGCGTGCCGTTTCAGACGCACCTGGCTGCGGCAAGGCCCCCTGAAGGTGCCGCTGGCTGCAAGCTGCCAGGCGGAACAGCCCGCGCGGGGACACCGCGCTGGTAAGATGGGAACAGCACCCGCGGCACGCAGCGGTCGCCGCTCCCCTTTCAGGACTGCAAAGCAAGGCTGACGCCGATGAATCACAGCTATCCGTTCTTCACACAGATGGCGAGGATCGTCAACTCGGGCCAGGCCCGCAGCGTGATCCTGTGGGGGAACGTTCACGATATGTTCTTTCTGCCCGGCGGCGAGTCGACATTGCCGGAGGAGAACGCGTCGGGCGGGCGGTACGTCTCGCTGATGGAGTTTCTGATCGAAAAGACTCGCGTGCCCGGCCTGATTGTCGTGGTGCAGGAGCTGAACGGGCCGGTGCGGTTCGTGAACGAAAGCGACCGCGCGCGGGTGCGTGATGCCTGGGTAGCATGGCGGCTGGGCGTCGATCCCGACAGCCTGGTGCTGAACGCCCTGACCGATCGCAAGCTTCAAGCCCAGAAGGAACGCTTGGAGAGCAGTTTCGACAGCGAACTGTTGGATACGGTCGGCAAGCCGACCGTGGGGCTGGAGTTCTTGCGGCAACTGACCGTGTGCTCGCGGGCCAAGAGCCCCGCCGGCCGGCCTTACCTGAGCGACCATTTCTTTATCATCGTCGAAGCGGCCGACCTGTTGCTGCCTGCCGGCGATGGCGACATCTCGCGGCTTAATCCGGCCGACCGGCATCGGGTGGGCGTGGTGCAGGACTGGTTCTCCGATCCCGGCTTTGCCAGCGGCAACGACGCCGTGGTGCTGCTGGCCGATTCGCGGAGCCTGGTGCATCCGCGCGTGGCGAGGCTGCCGCAGTTGATCGCCGTGGAGGTTCCACCGCCCGACGCCGCGGCTCGCCAAGCGTACATCGAGTGGTTCATCAATTCGGCGCCCGCCCGCAATCTCAAGCCGCCGCAAATGTGGACCACGCCTGAGACGGTCGCCCAGTTCACGGCCGGGCTGTCGCTGCATGCGCTGCGGCATTTGCTGCTGGGCGCTGCGCACTCGGGCGAGATGATCAAGCCCGACGACGTGCTGGCCAAGGTCGAAGAACACATCCAAAGCCAGTTGGGCGAGGACGTGGTGGAGTTCAAGAAGCCCACGCACTCGCTGGACGACGTGATTGGTTTCACGCGACTCAAGGAGTTCTTGCGCGACGAGTTGTTGCCACGGTTCCGGTCTACTGGCCCCGACGCCCTGCCTGGCGCCGCGGTGGCAGGGCCCATCGGCGGTGGCAAGACATTCATCTTCGAAGCCATGGCGGCAGCGCTCGACTTGCCGGTGCTGGTGCTCAAGAACATTCGCAGCCAGTGGTTTGGTCAGACCGACGTGATCTTTGAGCGGCTGCGGCAGGTGCTCGAAGCCTTGCAAAAGGTGGTGATCTTTGTAGACGAAGCCGACACGCAGTTCGGCGGGGTCGGCCCCAATGCCCACGAGACCGAACGCCGCCTGACCGGCAAGATTCAGCAGATGATGTCCGACAGCCGGTTGCGGGGCCGTGTCATCTGGCTGTTGATGACCGCCCGCATTCATCGGCTTTCGCCCGACATTCGCCGGCCGGGCCGCGTGGGCGATTTGATCATTCCGGTGCTCGATCCCGAAGGCGAGGACCGTCGCGAGTTTCTGCGCTGGGTACTGCAAGGCGCCGCGAGCGAACCGCCCGACGAGGCGGCCATCGACCGGCTGGATGCCCTTACACCCGGCTACTCGGCGGCCGCGTTTTCTTCGCTGCGGTCGCGGCTCAAGGCCGAGGCGGCGGTGCGCGGGCCGCTCAGCTTGGAGCGGATCGAGGAGATTGTTTACGACCAGATTCCGCCCGCGATCGAAGCCACCCGCCGCTATCAAACCCTCCAGGCTTTGGTCAACTGCACGCGGCGTTCGCTGCTGCCCAACCCTCAGATTACCGAGGCCGATCGCGAAGCCTGGCAAGCCGAGCTGCGGCTACTGGAAGGCCGGGGCATCGAATGATGCCAGGCATTTGACGGGCTTTCGCCCGTCCCAGCCGCTGGGGAGAAGGCAGTGGCTGGAGGTGCTGCCACTGCTGGCACCACCAACTGCCTTGCGGTTTAAACTTTGTCGATTATGCCGGCTGCGTGTTGCCGCCGTTGGCGTGGAGCCTCCGGCGCAACCGCTACAACGCCGATTTCGCTTATAACGCGCAGCCGGGCAGACGATTCCAACCTATTGGAAGGGGGAATAGCGCGTACCCGCGGGGCTTTTCACGATCCATCCACGCGCTATGCGACGAGCGGCTGGGAGGCCGCATCGGTCCCCTTCCTTTCGCCTGGCAGAGAAGCCGGGCGGCTCGCAACGTGCCAGACATTGTGCCCGCGCCGGCGTACCTGGTTCCCACGCCGCGCAATGAACGATTGCTACAAGCTCAGGCAAGGACGCCATGCAGCACAGACGCCCCCATTGGCGAAGTTGGTGGTGCCGAATTGCCACCGCGACTGTCGCTGCAACCACGCTGGCGACGACCACCGGCAATGTTATCCGCGGTGGCGACAGCCAAAGCCCGTTCGCTTGGATGTCGGGCCCTGCGCTGCCGCAGGAGCGGCCAGCACCCGCACGTACCGCAGCGCCGGCCGTGCCGCAAACGCCGCAGCATGCAGCCCGCACGCAGCCGCCGGTTGCTCCGGTGCCGCAGGCCGCGCCGGTATCGCAGCACGACCGTTACGGCTCCAGCGTCTGGTCGCCCGAACAAGGCACGCTGCCGCAACCGATGATGGTGCCGCAGACGCAGCAGGGGGGCGGTGCTTGGCCGCTACAGGGCGGCGCGATGCAGAATCGTCCGACGCAGCATGATCCTGCTCAGAACGGTCCGGTATTGAACGGCCCCGGCCTGGTACCCCCGCAGCCGGTGTACCCGCCGCAGCCCGATACCAGGCAGCCGATGAGCTTGCCACCGACGCCATCGCAGGGCGACTTGCCTTGGGCCGATGCGGCGACGCTGCCGGGCGAAGTGCCTCCGATGAAATGGCAGCAGGATAGCGCTGCTCCGGTCATCGGTATGCCGGCTCAGGCTTCGGCCCCGCCGCAGATGGCACCGCAATTTCCCTCGCTGGCTCCGTTGCCTTGGCAGCGCGAGGTTGCCAACGCCGCAGCATCCAATACGCCGTCGCCGGTTGTGCCCTCGGAGGTGGGAGCCAGGATCGCGGGGCCGCTGCACATGGTGCCTCCGACCGGCGTCCAGCCTCCGGTAACTGAACCTACGCCTGCGCTCCCCACGCCGGCTCAACCGGAAATCACACCGCCGACAGTTACTGATCCGCTGCCTATGGAACCGTCCGCGTTGGAACCATCGGTCGCGGAGCCTACCACTGCGGAGCCCAAGCTGGCGCAGCCGAGTGTGCCGGGGCCGACCGTTAACGAGCCGTCGCATACTTACGATGCCTCGCCCAAGGCCACGCCCGCGGCGCCTGCTGCCGTCGGTGCGGTTGGCGTCTCGCCGCAGGTATACGAGCAGGTTTCGCGTCACGCGGTGCAGCACATCGCCAAGGGCTTTGAACTGGCCGACCGCCGGATGTTCTACGCGGCTCGCCGCGAGTTCCATCGGGCACTCGAAGTGATTGCCCAGGCGCTCGACCTGCACGAGTCCACGCAGCGTCATACCACCGCGCTGGTCAACGGCCTGCGGGCCATGGACGAGGCGTCCGACTTCCAGAACCGGGCGCTGGACGTCGACCGCGACGTGCGCGAGATCGCGGCTTCACACCGGACTCCGGTCTTGCACAACCTGGCCGAGCCGATCTCGCCGCTGGCCGCGGCGCAGCAGTATTACGCCTACGCCCAGGAACAGTTGGCGCTGGCGGTCAAACCGCTGCAAGCCGGCTCGGCGGCGCTGTCGGCCCTGGGCAAGTTGCACCATGAGATTGCTCGCGAGGAAAACAGCTTCGTCGAGAACCCGCTGGCCCGCGTCAAGGTGTTCCACCAGGCAGCCCTGCTGGTTGATGTGAACAACTGGCACGCCGCGAACGAACTGGCCGTGTTCCTGGTTCGCAGCGGCCATTACGAGGAAGCCCGGGGCTGGTTCCAGCACAGCATCGCGGTGTCGCCGCAGCCTGAGACCTGGCACAACCTGGCTTGTCTGCATGCGAAGCTGGGCGAACACCAACTGGCCCAGATTGCCCAGGAACAAGCCCGGCGACTGGCAGGCATCGACGCCAGCGGTCAGCCGGCTTCGATCACCTCGCCAGTCGACGTGCAGTGGCTCGATCCCGAACAGTTCGCCAGCGTGAGCGCGAATCTGCCGCTGGAGAGCCTGCCGCCCGGTGGCGCCGTACCCTCGGTGCCTGCGTCTGGCGGTCAGCCGGTGCCGACCGGCCAGGCGGCACAAACCAAGGCGACGAACAACGGCACCGCGCAACGTGCGCCGGCCGCTACGGCTCCCGAGAAGGCACCGGCCACGGCCAACCAACAAGCGGGCGGTCCGGCGGCCCCGCGCACCAAGAGCTGGTTCCCCTGGAAGCGTTAAGCCGCGGCGTCGCCGCACTTGGTTGCTGGTGTGCCGCCGCTTGAACGAAACACGTACCGAACATTTCCGGCCGCTTCGCTCGTGGCATCCAGGCATCGACGCCGCGAGTGGCACCAGGCGGCCGCGTTAACGGAACAAGGCCCATGACCTACCTTCGGCTGTTATGGCAACTGATGCGCGTCTGCGGCCTGGACCGTGTGCTCTTGCGCGCCATTGCCGAACGGATCAATCAGAACCGGCCGGTCGCCGCCACTGCCGGCGGCGCGGTCCTGGCGGCAATCACGGGCGGCTGGGCACTGTTCAACTGGGGCGGCACTCCCGAGCCCAAGAAGCCGGACATGGTGCCTTTTGTGCCGGCAGCCAATGCTGCCTTGGGCGATGGCCACCCTCGCCATCACCGCATGAGCCGGGCTGATCACGCGGCCCGCCGCGAGAAGTACTTTCGCGCATCGGACAACGTGTTTTCCAGGCCGCGGCCCTTGCGCTACGATCCCTGGGTTGAGCTGACGCATTACGGCGTGATGCCGGCGGCTCAGCGTTCAGCCAGCGACGAAGGGCCAGACGCCTCGCCGTCGGACCAGCCGCCGCCGGACAGGCAGCCATCGCGTGGTACACCGCGGGCCCCCAGCCACGTGGTCGGTATCCGCCCGCCGGTCGAGGATCCCCTGGGCCCGGTGTTGCCTGCGGCTCCCAAGACCAACCCTTGCTGCGACATGCAAACCTGGGCTCCGGCTGGCAGCGGCCCGAACCTGTACTTTGGCCAGGGTAAGTACGTCAGCCCGGAACGGACCCAGCACGTGCCGGTCTATCGGCTGCGGCCGGGCGACCGCGTGGAATGCGTGTTTCGCATCACTCGCGACGAAACCAACACGCCTTACCAGTTGAACGTGGGCGACCAGGTGCGGATCGAGTCGCTGACCGACCGGACGCTCGACCGCGATCTGGAAATCCTCAACGACGGCACGATCACGCTGCGGCTCTTGGGACGCGTGCATGCCGCGCGGCTGACCGTCGATCAACTGCAGCAGGAACTTGAGGACCGCTACAAGCGGTACTACCGCAACCCCGAGATCACCGTGACGCCGCTGCGCGTGAACACGCGGTTGCAAGACATCATCAACTCGGTCGATAGCCGGGCCGGTCTGACCGGCGGCCAGGTACGCGAAGTGCGCGTCACACCCGACGGCACGGTGTCATTGCCCGCCATCGGTTCGGTACCTGCTCAGGGATTGTCGCTCGATGAGTTGAAGCAGGAGATCGACGCCCGGTACGCGATGATCGTGCAAGGGCTGGAGATCACGCCGATCCTGATCGAGCGGGCGCCGCGCTACGTGTACGTGCTGGGCGAGGTCCGCCTGCCCGGCCGGTACGAACTGACGGGACCGACCACCGTGATGCAGGCTCTGGCCATGGCCGGCGGCATCGACAACATCGCCGGCAGCCGGCTGAACAAGGTGGTCATCCTCCGCCGCGATGCCTACTGGCGGCTGATTGCCACGCATATCAACCTGTGGCACGAGGTCACCACCGGTCAGCATCAGCACGTGCAGGACCTGTGGGTGGCCGATTCCGACGTGATCGTGGTGCCTAAGACCCACGCTCGGATCAGTACCGACTTCATCGGCGAGATCTTCACGCGGGGCATCTACGGCGTGATGCCGTTCCAGGGCATATCGTTGAACTTCGCGAAGATGAGCACCCTGTAAGGGGACGCGGCGGCGACGCCACGCATCCGGCGTTCACAGCCGGCGGATGTGAAAACCGCCGTCGACGTTGATTCGCTCGCCCGTGCTGAACGGGAACAGATCGCTGACCACGGCGCGGACGGCTCGGGCAACATCTTCACCCTGGCCCCAGCGGCGGATCGGCGTCAGGCCTTCGGCAATCAGCCGGTCGTACTTTTCCTGCACGGCGGCGGTCATATCGCTGGCGATGATGCCGGGGCAGATCTCAAACACCTGGATGCCGTGCTCGGCCAGGGCGTCGGCAAACAGCAGCGTCATCATGCCTAGCGCGGCCTTGGTCATGCAGTAGTCGGCCCGATTGGTCGAGACCGCATACGCCGACACCGACGAGATGTTGACGATGGTGGCCTTGCGCTGGGTGCCATTGCCGATCCGCTCGATCATTGCCTTGGCGGCGTACTGCGAGAGGAAGAACGGCCCCTTGAGGTTGGTGTTGAAGACGGCGTCCCAGCTTTCTTCGGTTGCCTCCAACAGCGGCTTGCGGCCCTGCGAGGTAATGCCGGCGTTATTCACCAGCACGTCGAGCCGGCCGTAGCGGGCGAGCGTTTCATCCACCAGCCGCTGCCGGTCGGCCGCCTGGGCCACGTCGCCCGCAATGGCGAACGCCTGTCCGCCCGCGGCCAAAATCTGCTGAACAACTTCTTGCGCGGCGTCGGCGCTGCGGGCATAGTTAACGGCCACGGCATGATCGCGGCCCAGTTCCAGTGCAATGGCTCGGCCGATTCCTCGACCGGCCCCGGTGATCAAGGCCACTGGTAGCGACACGGCTGGAGCAATCCTCAGCAAGTTCAAGACGGAGAAAAGCGCCTGCGCCCCCCACGCGAGGGCTAGTCACGTGGCTCGCGGGCCGAAACAGTTAACGTAACCGGCAAGGTCGCGGTTAGCCGCGCTCCTCTTGGTTTAATCGCTAAACGCTGCGTGGTACAGTAGCTGCCAAGCCTGTGGCCGACAATTCGGCCGCGGCCTGGTTCGACTCGAACGAGGTACAGAAGGGCATGAGCTTGAAGTGGAATCAGATCTGCCAACAGGATTGCATCGCCGGCATGCAGCAGTTGCCCGACGGCTGCGTCGACCTGGCCTTTGCCGATCCGCCCTTCAACATCGGCTACGAATACGACGTGTACGACGACCGCCGTAAGGCCGAGGAATACCTCGACTGGAGCGCGCAGTGGATGCGCGAGGTGGTCCGCGTGCTCAAACCCAACGGCACGTTCTGGCTGGCGATCGGCGACGAGTTCGCCGCCGAGCTGAAGGTACTCATGCAGCGTGAGCTGGGCCTGGTGTGCCGGAGCTGGGTGGTCTGGTATTACACCTTCGGGGTGAACTGCAAGCTCAAGTTCAGCCGCTCGCACGTGCACCTGTTCCACATGGTGAAGAACCCGCGCGACTTTGTGTTCAATGTCGACGCGATCCGCGTGCCGTCAGCCCGGCAGTTGGTGTACGGCGACCGCCGGGCTAATCCCCAGGGCCGGCTGCCCGACGATACGTGGATCCTGCGGCCTCAGGATGCGCCGTTCGCCTTCCAGCCCGACGAAGATACCTGGTACTTCCCCCGCGTGTGCGGCACATTCAAGGAGCGCGCCGGCTGGCATGGCTGTCAGATGCCCGAGCAACTGCTGGGCCGCATCATCCGCGCTTGCAGCCATGAGGGCGGGACCGTGCTCGACCCGTTCGGTGGCAGCGGCACCACGCTGGCCGTGGCCAAGAAGCTGAACCGTCAGTACCTGGGCTTTGAATTGTCGGAGCAGTACGCCCAGCAGATCCAGGCCCGATTGGACAAGATCAAGCCGGGCGATCCGCTGGAAGGCGCCCCCGAGCCGCTGGTGAGCGCGCCCAACACGGCCAATGGACGCCGCCTCGAGCCGGAAGCCGCCCCGGCCAACGGCACTCCGCGCCGCACCCGCAAGACCGCCAAGAACGTCGCCAGTGGAAAGTAGCCTCGGCCGTGTCGTTGCCACGCCGAAGCGGGCCCGCTGGCCGACAGGATGAAACCGCCCCTTGTACCGTTGGTCCGCATCGCGGACCCTACGCATTGCGTTCTTCCATCATTCGCCGCCACGTAGATACCGCAAACCGATCATGAAATACGCCATCTGCAACGAGACGTTCCTGGACTGGCCGTTTGACAAGGCGTTCGCCTTTGCCCGCGAGTGCGGTTACACCGGCATCGAGATCGCGCCGTTTACCATGAACACCGATGTTCGAAAGGTCTCAGCCGCGCAGCGCGAAGAAGTCCGGCAACAGGCGGCGGCTGCCGGGCTGGAAGTGATCGGTTTGCACTGGCTGCTGGCCAAGACCGAGGGCTTCTACCTGACCACGCCTGACAAGGCCGTCCGCGAGGCCACGGCCGAATACATCCGCGAGCTGGCTCGCTGCTGCCGCGACCTGGGCGGCACGATCATGGTCTTTGGGTCGCCGCAGCAGCGGAACGTGCTGCCGGGCGTGACCATGGACGACGCCATGAAGTACGCGGCCGAAGTGTTCCAGTCGGTGATGCCCACGCTGGAAGAGTGCGGCGTGACGCTGGCGATCGAGCCGCTGGGCCCGGCCGAAGGCAACTTCCTCAACCACGCGGCCGACGGCGTGCGGCTGATGGAGATGGTCAATCATCCCAACTGCCGGCTGCACCTGGACGTGAAGGCGATGAGCAGCGAAGGGCAGCCGATCCCCGACATCATCCGCGGCAACGCCCACGCCATGGCGCACTTCCACGCCAACGATGCCAACAAGCTCGGCCCGGGCTTCGGCGAGATCGACTTTGTGCCGATCTTCCAGGCCCTCAAGGATGTGAACTATGACGGCTGGGTATCCGTCGAAGTGTTCGACTATAGCCCCGGCATCGAACGCCTGGCCAAGGACAGCATCGACTACATGCGCCGCTGCGAAGAGCAGCTTCAGTAAGGGCACGCCGGGCGGACACGGCTCCGCCGGCGACGTTTATTGATGGTTGCGCTCAAAATGTCCGCTGCAACGACCCGAAATGCCTACAAATTCAGGCTTCCGTTGGTCGCCTGCGGTCATTGGCGGTGCAACGATCAATATCATGTGGCACGCCGCTTACGGCTGCGCGCAAAACGACCATGCGCGATCGGCAAAGAGCTCGCGTCACCCGCTAGACGCTGCAGCCTTTGGCGGCGCTATTGTTGGAGCGAGTACGGCGTGCCGTCGTCGCGGACGCTCATGTAATACAGCGACATGGGATCTGCGCTGTTTTTCACGGCCACCACGCGGGTATCGCCGAACACAAACTGGCAACCCCCGAGGTGCCAGCTCCCGAACTTCCAATAATCGCCGTTGGTGGCCGCCTTGGTTTCATCGGTGATCAGAGGATTGTCGGGACCTTGGGCGAGCCCCAGCCCTGCGATCTTGGTACCGCAGTGCGCCCCCCGAGCCGTGCGGCTGGTGGCCCGGGTGCCTGGGGGAATCGTGCGGATCGTCGCCCAACCTGACGGGATTGATGTGCTTCTCACTGATCAGCGAGGTATAAGTCATCCCATCGGTGACTCGCCCGATGGTGACTTGTGAGCGAAAGATTGCCCCGCCGGGCACGTGAGGCGCCGGCTGATAGTGCGACGTGGGGATGATCGCGCCCCGGATGTAGTTGCGGGCGGTAGCGCTTTGATCCAGGCCAGGTTCGATTTGTTGCTCGTATCGTTCTTGGCGCCAATGATCGAGCTGGGAAACTCCGTGGGATTGTTCGGATCCCCCGTCACCCCGGTGGGCACATAATCCAGGCACTGTCCGGCGTTGTTATTCTTGTTGATCCGGAAGCCGCGCGTGGGGCAGTGATAGATGTCGGAGCGATCGGCGCAGCACGCCGCGATGTTCACGGCATGGTCGTAATCCAGGGTGAAATCAACGCCGGTGATCGAGGGGCCTTTTTCCATCACCGGCCACAGGAACACCACCCAGCCCAGCCCCTTGTGGTGCGAGGCGCCCCGGTTGCCCACCGAAGGCGGCAGCTCCTCGGAATGGGTATCGGCATAGATCTGAATGGTCGTGGCAAACTGTTTCAAGTTATTCGAGCAGGCGGAACGTCGCGCGGACTCCCGCGCTGCCTGGATGGCCGGTAACAGCAGCGCTATCAGGATGCCGATAATGGCCACGACGACCAGCAGTTCTACAAGCGTAAATCCACGGTTCCGATAGGTTGGCATCAACATAAGAAGCAGCCTTCCGTGATAGGTTTACACTCGGCACAGACTGTTTGGCGGTAACTTTCACGCGCAGCGTGGGTACGAAGAACGCGCTGGCGGTCCGATGGCACGCCCAGGCAGCTCAATCGCCTGCATCGGAAGGAGCAGCGTTTTCCCAATCGCCGGAACGAGAACCGCTCTTGATCGAAGGCAAGAACCCTTCGCCGCTGCTGGTGAAGAATGCCCGAAGCGTCGGCTCGCTTTGACAGCGAGATGGCGTACTTCCGAGCTTGGATGCCCTGGGAGGTCATACGGCCTGCCCCAACCAAACCGGTAGGTGCCCACGACGGCCAGATCGCGTCGATCTGGTCATGGGGCGAAACGGAGCAAACGAGGCGAGACGGTTCAGCCAAAGGCGTGCATGGCCAGTATAGATAGGGGGGGGTGTGCAGGCTGCAAAGGTTGAAAATGGCCCGGCTTCGCGCACAGTTGCCGTAGGCTTGGGCTTGCGGCCAGTGCGTCTGTGGTGGGCGCGCGCCCCGAAAGGTGGTTTTCTCGCTGCTCTTCCACACAGCTTTTGGGGTGCACGAGGGCGCGCGCCCGCCCCGGATCGGCCTAACCATGTGACGTGGGCCTGGGCCTGAATTACATTGGGCGCTTAACCGGACGCTGCGTGGCGCCGGCCTCGTAGCAAGGTTTGTTGCTTCATTGCGTTTGCATCTGAGCGAGGGACGTGCATGCGGCTGCCAATCTTCCCCCTGATGGCGATTGCGGTGTTGTGCGTGGTGCCTGCGGTCGCGCTGGCACAACAGGATGGGCAGCGGCCCACGTCGCCGCTGCCCCCGGAAACCATTGCGGCCATCGATGCCGTGATTGCCAGCCAGATGCAGGAGCAGGAGCTCGTCGGCGTAGCGCTGGGCGTGGTCCACAACGGCCAGATCGCGTACCTCAAAGGCTATGGCCTGGCCGACGCCGAGCGGCAGATCCCGGTCACGCCGCAGACGGTGTTCAACTGGGCGTCCAACTCCAAGGTGGTCCTGGCCGTGGCCGCCATGCAGCTGGTCCAGCAGGGTAAGCTCGACCTCGATGCCGATATCCGCACCTACCTGCCGGAGTTTCCCGACAAGGGCCACGTCATCACCTCGCGGCACCTGCTCTGCCATCAAAGTGGCATCCCGCACTACGCCAACGGCCAGGTGCCGCTGGTAACGCAGCAGATGGCTCCCCTGGAAATCGAGCTCGATCCGTTGGCGGCACTCAACCGCTTTGCCGCCGCGCCGCTGCTCTTTCCGCCTGGCGAACGGATGGAATACTCGTCGTACGCCTATGTGGTACTGTCGGCGGTGGTCCAACGGGCAGGCAAGGAGCCGCTGTGGCAGCAGCTTCAAACGCGGATTCTCGGTCCGCTGGACTTGCGCAGCTTCCAGCTCGACATGCCGTACACGGGCCAGCCGGATTGGGCGGCCGGTTACAAGAAGAACGACGAAGGCATCGTGGCCCGGGTGCCCGACTACGCCCACTTCTGGAAGCACGGCGCTGGCGGTTACAAGTCGAACGTGACCGACTTTGCCAAGTGGGCCCAGGCCATCCTCAACCACAAGCTGATGGATGAGGCCACCGAGCAACTGATGTGGACGCGGCAGAAAACCACCGACGGGCAGGAAACCCGGTATGGGCTGGGCATTGTCGTGGCCGGCAGCGGCAACGACCTGGAGGTATCGCACGGCGGCCGGCACGCCGAAACCCGGACGCACATGCGCATCCTGCCAGCCCGCAAGGTCGCCGTGGTGGTAATGACCAACTGCGGCCACGCCGATGCGAGCCTGATCACCGGCCCCATTGCCGAACTGCTGCTGAAGCAGACGGCAAACGGTGCCAGGCAGGCCGAGTAACCCGGCCGCGTTTACTCGCGGGTGTAGAGCGTCTCAATCACGTCCGCGTATCGCTGGGCAATCTCGCCGCGGCGGAGCTTCAGCGTCGGTGTTAAGAGGCCGTTGTCGGGCGTGAACGGCTCGGCCAGCAGGGCGAAACGGCCGACTTGTTCGTAGGAAGAGAGGTCGGCCAGGCGGGCTTTCACGCGTTCGGCGACGATGGCTCGGACGGTTTCGTCGGTCGTCCAGTTCTCCGGCAGCGTTTGGCCTTGGGCCGCGCGGGCCGCCGAGAGCGCGCCGCGGTCGATCACCAACAGGGCCGCCAGGTAATTGCGGCCATCGCCTACGACCATCGCCTGCTGGATGAGCGGGTCTTCGCACAACCGCGTTTCCAGGAGGACCGGCGCGATGTTTTTGCCGGCCGCGGTGACGATCAGTTCTTTCTTGCGGCCGGTGATGTAGAGGTAGCCTTCTTCGTCGATGCGGCCCAAGTCGCCGGTGGCCAGCCAGCCGTCGCGGATGGTTTGGGCCGTTTCGTCCTCGCGCCGCCAGTAGCCCAGCATGACGTGCGGGCCGCGGGTCAGGATCTCGCCGTCGTCGGCAATGCGGATTTCCACGCCCTTGAGCGGCTGGCCCACGCTGCCGATCTTGTCCGGATTGTCGGATACGGTGATGACCGGCGAAGTTTCGGTCAGGCCGTAGCCCTGCACCAGGTACAGGCCTTGCTTGCGGTAGAAGGCGGCCACGTGGTCGGGCAATGCGGCTCCGCCCGAGCAGCACATGCGGATGCGTCCGCCCAGCAGTTGATTGGCGGCGCCGGGCGTATCGCCCACGCCCTGGTCGACCAGGAACCGCATCACTTTTTCAAAGAAGTACGGCACGCCGTTGATCAGCGTCGGCTGCACCTGGCTGCAATCGCCCAGGATGGTATCGCGGCTCTCGGCCAGGGCCATGAGCATATCGGGCCACACCAGCCAGGTGTACAGGTCGGCGGTTCGGGCAAACACGTGCGAGAGCGGCAGCCAGCACAACCGCAAATCGCCGGGCTCGATGTTGAACCGCTCGCAAGCTGCTACGGCGTTGCTGGCCAGGTTGCCGTGGCTGAGCATCACGCCCTTGGGCTCGCCGGTCGTGCCCGAGGTGTACAGCACCGTGGCCAGCGAGTTCTCGTGGAGCGCGTCGACGGCGACGCGCAGCAGTTCTTCGCCGCGGCTGGGATCGGCCGCTTGCTGCAATGCCGCCAGGTGCCGCACCGGCCGGCCGGCCAGCGGCTGATGGATCGGATCGAACGACACCAGCGGCAGCGGATCCGGCAGCGCCAGGGCGAGCAGTTTTTCCGCCTGCACGGGGCCCGAGAGCAGCAGCAGCGACGGCTCGCAGTCGCGGATTTGCCAGGCGATCTGCTGGCCTGAGAGCGAAGCGTGGATCGGCACGTGGACGGCCTGACAGAGGTAGGCCGCCAGGTCGCTTACGATCCATTCCAGGCGATTGGGCGAAACCTGGGCGATGCGGTCGCCGGGCTTCACACCCAGCGCTTCGAAGGCGGCCGCCGTGCGAAAGACCTGTTCGCCCAGCTCTTGCCAGGAGAGCGTCTGGAAGTCGTCGTGGTCGTCCTTGACTTGCAAGGCCGGCTTGGCCCCCTCCTGGAGGCGCTGTTGCAGGAAAGTGAGCAGGTTCACGGCTGGGCCTTGTGATGCTTGCGAAGTACTTCGGCCACGCCGTCGAACATCTTGGCCTCGGCGATTTCAAGCGGGGTACGGCCGCGCCCGTCCTTGGCCGCGGCGTCGGCTCCGGCGGCCAGGAGTGCCGCTGCGGCCTTGGGGCGGTCGCCGGCCGCCGCCAGATGCAGGGGCGTGGCACCGGTGCGGTCTTGCGCGTCTGCCTTGGCCTGGTGCTTCAGCAGCAAGACGCATAGTGCATCGTAACCCAAGTAAGCCGCGACGTGCAGCGGGGTACGGCCATCGCTATCGGCGGCATCCACGTCGGCTTTGCCGACTTTCAGCAGAACGGTTGCCGCCGGCGCGTTTTGTTCGTACACGGCCACGTACAGCGGCGTGAGCCGGTCGCCGTTGACCGCGTTGACGTTGGCCTTGTGCTCCAGCAGCAGCTTGATGATCTCGGTGCGGTTTTCCGAAGCGGCCACGTGCAGTGGCGTATCGCCCGAGCGCGACGGCGCATCGACCTTGGCCCCGGCTTTCAGGAGCAGCCGCACGATGTCGGCATAGCCCTTGGCGGCAGGCACGTGCAGCGGCGTAAAGCCCAGCGCGTTGGCGGCGTTGACGTCGGCCTTATGCTCGAGCAACAGTTCAACGAGCTTGGCCTGACGATAAATGGCGGCCATGTGCAGCGCGGTATCGCCCTCGCGATCGGCCGCGTTGAGGTTGGCTCCGCGCTTGAGCAGGGCCGTCGCCAGGTCGGCATGGCCATCGGCGGCGGCAAAGTACAACGGCGTGCGGCCTTCCTCATCGGCTACGGTGGTGCTGGCGCCCTGTTCGACGAGAAACCTGGCGACGTCGACCCGTCCGGCAGCCACCGCGGTGAGCAGCGGCGTCGAGTCGTCGACCTTGGCGTCGATCTGGGCGCCACGCTCCAGCAGCAGTTTGACCGCGGCAAGCTGCCCGCGGTTGGCGGCCACAAACAGCGGCGTTTCGCCCGTCTCACTCCGGGCGTTGGCTGCCTGGGCGTCCTCGTCCAAAAGCTGCTTCAACAGCGCCAGGTTACCGGCCGCGGCAGCCCGATGGATCTCGCCCGCCGCGGCTTCCACCGCTGCCAGGCAAACGGCCACGGCGACCAGCATCGCCAGGGACGACGCTGCGGCGCGGCGAAAAATGCTGCGGATCATGGCCGTTGCTCGCAAGCAGGGTAGGGGGGCATGCGGGAGCGTGCGGAGGCGTGCCGGCTGCGCCGAGGCCACTCAGCCGTACGAGGGGACATATGGCAAGGAGCGCGCCGAAGCAGCGCTGCCGAGCTGGCTATCCACCGGGCTGTGGTCGCTACTTCGATGCGTTCGCCGGCTTCACCTGGACCAGCAGCCAGGACCAGAACTCGGGATTGTTGTAGGTAGCGGTCCAGGAGTCGTGGCCCACGCCTTCGTAGGTGGTGAACTTCACGTTGCCGCCGACTTCTTTCAGGGCGGCGACCATCTTTTCGGTGGCCGCGTACGGCACGGCCCGGTCGGCGGTGCCATGGAACGTCCAAATCGGGATGTGCTTGATCTTGGCGGCCGTGGCCGGATCGCCCACGCCACAGATCGGCGCGGCGGCGGCGAAGCGGTCGGGCTGGTGGGCGATCAGGTTCCAGGTGCCGGCGCCGCCCATCGACAGGCCGGTGACGTAGATCCGTCGCGGATCCACCCGCAGCTCCTTCTCCACGTGATCCAAGAGGCCCGCCAGGGCTTCAACGTCCCACCGCTGGCCGGCCGGACATTGGGGCGAAACCACGATCGCCGGCAGGTCTTTCTGCTCGGCCAGCTGGGGAGGGCCGTGCCGCTTGACCTGCTCGAGGTTCGAGCCACGTTCGCCAGCCCCGTGCAGGAACAGGATCAGCGGGAACTTTTGCTCGCTTTGCTGGTGATATTGGGGCGGCAGGTAGAGCAGGTAGCCCAGCTCCATTTCGCCCGCGGCGCCCTTCACCTTGACCGATTTTTCCGCCTGGCGGGGGGGCTGGTCGGCGGCCAGCAGCGGCTGGCTGAGGACCAGCCCGGCACAGGCAAACGTCGCGGCCAGCAGCAGACCGCCGGCACGGATAGCCTGGCGGAGGGGGCTCAAACGGCGAAGCGGCAAAGCATGATGGAAAATCGTTGTCATGGGCGGTGCGCCTTCGCTTGTTCGTTGCATGGGGGGGCAGGAAGTTACTCAGCCTCCAATCGCCCCAGGCGTGGCGCAGGGTAAGCTGGGCCACGTGCGAGGCGTGCGGGCGGCAGGGGGCTGGCGAGGGTTGATTTTCGTTGGCCCGCGCGGCGTGTGCAAGAGTTTGCTGGCCCGGGTCTTACAGCGGTCGGCGACCTGCGCGTGGAGCCGTCGCGGATAGCATCCGCGGCCGGGCAACGATGAAGGATCGGTGAACTTCGGCCCGTTTTTCTCCGCCAGGGTTGCCAAGGTGCGGGCCAAAAGTGGAAACTTGCCCGAAGATGCCTGGAGGGCTTCACCTTACGGCCGCCTGTCGGCGTGGGGTTGGGGTGCCGCCAGGAATTGGGGTGTCGTAACTTGGGGCCGCTTAGCTCGTACAGCACGCTATGTCCAACCTGCGTCCGAAGATCACGCGCGAACAATTGCCGCCGGGCGAGAGTCTTTGCTCGTACTGCACGGCCAAGTGCTGCAAGTACTTTGCGCTGCCGATCGATACCCCCAAAACGCCGCAGGACTTCGACTACATCCGCTGGTATCTGCTGCACGAGGGGGCCACGGTCTTTACCGAGGACGACACCTGGTACCTGCTGGTCCATACCACGTGCAAACACCTGCAACCGGACAACCGCTGCGGCATCTACCACACGCGGCCGCAGATTTGCCGCGATTATTCCACCCACAACTGCGAGTACGACGATACTTGGGTATACGACCGGTACTTCGAAACGCCCGAGCAGATCACCGAGTACGTCGAGGCCATGTACCCGAGCAAGGGTTCAATCCGCAGCCCCAAGCCCGAGTTGCTGCCCGTGCTGAGCTGACCGGCTGAATACGGCGCGGCCTGGACACCGCGGCGGCGTACCGCGCGAAATCACCACGTACTGTTTCCCTCCTTCACTGCATCCAAACAATCGTTTCCATGAGCGGTTTGATTGAGCCTCGCACGTTGAAAGGATTCCGGGACTATCCGCCCGAGGCGATGCTGCCACGTGAGTGGCTGCTGGAAACCGCCCGCCGCGTGTACCGCAGTTACGGTTTCGCGCCCATCGACACGCCCGCCCTGGAGTACTTGGAGATCCTCTTGGGCAAGGGCAGCGAGGAAACCGACAAGCAACTGTACAAGTTCGAGGATCACGGCGGCCGGATGGTCGGCCTGCGGTTCGATCTGACCGTGCCGTTTGCCCGCTTCGCCGCCCAGCACATCGGCCAGTTGGGAACGCCGTTCAAACGCTACCACATGGCCACGGTGTGGCGGGGTGAGAACACGCAGCGAGGCCGTTACCGCGAGTTCATGCAGTGCGATTTCGACACCATCGGCACCGACGCCCTGGCCGCCGATATCGAAACCGCCCTGGTGATCCACGATTTGCTGCTGGCCATCGGCTTTGATCAGTTCACCATCCGCATCAATAACCGCCGCGTGCTCAACGGCCTGCTGAGCCGGTTGGGCCTGGCCGAGAAATCGACCGAGATCCTGCGGGCATTGGACAAGTTGGCCAAGATCGGCCCCGAAAAGGTCGAGGCCGAAATGTGTACCGCCGCCAGTGCCACGCCCCAGCAGGCGGCCGACGTGCTCAAGATGGCTTCGCTTACCGGCAGCAACGAAGAAATCCTGAGCCAACTGGACCCGCTGGTGCGCGGCAGCGAAGTCGGTGAACGCGGCGTGGCCGAACTGGCCGAGTTGCTCAAGGCCGCGGCGGCTGCCGGTGTGCCGGAAGAACGGTTGCGGCTGGATGTCTCGATCGCCCGCGGCCTGGACTACTACACCGGCACCATCTACGAAACCTTCCTGAACGAGCTGCCTACGATCGGCAGCATCTGCTCGGGCGGCCGTTACGACAACCTGGCCGGGCTGTACACCAAGCAGGAACTGCCGGGCGTGGGCGCCTCGCTGGGCTTGGACCGGCTGCTGGCCGCGATGGAAGAACTGGGCCGCATCGAAAAGGTGTCGACGCCGGCCGAACTGTTCATCCCTTACTTCGATGCCAGCCGACTGGGCGAATATCTGCGGCTAGCCCGCGAATTGCGCGCACTAGGGCTGGGCGTCGAGGTCTATCCCGAGCCGCGTAAGCTGGGCCAGCAACTCAAGTACGCCGACCGCCGTGGCTACCGTTTTGCTTTGGTGATCGGCGAGGACGAGTTCGCCGCCGGCAAGGGGCTGCTCAAAGACCTCACGCAGCGCACGCAGGTAGAAGTCCCGCTGGCCGATCCGACCGCTGTGGTGAAGGTGATCCGCGGCGAGTAAGCTGGCCGCGTTGGCCTGATCGCATGGGCCGCTTAAGCCCATCCCAACGGTAAACGTGGTGGCATGCCGCTGGTTCTCAAGTACAAAGCCGCGACGACGATCCCCGTCGAACTGTATGGCCTCACGCCCGACGCGGCGGCCCAGCGGTCGCTGGCCGAGGTGGAGCGGCTGCCCATCCAGCACGGTAACCGCCAGGTGCCGCTGGCCGAGTTTTTCGATGTTTCGGGCAGCGTGTCTGACGGGGAATTGCGTCTGGAAGGCGACCTGCGCGGCGTGCATGGCATCGGTGCCCAGATGGCCGCAGGCATCATCCGCATCGAGGGCGATGCCGGCCGGCACCTGGGCAGCCAGATGACCGGCGGCGAAATCCACGTTTCCGGTAGTGCCGGCGACTGGGTGGGCGCCGAGATGCGTGGAGGCCTGATCCACGTGCGCGGCGATGCCGGCAACCAGGTTGGCGGAGCGTACCCAGGCAGCCGCCGCGGTATAAGAGGCGGTACGATTCTGATCGGTGGCCGGGCAGGCGATGAGGTAGGCCACACCATGCGGCGCGGCACGGTGGTCGTGGGCGGCGACGCGGGCGCCGGCGCCGGCTTCAACATGATCGCCGGCAGCATCTACGTTTTTGGCCGCTGTGGCGCGCAACCAGGGGCAGGCATGCGGCGTGGAACCATTGGCCTGTTTGGGCCGGAGCGGCCAACGCTGCTGCCCACGTTCCGCCAGGCTTCGACGTACCAGCCGACGTTCTTGCGGTTCACGTTCCTGGAACTACGGCGACTAGGCTTCGACGTGCCTGAGCCGCTGCTGGCTCGCCGCTTCACGCTCTACCATGGCGACTTTCTGGCCCTGGGCCGCGGCGAGATTTTGATGGTGGAAGACCATTAACCGGTCCCCGTCTTGTTCCAGTGTTCGGCGACGGCCGCCAGCAGCGGATCGATCGTGAACTGTTGGATCTGGTGGGGCGGCGACCAGGCGATCCACTCAAACCCTTCGTGCTCGGTGGGAGCCACCACGGCATCTGCCGGCACCCGGCCCAGGAACACCACCAGCGTTTTCTCGACCTGCTGATTATTGAGCCACTTATAGCGTGGGTAGTAGACGTGCTCGAATCGGAAGTCGGGATCGAGCTCGATCTGCTGGCTGGGGATGCCGGTTTCTTCCTCGGTCTCGCGCAGAGCGCACGTGACTTCGTCCTCGCCCTCCTCAACGTGCCCTTTGGGGATGTCCCAGCGGTCCGGGTGACGCATGAGCAGCACCATCCGCCGTGGGGCGTCCTTGTAGAGCAGCACGCCGCACGCTTTGAACTTGGGAAGGCCCTCGGTTGCCATGATGTTCTTGTTGTACTTGGGGGGCGTGTGATGGAAGTCCGCGAAGGTGGCCAGCGGCTCAGCGGGCTGCGAAGTTGCGAACCACTTTGAGCTGCCGGCCCCGCAGGACCAGAATCGCGGCCAGGTCGCCGGCTTGTTCGCAGTGTGGGCCAAAGACGCCTGCCACTTCCTGGCCTTGGTCAAGCTGCAGCGTGGACGCGATGGCCGCGTCCAGCGGGTGTCCATTGGCGAGACGCTTGAGTTCGTCCGGGCCGAGGGAAACCGTCGGCAGATCGGCCACGGCGGTTGTGGCCGGCTGTAGGTGCGACTGCCAGGTGTCGGCCGTGAGTTCGTCCAGCGGCACGGCTTTCTCGACCGTAAACTGGCCCACCGCGGTACGTTCCAGGGCCGACATCACCGCGGCGGTGCCCAACGATTCGGCAATATCGCGCCCCAGCGAACGGACGTAGGTGCCGGCGCTACAAGCAATGTCGAGTTGAAACAGTGGGTAGGCATAGGCCAGCAGCTTGAGCGAATACACCGTCACCGGCCGTGGTTTCAGCTCTACTTGCTGACCCTGCCGGGCAAGGTCGTAAGCCCTTTTGCCGTCGACCTTTAATGCGGAGAAAGCCGGCGGCCGCTGTTGGATCTCGCCTACGAAGTTGGCCAGCGCGGCTTCCAACTGCTCGCTCGTTGGCACGGGCGGGGATGGTAGTTCTTCGACCTGGCCCTCGATGTCTTCGGTATCGCTGCGACGGCCCAGCAGGAAGGTGCCCCGGTACCGCTTGGTTTGCTGCTGCACGTACTCGATCAGCCGTGTTGCCTGGCCCACGCACACGACCAGCACGCCCGAGGCCAGCGGGTCCAGGGTGCCGGCGTGACCGGCCTTGGCGGGGCGGACCAGACGCTGCACGTGATCGACCACGCGGCGCGAGGTGATGCCCTGCGGCTTGTAAGCATTGATGATGCCGCTGGGCGAAGCGGCGGACTTGGGGCGAGCGACAGCCATCAGCGAGAAACCGTGGGGTCCGCTGGGCGGACCGTATTAAACCGACGCACCGGTTGGGGCCGCTATGCGGACCACCGCATTCCGCACCGGTGCAAACCAGACAGCAAACCGAGCAACCAGCAAAAAGCAAACAGGGGGCGGGGCAGCCAAGGCCCTTCCCCCTGTCGGTTCAATGTGGCAAGTGGGGGCGGCCGCCGTCAAACGGTACCCGCCCGCCGTGTAAGGTGTGGCGCGTGCTTAGTCGGCGTCTTGCACCCGGCCGCGGAAACCGTAATCCGGATTGGTGACGCTGAAATCGCGGTCGGTCAGGCCGACGTTCAGCTTCACGTCCAGGTAAGTGTATTCCTCAACCAGGACCGGTTTGCCGCCTTTTTCCTTGGGCCAGGTGTAGGCTTCGTACCGAATGGGGATCCGGTTCTCTTCGTCGATGAACACCCGGGCGATGTGGTAACGGAACTGCTGCCGCGGCTCCGGATGCACGAACTGCATGCAGGTGCAGAGGCGGCCGTTGATCTTGGCGTTTTCAAAGAACTGCACTTCGCACTCGCCGTATTGCAGCTCCGACAGGCCCACCTCGACCAGGCGGCGAATCAGGTTCGCCATGCCGACCTCATAGATCGGGTAGCGGTTGTCTTCCATTGCCCGGCGGCTGTTGGGATCGAGCGTGACCGTGCCGATGTTGGGCACGCTGGCCACGATCCGGCCGCGGTTCTCGCTGGGCACGTACAGGGCTTCGCGTCCGCGCTTCTCGGTCGGAGCGCGGAAGTACAGGTACGCGCCAAAGGGCTGATGCCGGACCTTCAGTTCGATGTATTCCGGCGGCAAAAGCTCGCCGTCCACCCGCTCGCGTTCTACCAGCGTGCAGGTGTAATCGCGAATCTCCTTCATCCGCTCCATACCTTCGTAGGCGCGGCGCAGGGCCGGCATCAGCGGATGATTTTCCGGGCCCACCAGCGGGGGCAGATCGAACATGTTGTCGTCTGTGGGCGGCGGCGCGGGCAGCGCCGTCTTGAACGTTTCATAGGTGGTGCCCGCCCGACCGGCGGCCTGCTGCGCACCGGCAGCTACCGTCAACGAGGTCCAGGTCACCGTTGCCAAAACCAGCAGCAAACAAGCGCGCATAACCCACCTCAACAGGATCATTTTGCCGCTTACGGGGCTGGTTGCCAGTTGCCCGCAGTGGCGTTCTGGAGTGCTTCTTTTCTGTTCCGGCTTGCTCCCGTGGGCCGCGGCGACGAGGGGGAGCGAGCCATTATAGGAGCGGCCTTTCGGGAGGACTGGGGTGGCAGGCCCTCTGGCAATGCCAGCGCCGGCACGCTAACGAGCCGGCTCGGCTTGTCTTACGGAGGGTGCCAACCTCACCGCGGCGCGTGACCACGACAGTTAGTCCTGGTACGCAACCATGCCATCGTGCCACACAAATCATGCGCTATGCGTTCGTTCATGCCGCAAAAATCAAGCCCAAGGCAGCCAATCGCCCGCACATTCGTTGCGACCCGCCCATTTCCTCTAGATAGGCCATGCGATCGCCGGCACAATGATGGGCTACCCGCGTACACTGCCCGCCGCGCGTTCCAATCGCGCACCTGTCAGGGAGGAGGATCCCATGGCACGTAGGCCTCATGCCTGCCTCGACATGTTCTTGCAATGCCTGCCGCTCTCGGTCGCGCTGCTGGCCCTGGTTGTGGTGGCCGGTTGTGGATCCAGCAGCGAGCCTGCGCCGCAAGCGGGCGATCCCACGCCGGCTGCCAGTGCCACGCCTGCTGCTGGCGACACGGCTCCGGCCGGCACGCTGGTGCTCACCGCGAATCCCGCGGCCGCCACGGCTCCGCGCGACATCTGGGAAGCCGTGTTGTTCGATGGCGAACACATCGGCCACGCGCATACGGTCGTTCAGCCCACGGACGAACCTGATCGCATAAGCGTGGATTACACGCTTTCGTTACAGCTTCAGCGGTTTGGCGACGACACGCAGCCGGCCATGAAGGTGCAGTCTATCCAGACCACCAGCGGTAAGCCGATCAGCTTCACGGTCGAAACGGCGCTGGGCGAGCAGCCCATGACCTGCCGCGGCCAGGTGAAAGATGGCCGCCTGGTGCTGGAACGGTCGGGCATGCCGCAGCCGCAGGAGATTCCGCTGGAGGACGATGTGCTGGGCTTCTGGGGCGTGGAAGCCAACCTGCTCACCAGGCCGATGCAGCCGGGCGAGAAGCGGCAGCTGCGGGCATTGGATCCGACGTTGCTGACCGTGATGAACCACGAGCTGACCGCCACCGAGTACCAGAACATTGAACTGTTCAATACTTCGCACCGGTTGCTGCAAATCGACCTGGTATCGCGCTGGCCGGGGCGCCTGGAGCTGAAGTTCCGGCTGTGGGCCGATGAACTGGGGCAGATCTTCAAACGCGAAAGCATCGGCCTGGGCGTGCAGCAGACGTTGATCGTTACCTCGCAGCAGCGCGCCACCGGAACTACGGGTAAGTTCGATCTGGGCAGCCGTTCGGTGGTGCGGGTAAGCCAACCGCTGACTAACGCCCATGCCTTGCGTCAGGCGCGTTATCGCGTGCGGCTCACGTCAGGCGATCCGGCGCAGGTCTTCAAGGCGACGCCGCTGCAGCAGGTGCAGCCGATCGATCAGAACCGGGCCGAGATCGTGGTCACGGCTCCGGACTGGCAGCAGGTGCGCCAGGCCGCCAGCAGCTTGCCTGGCGCTACCGTGGGGCCGGCGCCACCGGCATCACCTGACGATGGCCGTGACGTCCCCACGCCGGCCGATCTGCAACCGGGCCGGCTGATTGTGAGCGACAACCCGGAGATCGTTCGCCTGGCCCAACAGGCAGCTCCGGCCGAAGCATCGCCGGTCGATGTCGCGTTGGCTTTGGAACGCTTTGTTCACCGCTCGATCCAGCAGGTGAACTACAAGACCGTGCTCGGTTCGGCGGCCGACGTGGTGCAGCGGATGGAAGGCGACTGCACCGAACACGCCGTGCTGCTGGCCGCCATGGCCAGGGCTCGCGGCATTCCTGCTCGCGTGGCGGTGGGCCTGGTGTATGTACCGAGCCTGAGAGGATTTGCCTTCCACATGTGGAACGAGGTGTACGTGGCCGATCGCTGGTTGCCGCTGGATGCGACGCTAGGGCAGGGCGGCATTGGGCCGGCGCACCTGACACTGCTGACCACCAACCTGGCCGACGATGCCAGCGGCGGCGACAGTCTGGCCGCACTACTGCCGGTTGCTCAGGTGATGGGGCAACTGGAGATCGAAGTGCTGCAAACTAGCCCGTAAGTGCGGCCGGCGTGCGGTTGGCCGCGGGCCGGGCGGCAAATTTTCTTTGCCTCACTCAGGGACTTTGCGCAAACTCGCTATATTATCACACCGCCGGTAATCAGCCCGGTGATCTACCGCTGGCAACAACCCTCCGAACGTTTGGGGCCGATTCATATGAAGCTCTCGTCTGGTTTGTTGATGCGCACGTTGGCATGGGCGCTGGTAGTCGCCGGACTGCTGGGCGGCGCTGCGGCGACCGCGGCGGACCCCAAGAAGCCATCCGGGCCGGACACCAGCCGCGGCGACAAGATGCTCGCCGATTACTTCCGCCACGAGACGAAGCGGCTGGCCGATCGCTGCCTGACCGACGTCAAGTCGCTGGAAGATTGGGAGAAGCAGCGCGAAGTCTATCGCCAGCAACTTCGCGAGATGCTGGGGCTGGAGCCCTGGCCGGAAAAGACCGATCTGCACGCCACGGTCACCGGCCGCGTCCACCACAATGAGTTCGTGGTCGAGAAGATCCACTTCCAATCGAGGCCGGGGTTGTACGTTACGGCCAACCTGTATCTGCCCCGGAAGATTGACAAGCCGCTGCCGGCGATTCTGTACGTGTGCGGTCACGGCCGGGTGAAGAAGGACGGCATCAGCTACGGCAACAAGGCCACCTACCAGCACCATGGCGGCTGGTTTGCCCGCAACGGTTACGCGTGCCTGATCATCGACACGCTCCAGTTGGGCGAGATCGAAGGTATCCATCACGGCACCTACGGTCTGGCCGACGGCAAGGGCGGTTACGAGAAGCGCTGGTGGTGGAACTCGCTGGGGTACACGCCCGCCGGCGTGGAAGCCTGGAACTGTGTCCGGGCGATCGATTACTTGCAGTCGCGCAAGGAAGTGGACCCCGAGCGGATCGGCGTGACGGGCCGTTCGGGCGGCGGCGCCTATAGCTGGTGGATCGCCGCGCTCGACGAGCGGATCAAGGCCGCCGTACCGGTCGCCGGCATCACCGACCTGGAGAATCACGTGGTCGATGGCTGCGTGGAAGGCCATTGCGACTGCATGTTCATGGTCAACACCTATCGCTGGGATTACCCGCTGCTGGCCGCTCTGGTGGCTCCGCGGCCGCTGCTGATTTCCAACACCGACAAGGACCGGATCTTCCCGTTGGAGGGCGTGGTTCGCACGCATGCCAAGACGCGTGAGATCTACCGGCTGTATGGCGTGCCCAAGCACCTGGGCCTGCAAATCACCGAAGGCCCGCACCTCGATACGCAAGAGCTGCACATTCACGCCTTCGTGTGGTTCAACCGGTTCTTGAAGAAGCAGGAAGAGCCGATCGACGACGTGGCCGTGAAGTTTTTCGAGCCCGAGGAGTTGCGGGTGTTTGAAAAGCTGCCGCCCGATCAGCTCAATACCACGATCGACGATCGCTTCGTAAGCCGGGCTGAAGTGAAGGAGCCCCGCAACGCCGCAGAATGGTGTGCGATGCGTGATCAGTGGTTGAATGCGCTGCGCGAGAAAACGTTCCGCGGCTGGCCCGAGGACGCGCCCGAGTTGAAACTGACGCGAGTCTTCCGCACTACCGCCGATGGCGTGGAACTGACCGCCTATGACTTCCCCAGCCAGGAGCATGTCAACCTGCGGCTCTATGTGGCCCGGTCGGCGGATCTGAAGAAGGCCGACCTGATGGTGCTCAACGTGCTCGACGATCAGGGCTGGCAGCAATTCATGGCCACCTATGGCGAGAAGTTCGCCAAGGACTTGTCCGCCGAAGCCAAGGCCACCGGAACCTTCCAGCCCGACGCTGAAAGCTTCCAGCGGACCAGGCAGATGCTCGCCAACAACTCCTGGGTGATGGCGTACGTGGCGCCGCGCGGCGTGGGGCTCACCATCTGGAACCAGAATGAGCGCAAGCAAACCCACATTCGCCGGCGGTTCGCCCTGCTGGGCCAGACGCTCGACGGCATGCGTGTCTGGGATACCGTCCAGGCCGCGAAGGCTTTGCGGCAGGTGTCCGGCCTGAGCAACACGCAGCTTTGGCTGCAGGGGGAACGCGACGCGGCGGGGATGGCGCTCTACGCCTCGCTGTTTGTGCCCAACGTACACCGCATCGATCTGCACGGGTTGGCGCATAGCCACCGCCACGGCGGGCTGGAGTTGCTCAACGTGCTGCGGTACCTCGACGTTCCGCAGGCCGTGGCACTGGCGGCCGAGAAAACCCAGGTGCGGATCTACCAGGAGACGCCCGGCGGCTGGGAGTACCCGCTGAACGTGGTGAAGAACCTGAACTGGAATCCCAAGCAATGTTCTGTGTTAACGTACTGCTCCAAGTGAAGAACCCGGCCGACGTGGACGAGGTGGCGCGGCTGCTCACCGAGGCCGGCCGCTTGAGCCGCCAGGAGCCGGGCTGTCTGCGGTTCGAGGTCTACCACTCGCAGAGCGATCCGAACGTGTTCTTGCTGTGCGAACGGTGGGAGTCCGAAGCCGCCTGGCAGGCCCACCGCGAGGAAAAAGCGTTCCGCGAAATCTACCAGCCGCTGGTGCTGCCGAAGGTGGAACGCACACCCCACATCAGCACGCTCTTGGAGTAAGCCGGCGGTTCGCCTGTTCCTTTGATCTAATCGCCACAGGCCGTCGATGCCCGCTGGGGCATGCACCCGCTGGGGCCCCGTGTGGCGGTCTGCGCATTTACTTTCCCCCCTCCTAGCGGTTACGATCGCCGCTGTCAGGCACGACGCAGATTGCTCGTGCGTTGGGGCCGCCGCTTGCCCTCTGCTGTTTCTCTCCCCTAGCCAGGGATCCGCAGCGCGGATCTGCCGGAAGGCTTCTCATGAGCACGTTCGACTGGGTGATTCTGATCGGCTACCTGGTAATGATGGCGCTGATCGGCCTGTACTCGATGTTCAAGGTCAAAGTCCAGGAAGATTACTTCATGGGCGGCCGATCGTTCGGCAAGCTGATCCAAGCCTTCGCCGCGTTCGGCGCCGGCACCGGGGCCAACGATCCCGTGGTGCTGGGCCGCACCACGTTTACCTCAGGGCTCTCCGGCATCTGGAGCGTGCTGCTGTGGCTGTTCGTCACGCCGTTCTACTGGATCTTCGGCGTGTGGTACCGCCGCATGCGGCATCTTACGTTGGGCGACTGGTGGGTGGAGCGGTACGAAAGTAAAGGCCTGGGCGCTGCCTACGCCCTGTTTGCCCTGTACTTCTATGTGATTTACCTGTCGGTGGCGTTCGCGGCCGTGGGCAAGGTGTGCGTGGGCCTGATCGGCAGCGAAACCGTTACCATCTTCGGCCAGGAGTACAACGCCTATCACGTCTTTCTGCCGCTGATCGCCCTGACCGTGATCGTGTACGGCGTGCTGGGCGGGTTGCGGGCGGCTTACCTCACGGACCTGATCCAGGGCATCTTCATCATCCTGCTTTCGCTGATCCTGATTCCCGTGGGACTGCGGGCCCTGGTCGACCGCTACGAGCCGGAAACGGCCAGCGAGACCAGCACCCTGGAAGGCTTCCGCATCATGCACGAGCAGGTGCCGGCCGATTACTTCGAGATCATCGAAAGCCCCGTCGGCGGCGAGTTCCCGCTGTACTACATCATCGCCATCACGGTGATTAACCTGCTGGGCATCGTGGTGCAGCCGCACTTCATCGCCACCGGCGGCGGTTCGGCCAAGACCGAGAACAGTGCCCGGGTTGGCCTGGTGGCCGGCAACTTTCTCAAGCGGTTCTGCACGGTGGGCTGGGCGCTCACCGGCCTGATCGTGCTGGCCCTGCTGGCCGACAACACCGAAATTGCCGGCGACCCCGACCGCGTGTGGGGCGTGGCCTCGCGCCAGATTCTCGGGCCGCTGAACCTGGGGCTCGTGGGCCTGATGCTGGCCTGCTTGTTGGCGGCGCTGATGTCCTCGGCCGACTGCTACATGATCGTCAGTTCGGCCCTCGTGGTGCGGAACATCTATGCCGCGTACATCAAGCCCGACGCCACCGAGAAACAGTACGTGCTGCTGGGGCGGTTGATCGGCGTTGTGCTGATCGCCGGAGCCACGATCACGGCGCTGATCTCGCCCAGCGTGTTCGACAACCTGAAGGATACCTGGTTCATCACCACGATCTTCATGGCCACGTTCTGGCTGGGCATGTTCTGGCGCCGCGCCACCCGGCTGGCCGCCTGGGTGACGGTGATCACGGCCACGCTGCTGTTCTTCGTGCTGCCCAAGCTGATTCCGATGGTGGCGCCCGGGATCTACGAGAGCGAGCACTTCACCCGGGCGACGCTCATCAAGGAAACGTACATCACCCGCGAAGCCCGGCAGGCCGACGTCGCCAAGCGCGATGCCGGCCTGGAGCTCATCAAGCAGGAAGAAGAAAAGATCGCCAAGATCAAGGCCGCCGGCGGCACGGTGCCCGAGGGCGACAACGCGGGCATCAAGGCCCTGCGCGATACGTTCGGGTTCCGCACGTCCAACTACCAGTTCGGGCCCGAAGCGTACGACTTTAAAGTGGGCGACCCCATCACGGTGCTGGCTGCCCGGACCGGCGGCAAGCCGGTATTCTTTACCGGCGGCGTGAAGCCGCTGGAGGGCGAACCGCAGTTCAAGACGTTGAGCATCGAGCGCGAAGTCTCGCCCAACCGCACTGTGATCGTGGTGACCAAGCAGTTCACGTCACCGCTGAAGGCCAGCGGCGATTTCCGGCTGGAGTACCTGCTGTTTGACTGGTTGGGTCTGCCGCTGGAAACGTACTCCGATCAGTTGCTCGAAACGCTCAAGTTCCCGGCGCTGATCCTCACGCCGTTCTTGGTGATGCTGGTGGTGAGCCTGGTCACGCCGCGCAACTCGAAGCAGGCGCTCGACTGGTACTACGCCAAGATGAAGACTCCGGTCGATCCCGACCACGCCGCCGACGCGGCCGAGCTGGAGAAGTCGTACGCCGATCCCCGGCGGTTCGACCACAAGAAGCTGCTGGGGCCCGATAGCAGTTGGGAGTTCCAGAAGCCGACGTTCACCGACGTTGTAGGCTTTATCGTCAGCGTGTTGATCTGCTTTGCGATCATCTTCCTGACGGTGTGGGTGGCCAAGATCGGCGCGTAGTCGGGGCAGGAGAGCGGCTTGGGGTGAACCTCGCCCTGTGGATGCCCGTGAGATGCACGCGGCTATGGGCCGTGGGCCAGCTGCCGGATCTGGCGGCTGGTTGCCTCCATTGACGAGTCTACGGGCCACACCTAAGTTGAACTTCGCGTAGCGGTACTCGCTGGGAGTGCCACTGGCTCCGCCAGTGCCAGTGTGGCTGTGTGGTATGCGTGGCCCTGGTAATGCTGGACTGCAGGCGATGGTGGGCTGCACAGCGGACCCTACGTAATAGCCCCGACACGGCCCGTTCACTTTCCCCCCACCCACGACGAGCTTCATGACGGTTCGCACCCGATTTGCCCCCAGCCCCACCGGTTATCTGCACATCGGCGGGGTTCGCACGGCGTTGTTTTGTTGGCTGTTTGCGCGCAAGCACGGCGGGCAATTCATCCTGCGGATCGACGACACCGACCAGCAGCGGAACCTCGAGGCCACGTTGGCCCCCATTCTCAACGGTTTTCGCTGGCTGGGCATCGACTGGGACGAAGGCCCTGAGGTTGGCGGTCCCCATGCGCCGTACTATCAGTCACAGCGGTTGGAACGCTACCAGGCGGCCGTCGAAAAGCTGCTGGCGTCGGGGCACGCCTACCGCGATTACGCCCGACCCGAGGAGCTGGCCGAGGAACGTGCTGCCGCCGAGGCCGAGAAGCGGACTTTTGTCTACAGCCGCCGCTGGATGGCCGACACGCCGGAGAAGCAGGCCCAGTTCGAAGCCGAGGGCCGGCAAGGCGTGGTGCGGCTGAAGATGCCGCGCGAAGGCAAGATCGTGGTCGATGACATGATTCGCGGGCCGGTGGAGTTCGATCTGGCCCAGGAACAGGATCACGTCATCCAGCGCACCGACGGCACTTGCCTGTACCACCTGGCCAGCGTGGTCGACGACCACGAGTTCGGCATCACGCATGTGATTCGGGCGGAGGAGCATCTCTCCAATACGCCGCGGCAGATTTTCATCGCCCAGGCGCTGGGGTACGAACTGCCCCGCTTTGCGCACCTGCCGGTGGTGGCCGAGCCGGGCAGCAAGACCAAGCTGAGCAAGCGCAAGATTGCCAAGTACCTGAAGAATCCCGAGTTCAAGCAGCTCTACGATCACGGCTGCGCGATCGCCCGGCGGTTGGGGCTGGAGATCTCCGACGATACGTTCAACCCGGTGGTGGTCGACTTCTACGAGCAGGTGGGCTACCTGCCCGAGGCCATCGTCAACTACCTGCTGCTACTGGGCTGGTCGTACGACGACAAGACCGAGTTCTTCACCCGCGAGGAAATGATTGAGCATTTCACGCTGGACCGGGTGAACAAGTCGTCGGCCAGTTTCGACCCGGCCAAGCTGCGGGCGTTCCAGGAGCATTACTTCCGGGCGTTGCCGGCCGAGCAGAAGGTGGAAAAGGTGCTGCCGTTTTTGGTGAAGGCGGGGCTAGTCGCCGAACCGATTCAGCCCGAGACGCAGCAGTTTGTGGCCCGAGTGGTCGAGGCCGCCGGCGACCGGCTGAAGGTGGCGGGCGACATCCTGGACTTCGACGAGTTCTTCGTGGCCGACGACGCCCTGGCGTATGATGAAAAGGACTTTGAAAAGCGCCTGCGGGGCGACCAGACTGCGGTCGGATTGCTCCGGCAGTTCCGCGAGCGGTTGGCGGCCGCCGAGCCGTTCGAGCCGTCCGCTCTGGAAGCGGCGCTCAAGGGGTTCGTCGAAGAGCAGGGAGTGAAGATTGGACAGATCATCCATGCCTTGCGGGTGGCGACCACCGGCAAGGGGGTAGGGCTCGGCATGTTCGACGCCCTGGCCCTGCTGGGCCGCGAGCGGTGCCTGGCCCGGATCGATCGGGCATTGGCCCAGGTGTAACGAATGCCGGGAGCCGGCGGGTGCCAAGGCGGCCACCGGCTCCGGCTGGGGGCCACTACTGGGTGCCACTGGCTCCGCCAGTGCCAAATCGTCCGGACGAAACCACCGCCGGCGCAAAATCGGTTGATTCCACCAGCCAAAACGTAAGTACAATCTAGATTCCTTGTTGGTCCGCGTGGCTGAGCGGCCCTGGCTGGGTGCCACTGGCTCTGCCAGTGCGAGTGCGGAACCGGCGCCGGGTTGCACTGGCTTTGCCCGTGGGGAACAGGTGGCAGCAACGAGCTTCGTTGTGGCCCGCACAGCGGACTCTACCAATGCTGCCGGGCCGAACCACAAACCAACCGAGGCCGCGGACCAGAAACGTACACGCCCGCTGGATAGCCGTTTAACGATTCACCACTTTGTTCGCGCAGGAGTCGCGAAACATCATGGCCGACGAAAAAACTGATCGTTCTTTGGATTTTGTGCGGGCAATCGTGGCCGAGGATAACCGCACCGGCAAGTACGGCGGTAAGGTCATTACGCGGTTCCCGCCCGAACCCAACGGCTATCTGCACATCGGGCATGCCAAGAGCATTTGCCTGAACTTCGGCATCGCTCAGGAGAACGGCGGCAAGTGCAACCTGCGGTTTGACGACACCAACCCCGTCAAAGAAGAGCAGGAGTACATCGACAGCATCAAGGAGGACGTCCGCTGGCTGGGCTTCCAGTGGGATAACGAGTTCTACGCCTCGGACTACTTCGAGCAGCTTTACGAGTGGGCGGTGCTGTTGATCAAGGCCGGCAAGGCCTACGTCTGCGATCTCACGCCCGAACAAATCCGCGAGTATCGCGGCACGCTGACCGAGCCGGGCAAGAACAGCCCTTACCGCGACCGCAGCGTGGAAGAAAACCTCGACCTGTTTGAGCGGATGCGCAAGGGCGAGTTCCCCGATGGTTCGCGGACGTTGCGGGCCAAGATCGACATGGCCTCGCCCAACCTCAACCTGCGCGATCCGGTGATGTACCGCATCCTGCACGCGCACCATCACCGCACCGGCGACAAGTGGTGCATCTACCCGATGTACGACTGGGCGCACGGCCAGAGCGACTGGATCGAAGGCATCACGCACTCGATCTGCACGCTGGAGTTCGAGAATCACCGCCCGCTGTACGACTGGTTCATCGACGCCATCCGCGAGGCCGGCGGCAGCCCGCCGGGCGTGACGTACCGGCCGCAGCAGATCGAGTTTGCGCGACTGAATCTCACCAACACGGTGATGAGCAAGCGCAAGCTGCTGGAGCTGGTCCGCAGCAAGTACGTGCGCGGCTGGGACGACCCGCGGATGCCGACGATCAGCGGCCTGCGTCGCCGCGGCTACACGCCCGAGGCCATCCGCGAGTTTTGCCGCCGGATCGGCGTCACCAAGTACAACAGCACGACGGAAATCGCGCTGCTGGAGCAGTGCGTGCGCGAGGATTTGAACCTCCGCGCGCCGCGGGTGATGGGCGTGCTCAAGCCGCTCAAGGTGGTCATCACCAACTACCCGGCCGGCCAGACCGAAATGCTCGAAGCCGTGAACAACCCCGAGGATCCTTCGGCGGGCACGCGCCAGGTGCCGTTCTCGGGCACGCTGTACATCGAGCAGGACGACTTCATGGAGAATCCGCCCAAGAAGTTCTACCGGCTCGCGCCCGGCGCCGAGGTGCGGCTGCGGTACGCGTACTTCATCAAGTGCAACGAGGTGGTGAAGAACGACGCCGGCGAGGTGGTCGAGCTGCGTTGCACGTACGATCCGGAAACTCGGGGCGGCAACGCGCCCGATGGCCGCAAGGTGAAGGCGACCATCCACTGGGTGTCGGCCGATCACGCCCTGAAGGCCGAGGTCCGGCTGTACGATCACCTGTTCACCCAGGCCGATCCGGACGACGTGCCGGAAGGGGCCGACTGGAAGGCGAACCTCAACCCGGACTCGCTCCAGGTGCTCAGCCCTTGCTACGTGGAGCCGAGCCTGGGCAAGGCGGCCGCGCTGGACTTCTTCCAGTTTGAGCGGCAAGGATATTTCTGTGTGGACCCCGACAGCCAGCCCGGGGCCCTAGTGTTCAACCGTACGGTATCGCTCAAGGACACTTGGCGAAAGATCCAGCAGCAGGAGCAGGCGTAGCCGACGGCGGGGCAGGGCCCCGCCGTAGCGGGCGAGCCGTGCGAAGGAACGGGTTGAGCGGCCGGTCCGGGCGGCGCGGGGCTTGCGCATGCGCGTTTTTCAGCAATTACGCGGGGGTAAAGGGGTTACAACCGCCGCTGGCCGATTTATAGTGGAAGTTCCCTTCTAGCTCGCTTCCGTGGCGAATCCCCCGAACCGGTTTCGCCAGCGGTGCGTAAACGATAGCGTTGGATTGCCTGCGCGGGCGTTCGCCCCGCGGGGGTCCTGTACATTGGTCGTGGTGGGCGCGGTGCTGCACGTTTCGGCCCGGTCCCGCCGGTTGCTGCTCCCCGACGAGGTGTTCACCGTGTCGCAGGCTCCCGAAGTTGTCATCCGAACTCGTAACCTCCAAAAGGTTTACCGCGATTTCTGGGGCCGACAGAAAGTCCGGGCGCTCAAGTCGCTGGACTTGGAGATCCATCGCGGCGAGTTGTTCGGGCTGCTAGGTCCCAACGGCTCGGGCAAGACCACCACCATCAAGCTGATTCTGGGGCTGCTGTTCCCCACCGAGGGCGAGGTCACCGTCTTTGGCCGCCCGGCCACCGATGTCCGCAAGAACGAGCGGATCGGCTACCTGCCCGAGGAATCGTACCTGTACCGCTTCCTCAACGCGGAAGAGACGCTCGACTTCTACGGCCGGCTGTTCAACATCCCGGCCAAGGAGCGCAAGAAGCGGGTCGATGAGCTGATCAAGCTGGTGCGGATCGAGCATGCCCGCCGCCGGCAGTTGAAAGAGTACTCCAAGGGTATGGCCCGGCGTATCGGCCTGGCCCAGGCCCTGATCAACGACCCGGAGCTGATTATTTTGGACGAACCGACGACCGGTTTGGACCCGATCGGCGTACGGGAAATGAAGGACATGATTTTGAAGCTGCGCGAGCAGGGCAAAACGATCCTGATGTGCAGCCACCGTTTGGACGACGTGCAGGACGTGTGCGACCGCATCGCCATCCTGCACCAGGGCGAACTGAAGGAGCTCGGCCGGGTCGACAGCCTGCTCAAGGTGGCCGACGTGACCGAGATCCGCGCCACCGGGCTGAGCGACGAGGCCAAGCAGGCCATCCGCAAGGTCATTGCCGAGCATCACGGCGACCTGCTCACGATGGACAACCCCACGACCACGCTGGAAGAGCTGTTCCTCAACATCGTGCAGGACAGCGAGGCCCGGCCTGGCCGGCGTTCCATCCGCGATGGTCAGCCGCCGGTCGCTACCAAGGAACCGGTGTAAGCGCTCCGCCGCGGGGATGGCACCGCCGCAATCGGGACGTGCCGTTGAACAACACATCTAGCCAACATCATCGGGGATGCCACAGCCGTCCCCGGAGCCCGTTCTGGATTGGCCATGGTAATTGAGAACGAACTGCCTCCGTTTTGGGAATGGCTGCCCGGGGCCCTGGGAACCTGGGCGCTCGGCTGTTTGATCCTGGCGGTGGCGGTGGTGGCGATAACGCTGCTGTTTGGGATGGTGGTTTCAGGGCCGGCGGTTGCCTGGCGCCAAACCCGCTATCGCCTGGCCGCGGTCGTTAAGGATCTGCTCTTGTTTTCGCCCCGCCGGGCCTTGGCCATTGCCGGTCTGGCGATGCGTGAATCGATCCGCCGCCGCGTGCTGGTGGTGTTCGTGCTCTATGTGCTGATCCTGCTCTTCGCGGCCTGGTTCCTCGACCCGGCCGACCAGGAAGCCGCCCGCACGTACCTCTCGTTCGTGCTGTTCACCAGCGCGTTTCTGGTGCTGGTGGTGATGCTGCTGCTCTCGGCCTTGAGCCTGCCCACCGATATCGCCGGCCGCACCGTGTACACGGTGGTCACCAAACCGGTCCGCACCAGCGAGATCGTGCTGGGGCGGATCATCGGCTTTACGGCCATCGGTACCATGCTGCTGGCCCTGATGTCGGTGGTCAGCTACGTGTTCGTGGTCCGGGCGTTCGATCACCGGCACGAGATCGATCCCGAACAGGTGCGCGAGGTGAAGGTGTACGCCGATACCGGCGACCGCATCGACCTCCGCGGCGAAACGAACGACGCGTTCCGCCACCGGCACCAGTTCAGCATCCGCAAGGGGAGCGAGCACGGCGTGACCGACATGCCGCTGGTCGATACCCCGCGCAACGACGAAGAACTCAACCCGCACCGCGGCGTGGTCCAGGGCCACTGGCACAAGGTTACCCGCCGCGAGCGTAACGGCCAGGTGAGCTACGAGGTCGGCCCGCCCGAAGGGCAACTGGTCGCCCGCATCCCGATCTACGCCCGGCACGATAACCCCGCGCAGGGCCGCTACGGCCTGACGTTCCTCGATCGCAACGGCACGCCCACCCTCAAGGGCATCAACGTCGGTAACGAGTGGACGTACCGCAGCTACATCGAAGGGCAGACCGGCGCCGCCGCCATCTGGCACTTCGAGGGCATCACGCCCGAGCGGTTCCCCAACGGCCTGCCGCTGCAAATGACGCTCCGCGTGTTCCGCACCCACAAGGGCACGATCACCGAGGGCGTCAACGGCAGCATCCGCCTGGTGAACCCCAAGAACCCCAATATCCGGTCGACATTCATCGACTTCCGGGCCAAAGAGTACTCGATCTACGAGCACTTCATTCCCCGCACGCTCCGCGGCGTGGACCCCAACAACCCGGCCAACACCATCGAGCTGGACCTGTTCGCCGGTTTGTATCCGCTGGTCGAAGACGGCGAGCTGAAGATCGAGATCCGCTGCAACGACCGCGCCCAGTACTTCGGCATGGCCAAGCCCGACCTGTACATCATGGCCGCCGAAGGCTCGTTCCTGATGAACTTTGCCAAGGGCTACTTCGGCATCTGGATGCAGTTGGTGCTGATCGTGTCGCTGGCCGTGATGTTCAGCACGTTCCTCAACGGCGCCGTGGCCATCCTGGCGGCGGCCGCCGGCGGCATCAGCGGCTACTTCACCCGCATGATCGAGGAGATTGCGGCCGGACCCGAGTATGGCGGTGGGCCGATCGAGTCGTTCTACCGCATCGTCACCCGCCGGCCGATGGCAACCGAATTGGAACCCAGCCTCACCGCCACGGTGGTGCAGTCCTTGGACTACGGGATCGAAGCCGTCCTGGGCGTGGTAGCGCGCATGCTGCCCAACATGGGCGGGCTGTCCGACGCCGACTGGGTCACGTCGGGCTTTGATGTGCCGACCGACGTGCTGCTGATCCAGTTCTGCACGGTGATCGGCTTTGCCATCCCGCTCTACGTGCTGGGACACTATATCCTGAGAGGTCGCGAGGTGGCCGCATGAATCGCACACTCCGCAACAAGGCGATCTACCTGGTGCTCATGGCGTTGTTGCTGGTGCCGCTCTCGTGGCTGGGCCAGCCGGCCACGGTGGCCACCGAAAGCGACTCCAGCGGCGGCAGCTCCGGCGGCACCCTGGCCCAGTTGCGCGCCGAGTACGATCTGAGCCACGGCAACCTGGGCGAGATCGACCCCACCAGCGAAGCCCTCAAGTTGGCCCTCTTTGGTATGCGGGGCCTGGCCGCGACCATCACCTGGGAGCAGGCCCGCGAATACCAGATGAAAGAGGACTGGACCAACCTCGACCTGAAGCTTGAGCAGATCGCCCGCCTGCAACCGCACTTTGTGATGGTCTGGCGGCACCAGGCCTGGAACCTGTCGTACAACGTTTCGGCCGAGTGGGACGACTACCGCGACCGGTATTACTGGGTGATTCGCGGTCTGAAGTACCTGATGCGCGGCCAGCCGTACAACCGGCACGATACGCGGCTGGTGTGGGACGAAGGCTGGTTCATCGGGCAGAAGATCGGCAAGTCCGACGAATACCGACAGTTTCGCATCCTGTTCCGCGAGAACGCCATTAACCCGATCCATCCCGAGGATCGTCCGGCTCGCGACGAGGACCGCGACAACTGGCAGGTGGCCCGTCAGGCATTCCTCCGCGGCCTGCAAATGTACGAACGCGGCGACGAGCTGCGTGGTGCCAACCCGCTGATCTTCTTCTCTGAGCCGTCGCGTTGCTCGATCCGCTTTGCCGCGGCCAAGGAAGAAGAAGGCGACTTCGAAGGTGACCGGCCCCGCTCGCGCTGGGAGCGTGCCCGCGAGGAATGGCACGAGTTCACCCATCGCAGCATCCCGGCCGCCGGCATGGCCAATGTGTTCATCACCGTGGCCGGCTTTGAGGAGTATGCCCGCGAGCAGGCGGCCGCCGAACAGGAGTTCTACGCACTGCAGCCCGGCTTGCAGCAGCAACTGGAGGCCCAGAAGCGGGCTGCCCTGACCGACGAAGAACGCCAACTGCTGGAAACGCCCGCGGACTCGCTCTCCGACGAGCAGATCGAGGAGCAGGGTAAGCTCCGGCAGCGCATTCAGGTGACGCTGCAAGACTTCATCAACGCCTTGCCCGAGGACAAACGCCCCCTGGCCAACGAGTTGGCCAAGAAGGTGAATCTGGCCCGGTCGCTGGCCCAGGCAGGCTCGGCCGCGCGGTACACGGTGAACTACGACTACTGGGAGAAACGCTGCGAGGCTGAGCAATCGGTACTGGTGCGCACCGTCGATGGCCAGGAAGTGGTGGGCGTGGAGCAGAGCAATACGCTGCTGCTGCCGATTGCCGCCGCCACCGACGAAGAAGAACGCGAAACCACCATTCGCGGCCTGGTGGGCGGTGTGGCTGCCTGGAACCCCTCGGGCGAGATTCGCATCCTCACGCCCAACGGGGATGTGGCGATCATCCAGGCCGAGGGCGTGCGTGAAGTGATCGACCTGGGCGTGGGGGCCCGCCGCGACCTGTATCACGCCTACCAGGCGTATCGCATCGATCCGTTCACGGCCAAGCCGTACTACGAAACGGCCTTTCAGAAGTGGCGGAAGATTCTCGATGCTTACCCGGTGCTGGTGGGCGACGGCGACATCAACGACGATCTGACGATGGCCAGCCGCCGTTACGACGTGTCGTTGCAGCGCCGCAACCTGCCGTTCCCCAAGGACGATTACATCCTCAACGACGTGCTTGAGGCGCGGCCGCCCGATCCGCCGATTGGCGAGTAACGCCGGCTCGTGGCACCAGGGAAGCGTTCTTGAGTACCACGTGGACTGTCGCCGCCACCCCGCCGGAGTTGCCGCCAGGGCACGTACACGTGTGGCGTGCCCGGCTCCAGGGGCGGCGCGACCGCATCGCCCTCTGGGGCTGTCTGGACGACGAAGAACGCCGCCGGGCCCAGGCTTTCTTTCGCCCCGAGCACGGCGAACGGTTTGCCTCCGCCCGGGGGCTGTTGCGTCGGCTGGTGGCCGCGTACACCGGCTTGTTACCGCGCGAGGTCCGTTTTACCGCCGGCACGTACGGCAAGCCGGAGCTTCTGACGCCGCCGGTGCCGCTGGCGTTCAATCTTTCGCACTCCAAGGACTTCGCCCTGGTGGCGTTTGCCCGCAGCGGCCGGCTGGGCGTGGATGTCGAGCAGGTACGCACGCTTTCCGATGCGCTGTCGCTGGCCGAGCGGAACTTTGCCGCCGACGAAGTGCAGTGGCTGAGTTCCACGCCGCCTGAGCAGCAGCCGGAGGTATTCTTCCGCATCTGGACCCGCAAGGAAGCAGTGCTCAAAGCCGTGGGGGCGGGCCTGTGGATCGATCTGCACGGCTTCAGCGTGGTGCCGGTGAAGGGGGCCGGCGAGCTGCTGCCGATGGCCCTCACGCCTGGCGCCGAGCCGGATCCCTGGCGCTGGTACGATTTGGAGCCGGCCGCCGGCTTCCAAGGCTGCGTGGTGTACGATGAGGATGTGACGTCGCTGGCTACCTTTGAAGCCGCCGACCTGGGCTGATCCAGGGACACGCTGGCTGTCAGTTGGATGTGACCATCTCAGTTGAGGCCGCGGTGCGGACCACCCACGAACAGATCGAACCACGTGGGTACGGTTCGAAGCATTGGCGAAGGACTGGTGGCGAAGCCTTCAAGAGGTCTAAGCCGCTCGTGCCGCGGTTCCGCACGCCGTGTGCCGTTTCAGCTCCACCGGCCGCAACCGTAAGCGGGCTACTTGCTCGTCGCAGGTGCGATGGCCGGCTGCACATGCCCGGTCTAGCACGATCGCTTGCTGTCGTGGCTGAGTGATTGCCCCGTTGCGGTGCCCAAGCGGGTGACCGATAATTTTACGTAAGTACCGAAATACCCGATATTCCGGCGCCGCGACCGTGGCGGGCGTCGACACATGCGGGGCAGAAAGCAGACGGGCCGATGGCTGAGCGTCACGCCGAACTCGATACGCGCATCTCCATCAGCACGCCGGAGAATATCGCGTTCGATTACCGCATCGCCGGGCCTTTCCAGCGGTTGCCGGCTTACCTGCTCGACCTGCTGATCCGCAGCACCGTGTTCTTCGTGGCGGCGATCGCGGTGCTGGTGGTCGCCGGCTGGGAGATCGGCCTGGCCTGGGCCCTGATCCTGTTTTTTGCTCTGGATATCTTCTACGGCGGCTTCTTTGAAACCGTGTGGAACGGCCAGACGCCGGGCAAGCGGATCCTCAACCTGCGCGTGGTCACCATCCAGGGCGAACCGATCAGCCCTTACCAGGCCGTGCTGCGAAACATCCTGCGGATCGCGGATGGGTTCCCGTACATCGGTGTCGAGACGGCCGGCTTCCCGCTGTTCCAGGTCGGCCTGTTTTCCATGATGGCCAGCCGCCGTTATCAGAGGGTGGGCGATCTGGTGTGCGGCACGATCGTCGTGTCGGAAGAACAGCAATCGGCCTTCGGCGTGCTGCAAACGGTGCCGCCCGAGGCCTTGGCCCTGGCCGCCGAGATTCCCGCCGGTTTCGAGGTGACCCGCTCGTTGGGCCTGGCCCTCAGCACCTATGCGCACCGCCGGTCGATGTTCGGCTGGGCGCGACGCGAGGAGATCGCCCGGCACCTGGGCGAGCCGCTGCGGCAGCGGCTAGGGCTGACGCTGCAACAGATCGGCAGTTACGACACACTGCTGTGCGCGCTGTATCATAAGACATTTGTCGAAACGCGCCCGGGGCAGGAGTTGGCCGGCCACACGCCCGCCTCGCCGTTTGCCCCGGCCCCCCTTGCTCCGCCCGGCCCTCCGTGGCAAACGTGGCCGCAGCCGCCCGAGCAATACGCGTATGGCGGTTATGGTCCGCCCGGCGGTGCCCGGTGATTGTTTCAGCACACAAGTTCAGGCGGCTGCCGTGCATACGTCGCAGGCGAGGTATCTGCACTCGTTGCGATCGCGCAGGCGTGTGGCCGCCATGCCGCGGATCAGCTAGGGCGACTACGTACGCAGATGCGGTCGGTTTCCTCGTAGCCTCGAATCATCAGCAATCATGAAAGTTGCCGAGCTGCTGGCCCATCGTCAGAGCAATTGGAGCGAGTTGCAGCATTTGTGCGCGCAGATGGAAACGAGGTCCCGCCGCAAGATTCCGCCCGAGATGCTCACGCGGATGGCGTCGCTTTACCGTTCGGCCTGTGCCGACTTGGCTTTGGCCGACGCCTACCAGCTTCCGCCCAGCACCGTGCGGTACCTGCACCAACTGGTGGCCAACGCTCACAATCAGCTTTATCGCAGCCGCAGCTTCAACTACAGCGGCTGGCTGCGGAGTCTGTTTGTCGAAGTGCCGCAGCGGCTGTTTCATGACAACGCCCTGCGGGCTTCGTTCCTGCTGTTCTTTGGGTTGTTCATCGCGTCGTACTACCTGGCGTCGAACAATCGCGCGCTGGCTGAGATCCTGGTGGGCGAAGATTTCATCTCCGCCCTTGAAAGCATGTACGCTGCGCCGCCCAATAGTTCCGGCCTCTCGATGGGGCTTGCCCGAACCGGCTTCTACATCCAGCACAACGCCACCATCGGTTTTCGCTGCTTTGCGATGGGCGTGTTGCTATTGGGGCTGGGAGGGCTGTTCGAAGTGAGCTTCAACGGCATCGTGCTGGGCGGTGCATTCGGCTACATGGCCAGCCTGCAAACCTCGGCCAAGGAGCATTTTTTCGAGTTCGTCACGGCGCACGGGCCGTTCGAGCTGACGGCGATCGTGTTGTCGGCGGCGGCCGGCATCCGGCTGGGCTTTTCCATCGTCCACACGCGAGGACTAACGCGGCTGGCCTCGCTGCGGCTGGCCGGACGCGAAACGCTGCCGGTGATGATGGCCGCCGCGATCCTGTTTTGCCTGGCGGCGTTCATCGAAGGTTACATTTCGCCCTCGCAACTGCCTTATGTGGTAAAAGCCAGCGTGGGGGCACTGTCGTGCCTGGCATTGATGGTGTACTTCGTGCTGCTGGGCTTGCCGACGGGGCCGCGGCCGGCTCCCGCCGACGAATCCGCCGCAGCCGCCGGCACCTGGGAAGCCGCTTTAGTCGCCGACGAAGATTGATATTGCCCGCGGCGGCGAACAACCGCCGCGGCACCGGTGACCTTTCATCCATACGCAATGATCCGGCGCGAATCGCCGGCCACACGTTCCCTATGCAGCTTGACGTTACCCGCATCACCATTCGCGAGCGAGGGATCTTCGATCTGCTCGATCTCGGCCTGCGCGTGATGTGGGTGTATGCCGGGCCGCTGCTGGCGGCTGCGGCCCTGGGCATCCTGCCGCTGATGCTGCTCAACACGCTATTGCTGGCGCCGATTGTGCCGGACGCATCGCAGTACGACCTGAACGACTACTACGAGGAGTCGATCTACACTGAAGACGTGGCGTACTACCTGTACTGTGCGCTACTGCTGGTGATGATCGAAGTGCCGCTGGCGACGGCGCCCATGACACTCTACCTGGGCCGGGCCGTGTTTGAAGAACGCCCCTCGTTCCGCAGCTTGTGGCAGAACTACTGGGAGATGTTTCCGCAGTTGTTCCTGTCGCGGGTAGTGCTGAGAACGCTGTGGCTGACGCCGTCCATCCTGGTGCTCTTGAGCAACGAACCTGGGATGATCTTCCTGGGGACGTTGTTTTTGCCGCTGCCGTTTCTGGTGCGGCCGTTCACGACCGAGGTCATCCTGCTGGAGCGGAACCCGATCCGGGCACGGAGCTCCGATACCGTCAGCACGTACCGCCGCAATACGATGCTGCACGCCGGTTCGTTTGGCGATTTGTTTGGCCGCTGGTTCGTGGTGCTGCTGCTGACCGGGTTCTGGTTGCTGACTCTGTGGGCAGCCACGACAGAAGTGTACAAGCTGCTGACGGGCGTAGAGGCCAGCGAGTATTTCGATTACGCCTGGTTGTTTCCCGCGGTGTTGTGGTTCGTGGTCGCCTACGCCACCGTGGTTCGGTTTTTGAGCTACCTCGACCTGCGCATCCGCCGCGAAGGCTGGGAGGTAGAGCTGCGCATGCGGGCGGAAGGTAGCCGCCTGGCACGGCAGCTCACGTGATCCGTTTGCAGGTGGTGATCCGGTTTGTCGTCAACGCGGTGAGCTGAAAGAGGTAACCAACCGCCCGTCACCGACCGCGGCCAATGTGATCCATCATGATGAAAGCGCGCGAGTTCACCCGATGGCTGCTGCTGATGCTGGCTCTGTTGACGTGGCCAGCCGGGCAGCGCTGCGCGCTGGCTGACCTGACGCCCGACGGGGCGGTGGAACTGGGCCGGGAAACGCTTTCTAAGGGAGTGCTGAATCGTCACCCCTGGTACGACAGCAGCACCGACGATGTGAAGCTGGTGCCGCTCAGGCAACAAGCGCAGTCGCAATCATCGAGCTGGGACTGGGATTGGGAGTGGCCCGACTGGACCTGGGAGTTCAACCTCTTTGGCTCCACGTTTTCGGTGAATCTGTTCACGCTGTTGATGTGGGCCGTGGCGCTGATTCTGGCGTTCTTCCTGGTCCGCTACTTGATCCGGCTGTACGAACGCCGCGAGATCGAAGATGCCAACGGCGATGACGAAGAAGCCGTCCAGACCACCGACGCCGATCGGGTTGAAGCCCTGCCGGTTGTGGTCAAACGCGAGGTGAGCGATCTGCGCGGCGAAGCCCGCCGCCTGGCCGACGCGGGCCGGTACTCCGAAGCCATCGTGTACTTGTACAGCCATCTGCTGGTGCAGTTGGACCGCCACCAGGCGATCCGGCTGGCCAAGGGCAAGACCAATCGTCAGTATCTCGGCGAGGCCGCGGCGACCAGCGGCGACCTCGGGCCGATTGTGGAACGCACGATGACGGCCTTTGAGGACGCGTACTTCGGCCATCACGAACTGCCGGCAGCCGCGTTTGAAGCCTGCTGGGGCGACGTGCAGCGGCTCGATACCATCGTCCGGCCGCAGGAGGTGATGGTATGAAACCGCGGATCACCTGGGCCATGGCAGCGCTGGCATTGATGGTCGGCGGCTGCGGTTTGGACGCCACCGAACTGGAAACCGAGTACGGCTCGCGGATGTCGATACGGGGCGGCAACAGCAGCGTGAACGGCACCGGCGTGCTGGCCGAGATGTACGAAGCCCAGGGCAATACCGTCAGCAGCGCGCGGCGGTTGTCGCCTCGGGTGGAACATGCCGACACGATCGTCTGGTTTGTCGAAGACGGCAACCCGCCGAGCGAGGCCGCTATCGACTGGCTGGACAACTGGCTGTATTGGCCGGACCACACGCTGGTCATCGTGCTGCGCGATTTCGACGCGGCGCCCTTGTACTGGCGGAAGGTGCTGTCGCAAGCTCCGGCGGCCCAGCAGCAGGAGATTCTCAACCGCCAGGCGGAAGCCGACACCGAGTTTGCCCGGCTGCGGCTTTCGTTTCCGCCGGGCGTGAGCGATTGGACGTGGTTCGAATACGACTCGACCAATAAGCCCCGCCAGGTGACGACTCTGGCCGGCGATCCTCAGTGGATCCGCGGCGTCGATCCGTCCAAGGTGGAGATCGAATTGCACGGCCGGTTGGTGCCCGACCTGGCCGAGGACCGCATCCTGCTGCGTTCGGAAGACGATCCCATCGTGATCGAGCGCAATGTGCATGGCAACAAGGTGATCGTGGTCGCCAACGGTTCGTTCCTGCTCAACCTGCCGCTGGTGAACAAGGAACACCGCAAGCTGGCTGGCGCGTTGATCAACGCATCGACCTCAGGGCAGGGCGACGAGGTGGTTTTCCTGGAAGCCGGCGGCGACGTGGCCGTGAGCGATAGCGACGAGCCCGAGGGGCTGCCCTCGGCCTGGCGCTACCTCAATACGCCGCCGCTCAGCTACCTGCTGCGCTCGATCATCTTCTTTTCGATGGTGATGATCTTTGCCATGTGGCCGATCTTTGGCGTGCCCCGCGAGGAGTCGCAGCGGCACCTGATGGACTTTGGCCGGCATGTCGAAGCGCTGGGCAGGCTGCTGGCTCGTACCCGTAACGCCCGCTACGCCTGGAGCCGGATCGCGCTGTATCGCCAACTGACCGAAGGTTCGCGCCGCCCCGGTGAGCCATCTTCGCAGCCGCCAAGCGGTGGTTCCGAAGTGACGAGTGCCGCAAGCACGAGCCGACAACCGCCGGGCGAAGCCACGCCGCCGGCGAGCGGACTCTACGGATAATGGGCCAACGAACACACGCCGCCCCTGGATAAATAAAGAACGCCCCCCATCGACTCTCAGGGAGAGCCGCAAATCCATGAACGAAGCATTCCGACCGCCGGCGGGCGGGGACACGATCGAGTTCCGCTGCCATCAGTGCGGCAAGCTGCTCCGCTCGGGCGGGGCGTTCGCCGGCAAGCAATCCAAGTGCCCCAACTGCGGCGCGATGGTCGATATTCCCGCCGCCGATGCCGGGCAGCCGCCTGGGCCGCCTTCGGGGCCGATGCCCGATCAACCGGTGCCAGGCATGCTGCAAGGGACGCCCGGCTATGCGCAGCCCTGGGGGCAGACACCACAGCCCAGTCCGGTGGAGCAGGGCGGATACGGCCAGGGCCCCTGGGCCAACCCGGTGGGGCCTGCTGCTGCGCCTCCGCCTGTCCCTCCGCAGACGCCACCACAAGTGCCGCCGCCCACGTCCGGTGCGTACCCCGGCGGAGCGTATCAACAGCCGTATCCCGGCCCGGTTCAAGGCACGCCTGTCGGCATGCCCCTGGGCACACCTGTGGCCGCGGCCCCGCAGCAACGTTTTGACCGATTGCCCAAGATTTCGACTCATAGCCCCGGTGGCGGCCGCGAAACGCCGATTCGCCGGGTCTTCGAGCGGATCATGGCCCAGGTCCGCAAGATCTACGTCGGCCAGGATGAGCTGGTGTTGGGCAGCCTGGTGGCGCTGTTCTCCGGCGGTCACGTGCTGATCGAGAGCTTCCCCGGCCTGGGCAAGACGCTCTTTGTGCGCACGCTGGGTCAGGTGCTGGGCTGCAAGTTTGGCCGCATTCAATTCACGGCCGACTTGATGCCTTCAGACATTACCGGCTCGCCGCTGTTTGACATGAAGACGCAGGAGTTCCGGTTCCGGCCGGGCCCGGTGTTCACGCAACTGCTGCTGGCCGACGAGATCAACCGCTCGCCGGCCAAGGCCCATGCCGCGCTTTTGGAAATCATGCAGGAGCGGAACGTCACCGTCGATGGCGTCACGCACAAGCTCGAACGGCCGTTCCTGGTACTGGCCACGCAAAACCCGATCGAGTCGGAAGGCACCTACAACCTGCCCGAGGCTCAACTCGACCGCTTCATGTTCAAGCTGATCGTGGAGTATCCGCACGAGCAGGAAGAAGCCGAGATCCTGCGGATGCACAGCCAGCAGGTGGACGTGGAGCGGCGGTTCCGCGAGGAACTGGAGACGGTCACGTCGCCTGAGGAGATCGTCCAACTGACCGAGGAGTGCGGCAAGGTTCGCGTCGACGACAAGCTGGTCGACTACATCAACAAGCTGGTCCGGCTCACGCGGCAGTGGCCGCAGTTCTACATGGGCGCTTCGCCCCGGGCGGGTATTACGCTCATGCAGGGGGCGCGCACGTTGGCGGCGTTCCGGGGACGCGATTACGCCGTGCCCGACGACGTGGTGGAACTGGCCCTGCCGGCGCTGCGGCACCGCGTGGTGCTGACGGCCGAGGCCGAGGTGGAAGGCCGCCAGGTGGACGAAGTGCTCACGCAAATGATCCGCACCGTGGAGGTTCCCCGGCTTTGATCACGCTGGCCCTGCTGCTCGTGCCGCCGCTGGCCGCGCTGATCGCGCTGGCCAGGCTGGGGCGGATCTATCCCACGCGGCTCCTGGCGGGGCTGGCGGCGCTGCCCATTGTGCTCAGCGTGCCGGGGATCTTCTGGGAGTCGCTCCATCGGCCGCTGATCCAACTGCGGCTGGGCGGCTGGGAACTGGAGGTCGGCGCGGTGCTGCTGGTCGGGCTGGCCGTGGCCGCGCTGGCGGCCGTCGATGCCTTCTCGCTGCCCAAGCGCGACACGTTTTCGGCCGAGCGGCAGATGGGCCGCGTGGCCTCGCTCAAGCAGAAACACGACGTCGAGCTGACGCTGCTCAACCATTCCAGCCGCGACTGGACGGTCAACGTCCGCGACGGCGTGCCGCCCGACCTGCATCCCACGCCGCAACAGTTCGCGCTGCGGGTGCCTGCCCGCAGCCGGGCCACCAAACGTTATCAGCTCCGCAGCACGCGCCGCGGGGCGTTTGAACTGACGCAGGTTTTTCTGCGGGCGGTGAGCCGGCTACGGCTCTGGCAGCGGCTGCTGTCCTATCCGGTGAAAAACACGCTGCACGTGTACCCGGACATGAAGCAGCTCTCGGAGTACGCCGTGCTGGCGCGGCTCAACCGGCTGAACCTGCTGGGCGTACGGCGCACTCGGCGGATCGGGCAGGACAACGAGTTTGAACGTCTGCGCGATTACATCGTGGGCGACAATTACAAGCACATCGACTGGCGCACCACGTCACGTCGCCGCAAGCTCACGGTGAAGGAGTTCCAGCGGAACCAAAGCCAGACGCTGGTCTTCATGGTCGATTGCGGCCGCATGATGACCAACCAGGCCGAGAACCTGTCGCTGCTCGATCATGCCTTCAACGCCATGTTGATGCTCTCGTACGTGGCGCTCAGTCACGGCGACGCGGTGGGCCTGATCTGCTTCTCCGACGAGATCCATACCTACGTGCCGCCCAAGGCGGGCCGCAGCCAGATGAACCGGCTGCTGCACGCCTCGTTCGACCGGTTCCCGCGGCTGGTCGAGTCGCGCTACGACCAGGCGTTCTTGTATCTCAACGCCCATTGCCGCAAACGCTCGCTGGTGATCTTCATCTCCAACGTGATCGACGAGGTGAACTCGCACCAGATCCAGCGGTACCTGGCCAACATGGTCGGACGGCATTTGCCGCTGGCGGCGCTGCTCCGCGACCGCAGCTTGTTCAAGGCGGTCGACGAGCCTGCGCCCTCGGGCGAAGCGCTATATCGCGCGGCGGCCGCGGCCGACATTCTCATCTGGCGGCACCAGGTGTTGGCCGATCTGCAGGCGCGGGGCGTGCTTTCGGTAGATACCTTCCCCGAGGATCTGACCGCGCCCTTGATCAATCGCTACCTGGATGTGAAAGCGCGTCATCTGCTGTGAGCGGCGTCACCCGGCCGCCGTCCACTCGTAGTACCTGCGCAGCCAGGCGGCGCACTTGCGCCAGATGGTGTGTCACCAGCAGCGTCGGCAGCGGATACTCGGCCAGCACGCGTTCCAGGTAGGTGATGATCCGGTCTTGCAGCGGCTGATCGAGGGCCGAGAGCGGCTCGTCAAGCAGCAACAGCTCCGGGCCTCGCAGCAGTGCCCGACCTAACGCCACCCGCTGCCGCTGGCCGCCGCTGAGCGTGTGCGGCTGCCGGGCAAGCAGGTCGTCGATCTCGAGCATCTCGACCACGCGGTCAAAGCTCAGATGCCCCGAGCCACACCAGCGCGTGCCGTATTGCAGGTTTTGCCGCACGCTCAGGTGAGGGAACAGGCACAGGTCCTGAAACACCATGCCGATGCCGCGTTGCTCGGGCTTCACGTGGATACTTCGCTCGGTATCGCACAAGACGCGGTCGCCCAGGCGGATGAACGCCTGACGCGGCCGTAGCAGCCCCGCCAGAATCGACAGAATGGTGGTCTTGCCGCTGCCCGAGGGACCTACCAGCGCGGTGACTCCGCCGGGCACGGTGAACTGGGCCCGGAGTTGAAAACCGGTCGGGTAATCGTGCTGGCAATCGAAGCTGAGTACCATGGTGCGGCCCGCCGGTCAGTCGTGGATGGTGCCCAGTCGAGCGCGGCCGCGGCGCTCCAGATACTCGCCCACCGCCAGCGCGCTGGCGGCCAGAGCGATGGAAACGATCACAATCCCCCGGGCTTGCTCCAAGCCGCCGGGCGTTTCCAATTCGCTGTACACCAGCAGCGGAATGGTTTGCGTCACGCCGGGGATGTTGCCGGCGATCATGATCGTGGCGCCGAACTCGCCCAGGCTGCGGGCGAACGCCAGCACCACGCCGGCCACGATACCGTGGCTGGCCAGTGGCAGCGTCACCGTGCGGAAGGCGTTCCACCGCGAGGCTCCCAGCGTGCGTGCTGCCTGCACCAGCCGCGGATCCACGCCGCTGAACGCCAGGCGGATCGAGCGAACCATCAGCGGAAAGGCCGACACCGCCGCGGCTAGAGCCGCACCCTTCCAGTCGAACACCAGACGTAAGCCCAACCAGCGTTCCAGCGGTTCGCCCAGCCAGCCGTGCCGTCCGAACAGCACCAACAGCAGGTAGCCGGTCACCACCGGCGGCAACACCAGCGGCAGGTGCAGCAGCGTTTCCACCAGGCTTTTGCCGCGAAATTGTCGCCGCGCGAGCAGCCAGCCCAGCCCGATGCCCAGCGGCAAGCTGGCAGCCACGGCAACCGTGGCCACGAGCAGGCTCAGCCGGATGGCATCGAGTTCGGCGGCGGTGAACATCGCGGTTCAATCGTGGGCAGCGTTGGTCGATGGTGGTGCCGGCTCGAAACCGTGCCGGCGAAAGACGGCGGCCGCTTCGTCGGAGGTCAGGTAGTCGTACAATTGCCGCGCGGCAAGCCGCGCCGGCTTGCGATCGATCAGCACCAGCGGATAGCGAATCGGTTCGTGTGTGCTGACATCGAGCGTGGCAACCGTTTCTACGGCGTCGGAGCTAAGCGCATCGGTGGCGTAGACGATCGCCGCCTCGGCTTCGCCGCGTTCGACGTACGTCAGGGCGATGCGTACGTCCTGCCCTCGCACGATCTTCTTCTGCTGGACCAAGGGTTGCATAAGGCCGGCGGCTTCCAACGCTTCGCCGGCGTACATACCGGCCGGAACCTGCTCGCCGGCCAGAGCCACAAACCGCACGCGGTCGCTCAGGAGGTCTTCCAGGCTGCGGACGCCGGCCGGGTTGCCACGCGGTACGACCAGCACCAGGCGGTTCTGTAGCAGCGTCTTGCGATCGGCGGCCAGGTTGGCCTGCGAAATCGCATCGGCCCAGTGCTCGCTGGCCGAGAGATACAAGTCCGCCGGCGCACCCGCCAGAATCTGTTGTGCCAGCGCATTGGATGGCCCGGCGGCGAGCCGTACGGTAAGGCCGGTGGCGCTGCGAAAACCTTGCACAGCTTCGTCCACGGCGTCGCGTGTGCTGGCGGCCACCAGTATCGTGAGCGGTTCCGCCGTTTCACCACCGGTTGCGTTCCCCTCGGTGGTCGATGCGCTGGCGCCGCAGCCGGCAGCTATGAGCGCCGACAGCGTGAGGATCACGCCTGCGAACCGAGGACATGAGAGGAACATCATCGTGGTGCGCTGCCAAGGTTTCCGGGAAGAGGTTCGGCCGGCACTTTAGGTCACGCTGGTGAGCGAGCCGGTTTGCCGGACCTGGTAGCCGGGCATGGCTCCCAGAAGTTCGCGCCACGCGGGCGAACGCACCAGCTTGACCAAGGCGGTCAGACGCGGATCGCCTTCCAGCGCAGCCGGGTAGCACAGGTCGTAGCTTTCCCAGCGGATCGGCACAAAGCCCAAGCCCGCTTCTTCACTGACCAGGCGAATGCACACGCCGGCATCGGCCCAGCCGGAGCGAATGGCCGCGGCCACCGTGCGATGGTCGGCGGCGATGCGACGCCAGGGGCGAGGACGGCCGAACAGTTCGTCGAGACACTGCCGGGCCCCGGAGCCGGGCTCGCGCGCCACCCAGCGGAGCCTGGCACGCACCAGCGCGTGTAATCGGGGCGGCTTGGTATGCGGGCTGAGGGCGACTCCTTGTTCCCAGTCGGCCAGTCGCAGCAGATGAAAGCCGGGACCCAGCGCTTGCAACACGGCTCGTTCGTTGCCGGTGCTCTCGGCCGGACCCAAATGAACGCCAGCCACGTGCACCCGGCCCGCCTTAAGCAGCTCGAGTGCCTGGTGACTGGAGCGGGCCAGCGCAATCATGCGAAACGGTGTTTGCCGCTGGTACTCGGCGGCCAGAAGCGATGCCGCCGGATCGCAACCGGCAAGGACCAACGTGGCGCTGGCCGTGTGCTGAGCCGTGGGGGTAGGTTGCCAGCCCGGCGGGCCCGAACCGCCAGGAGCGGCCGGGGCGAGGCCGTCGTGTGCCACCAGACCTTGGCAGGTGGTTTCGGCCGGATAGAGCCACTGTTGCCCTGCCACTTCGGCCAACCAATAGCGGCAGGCCTGTTGTGCGGAGTGCGGGGAACTTGGTTCCCAGGCCCAGCGGGCAGAAGGCGTGTCGGCCGCGGCTGGTTCGAACAACTCCTCGACCGTGCAGCCCAGGACGCGCGCCAGGGCTAGGGCCGCCGCGACGCTAGGCACCAGGCGACCGCCTTCAATGGCGCTGACCGCCGTGCGCGAAATGCCGGCGCGAGCGGCCAGTTCACCCTGCGACCAGCCTTGCGCCTGGCGAAATTGACGAACCCGATTGTGCGCGCTGTGTGTCATGATCCTGCCATGCTAGGTCAGGATCATGGCTCGGTCAAACGGTTAAAGACCGAAAAACGCCGAGGGATGGATTCGGTGGATGGGGGTTAGCGCACCGCCGGGATGCGCGGGTCGGGGAGGATGACCGTGCCAACGATAGGAACAACCCGCGGCTTGGACTTTACGGCGTTTGAAGAGTTCGCGCCCCGCATAGCGGTTCCTACGAGGGCTGCGCGTTACGCCGCTTGGTGACTTCGGCTTCCAGGATCGCTACCACTTCGTCGATGGTCAGATCATCGGTGGCGACGATCACCGCGTCGGCAGCCGGTTTCAGCGGCCCGACTTCGCGGCGGCTGTCGCGGGCATCGCGCTGTTGCTGTTGCGACAACACTTCTTCAAACGTGATGTCGCTGCCGCGTGCCCGCAGCTCCTCCCAGCGGCGGCGTGCCCGGGTTTCTGGGCTGGCGGTGACAAAGAACTTGCACGCCGCGTCGGGGAACACCACGGTGCCCTGGTCGCGGCCTTCGGTGACAATGTCGCGGCCCTCGCCGATCTGCCGTTGCAGGGCGACCATGTGCTCCCGCACGCCCGGGTTGTCGGCCGCGTAGCGGGTGAGCGCGGTGATTTCGGGCGTGCGGATCTCGGCGGTGACGTCCTGCCCGTCGACCAGCACGGTGTCGTTGACCAGTTCGATCTTGATCCGGCTGGCGACCTCCACAATGGCGGCCGGATCGTTCCAGTCGATGCCGTCGCGGCGCGCGGCCCAAGCCACGCTGCGGTACATGGCGCCGGTGTCGAGCATGCGAAAGCCCAACCGTTCTGCCAGTCGCCGGGCAACGGTGCTTTTGCCGGCGCCAGCCGGTCCGTCAATGCAAATGATCATCGCAAGCTCAAACGAATATGGCGCAAGTCGATCGGGACGCAGCGACACGCCCCTTCGGCGCTACCAGGAAACGGAAAGGGCCAGATACCACCACTGACGGCGGCGCCACGCGGTGGGCCAGCCGCCATTTAACCGGACCGACCGCCTGGCCGACAAGCGGGCAAGGGGCGCGTGGGGCGTGCGGGGCGTGCAAAGGCGCTCGCACGAACGAGAACGCTACGAGTGCGTCGAGCGGTGGTCGGTGCGCAGTCGCCGATCGTGCGGAGCGTTCTCCAGGCCGTGCGGACGATGGGGCCCTTCGATGGTGCGGGCTGGGTGATCCTCTTCCGGAGCCCGCAGCGGTTCGCCGGTCCGCCGGCCGAACATCTTGCCCAACCACGAAGTGAGGGCCGCCGGCAGCATCAGCAGGTCGCCGATCAGGGCGGTCACCATCAGCGGCACCATCAGGATGCCGAAGCGAGCGGTGGGCGTGAACGAACTGGCGGCAAAGACAAACATGGCTACGCCGGCGATCAGCGTGGTTTGGGTCATGGCCGCCGCGCAGTGGCCGTAGGCCGCCCAGGCCGCTTCACGCCGTGAAAGGCCGCTGCGCACCCCGCGGTTGAACCACGTGACGTAGTGCAAGGTATCGTCCACCGCTACGCCCAGGGCCACGCTGGCCGTCATCATCGTGCCGATATCGATCAGCACGCCCGACCAGGTCATGGTGCCAAACACTACGGCCGTGGGGAAGAAGTTGGGAATCATCAAGAACGCCGCGGCAGGCAGCGCGAAGATCGGGCCGACCATGCTCCAGGTCAGCACCAGCATCACCAGGCCGATTAATACAAATGCCAGGGCATAGCTTTCCAGCAGGCCCCGCAGCAGTTCGTTTTGCGCCTTGTACACCAGCGGCACCACGCCGGTGTAGGTGGCCGCGGTGGCCAGGGCCTGGCGGCGGCCGGAAAAGATCTCCTGGCCATCGACCGTCACGGTGCATTGCCCGTTGTCGTCGTGGACGACGGCCACGCTGCCATCGGGGTGGTGATAGTGGTAATCGGTACTGATGTTGGCATTGTGCGGCAGCGGGACGGCTTTCCAGCCTTGCTTGCCGGTCAGCGGCTCCAACATCACGATCGGATCGACGGCTTTTTTGATCTCGGAGACAAAGACGCTGTAGTCGATGTCGTCAAACGCGCTCATCCGCAGGCTGATCCGGTACAGCTCCTCGCCGGTTTCCGGATCGTAGGCCAGGTAGCCGCCTCGCTTGAACTGGTCCACCGCCCGCCGCAGTTGGAAGTCCACTTCCTGATCGACCAGGTAGCTGGCCGGGGCTTCGACCTCGCGCGGCGTGAAGGTGGCGATCGAAAGCGTGGTGTTGATGTGCTCCAACGATTCCAGTGCGTGGCGGATGCGGTTGAGCAGCCGCACGTTGTCGAGCATGGGCGGCCGGTTCTCGAGCTGCACTTCGCCGCCGGTGACGTTGGCGGTCAGGTCGAACCACGGCAGCGGGTGCGCCGCCGAGATGCGGTGCACCACGTTAGGCGGCTGCCCTGTGGTGATCACTTTGGCTTCTTTCAAACCGGCGCGATGCAACGCCCGCTCCAATTGCCGGCCGGTGACGTTGTACGGCAGCGGTTCGGTCTGCCGAACGATGGGCAGGCCGGTTTCGTCGGTGGCCGTGTCTTCAAACTCAAGCTGGAAGGTGCCGCCATTCGGTTCGCCGTGCAGCGTGATCACCGCCTGGTTCGAGGTATGGATCACCACTTCCATCGGCACCAGGTCGGCCAGCTTCGATTCGATCCAGGCATAGTCGCGGATGATGCGGGCATTGGGATCGAACAGCTTCATCAGCTTGACGGTGGTTTTCATCTGCGTGGCGGCGCCATAGCCCAGCACGGCCGTGCCGGCCAGCATGAACCCAAACACCAATCCGCCACGATTGAGGACGAAACGCCCGCCACTGCCCAGCCAGCGATGCCAGATGGTTCGCCGGGACGGACGCAGGGCCGCCAGCCGCAGGGCGTCGGCCTCGGACTGCTTGAGCGGCCAGACTTGCAGGGCCGCCGGCAGCAGCACAAACAGCCAGACCAGAGCGGCCATCACCGCAATGGCCGAATACACGCCGAACTTGCGGATCGGCACCAGGTCGCTGATGTACAGCGAAGCCAAGCCCACGGCGGTAGTCAGGTTGGCCAGCGTGCATGGCACCAGCGCCTTGCCGATGGCTCGGACGGGCGCGCCGGCCAGGCCTTCCTCGGCCACGGCGTCGCGATAGTAGTTGACGATATGGATCGCGCCGGAGACCGTCAGCACGTAGATCAGCGAGGGCATCGTCAGCAGGATGGCGTCGACCTTGGCCCCGCTGTACCACACGATGGCCAGGCTGGTCAGCTCGCTGAAGATCGACGTAAAGAACACGATCAGTGTGAGCTTCAAATTGCGGAAGCAGATCAGGCAGAATAAAAAGCCCACGCCAAACGACAGCATCGCCAACCGGCGGAGCGATTCCTCGCCCTCGCGGTCGATGGCCATGTTGTCGACCGGCGGACCGCCCATGTGTAACTGGCTGGCCGGGATATCGCATTCCTCGACGGCGATCCGGTGCAACTCGCCGACGGTGTTGATGAGTTCTTTCTTGGTCTTGAGCCGGCGCTCCTTGGCTTGCTTTTCCCAGTAGGCTTCGCGCAGTTCGCGGTCGGCCAGCGGGATGACCACGCACGTGAGCCGCTCCTGGAACGGTTCGTTCCACTGCCAGCGGTAAGGTTCGCCCCGGCCGGCTACCTGGATCACCAGTTCGCCGCGATCGACGCGGTAGGTTTGCGCCAACTGACGCACGGCTTCGGCCAGCGTGGGCGTCGGCACGCCGTTGATGCTCTCAACGACTTCGCCCGGCTGCACGCCGGCCGCGGCTGCCGCGGTTTCGATTTCGACTTCGTCGATCACCGGGCGGCCGGTGTCGTGGTCTTCGCGCAAGCGCAACCCGTGCAGAAACTGCGGCCCGAACACGGTGCCTTGCAGGCGGGCCATGGCTTCTTCAGGCGGCAGGTTCAGCGGCGGACCCGTGAGCTGCATGAGCAGTTGCGGGCCGGTGATCACGCCTTTGAAGAGCTCCGGCTTTTCCAGCACCTTGCGGGCCAGCAGGTCCAGCCGCTGGTCGGCCAGGGGAGCCGCCATGAACAATTGCCGGCGAAGCTCCAGTTGCGCCGGATCCTCGGGCAGCACCTCGCGGTTGAGCCGCAGATATTCTTCCCACTCGGCGGCGCGCTGCTGCTGCCATTGCGGGCTGGCCATCTCGCGCCAGTTGGGTTGTTCGTTGTTGCCTGCGGTGAGCCGGGCCCCCGGCCAGGTAAGCACCACGGCGTGATCGCTGCCGGCTCCGAAATGCTCCTGGTACCAGAGCAGGTCGGTGGTTTCTTGATAGGCGTCGGGCAGCCAATCCTTCACATCGTTGGTATTGCTGCGGACCGCAAGGATGGCGCCGGGAACGACCAGCCCCAACAGCGCGGCAAACACGCAGAAGATGGCGAACGCGTGCCGCTCAATCAGCCCCTGGTAGAACGCAAACAACTTCTTCATGAGGGCTTGTTGGTGATTGACAGGAGGTGACAAGTGGGACTTCGGGGCGGTGCGCCGCCGGAACCTGCATCCCAAGACGCCGGCACGGCGCGGACCTGGCGCGCAAAGGACCGCTCAGGGTACCGAAAGGCCATTTTAGCGCCTACGCCGATCGGGCGAGGGCATCGCTGGGCCAGCGCAGCGAGTTCACCAAGCTGCCCAGCTTGACGACGCCACGGGGCTAACTGCCGTAGTCCACCTCGTTTACCAAGCACTCTAATCGCCGCAGGCGGATGATGAAGCGGAATCGTTCCCAGGTTTTGCGCCCTCATTGGGAAAGGTGCTGATCGCCAGGGCGGGCGGTTCCCTCGCCGGTGGGGGGGGCGGTGGGCGCCAACATCGATGTTCAACGGGTGGTTCGCTGACGCGGCCGGCGTATTCAGTGCTTGTCGCCGGTGCGGCAGCATACGTGCCAGCCCCTTTGCGCTAGCGGCGGGAACCGATATTTTGGCAGTTCTTCCCCTAACTTCCGCTGTTTCTCGTGATGCCTGCCGAGTGAACCATGAGTGCTGCCAAGAACGCCTTGATCAGTGTCAGCGATAAGAACGGCTTGAGCGAGTTCGCCCGCCGTCTGGCAGCCGCAAAGTTCAACATTTACAGCACCGGCGGCACGCGTAAGTATCTGGAAGATGAAGGCTTAAAGGTTCGCGACATCGCCGAGTACACCGGCTTCCCGGAGATGATGGACGGCCGGGTGAAGACCCTGCACCCCAAGGTCTTTGGCGGCATTCTCTGCCGGCGCGACAATCCCGAGGACATGGTCTCGGTCGACGAGCACGGCATGGTGCCGTTTGACCTGGTGGTGGTGAACCTGTACCCGTTCGAAGCCACGATTGCCCGCGAAGGCGTCACGCCGGAAGAGGCGATCGAGCAGATCGATATTGGCGGGCCGAGCCTGGTTCGGGCGGCGGCCAAGAACCACGCCTTCACGGCGATTGCCACCTCGCCGTCGCAGTACGACGAAATTCTGCAAGAGATCGAAGCCAACGGCAGCATCAGCCTGGCCTTGCGGCGGCGGTTAGCCGCGGCGGCCTTTGCCCACACGGCAGCCTACGATGCGGCCATTTCTGCCTGGTTTGCCAAGCAGGTGACGCCGGCGGCTGAAACGCCCGCCGAGGAATTGCCGGCGACCTGGACGCTGAGCCTGCGGCGCAAGACCTCGCTCCGTTACGGCGAAAACCCGCACCAATCGGCCGCGGTGTACGAGGTGGCCGGGCAAAACACCGCTCACACGTTGCTGTCCGCCCGGCAGCTTAACGGCAAAGAACTGTCGTACAACAACCTGCTCGACCTGGACAGCGCGCTGGCGATTGTCCGCGGCTGGGCGGAGCCGGCGGCTTCGGTCATCAAGCACAACAACCCGTGCGGCGCGGCCTCGGCCGACAACCTGGCCCAGGCGGCACGCAACGCCCTGGACGGCGACCCGGTGAGCGCTTTTGGCTCGGTGCTGGCGTTCAACCGCCCGGTCGACGTGGCCACGGCCGAAGTGCTGGCCGAGCCGGGCCGGTTCATCGAAGCGATCGCCGCGCCCTCGTTTGAGCCGGCCGCCCTGGAGATCCTCACCACGCGTCCTAAGTGGAAGGCCAACGTCCGGCTCTTGGAGCTGGGCGAAGTGGCCCCGTTGGCTCCGGAAGTTCAATTGCGGGCCATCGAGGGCGGCTATCTGGCCCAGCTTGCCGATACCCAGACCGACGATCCCAGCGAGTGGAAGCTCGTCACTTCGCACGCGATTGAGCCGGGCCTGGAACGCGAGCTCCGCTTTGCCTGGCATGTAGTGCGGTTTGTGAAGTCCAACGCCATCGTCGTGGCCAAGGATCAATCGCTGCTGGGTGCCGGCGCTGGGCAGATGAGCCGCGTAGACTCCGTCAAAATCGCCATCGAGAAGGCAGGCGATCGCGTGGCCAGTGCCGTTCTGGCGTCTGATGCTTTCTTCCCCTTCCCCGACTCGATCGAACTGGCCGCGCAAGCCGGCATCAAGGCCGTGATCCAGCCCGGCGGCTCGGTCCGCGACGAGGAAGTGATCGCCGCCTGCAATCAGCACGGCATCCCGATGATCTTCACGGGCCGGCGGCACTTCCGACACTAAACTGCGGCCCCCTGCGATAGCATCATCCTTGGCTGCAAGGTCTTGCGCTGAGGTGCTGCGCTTGCACGCTCCTCGTCCGCAGACATGCCATGCCCCCCCACCCAAGTCGACAGGCCGGTGGGGTTTTGTCTGGCCAAACTCTATGTTTGGCGTCTTGGCGAACAAGTTTTTGGTTAATCAAAAACTCGGTTTTGCTCGATGAAATAGGCAGGCGTAACCCCGATAAGTAGATGCCTCATCACCAGAAAGGGAAGGGGGCTAACGTTGAAATGCCTTGCCTGGTGGCCTGTTTGGGCTTGTCTGACCATGCTGACGGCGTTGCCGGCGGTGGGCCGCGGCCAAGAGGCGGAGCCGCTGCAGTCGGACCGGCCGGACTTCACCGAGTCCAGTTCTACGGTGGGCCGAGGCCGGGTGCAGCTCGAAGCCGGTTATACGTTCAGCTACGACGATGCCGGTGGCCAGATCGCCCGCGCGCATAACTTGCCGGAAACGCTATTGCGCGTCGGTCTGACCGACGAGATCGAGTTTCGGATCGCCTGGAGCTACCTGGTCGAAGAAACGACCTCGCGATCGACCGAGGATGGCGCGATCGACCTGACGCTAGGTACCAAACTGTTTCTGATGGAGCAGGATGGTTGGATTCCCGAGTCGGCGATCATCCTGCAATTGACGATACCGACCGGCGCCGATGTCTTCTGTGGCGACGAGGTGTTTTACGGTTTCAACCTGTTGTACGGCTGGGACCTGGCAGGCGATTGGACACTGGGGACGTCCACCGGCGTGAACACCGGCGCTGAAGATCTGGTCGTCACCGGGGCCATCCCGGTGCTCAATCGCGATGGGCACGTGATCATCCATCAGTCGGTCACGCTGGGAATCCCGCTGACGGATCGGCTCGGCAGCTTCGTCGAATACTTTGGCGTGTACTCGGTGGGGCGCGAGAGCAATTTTCCCGAGAACTACCTCGATACCGGTTTCACCTACCTGGTGACCGACGATTTTCAGCTCGACTGGCGGATCGGCATCGGGCTGAACGATCAGGCTCAGGATTTCTTCACCGGTGCTGGCTTTACCTTGCGTTTGTAAGCGAACCGGGGCATCGCAGCGCGGCACTGTCAGATAACGGGGCGCCCCTTGTATCGGATCGCTTGCGCGCGAAGATAACGGGGTATCATCATCCTCTAGCCTGCGAGGCCGCGCTGCCGATGAGCCCAACCGAAGCCATTCTGGCATCCATCCAAGTTGGGGTGCCGCGTACCTTGGGCCAAGACGGTGCGGCCGCCCCCATGGACCGCCGCTGGACCACCGCCTTCTTCAAAGAACCTGTGAGCGGGCCGGTCCAGGTGAGCCACACGCAGGTTGAAGGCGATGGGCAGGCCGACCGCGTACATCACGGCGGACCGGAGAAGGCCATCCTGGCGTACTCAGCCGATCACTATGCGGCGTGGCGGCAGGAGCTGAATCTGCCGGAGTTTCCACACGGCGCATTGGCCGAGAACTTCACCATCCAAGGGCTGACCGAAGCCGATGTCTGCATCGGCGATACCTGGCAGGTAGGTCCCGACCTGTTGGTACAAGTCTCGCAGCCGCGGCAACCCTGCTGGAAGATTGCCCGGCGGTGGCGGATCAAGAACCTCACGTTACAGGTCGAGCGGACGGGGCGAACCGGCTGGTACTTGCGCGTCCTTCAGCCAGGCGCTGTACAAGCCGGCATGAAGCTGGTGCTCGTTGAACGGCCGTATCCCCAGTGGTCGGTTGCCAGGGCCAACGAGGTCATGCACGTCCGCCGCCACGATCTTGACCTGGCCGCGGAACTGGCAGCGATTCCACTCTTGTCCGAGAGCTGGCAGTCCACCTTGCGGCGCCGCGTTCAGGAAGGCCGGCCCGGCGATACCACCGCGCGGCTGGTGGGCGACAACGGTTAACGCGCCGCGCGGCGACTCGCGTTTGCCGGTTACCGCCAAGCGCCGGCTCAGTGATGCTCCAAGTATTCTTTGAGCACCACGGCGCTGTTGTGCTGCTCGTCTTTCGCGGCAAAGACAAAGGTCACGGGGCCTTGGGCGATGTGCCGCTTGAGATCTTCCAGCAGTTCGCCTCGCTGCTTCAGCTCCGCCTGGTAGCGTTGGCGGAACTCAGGCCACTTCTCGAGATCGTGGTTGTACCACTTCCGGAGCTCGGTGCTGGGGGCGATCTCTTTAAGCCACAGGTCGATGGCCGCCTTTTCCTTCTTCACCCCACGCGGCCACAACCGTTCCACGAGAATCCGCAGACCATCGTCGGGCGAGGGCGGCTCGTACGCGCGTTTGAGTCGGATCATGGCATCGGCCCCTGCCTGATGGAGGTTGCCTGGTCAGCATGTTTTGCCATAAGCGCAGAAAGAGAACGCCGGAGACGATTGCCCCCGGCGTTCTTGCAACTTCCATCTTAGCTGTTTTGCCCGGCAAGCGGGCCTGGGCCGGTTCGATTCCTCGCGTGCCTTGCGGTTACAGACCTTCCTGCTCGGCGAGGGCCCGGAGGTTCACAAACACGCGCGGGTCTTCATCCGTCCAGTGATGATCGGGCTCGACCATCACGGTGAACTCCACCGTGCCGTCGGCAAAATGGTACTGCCACTTCTGCTGCTTCTCATCGAGCTGGACGATGTCGTGTGGCTCGCTGACGATGCCTTGCAGCGTGGAGAGCCGCATGGGGGCGGGCGTCATTCTCGATTGCGACCGCCGGCATTCGGCGAACAGCCTCGCCAGCAGTTCATCCTTGCTCGAGATTTCCGCACCGCAACCGGTGAAGGTCAGCAGTGCCAGCAACATTGCCCCCATGATCTGCCGGTTTATGGTTGTCCATTTCACGGCCGATTTCCTCAACATCTCTCCCATCCAATTTGGTGCGACGGAAGCGGCCACCCCGGCCAGCTTCCCGGCGAACTGCCCGCGGCGCCGTGCACAGCGCCGCCTCACGCCTGCGTCGCGGTTCACTGTGCGCCACGTTCGGCAAGGAACTGTTTCTGGTATCGCACGAACCCGGCCACTTTGCGGCGATACTCGGTGCAAAGCTCGGGATGGCGGTCGGCCAGGTTCTTCCTCTCGTGCGGGTCTTTGCTCAGGTCGAACAGCTCCTGCTTTCCGCTATTGATGTAAAAGTGGTACTTGAAGTTCCCATCGCGGAGGCCAAAAACCGGACGGCGGAACAGCGAGAAAAAGTACAGGTGCGCGTCCTCGCGGTCGTGCAGCAGGTTGCGTCCCTGCCAGTCATCCGGCGGCTGCTGGCCCAGCAGCTGCGCGATGGTATACGGCAGGTCGACCGCCTGGCACGGCTGCTCCATCCGCCGCGGATACTGCTCGAGCGACGGGTGGATCATGATCAGCGGCACGTGCACCGCCGTGTTGTACACGCTGTAACCGTGCAGCCACTGGTTGTGCTGACCGAAGAACTCGCCGTGATCGCCCAGGATCACCACCAGCGTCGATTCGTCCAGCTTGCGACGCTTCAGTTCCTCAAGCAGCTCGACAATCTGGCGGTCGGCATTGCGGATCGCATTGAGATAGCGGTTGTGCATCCGCGTCGTTTCTTCGTCTTTGTGGATGGGGCCCATCGGCAACGGATTGGGGCCACCCACGTACGGATGGTGCGTTTCGATGGTGAACGCCATCGCGAAGAACGGCTGATCGCTCTGCTCGATCCACTCCAGCGCCGCCGAGTACATGGCCGCGTCAGACACGCCCCAGGAGTTGACGAACGGGCCGGGCAGCGTTTCGGCGTCGATCAGCGTGCTGTCCGGACGGCGGCCGAAATAACCGTCGCGGTGCTTCCAGCTCCAGTAGCCGGCGTGCAGGTAGCAAGACCGGTATCCGGCCCGGTCGGCCAGCCACTCGCTCAGCAGCGGCACGCGGAAGTTGGGGTTGTCGCGCACGATCAGACCCCAGTCGGGACGCGGATACACGCCCGTGGTGATCGCCACCAGGCTTTTGCAGCTATAAGGGCATTGGATGTAGAAGTTGTCGAACACAATGCCGCTGCGATTCTCGGCCAGGTAACGCTCCAACTGGGGCGTGGTGTCGTAATGAGAGCCGTACAGGCCCAGGTACTCGGCCGACACCGATTCCATCACGATCAGCAGCACGTTCTTGGGCGGTGTGACGTTGGGCGGCAGCAAAGGCGCCACCTCGTCCTCGTTTTCGGTGCGGCGGGCCACGATATCGCTGTCGTCGGCGTCTTCCATCGCCAACAGCGACGGCAGCGAGTCATCCACCACCAGTTCGCGGACCCATGAGTACAGGAACGTGGCGTGTGGGTTGACCGAGATCCGCCGTTCCCAGCGTTCTTCGTCGGTCCAGGTGTAATGCACGTACGCCTTGCACACGCCACCGTAGAACAGTACCAGCACCGTGGCCAGCGCGATCGACCTGGCCGATACGGCACCGACGCGGCGCACCCAGCGCAGCTCGTTGCCGACAAAGAAGCCCAACAGCAGCACGATCGGCACCAGGATCATGCCGCGGATCACGTTACCGTTGACGTACGACCACAGCGACGAGGCCATCACGTCCATGTGGCCCAGGAAGGCCAGCAGGCGGTACGTGATCATCTCCGAGGTCACTTGAAACACCCGGTGGCTGGCCACGGCATACACGCCCGCCAGCAGATAGATCGCCAGCAGCGCGAAACGCCACAACATGGCCGTCCAGCGATTGGCGGCGGCCACCCCGGTGAAGATCCAGCAGATCAGACCCAGGCCGAACACAAAGCAGGCGTCGGCCGCATACACGATGGCCAACCGCAGCAGCCAGCGAACGAATTCGCCCACGGTTTCGACCGGGAACGGCAGCAGGGCGATTTTGACCACCAGGCAAATCAGTGCCAAACCGAGCGTCAGCGCAAAGACGGTGCCGCGGTCATGCGACAGCCGGGCTGCCTGAGCGCGACTGGTATCGCTCGGCACTGGCACGTCCGGCGAGTGGGCCCCCCTTGCGACATCCATGTCGATTCTCCTGGCCTCGTGCGAATGAGGGTGCGGGTTGCTTCGTACAAAATGGGGACGTTAGCCGCAATGACGAGTTGCAGTCAACGCCGGTTTATGCCACCGGGGCGGTAAACGGCGTGGCGCGCGGTCCGGGGCGGCCAGTGCTATCACTACCTGAGGGTGATCGGGATTCCCGTGGCCCAATCGCCCTAGGTCAAGCTGCGGTGATCGCTTACAATGCCGACCGCATACCAGGGGGGCGGCGCTGCGCGCTACCGCTGCCGCCCGAGACCGCGAAATCATCATCCATCCTCAAGGAGCGGCAAGGATGCCCAACCTTGGCAGGCATCGATACGGACCAATCGGTCCGCTGGGCGTACAGCCGATCACCGCCACGGCCAACGCGGCCGCTGGTGACATCGCGGTTCGCTGCGGCTCTTGCTTGGCCTGGGCCTGGTTGGTGCTGAGCCTGGTCCTGGTTGGCAGTGCCGCCTTCATGCCCACGAAGGCTGTGGCCATGGAACCGCTGGTGAGCCGGGCGATGGCGCAGGACGCCACGCTGTGGGCGATCGATTTTGTCGATCAGCAGCATGGCTGGGCCGTCGGCGATCGCGGCACGATCTGGCACACAAACGATGGCGGCAACACCTGGGTACCGCAGCGTTCGCCCGTGGCGTGCCCTTTGACGGGCGTCGATTTTCTTGATGCCCGACATGGCTGGGCCGTTGGCGGCTGGTTCGATCCTTACACGCATACTTCGCGCGGCGTCATTCTCTTTACCAACGACGGCGGCAACACCTGGACCGAAATCGAACAGGCCGTGCTGCCCGCCCTGCGTTCGATCAAGATGATCGATGGCGTACGCGGCTTTGCCTGGGGGCAGCCCTCGGGCTTGTACCCTTCTGCCGTGTTCGCGACCGATGACAGTGGGCGGACCTGGATTCCGCTTGCGTCGGCTGCGGTCCAAAGCTGGGAAGCGGCCGATTTTGTCGATGCCTTCAATGGCGCGGTGGCCGGGCAACGTGCCACGATGGCCGCGGTGCGACGCCGGGCCTTGGAGCCGGCCAGCTTTCCGACGGTTGGCCCGCGGCATGTCAAAGCGATCAAGCTGCAAGCCGCCGGTCCCGGCTGGCTGGTCGGCAGCGGAGGGCTGGTGCTGACCAGCGCCGATCAAGGGCGCACGTGGCAGCTTCCAGCTTCGCCGCTTCCGCCTGCGGCGTATCAGCAATTTGATTTCGAAAGTGTGACGGCCGTGGGCCAGCACTGCTGGATCGCCGGCAGCCCCGGCTCGCGCATCCTGTACACGCCCGATGCGGGCCGTACCTGGCAATGGCTCGACACCGGGCAAAGCCTGCCGCTGCACGACGTGCGGTTTGTCGACGCCCAGCACGGTTTTGCCTGCGGGGCGTTGGGAACGATCCTGGCAACCAACGATGGCGGCCGCACCTGGCGGCGGCAGCGAAGTGGCGGCGCGCGGCTGGCCGTGTTGGCGCTATTGAGCGATCAACGCGGCATTGGCTGGGAACTGTTTGCCCAGGCCGCCGCCGGCGAAGGCTACTTGAGCCATATCCATGTGATCGGCAGCCCGACCGTGGGCGATACGGTAACCGCGCAGCTTCCCTACCGGCTGCATCAAGCCAGCCTGGCCGTGGGAGCCAGTGGCGCGAGCATCGCCTGGCAGTTCCCGCTGCCGCCCGAGCAGATCACCACCGGGCCGGAACAGATCATTCAGGTTTGGGATCGCCTGCACCAGCGGCAAGGCTTAACGCGGCTCGAAGAACACCTGGTGCGGCAGATTCGCCTGTGGAAACCCGAGGTCATTGTCACCCATGCCGCCACGCCGGCAGGCGCCGATCCGTTGGATCACATCTTGAGCCAGGTTGTGGTGCGGGCGGTCGACCTGGCGGCCAATCCCGAACAGTTCCCGCAGCAGATCGAAGGAGCGGGCCTCAAGCCGCACGAGGTCAAAAAGGTGGTCGGGGCGTTGCCGCCGGGGCAATCGGGCGATTTCACCGTGGCCACCTCGCAGATCGTGCCGCGATTGGCGCAATCGCTCATCGGCATGGGCGAGCAGGCTCGGGCCTTGTTGAACGAACCGACCGATGTGCCGAACTCGTGGGGCTTCCGGCTTTCGCATAGCCAACTGCCCTCGGATGCTGCCCGACGCGATCTGATGGCCGGCGTGATGCTTCAGCCCGGCAGCGACGCGCGGCGCACCCTCGACGAAGCGGCCGGCAACACCGATCGCCTCCGCTACGTGCAGCAGTACCAGAACGTGCGCAACATCATCCGCCGCGCGGAAGCCAATCCGCAGCAGCGGGCGAGCCTGCTCTCGGGCTGGAGTCATCTGACGGCCGATCTGTCGCCGCACGCCAAAGGCCAATTGCTGTTCACGTTGGCCCAGCAGCATCGCGCGGCGGGGCGCTGGGCCGAAGCCGCCGAGGTGTACCAGACCCTGGTCCGCACGCATGCCAACCATGCGACGGTGCCGGCGGCCTTGGCGTGGCTCACACATTACTACTCCAGCCACGAAGTCGCGCACTGGATGGCAAGCGAAACGCCCGCCGCGGGCATCGAAACCGCCGGCGGACAAATGATTCTTGCGCCGGGCGTGCAGCCGGCCGTTGCCGAGGGCGAAGGTGGGCTGCTCGTCGAGAAACGCGAAGGGCAAATCGTCCTCGGCCAGGGCCAAGGACAAATCACCATCGAACATGGCCAGGGGACCGTCGTTCCCGGTCAGGTCACGTCGCCCGAGGCCGCGCAGGTGATCCGCGCGACGGCCGAAGCGCCGATCAACCCGGTGGCGGCCGCTAGCCCTCGGCTGGGCCAACTGGTCGAACTGGCGAGCCTGTTGGAGCGTCGTTACCCCACGCTGTATGCCGAGCCGAGCTTACGGCTGCCGCTGGCGATGGCGCTTGCCCGGGAGGGTAAGGCGGATGCGGCGCAGCACTACTTCCAACTGTTGATGAGCACGCGGCCCCGTGATAGCTGGTGGCGCTGCGCGGCCGCCGAACGTTGGCTGGCGGAACAGGCAGGTCTTGCTGCCGCGGGACCCGAACGCCAGCCGCCCAAGCCGGCGGTTCCGTGCGCGGCTGCCGCGAGCAAACCGTATCTGGATGGCAAGCTCGACGACGAGGTCTGGCTGGCTGCTCGGCCCATCGAACTGGCAAGCCCGGCCCGCGACGATGGTGAATGGGGCGCGGTGGCCTACGTGGCCTACGACGACGAGTTCTTGTATCTGGCCGCCACGTGTCGCAAGGCACCGGGCGTGGACTATGCCGATGCCGCCACGCCTCGCCCACGCGATGGTGACCTGAGCCGTCACGACCGGGTGGAGTTCTTCATCGACATCGATCGCGACGCGGCCAGCTATTATCACCTGGCGATCGACCATCGCGGCTGGCCGAACGATGCCTGTTGGGGCAGCAAGGCTTGGGACCCCTCGTGGTACATCGCCGTCGAGAAGAACGAGGCCAGTTGGACCGTAGAAGCGGCGATCCCACTGAAAGAGCTGACGCCGCAAACGCCTTCACCTGGCACGGCCTGGTCGCTGGGCGTGCAGCGGATTGTGCCCGGGGTAGGCTTCCAAAGCTGGACGCAGCCGGCCGCTCCAACGCCGCGGCCTGAAGGCTTCGGGCTGATGCTCTGGCAGTGAGCGTGGGGTAGGGGACTGCTGCTCGCGCGGTTTGCACCGGCCGCGTGGGCGACGCTTAGGCTTGCAGATCGAGTAGGCCGCCTTTGCCAACTTCGTGGCTGAGCCGGGCCGCCGATTCCAGCAGTTGATGGACGGCCTCGCCTTGGGCTTCGACCACGTCGAGCTGCTTGCGCAGTAGCGCCGTCGAAAGCTGGCTGGCAAATGCCGCCTGCTGCGCTGCGATCACTTGACCGATGGCCGGATCCAACATGGCATTTCGTCGCGGTTGTGCCGCCGGCAGGCTGGACCATATGTGACGAGACGGAGCGGCGGCTTTCCAACGTATAGGTCATCCATCGGCGCTACGCGCCACGGAATTTGCCAGCAACCGCCAAGGTCCGGTTAGCGCGATTGGGCGGGGGGCGCCACCGGGCCGGACCACCTGCAGCAGGCGTTCGCACAGATGGGGGGACACCTTGGCCGTGTTCCTCTGAGCCAGCACGAGTGGTCACTGCCGCCGGGCAAGAATCCAGCGGATCAGCCACGGGTAGTTGCGGTTGCTCCAGGTGATGAACCAGGCTGTGAAGCTGGCGAAGATTTCTTTCTTGTTTTTGCGGATCGCCTTGATGATCCGGCTGGCGACCGTGGCCGCCGATGGCGGTTTGCGCTGCCGCCAGGGCGTGTCGCCCTTGGCTTCGATCATCACGTCGAAGATCTCCGTGGCCGTGGTGGCTGGGCTGACCACCAGCACGTCGACGCCGCCCTCGTGAGCCTGCTCGGCCCGGAACGCATCGCTGAACCCACGCAGGGCAAACTTGCTGGCGCTGTATTCCGACAGCTTGGGCAGCCCCACGTGGCCCAGCGTAGAAGCCACGTTAACCACCATCGGTTGCTGACCGGCTTTCAGTTCCGGCAGCGCCTCGCGAATGAACTCCACCGGCGCGAAGAAGTTGACTTCGAACAACCGCCGCAGCCTGGCCGGGTCGGCTGTGGCAAAGGGGCCCATCGCCCCGATGCCGGCGTTGTTGATCAACAGGTCGAGCCCGCCGAACGCCTCCTTGGCTTTGGCCAATGCCGCCGCTCGGACGGCCTGATCGGTCACGTCGCCCGCCACGTAGTGGAACGTGCCCGGCATCGACGCGCAGGCTTGAGCCAAGGCTTCCAGCCGATCCACGCGCCGGGCGATGCCCACCACGTGGGCTCCCTGCTGCACAAGCTGCAACACCAGTTCGCGGCCGATGCCGCTGGAAACGCCCGTGACGATGGCTCGGATGCCGGGGATGTTGCGTTTGGCCATAACTTGCCGGTCGGAAAAAGGCGGGAAACCATCAACCGATCACAGCGACCTATGGTAGCCGCCGGCCGGGTCACCGCCCAGGCGGCGCTTACAGCGCGGCAAAGTTGGCCAGGATGCGCAGGCCATCGGCCTGGCTTTTTTCGGGATGGAACTGCGTGGCAAAGAGGTTGTCGCGCCAGATCGACGACGTGAACGGCACGCCGTACTCGGTGATGGTAGCGACCACGCTTTCGTCCTCGGGCACCACATAGTACGAGTGGACGAAGTAAACGTGGGTGCCGGCGGCCAGGCCATTGAGCACCGGCGAGGGCCGACGAATCTGAAGCTGGTTCCAGCCCATGTGCGGCACCTTCAGGTCGCTGGTTTCAAACCGCACGACCTTGCCGGGCACGATACCCAGCCCCTGGTGTTCGCCGTCTTCGTAGCTGACATCGAACAGCAGTTGCAGTCCCAGGCAGATGCCCAGGAACGGTTTACCCTGTTCGACGGCCCGCTTCAGCGGCTCCACCAGGTTGCGGCGGTGCAACTCGGCAATGGCATCGGCAAAAGCGCCCACGCCCGGCAGCACGATCTTGGAGGCGGCGTCGAGCTGTTCCGGCTCGTTGGTGATGGTGGCCTGATGGCCGACCTTCGCAAACGCCTTTTCCACGCTGCGAAGGTTTCCCATCCCGTAATCGACAATCGCAATCATCCGTTGTTCTCGTTGCGGACCATCTTTCGGGTCCGCTGTGCGGACCGCCAATGGGTACGTGCTTTAAAGTAGGGCCCGCGCTGCGGACCGTTGGGGGTGAGTTTAGCGCTGGATCGCCGCGGGCCGGGCGCAGCGGGCACGGCTCGCAGAGCCGTGGCACCCATGGACCACCACCGCACAGCGCACCGGGGCCGTGACACCCGAGTGCGTGGCACACGAGTAACGACACCGGCGGTTGCTGCGGCGTTCGCGTGAGGGTCCATTATCGAACGCAGGGGGGAAACCGTCTAGCTACACCCTGCCGCGATGCGGGGAGGATCGCCGGCCGTGGCGATACCGCCCCCGGCTGACCCTCACCGCTCGGCGTGTTAAGATGGCGGCCGTTCTTGCTCGCGGGGGGCGTGTCCCATTCCCCCCTTCCATCACGCTGTGCGGTAGCCATGTTGACGGTTGAAGAAGCCCTGGCTCTGGTGGTTCAGCACACTCGTCCGTTGGCCCCCCAGGTGTGTGCCCTGGCTCGCTGCTTGGGGCTGCGGCTGGCGGAGACAATTGTGAGCGATGTCGACTCGCCCCCTTACGACAAAAGCCTGATGGACGGTTACGCGGTCCGCAGCGCCGACCTGGCGACCGGCTCGGCCGAGTTGCGTGTGGTCGACGAGGTGACTGCCGGCGACGTCCCGCACCGGGCCCTGATGCCCGGCGATGCCGCCCGTATCATGACCGGCGCCCCGCTGCCTGAGGGGGCCGACGCCGTGGTGATGATCGAAGAAAGCGAGCTGCTGGGCGGCGATCCGCCGCGTGTCCGGCTGACGTGCCCCGGCCCGGTCAGGCCCGAGCAGAACATCCTTCGCACCGGCGTGTGCATGCGGCGGGGCGAAGAAGTGCTCAGCCCCGGCCATTTGCTGCGGCCGGGCGATGTGGGGCTGCTGGCCGAAGTGGGCCGCGACCGCGTGCAGGTTTATCCGCGGCCGCACGTGGCGGTGCTTTCGACCGGTAACGAGCTGGTGCCCGCGGGCACCAAGCCTGGTCCGGGGCAGATTCGCAACAGCAACGGCCCGATGCTGTTGGCGATGGCCGCTTCCGCCGGGGCCGAAACGCGCGACCTGGGCATCGCCCGGGACGATCCCGAGGAACTTTATCGCCGCATTTCCCAGGGTTTGGAAAGCGACGCCCTGGTGCTCTCGGGCGGCGTATCCGCAGGCAAGATGGATCTGATTCCGCAAACGCTTGAGCGGTGCGGCGTGCAGGCCATCTTCCACAAGGTGCTGCTGCGGCCCGGCAAGCCGCTCTGGTTTGGCGTGCATCCTGAGCGGGGCACCCTGGTGTTTGGTTTGCCTGGTAACCCCGTGAGCAGCTTCGTCTGCTTCCACCTGTTTGTGCGGCTGGCGTTGCTGCGGCTGGCCGGTTCAGAGGCGACCGCTCCGCCGCTGCGGCGGGCCAGACTGGCGCAAGCCTTCCAGCAGAAGGGCGACCGGCCCACCTGGCACCCGGCCGCTTTGAGCGACGATGGCGAAACGCTCACTGCCCAGCCGGTTCGCTGGCAAGGTTCGGCCGACTTGCGGGCGCTAGCGACCGCGCAAGGACTGATCTACTTCCCCGCCGGCACGCGTGCTTACGAGGCCGGCGAGGAAGTCCAAGTTCTGCCGTTCGCATGAATCAATACTCGCCGGGCTATATAGATTCGGCGGGATCGCAAGCACATCACAAAAATAGCCGCGTTAGCGAACGGCTAACGCGGCTATTTTGATGGGTTGCGCCGTTATGACGCGCGTTTTATCAATACGGCCGGCGACCTAGGTTTGGGCCGCCGCCGGATTGTCATCGTTCTTGTAGAAGTACTTGCGGACCAGTTCTTCAGGCGGCTTGGGCGTGATCAGGCTCACGACCCACACCGTCAGGAACGAAGCGGCCAGCCCCACCAGCACCGGGTCGAAGCCCAGCAGCCAGATCGGCCGCGAGAGCGAGCCGTTGATGAAGTAGCCGAGAACATACATGGCCAGGTGGGTACCAAAGCCTGCCAGCATGCCCAGGATGGCGCCCTGCTTGGTCGTCCGCGGCCAGTAGATGGCAAAGAAGATCGGGCCGAGGAAGCAGGCTGCCACGCCGCTACCGCAGTATACGATGATGTTCTGCAAGAACTCCGGCGGATTGATCGCGCCCACGGCGGCCCCGGTGCCCACCAGCAGCGTGGCCAGGTAGCTCAGCCGCTTGATGGTTTTCTCCGAAGCATTGGGATTGATGTTCCGCTGGTAGACGTCGCGCACCAGGGCCGACGAGGTCAGCAGCAGGAAGCTGTCCACCGTGGACATCACCGCCGCGAACGGGGCCGCCAGCAGAATGCCAGCCAGCCAGCCGTGACCGATCTGGTGCGTGAGGAACACGGCCGCATCGGGCATGATCTGGTCGGCGCTGCCTTCCATGCCGGGCAGCAGCACCCGGGCACAAACGAAGATCACCACCAGCGGGAAGTAAATCAGGCTGTAATAGATCGCCACGGTGAAGATCGACCGCCGCAGCGTGATCGAGTTCTTGAACGCCATCAGCCGAACCATGCTCGCCGGCTGGCCGGCGCCGGAAATCGCCCACATGAAGAAGAACGACACCGCCAGGCTGAGCGGCAGAAAGCCCAGCACCTCGGTGCTGTGCGGGCCGGGCCCGCTGACGTAGTGCCCCTTCTCGTGGGCGCCCGTAACGTAATCGCGCATTTGCGGCTGGCTGACCACGAACGGGTAGTTCAGCAACAGCGGGTTCTCGTGAAACCGCTCCTTTGACTCCAGTGCCGCGATCCGCTCGTTGAGGTGTTCTTTGCGGCGCAGCAGTTGTTCCCGCTGCTCATTGGCCGAGGAATCCAGGGCAGCCAGGTCGTTGTCGACATCGACCAATTGAGCCTGGGCTGCCCGCAGCGCGTGATCGCGCTGCTTTTCAAGCTGATCGACAATCTGCGCGGGCGTGGTCAACTCCACGGCGTCGATGGCCGCCTCGATCAGTTGGCCTTCGCCGTTGCGGGCTCGCGGCGCCGTCTGGCCCTGCGCGATCACTGACTGGTGGACCACGCGGAACAGCCGGTAGGGCGGGCCTTGCTTGATTTCGTCATCGCGCTTTTCGAGGGCCTGCTCCAGCCGCTGGTATTGTCCTTGCGTGAGTTCGCCCCGTTGCAGGGCCTGGGCCAGACGCTGTTGTTCCGGGCCTTTCCACTGCTGGAACTCATCCAGGTAACGATCCGATGGCATCACCAGCCACGTACCGGCCGGGATCACCATGGCATTCTTGGCGGGCTCGGTCAGCGCCACCTTGATGGTGCCGGTGCGCGGTGGCGTCATCTCGGCCAGTTGACGCGAGGCGGACTCGAGCCCACCGGCTTGCGAGATGGCCAGCGGGAGCATGATCAGCACGCCGGCGACCATCACAAAGCCTTGCAGCACGTCGGTCCACACCACGGCGTGAAAACCGCCGTACGTGGTGTACACAATCACCGAGACGGCAAACAGCAGCAGGCAGACCAGGTACTGCGAATTGACGCCTTCAAACAGCGGGATGGTCGCCAGCGACTGGAAGATCTCCACATCGCGCAGCAGCGACTGCAGAATCACCGCCCCGGCTTTGAACTGCGCCACCAGGTTGACCGTCATGAAGAAGATGATCAACGACATCGACAACACGCCCAGCCCGGGACTGTGGAACCGGTCGCGGGCGACGTCGGGCACGGTGATGGAGCCGGAGATGCGGGCAACGTGATTGAGCCGTTTGCCCAACAGGCCCATGGCGCAGATCGGCACCACCATGTAACTGGCGATCCACAGCGCCACGATCCAGCCGTAGGTGTAGACCAGCGACGGAAAGCCGGTGAAGCTGCCGCCCGAGGCACTGGTGGCGGCGAACGTCAGGGCAAAGGCCCACATGCCCAGCCCTCGGCTGCCCAGGAAGTACTCGCTGACAAAGCTGCGGCTTTGCAGCAGCTTGTTGGAGAAGCCGGCGACGACAAACACGGCCGCGGTGTACAGGACGAACGTATACAGCGCGGCGTTGGAGGTGGTTTGCGCGAACAGCGGTACCAGCGAGGGGAAAAGCAAGACGGATTCACTCATCGGCCCTGCTCCTCACGTGCTTGCATTTCGGCGATCTCTTCCGCGAGGTCGGCGCCTTCATGGGGCGGGCCCAGGTCATCGTCCTTCATAAAAAAGAAGCAAAAGAAGGTCGTGACGACGTTGGCCGCGATCCAGGGCACGACCACGCCCCAGAACACCCACGAGGGCAGGCCCAGCACCGTCTCCAGCTTGTCCGGGCCGAAATCCTCGGCCTGATTGGGGTAGCCGTAGAGATAGCAATAGGGCACGGTCCACAGCAGCGCGCCGAGGTACACCAGCACAATGAACACCATCTCGCGGCGTCCATGCAGGAATACCGGATGGTACTCCGGCTTCGCTGCGCGATCGTTCTTGGTCACAGACATAAGGCAAACTTGGGAACGAGGAACAAAACGGTCACCCTACCGGGCAGGGGCGCAGCGATCGTGGGCGACATTCTAGTGGCTCAGAAGTTGGCATGCAAAAGAAACGCTGCATGCGTTCGACCCAAGTGCGACAAAATGAATGGGTTACACCAACTGGGCATTCACCCGACTTGCGGGGTTACCCTAAGTGAGGCGCCGGGGGAACCCAAAGAATGCTGCGCGGGAGGCGGGCTGATCCGTGAGAAGCCTCGCTGCCAACCGCGTTTGGCACGTTGCCCGCTAAGCAGCGCTGGTGCAGCGCCATAGGCCGCTCCCGTGGTAGCGAGGGCGGTACCGTATGCATCGCGCGGCGCGGGCATCACCCCAGAAGGTCGTGGCCAGGCATTGACGGCGTGCCGACTGGTGATCGAACATCCGGGTGGGGAGCAGCCGGCTGCCTGATGTTGGCCGTCAGAGCGTCAATACGCGCGCGCGTTTTATCAATACTCACGCCGGCGGATTATCAATACCGCGTCGCAGCTACAAAGTATTAGCCGCGTGGATAGCGGTATTGAAAAAAAAGAGCCCGCCAAGCGGGGCAGAGGCCTGGCGGGCCGTGAGGTTGCCAGGAAGGGGCAGGTTTCCCGGCAACGGATCTCAATCTACCAATCGGCACAAACGCTTTCCAGCGATTATGAGAAAATTGTAATACCCGTCTGCATTTGGGTTTGTTGTAAGAGGCTGTCCAAAAAGCGGTCTTGGATGAATGCCGGTTGAGTGGTTAAA
>CALBRZ010000003.1 GCA_937927735.1 uncultured Planctomycetales bacterium
TTTAACCACTCAACCGGCATTCATCCAAGACCGCTTTTTGGACAGCCTCTTACGCTCGTGTGTTCTCTACCGCGATCCACCATCGCGCCGGCGTGCACTATCGATCGCCGTTCCCCGGGCATTGACACGCCATGCCAGCCGTATTCCCAAGGTGGGACAATGGGGAATGACTGGCCCTGCGCCGCAAGAGACAGTGGTAGGGAAGGCTAAGCGATACGTCGCTCCCGAGCGGCAGACACGAACACTTCAACAGGACTGGTCAAGCACGTCCCATTGACCCGCGGGCTGACATGGGAGGGCGACACGCTTTCGAAGCATGGAGTCACTGGATGGCATAGGTGCTCCTGTCGAATGTAAAGACAGTCCGCGGCGGCGAAATCGGATTGATCCGCTCGCAAGTTCTACACTAGAGACCCAGGTGAGATAGTTTCGGCGGGGAGCGTGCGAGAGGTAGTATAGGGGGCAGTATATTTTGGGGGCAGACAGGCTGCAGCCAAGCATAAAGCGTGTTTGATGTAAATTCGTAAATCTAGATAAATGGGGCGGTTGTGTGCGATCTGCCTACCAGTTGGGCGATCAGAATGGCAGGCCCAGGCCAACAAAAAACCGCGTGCGGCTCCCAGGAACCGCACGCGGCTTGATAGTCAGGACGATTTTCTAACGCGAGACCTGAACCTCGCGGGGGCAATTTTCGGCACTCTGGCCTGCCGGGGGGCGCGCCGGAGGCGTCCCCCCCAGCCAACCCGTTTAGCCGAACAGGGCCTTGATCGGCTGACCCATGTCGGTGATCGGCACCGGGCGGTCGCCGTCGTACAGGTTCTTCGAGTAATCCACGCCCACGGCGGCATGGATCGTGGCGAAGAAGTCCGGCACGCTCACCGGGTTGGACACGATCTTCTTGGACAGTTCGTCGGTCTCGCCGTAGGCGCCGCAGTGCTTGAGGCCGCCACCGGCCAGCACGCAGGTGAAGGCCGTGCCCTGGTGACCGCGGCCGCCGCCGCTGTCGAACTCGGGCGGGCGGCCAAACTCGGTGGTGATCACGATCAGGGTCTTGTCCAGCAGCTTCTTCTCCTCCAGGTCGAGGATGAGCGCCGAGACGGCGGTATCCAGCTCCTGGATCAGGGCGTGCTGCTGCAGGATGCCCGTGTTGTGAACATCCCAGCCGGCGCCGTTGAGGAAGTTGAGGTTGTGCGAAACCTCGATGAACCGCACGCCGCGTTCGATCAGCCGCCGCGACAGCAGGCAGCGCTGGCCGAACTCGCCGCCGTAGCGGTTACGCAGGTCGGCCGGCTCGCTGTCCAGGTTGAAGCTGCGGGCGAAGTTCGGACCGCTCAGCTCCAGGCATTGCTCGATCGCCTGGTCGTAGTCGCGGAGCAACGCCTGCTCATTCTCGGGCTGGAGCTTGCGCAGCCGAGCGAGCAGTTCCTGGCGGCGGGGTTGCCGCGTTACCGAGATGCCGTCGGGACGCGACAGGCCGGCAGGGCCTTGTCCGGTATCGGTCAGGTACACGTAGCCGGCCCGGGCTCCCAGGAAGCCGGGGCCACGGCTCACGTTGGGATAACCGATCAGCACGTACGGCGGGGCGCCGTCGGCCGCGGCTCCGCGTTCGTGCGCGATGATTGAACCCAGCGACGGATATACCACCGTGCCGCTGATGGGCCGGCCGGTGTGCATGCGGTTGGTCGCCGCGGCGTGCTCGTCAATCACGTTGTGATGGACCGTGCGCACAGCCGTCACGCGATCCATCAGCGGGGCAAGCTGCTTGAGGTGTTCGCACACCTGCACGCCGGGCACCGCGGTATCGATGGCGTCGTAGTACGAGCCGGCGAGCTTCTTCTGCGGGTCCCCGCGGCGCTTGGGATCGAACGTATCGATCTGGCCCATGCCACCGCCCAACCAGATGGAAATCACGTGTTCAGCCCGGCCGCGAATGGGGGCAGCGGCAGGTGCGGCGGCGGCAAGTCTCGGCATGGAGGCAGCCAACGCGGCTGCACCCGTGGCCTGAAGAAAGTGTCGTCGATGCATAAAAGATCACTCGCGGCTATAGGGACAGAATGATCTGAACCGTTCAGAAGTTGTTAACAGTCGAGCAAGTCAGAACTACGGCATCCAGACAAACTCGCCGAGGTTCGCGACGCTCCAGACGACGTCCTCGTAGACCTCGCGCCAGGCATCGCGGAGCCGCGGATCAGCCGGCGGACCCTTGCGTGCCTGTTCTTCGAGCTTGAGCGCAATCGCGTTGGATTCGGGGCTCAAGTGGTTGGACCACGTGATCCGGGGCAGCGGCGGCAGTTCCTCCGGCTGGCGGATCTGATCGGCGGGCACGAGCCGTTCGTTGAAGCCCTCGGCAAGCGTCTCGGCCAGCATGGCCCGTTCGCTCTGCGTGGGGAAGCGGCTCAGGTAACGCAGGTAGATCCGGTCCACCAGTTCTTCCGGCGACTTGGCGTCGACCGCCATCTGGGCCAGTTCGGTGTCCTTGGACGCCCGGGTCAGCCACACCGAAGCGATGCTGTTCTGCATCACGCCCGGCTGGAGCACGTTCGGGTCGGTTTCACGCAAGGTGCGCGGGTTTTGCCGAGCACCGCTCCAGCCAAAGGCCAGAAGAATATCGGCAATGGCGCGGGCCTTGGGCAAGTTCAGACTGGGACGGTCGCGCTCGTTGGCCAGGTTCGCCAGCATCCACGAGCGGCGCGGCACGCCCAGCGTCAGACGGTTGCTCACCGAACGGCGACCATCGGGATCGAACGTCAGTTCCTCGATGTCCATGGCACGCCCGGCGGCGGCATGGAGCGAATCGACGATCTGCTCGGCCGTTAGCCGGCGGCGTTCCGGCCCGATGAAGAACCGCAGGTCGGGCGTCGCCGCGCGGTTGCCGATCACCGGAGCACGCTGGTACGTCTCCGAGGTCAGAATCAGCCGGGTGACGTGCTTCAGGTCGTAATCGTGGGTGACCAGTTCGTGCGCCAGCCACTGGAGCAGCTCCGGATGGCTTGGCGAATGTCCTTCCCAGTCGTCGGCCGGTTCAACCAGGCCGGCACCCATCAGGCGTTGCCAGATGCGGTTGACGACCACCTGAGCAAACCGCTCATTCTGCGGCGCCGTGACCAGGGCCGCCAGCTTCTCGCGCGTGTCCTTGGGATTCTGCAGCAGGTCGTCGGGCACGTCGCTTTCATCAAGGCCGAGCAGCTCCGCGAACGGCCACTTGGGTTGGATCGCTTCGTCGGGGTTGAGCGAAACCTTGATCAGCGGCTCGCGGGCCTTGCTTTCGAAGAACGCCTTGGGCACACGGCTGCTGGCCGGCACCGTGACCGGCTTGCGGGCGAACATGGCCGCCAGTGCGTACAGGTCCTGCTGCTTGGTGCTGTGGTACGGCGAATCGTGGCAGCGGGCGCACTGGAGTTCCAGACCGAGGAAGGCGCTGGCCACGATCTGGCCCTTGGCCGCCAGCGGGGCATCGTTGTCGCCCGCCAGGCCAAAGCCGGCGCTGCCGCCGTCGTGGGCGCCGCCCCGCAGCAGGATCAGCTCGGTGACCATCCGGTCGATCGGTTTGTTGTCGCGGAGCGAATCGTAGAGGAACCAGCGGAACGGGCCGGTCGTGTTCAAGCTGGCATTGATCAGCGTCGGGTTCTCGGCCAGCACGTCCTGCCAGTAGCTGGTCCAGTGATCGGCCCAGCGCTCGTCGGCCAGCAGGCGATCGATCGCGCGCTGCCGCTTGTCGGGCGAGGTATCGGCGAGGAAGTCGCGCAGCTCCTGCTCGGTCGGCGGCAGGCCGATGGTGTCGAGGGTGACGCGCCGCAGGAACGCGGCATCGTCCAGCACCGGAGGCGCCTTCACGTCCTCAGGCGTGACCGGCGGGGCAGGCCAGGGGACGCCGGCCTTCACCCACTCGGTGAGAATGGCGATCTGATCGGCCGGCAGCGGCGCGCCGCCGGGCGGCATCCGGTCATCGGGATCGTCCGACAGCAGACGGCGGATCATTTCGCTGTCGTCGGGCTTGCCCGGCTCGATGGCGGCCAGGCCCGAGTCGCCGCCGGCAATCGCGGCTTCGCGGGTGTTGAGCCGCAGGCCGCCGTTTTCCTTATCGCCGTGGCAGCGGAAGCACTGGTCTCGCAGGATCGGCAGCACCTTGGTGTGGAAGTGCTGGGCCTCGTCCAGCGAGGACTTGGCCGATTCGGCCAGGGCCCGCTTCACCTTGGCGGCCAGGAACGCGTCGATCGGGTGCGACGCATCGCCCGGCACGGCCGGAGCGGGATGCTGCTTGGCCCAGGCGCGGGCAGCGTCGTGACGATGGTGCCAGAAGGCGGCCTGGCTGGCCGCGGCTTCGCGGCGAAGTTGCGTTTCCAGCGCGTCAAGCTGGATCTCCTGCTCGGCCAGCGCGGCCGTCACCGCTTCGTCGGTCAACGGGGTGTGCGGGTGCGTGCCGTCGGCCGGAGTCAGCAGTTCGAGCAGCTTGCCGTCAGGCGTTTTCACGGCCAGCAGGGTTTCGCCCGGGTCCGGACGGAACCGCTTACCGCCGATGATCAGTTCCAGCACCACGCGGGTAGGGCCGCTACCGGTGATCTCGGCCTCGCCCCACACTTCCTGCTGGCGGTGCTCGGCGCGGCGCATGCCCGGCAGCGGCGGTTCAGCCACGGGCGTGATCGATTCTTCGCCGTTGGGCGAGCTGGTCAGAGGCTTGGTCCGGGCAACCAACTTGCCGTCGACCCACAGCCGGCCCAGACCACGTGCCCGCAGCAGGAACTGGCGCACGCCCGGCTCCAACTTCACGTCGGCGGCCAACCGCAGCAGGACGGGGGCCTGCCAGCCGTCGCGGATGCCCCAGTTGTCGTAGCGGACCGGCAACCGATCCAGCAGGAACCAGTCGGTTTCCCAGGTGAGCGACGGTTCAGGCAGCTTTTCGTCGTCGTTCAACCAGCGGGTGTGCTCCGGCATGTTCTGGTGCAGGTAGGCCACCACGCGGCCCTTGGGCAGCTCGCCCAGCAGCGGCATGACTTCCGGCTGCGGCTTGGGCTGGGGTTCCTCGCCCACGCGGCGGAATCGCTTGGCCATCACGTCGTCGCCGAACACCTGGCGGTGGATGGCGATGGCGTCGAGCGTGCCGCGGAAGCTGTTGCCCGACGAGCCACCCATCGACGAACCGATCCAGATGGCGTCGTTATCGACGATCGGCGGCTTGTTGGTGGGGCCGCCCATGTCCCACTTGCCGGGTTGCGGCTTGCCGTCGATCCAGGCGCGAATGCTTTCCGGCTTGCCGAACTGGTACGACACGGCAACGTGGTGCCAACCGCGGCCGGGCGTGAACCCGTCGTTGGTGGTCCAGCGGTGCCAGTGCGCGTCGGCGGCGTCGCCTTTTTCACGCTTGGTCGCAAAGAGGAAGCTCACGCAGGCTTTGCCACGCTGCTCGCGGAGCCGCAAGGCCCAGTTCTGGTTATCACGGGCAAAGCCCGGAGCGTTGGTGCGGCCCTTGCCCACGATGTACACGTTCTCGCCGGTACGGAGGCTGTCGACCTGCACCCAGGCTTCCAGCGTGATCGCATCGCCGTTGGTGAAGTCGAACGGGCTCTGCTCGCCCGGGTCGGCAAGCACCAGGCGGGCACCCTGGCCATCGAGCTTGACGGCCGTGTTATCGACCTCGAAGTCAGGGTACAGCGGGGGCCGCGGGCCGGGTACGTCGCGATGGACGCCGCCTACCGGCTCCAGCCGCGAGGTTTCTTCTGAACCAAAGTCCCAGCGGACGACCAGCGAAGGTTCGTCCGCACGCGCCGTTTGCAGGAGCAAACCGCACGTCATGGCAATCATCAATGCGCTGCACCGCATGAAGTTTCTCCGCCTGACGTTGTTAAGCGATGGCTTGAAGTTCGGGCCGTGGCAAGCCGCTGTGCCTTTGAGTGGCGGCCTGGCAGCGGCCACTTAGGGTTCGGGAAAGCCCGCGATAAACACGGGGTCCACCCGATGTGCGTCGTCCTCCGCATCCTGGAAGAACAGGCCTTCCACCTGTTCGCCTTCGGCGAATCCTAAATCGGACAGATCAATGCCCACCGCCAGCAGATGGAACCGGGGGCCGGCATTGGCCCGCACGTGCGTTGCCGTATGCAACTCCTCCAGCGAGGCGATGGGTTGCGAATAGCGATACAACGAGAACGACGCCAGCCGCAGCGCCTCGGGCGAGTTCATCGTGAGGTCGTAGCGGCGGATCGTGTGCGACTTGCGGCCCGGCGCGAACTTCAGCGGGCTCACGTGGAACGCGTCGCCGTCCAACGGGTTGGAGAAGGTTTGCACCTCCATCAGGATCACGTCGGGGCCGGGCCGGTTGACCACCGGCCGGCGGAACCGCACGGCAAAGCCCGGCGTGCCGGGCCGATCGGCGTCTTCACGCAGCACCGGATCGCTGGTGAGCGGTTCCTTGCTGCCGCCGGGGTTGATCACGCCGGTCGTCAGCAGGTTGTCGGACAGCAGCTCGGCCAGGTTCTCGGGCAGCGTTTCGCCGCCCAGCAGATGGCCGGACCGATCCACGGCATCGGCCGACTTGAACCAGGTGAGCTCGACCGGGATCAGCTGCTCGACCGGGTACTGAATCTCGCGGCCGCCCCGCTGCACGGTCACGCTCTTAAGCTCCTGGATGCCGCCCTTGGCCGCGGTGGTGGCGTCGTAGCGAATGATGCGGTCGGGCAGGCTGCGGCGATAAGCGGCCGGCGTGAACTGCACGGGCGCGAGGGCCACGTCTTCAAACGCCGTGATGCGATAGGCATTGCGCTCGGTGAGCCGCACGTCGGGCGGCAGCTTGTCGAGATTGCTCGAAGCTTCTTGGGCCGCGGGGGTAGCGGCACGGTACACGTCGGCGACGCCTTCGATCACCTGCACTTCGGTTTCGTTGGTCTCGGCCACGCTGACGGTAAACCGCGTACCGCGATCGACGACGCGCGTCACCGGCGTTTCTACCCGGAAGCCTTCGGCTCCCTCGGGGGCGTACACCGAGCAGCGGCCCGTATCGAGGGCCAGGCTCATATCGGAGATCACGCGGAACACGGCCGGCGATTCGATGATGACGGTTGCCCCGGAGGGGAACTCCAACTCGACCAGGCCTTCGGTCAGCACGTAATCGCGGCGCGTTTCCAGAATCGATTCCAGCGGCGGGGCCAGTTCGCCAAAGAAGCGGGCGTGCGAGGCCGCCACCAGCCGAGCCGAGGCCTTGGCGTTGGTCGTTGCGGGCTGTGCGACGGGCTGATGGCCGGCAGGCTCGCCGCCATCGCGCAGCACCAGCGTGAGCGACACGATGCCCAGCGCCACCGCAGCCACCGAGACGGTCAGCCAGCGCGTCCAACGCCGCGTGCGGCTGGCGGTGGACGTGTTCAACCGCCGCATCACGGCGCCGGTGAATTGATTGCTGTCGGCCGGCAGACACGCCATGGTCGCCTGCACGAACCGTTCGCTGGCGGCCGGATCGTCGCACGCGGCGATGCCCAGCAGGCGATGGAGCTGGTACGAATCGGCAGCGGCTTCAGCCAACCGCGGATCGTTGGCAATCAGTTGGCGCAGTTCGGCCAGCTCGGCTTCGCCCAGCTCGCCTTCCAGATAGTCGGTCCACAATTGTTCGAAGCGGTCGTTCATCATACGCCACCTTCCGCCGCCGCTTCACGCTGGCAAATGCACTCGTGCAGCTTCTTACGCACCAGGAACAACTGCTTCTTCACGGCGGCCACCGAGCGGCCGCTGCGGCTGGCCATTTCTTCCAGCGAGATTTCTTCTTCGTACCGCCAGGTGATGAACTGCCGCAGGTGCGAGCCCAGCGACTTGAGACATTCGCGCAGATGGTCGAGCCGGGCCAGCACCACTTCGGGCGGTTGGTCCGCCCGCCGCTCCAGCTCGCGCTGGAGCAGGTCAGGGGCGTAGCGGGTGTGATAATCGGCCACGCGCCGCAGCCGGGTGGTTTCCGTCCGCAATTGGTAGCGGGCGATGGTGAACAGCCACGCCGAGAAATTGGTGCCGGGCTCGTACTCGTTCAGACGCGCAAATGCTGCCACGAACGCACGTTGGGCCACTTCGTCGACGTCCACGCCCGGCATCGCCTGAGACGCCAACCACGCCCGGAGCGGTTGTTCGAACCGCTGGACGACGTATTCGAACGCCGCCACATCGCCGCGGCGGACGCGGCTGAGGGCGTGTTCCAGGCGGGAATCATCAGGCGGGACGCTCATTTCGCAAGTGAATGGCAGATGACCGGCCCAAGTTACCCCTCATTGGGTCCGAATTTCTCCAAACTTGGAAGAAATCAGGGCTTAGAGGTATTCGGCCCGCTCTGCCGTGGGGGGCTGCGGCGGCAACCGGGCAAGTTTTGTCAACCGCAGGTGACAAAGCCTGCGCCCGGCTGGGATAAGTGCGGTCGTGCCAGACGTGGCTGCCCTACAGCCCACGTGCCGGGAATCTTCCATCTTCGTTGAAGGAGTGTGGGCGTGCAAATTTTCGTGCGGCGACTCCGAGGTGCCTTGCCGCGCCGCCGCAGAAAAGGGTTACTCCGGTTGGCCGGCAGTCTGCGGTTCAGGCCAGTTGAGATGCCGGTGCAGGAAGCGAAGACTCGCCTGGGCGTTGATCACGTGCCCGTCGTCGAAGAACTCGATCTCGGTCCGGTCGGCAATGCCCAGGTCGGTATAAAAGCGGCGAACGGTGGCGTACTCAAAAGCGACCCACTCGTCGGAACCCACCAGGTCGCGATGGCCTCGCTCCACCATAAAGGGCCGCGGGGCGATCAGGGCCGCCATCTCGGCATAATTGAACGTGTTGCCCTGGTTGAACTCGTGGATCTCGTACTCGCGCGTGAACATGTAGCTGGAGAACCGCTGGCTGCCGGGCGCGACATTGGTCCAGGCCACCGGCGTCACGATCTTGCGCACCCATTCGTTGAAATCGCCTGAGCAGATCGAAAGCGCATAGCCATCGAGTAGAGCCGGCACGCGCATGGCCGTCTTGCCGCCGTAGGAAAGGCCATAGAAACCGATTCGCCTGGCATCCACAAACGGCTGGGCAGACAGCCACTGAAGGATGCGCTGATGCTGCCCGGTAATGACCGAGAAAATGCTGCACTTGAGCGGATGCGCCTTGCGCTGCAACTGCCGGAACAATGGATCGCCCGGCGCTGCGTTGGGATTGTACGGCACGTACACCACAAAGCCTCGCTCGGCCAGCCGCGGAGCCAAAGCCCGATACGCGCCATCGTGGGCGAGCACACTGGCGGGCGTACCGCTGATGCCGTGCTGGCAGACCACGACCGGCCGGCGTTCATCGGGCCGCAGGTCCTTGGGCAGCAGCAGATAGCCCCAGGAGATGACCTCCGGCCACACGTCGAGCACGACCAGGTAGCCGGTCCAATGCTTGGTTTCCTGGAACTTGCGGCTGCGCGCGTTGGCCGGCAGCGTGGGATCGGGCAACCGGCCGATGAACTCGTTCCAGAAGTACTCGCGCAGCGGCTTCACGGCTTGCGGCCAGGCTTGCACCAACGTGTCGGTGCCTGCTGCCTTGGCACGAGCCAGAGCGGGCTGCCAGAAGAACTCGGCCCTGGCAAATGGCGACAGCTCCATCATCTGCTGGATGTGCCGTTCCATCTGCCTCACCTGGCGTTCCTGCCGGGCGTTGTCATCCTGCGGCCGATCCGCGGGCCAAACCAACGCTGGGCTTGCCGGACCGAGCTCCGAGATGCCAAGTGCGGTCACAAACGCCTTCAACGCGGCTGGACTGCCCGGCTTGGAATCAACACCCTCGGGGCCGACCACAAGTTGCAACGATGCGGCCAGATCTTGGCCGAGAAGTTGTTGCGCTCGGTGGAACTCGTCGCGCACTGCCTTCAGGCTGAAGCGTGGGATGGCGCCAGGTGCCGCGCCTTGGCGGCCTGGACGCGGGGCAGGGGGGCCATCGACCTGCGGCGGCGCAGCCGCTTCGACAATCAAACGCCGCGGGGCCACCAGCGAGGCGATCTCGGCATCGCCAAACTCGTGCAGCAGCGCCCAAACGTCGCGATAAATCGGTTCCTCGGCTAGTCCTTCTCGCGGCCCGAAGTATCCGCTGACCAGCGCCGCATCGATCCGCGTATCCACGGCCGCGGCATAAAACGCGATCAGGCCGCCTTCGCCGTAACCGGCCACGCCGATCGGGACCGGCTTCGTCTTGCCCTGATCTTGCGAGGTGTACCAATCGACCGCGGCCAGCACCTTTTGGGCCTCAAAGCCGATCACGTGCCGCCCAAGCTGGAAGGCCTGGCGGTAGATCCATTCGCGGTGCGGCTGGTTGGTGTAGCGATTGATCAGGGCGTTGCCGGAGTACGTATCGTCGCGGCTGATCAACACCGGGATGATCACCTGGCAGCCGCTTTCCGCCAGCCGCCGGGCTAGCGGTTCATGGACCAGCGAGCCTTCGACCAAACCTGCAAGTGCTTCCGGCGTCTGGTCGGCATCGGGAAGAACCACCACGCGAGCACGCGGTTCTTGCTTGGGTTGGAGCAACAGCCCTTCGCCGTAGATCTCGCCCAGCACCGGCCAGCGTACGGCATACACGGCGTAGCGGTCGTTCTCGGCAACCTTGGCCGGGCGCGACGTTGTGGCGATGTATTCCAGCTCAATCTGCGGATGACGCTCATCGACCACGCCGATGATTTGTTTGAGCCGCTGGCGGTTCGGTTCCACCGAGGCCGCGTAAGCCTGGGGCGAACTGCGGTCACGCCGCCAGTGCTTCTCACGCTGGTTCTTGGCTTGCAGCGTGCGTTGCTCCAGGAAGCGATGGATGCCGCCCACGGTGGCGGCAGGCAGGTCCTTGTCATCGCCTTCATAAAGTGTGGTGCCAGGCAGCGGCCCGCCGGTTGCTGCGCTACCGTCCTGAGCTTGCGGCTGGGCCGCGGTCGTACGCGCCATAGCGACAACCGTCAGCAGGCCTACCACGGCAACAACCAGCGGGCGTGAGGCGATCATGCGGCGAAAGATCATGCTGAGCATCATTTGAGCCATGAGAAACGGACGCAGCCCTCGGCGTTTTTGCTCCGCGCCAAGCTTTGATGATAATCAGAAGCCGCTCGCCGTGCGGCTTATTGAAGATGAGATACTGGGCAGCGCGGGAACTGCCAGCTATGGGCCATTCCGCTACGGTGCGCCGGGCCGTAGCGCCATGGCGGTCGCCGCACGGATCAGTTCCAGCTTCTCGAGGGTTGCCCGGCGGCCGGCTTCGACCATTTCGTTGAAGCGGTCGAAGTCATACCCGGAGTAAAGTTCGGTATCGGGCTCGATCAGGATGTCGGCCCCTTGGGCCTGGTTGCTGCCGTGGTACCAGCCCAGCAGTTCCCAGGCGGTGCTCATCACGAACCGGAAGCCAAAGAACTGTGCGAACCGGCGCCGCAGCCACGAGGCGGTTTGAGCCGCGTTGTTGCGGCGAGCCTCGGGCGAAGGGATCACGTTCACCGCAATTCGCAGCGCGCACCGCCGCAGATCGAGGATGTCGACCGGCAGCCGGCTCACCAGCGCCCCATCGACCAGCAGCCGGTCGCCGACTTCGATCGGCGGAAAGATACCGGGAATGGACGACGTGGCCAGCGCCGCCGTAGCCACCGAGCCTCGGTCCAGCACCACGCGCTCGCCGCGCACCAGGTCCGAAGCGATCACCGCGCAGGGCCGATGCAGGTCGGTGATTTCCAGGTCGCCAAAGGTTTCGAACGCCGCGCGGCGCACCTTGCGGCCCGCCATCACGCTTGCCCGTGGGAACCACGAGCGGTCGCGCACACCACGGTTGCTGCCCAGGTTGCGGCGGATCAGTTCCGTGGCATCGTGGGCATTGCCGGTCACGGCGTACGCCAGGGCGACGATTCCGCCCATGCTGGTACCGGTGACACAGTCCAGCGGGATGCCTTCTTCTTCCAGCACCTGGATCACGCCCAGGTGGGCAAAGCCGCGGGCGGCTCCGGCCGACAGCGACAGTCCTACCTCGCGGCGCGTGATCCACCGGGCCAGCCAATCGATGTTGGGACGCCGCTGCCGGTTGTGCGGCTGATGCAGTTCGGCCGCCAGCTCATCGTCAGGCACGCGGAACCGCCAGGGCAGTTGGCATTCGCGCCTCGCGGCCACACCTTCGCCCGCTTCGATCACGGCGAACTCGGCACGGTCGAGCGTTTGTTCGCGAATGTCGCGGCAGATGTCGGCTCCGGCAGCATCGGTATGCACCACCACCGCATCGCCGGTCTGCAAGAACTGCTGAAGATGCGCGAAGTCCTCGGGCCGAATCACCAGGATCAAGGCCTGATCGCTGCTGCCATAATCCTTCCAGGCGGTGACCAGGTGTTCCAGCCACGGGCCTCCGTCTACCGTGGAGATGCGGTGGGCCAGATCGGCGAAGGTTGGATTGCCGGCTGCCTTGAAGGCGCTGGCCAGGAACGGCGGTTGTTCATTGTCGATTGGGCCAGCGGCAACGTCGGCGGCTAAGGCTGCGGTTGAGGCCAGGGCATCGCCTGACCCATTGGCATACACCAGGTGCGAGCCAGGGCTGTAATGCTCCACCGCGTGAAACAACGCCGCCAGCAATTGCGGTTGGATGCGTCGCTTGCGCAGCTCGGGGTTCAGCACCGCGTCGACAAAGATGCACCCAATTGGGCGCAGGCCGCTGGCGACTTCGCTGTTGCGGTGCCGCAGCCGCTGGATGAGCATTTCCAGCAGCACTTGATGGATGGCCGGCTGCGTCTCCAGCAGGTGCAGAAAGGCCTGCTTGGACAGCACGTACACCTTGGTTTCAACGGCCGAGATGACGGTGGCCGAAACCGGGATATCGGCCAGCAACGACATCTCGCCGAAGACTTCGCCCGGCCCCAGAAAGATGCGGCTTTCGCGTCCTCCGCTCGTCAGCAGCACGTGCACGCCGCCGGACGCGATCGCATAGAACGACTTGCCGGCGTCGCCCTTACGACAGATCGGCGCGTGCGGCGCGAACTCGCGCAGCTCGATCAGCCGCCGTATTTCGGCCACTGCCGTCGAAGGCAGTCGGGCAAAGAACGGAATATCGGCCACGTCGAGCATCGGCCAGGCTCACCGGGCAAGGATCTTGGGGAAGGTCGCGCCACGTCAGATAGCGCCCATGCTCACAACGCCGGCTACGCGCCACGAGCTCAGTGTACGCGCGCGGCCAGCCTGCCACGAGAGAATCGTCGGCGACAAGCCCGATGCGACGTCTTAAGGCCAGATTGAACGGCGCCGCTGCCGGATGCCAACGCCGGCAGCGGCGCCGCTCCCCATGCTGGTCGACTACTTCTTCTCAAGAATGCTGCGGCTCACGCAGCCCTGGTGCGACTGGCCCACGGTGGCGGCGAAGTCGGCCAGGTATACGCGCTCGTGCTTGATGGCGGGCGGTTGCCAGCGAGCACGCCGGGCTGCCAGTTCGCTGTCTTCTACGTGCAGGGTCAGTTCGCCGCGGAGCAGATCGAAGCTGATTTCGTCACCATCTTCAACCAGGGCGATCGGACCGCCCACCGCCGCCTCGGGCGAGCAGTGCACGCCGATTGCACCGTGCGACACGCCCGACACGCGCGTATCGGAGATGAACGCCACCTTGCCATCCAGCTCAGGCACGGCCAGCGCGGCGGTGGCCACCAGCACCTCGGGCATGCCGGCTGCCACCGGGCCCAGGTAACGCAGCACGATCACGCTGCCGGGCTTCACGCGGCGGGCTTCGACGGCATCGACCACGTCCTTGGCGCTGCTGAAGCACATCGCCTTGCCGCGGAACCGCGGCTCCTTCATGCTCGACACCTTGAACACGATGCCATCGGGCGCCAGGTTGCCGAAGCAAATCTGCATGTCGGCAAAGGGCTTGTACGGCGCATCGGCCGGGGCGATCAGATCATTGCCGGGCGGAACATCCGGAGCATCGGCCACGTTCTCGGCCAGCGTCTTGCCAGTGACGGTGAGGCAACTGCCATCGAGCAGGCCTGCTTTCAACAGGTGCTTGAGCAGTACCGGTACGCCGCCCATGCGATGCAGATCGACCATGGTCTTGGTGCCGCGCGGGGCGAAGTTGCACAGCACGGGCGTGCTGCGCATCACCTCCTGGAAGTCGCGCAAGGTGAAATCGACGCCGGCTTCCAGGGCCACCGCCAACAGGTGCAGCACGCCGTTGGTCGAACCGCCGGCGGCGGCAATCGCTGTGGCCGCGTTGCGGAACGCCTGCTTGGTGAGCACGTCGCGAGGACGGATGTTCTCGGCCAGAATGTGCTTGATGAGCTTGCCGAGGTTGCGGCACTCCTGCTTCTTTTCTTCGCTGATGGCCGGGTAAGCAGCCGTGTACGGCGGCGCGAGGCCGATGGCCTCCAGCGCGATGCCAAAGGTATTGAACGAAGCCGCGATGCCGCAGCCGCCGGGACCGGGGCACGCCTTGCGAAGGATTTCGTCGGCTTCCTCCTGCGACATGGCGCCTACGGCCGCCGCCGCCTGGGCGTCGTACACGTCGGAGATCGAGATGTCGCGGCCGCGGTGGCAGCCGGGCATGATCGTGCCGCCGCTGATGATCAGGCCGGGGAAGTTGAGCCGGGCCAGCGCCATGGCAAAGCCGGGCCCGTTCTTGTCGCAGTTATGCAAGCCGACCAGGAAGTCGAAATTGTGGCCGCTCACCACGCACTCGGCCGAGGCGGCGATGAGGTTGCGCGACGGCAAACTGGCACTGCCGCCGGCGTGGCCCTGGGTGATGTTGTCGCTCACTGCGGGCGTGCCGAAGGGGAAGCCGATCATGCCTTCGGCGCGGCAGCCTTCCACGATCAGCTTGGCCAGGTCGTAAGCGTGCAGATTGCACAGGTTGGCATCCAACAGCGGCACGCCGATGCCGATCTGCGGTTTATCGAAGTCGGCCTCGGTCATGCCCAGGCCGTAATAGAATGCGGTGATGCTGCGCTGCCAGCCGCGGGTAACGAAGCGGCTATTCCAGTTAAGAGGTTGCTTGCTCACAGGAGGCGGATCCAAGAGGGAAAGAACACGAGGCGGCTTGCGGGGCAGCCCCCGATGCATCAAACGGGGTTATTGTAACCGCTCATTCGGGCGGTGGTAGCAGGGCAGCACCGGCGTTTGTGGCACGCGGATGCCCACGTGGCCGACGGCGAATGTACGTTGTCCGCAGGCCCACTCCAGCTAGCTGAAATGCGTATGATTGCTCGTTGCGCCGCGTAATGTCTGCCACCGCGACCAAAATGGCGTTGTAACAAGGTCTGGCGTGGTTCGTTCCCTTGGCAGCGCAGGAATCCATTCGATGTCGCAGGCGCTCATGTCGCTCGATGTGCCGTCGCGTGTTGATCGTGACGGCGTAATTTGCGTTGCCAATACGCGGGTAACGCTCGATACCGTGGTGGCCGCGTTCAACAGCGGAGCGACGGCGGAGCAGATCGTACAGGACTATTCCATCCTTCAACTGGCCGATGTGTATGCGGTGATCGCGTACTATTTGTGAAATCGGTCGGGCGTCGACGCGTATCTTACGGAACAACTTGCGCACGCCGACGCGATGCAGCGCCAATGGACGGCACGGTACGACGCGCACCAGATCCGTCAGCGGCTGCTTGCTCGCTACGGTCATTGATGCGCGTCCATTGATACTGCCGTCCGCAAGACGTTGAGCGCGCACCCACGAGCGCCATGCAATGCGTGGGCTACTCGTTCACATCCTTGCCGCCGTGCTTCATGAACCAGTCCATCATGGCGGCAGGAAGGCCTTCGTGGCCGCCTTCAAAGATGCTCACGCGCGTATTGCCCGATTGTCGCCGCAGGTAGATCTGCCGGCCCCAGGCCTTGTCGTGCAGTTCGTCGCCTTCCTTCGGCGCCTTCAACCGGCCGTTACGCTGGCTGAGCTGCTGGATTTCGTCCTCGGTGATGGTGGCGTCGGGCTGGCCGGCGGCCACGTGGCCTTTGACCACCGCGTTGAATGCGTCGAGCGAGTGGCGGATCGGCACGCTGCCGGTGTGGCCGTCGTGGATGCCGTGACCCAGGTCCAGCGGCAGCTCGCCCACGTTGGCCAAGTAGGTCAGCGGCGAACGTTCGCGGTATTGGGCATCGACCTCGGGGCTGTCGCCGGGCCGGCCGCCGCAGGCGTCGCGCATGTTCTGGCCATAACGATCTTTCTCGTGCAGAGTGTGCCAGGCTGCCAGGTCGCTGATGCCCACCCAGGCGCTGGCTGCCCTCCACCGCTTGGGATACTTGCCGGCCATGAGCATGGTCATGTGACCGCCGCCGGACACACCGCATAGATAAATGCGGTTGGGATCAACGCGGTAACGCTCCAGCACCCAATCCACCGCGTCCAAGATATCCTGCTGCGCCAGCGGCGAGCCGCAGGCCTCGGGCGTACGGTTGGGGCCGCGGAAGTTGGGCATCACCACCAGCCAGCTGGCTTGGCCCGCCAGACGCTCCAGCGTGGCATTGCCCTGCTTGTAGTCGGCGCTCCAGCTATGCAGCAGCACGACCAGTGGCACCGGGGGGCCGTCGGGCTTGTAGCTCTTGGGCACATCGAGCCGGGCCGATTGGAGGCTGTTGTCGCGGCTGCTGGGGATCTTGATCTCGTGCTGCACGTACGGTGCATCGGCCGTGACCTTGGCTTGCGGCGCGCCGTCTTGGGCTGCGGCCGCGGAGGGGGCAGCCACGGCCCAAGTGGCCAGTGCAACGGCAGCGCAGAACTGCGGCCAGGCAGGGGACAAAACGGTGGCAAACGATTGGAGCAGTCGGTTCATGGAGGGCAGTCCTGCAAACGCAGCCATCGTAGGTAATACCGCGGCCGCGGTGATCCCAACCCCGCAGCCAGAGTGCCGTTATGCTTCAGGGCTGGGCCGGCTGCAAGCATTTGCCGCAGCTTTAGCCACCGGCCCCGCCAGGCCGGTTGTTGCGGCGACACAGGGGCGGTTTTATACTCGGCTAGTCTGTGGATACAGGCGAGCGGCGCAAGCTGCGCGGGCTGTGTGGGGGCTTTGGCCCCCTGCCTGGGACGCTGTCCGCCGGCTTGCCGTATCGCGTTGCCATTCGTTGCCGGTCCCCGTTCCAAGGAACGTTTCCACCATGGTTCACACGCCCAATCGTCGCGATTTCTTGAAGCATACGGCCGCTGTAGCCGCCGGCGCGATGTTCGCTTCGCGTGCCCTGGCCTTCGACGGCAAGTCGGAGCCGTACAAGATTTCGCTGGCCGAGTGGTCGCTGCATCGCACGATCCGGGCAGGCAAGCTCGATCCGCTGGACTTCGCTCCCTTCACCAAGAAGGAGTTCGGCATCGACGCGGTGGAATACGTCAACCAGTTCTTCTTCGACAAGGCCAAGGACAAGAAGTACCTGGGCGAGCTGAAGAAGCGGGCGGCCGATGCCGGCGTGAAGAGCCTGCTGATCATGGTCGACCGCGAAGGTGCCTTGGGCGCCGCCGACGAAAAGGCCCGCACCCAGGCCATCGAGAACCACTACAAGTGGGTTGAAGCGGCCAAGTTCCTGGGCTGCCACTCGGTGCGGGTCAACGCCCAGAGCAGCGGCACCTACGAGGAGCAGTTGGAGCGGGCAGCCGACGGCCTGCGGCGGCTGAGCGAGTTCGCCAAGGACTTCGACCAGAACATCATCGTGGAGAACCACGGTGGCCTGTCGAGTAACGGCGAATGGCTGGCGGCGGTGATCAAAAAGGTGAACCTGCCCAACTGCGGCACGCTGCCCGACTTTGGCAACTTCCGCCTGGGCGACGGCAAGACCTACGACCGCTACAAGGGCGTCGAGGAACTGATGCCCTTTGCCAAGGCCGTGAGCGCCAAGAGCTACGCCTTCAACGACCAGGGCGAAGAAACCACGATCGACTATCTGCGGATGATGAAGATCGTGACCGATGCCGGCTACCACGGTTACGTGGGCATCGAGTACGAAGGCAGCCAACTCGACGAAGTCGCCGGCATCAAGGCGACCAAGGCCCTGCTGGAAAAGGTCCGCGAGCAGTTGGCTGCCAGGTAAGCCGGGCAATTGCTCCGGCACCGCTGCGCTTGGGTAGGGGCCGCTCTGCGGACCAAGACTGCGCATCCGCTGCGCGCAAACATCGCGCAGCGGATGCTGTCGCTGCGCGGATCAGGACTGCGCTTCCCACTGCGCGCACGGGGATCGTATCGGGCTAGAGCCTTGCCGCCGCGGCGGCTCTACTGCGCACCATATTCTTAATGATGGAACCCGCCCATCTCGGCCTCCGTCAGCGGCTGGGTTGTTGGGTGGGTTTCCAGGTGCTTCAGGGCCGCGCGCAGATCGTTGAGCAGCAATTCGGCCATGTCGCGGCTCATGCCGTGCCGCACCAGGATCCGCTGCACTACGATGTCCTCGCAACGTGGCGGCAGCGAGTACGCCGGCACCTGCCAGCCGCGGGCGCGGAGTCGGTCATCGACGTCGTACAGCGTGTAGCCCACGTTGGCATCGGGCTTGAGCTTCCAGCACACGCCCGGCACGCCGCTGCGGCCGTCGTGGATGATGTCGAACGGGCCCAGTTTGGCGATTTCGTCGGCCAGGTAGGCGGCGATGTTGTGGCACGCCTGTTGGACCTTGCGATAGCCTTCGCGCCCCAGCCGCAGCAGGTTGTAGTACTGGCAGATCACCTGCCCGCCGGGTCGCGAGAAGTTGAGGGCGAAGGTCGGCATGTTGCCGCCCAGGTAATTGACGTCGAAGATCAAGTCGCTGGGCAGTTCCTGGCGATCACGCCAGATGACCCAGCCCACGCCTAGCGGCGCCAGCCCAAACTTGTGGCCCGAGGTATTGATCGACTTGACCCGCGGCAGCCGGAAGTCCCACACCAAATCGGGCTGCACAAACGGGGCCAGGAAGCCGCCGCTGGCGCCGTCCACGTGGATCGGGATATCCAGCCCTGTTTCTTGTTGGAGCTTGTCGAGCGCCGCGGCCACTTCCTGCACCGGCTCAAACTGGCAAGTGAACGTCACGCCCAGCGTCGGCACCACGCCGATGGTGTTTTCGTCGCACCGCTTGATGACTTCCGCAGGCGACATGATGAGCCGATCGGGATCCATCGGGATCTCGCGCAGTTCCACGTCGAAGTACCGTGCGAACTTGTGCCAACAGACCTGCACTGGCCCGGTGATCAGGTTGGGCCGATCGGTCGGCTTGCCGGCCGCGCGTTGCCGCTCGCGCCACTTCCACTTCAGGGCCAGGCCGCCCAGCATCGCCGCTTCGCTGGAACCGGTGGTCGAACAGCCGATGGTGTTGGCCGCGTCGGGCGAGTTCCACAGGTCGGCCAGGATGTGGACCACTCGGGCTTCGATCTCGGCCGTTTGCGGATACTCGTCCTTGTCGATCATGTTCTTGTCGATGGAGAGGTCCATCAGTTGATGCACCTCGGGCTCCACCCACGTCTGGCAGAATGTGGCCAGATTCTGTCGCGAATTGCCATCGAGCATCAGCTCATCGCGGACCACGGCGAAGGCGTGCCGCGGGTCCTGCTCCTGCTCCGGGATGCGATACTTGGGCAACGCCACCGACAAATCAGTCGAGGCGTAAATATCGTCGTCCAGTTGGTCGCGAATGTCGTCGCGCTGGTGAAGGCCCATAGTATTTCCCTTGCTGATCGCGGATAGACGTCGGTTGCCAAGCTAGGCCATTTGGGCGGCCATGTCCACCCAGTGGAGCAGAGCAGGGGGCTGATGGAGTCGCGAGCAGGCCGTGTGGATCCCACCTGCGAATTGCCCGCCGCTTCGGTACACTGATCGCCAATTTATAGGTTGTGCGTCCCAGGAGCGAAAGCGTTGCGCGTTGTCCCGGTGATCGATCTGATGCACGGTCAGGTGGTCCGGGGGGTGGCCGGCAATCGGGCCGAGTATCGGCCGGTGGTAAGCCGCCTGGCCGCCGATGCCACGCCGGCCGCCGTGGCTGCCGCGTTTGCGCGCTTGGGCTTTCGCCAAGCCTATGTGGCCGACCTCGATGCCATCAGCGGCCGGCCGGCCAATTACGCCGCCTATCGCGCGATCCGCGAGGCAGGCCTGGCGTCGCTGGCCATCGACGCGGGAATCACCAGCACGGCTCAGGCTGCGGCACTTCTTGAAGCGTGTTCTGCCCATGAAGTGCCGGCCGCTCCGTTAATCTCCGTGGTCTGCGGCCTGGAATCAGTCGCCTCGCCGGACCTGCTCGGCGAGCTGTTGACGATGCTGGGGCCGGCTCGCTTGATCTTCAGCCTCGACCTGAAGGCAGGGCGGCCGCTTACCGCCTCGGCCGCCTGGGCAGTTATGTCGCCGCTTGAGATTGCACGCGTGGCCTTGAACCTGGGCGTGCGGCGGTTGATCGTGCTCGACCTGGCCGACGTAGGCACGTCTTCCGGCACGCGCACCCAGCAGTTGATCGGCGAGATCCTGGCCACGCAGCCTGATGCCGAAGTTTGGGCAGGCGGCGGCGTTCGCAACCGCGACGACTTGCTGAACCTCCAGCGGCTTGGAGTTGCTGCCGTCCTGGTCGCAAGCGCCTTGCACGACGGCCGCTTGGCGCCTACGGACCTCACGGGCTTCGTTTCAGGGGAGTGAAATGGTACCTTGGCCCGTGGCCGGCTTGACCGTATTGTCGGGCTCGTGGCCCCATTCGCACACCACCCATTGAAACGCTGGGAACCAGGAAGCCATGGCATTCTTGATCGGCACGGACGAGGCAGGCTATGGCCCCAACCTGGGACCGCTGGTGGTGGCGGCCACGCTGTGGGAAGTGCCCGACCGCCTGCTGACCGCCAATCTCTACGACCACCTGGCCCCGGAAGTGATCGCCGAGCCGCAGCCCCGGGGAGGACGCCGCTCAGCGAACAATCGGCACTCCGCGGAGCCCGCCCCCCTGCTGTTGGCCGATTCCAAGGTGGTGTACCAGTCGGGTGTGGGCATCAAGGCGCTTGAGCGCGGCGTGCTGGCCGCCCTGGCCGCCTTAGGCAGCATTCCCCAGTCGTGGCAGACGCTGTGGCAAACCTTGGCCGCCGCTGATGGCGAAACGCTCCGCCAGATTCCCTGGTATGCCGGCTATGATTGCCCTCTGCCGACCGAGGCCGCGCTCGACGACGTGGCTACCGCCCAGCAACGCCTGGCCGCGGCACTGGGGCGGGCGGAAATCCGCCTGGTCGCCGTGCAATGCCGGGCGGTGTGTGCCGGCCAGTTCAATGCGGCCGTGCAGAAGTACGGCAACAAGGGCACGGTGCTGTCCACGCTCACGCTCGAGCTGGTGGCGTCGCTACTGGCCAAGGCGGGGCCCGGCAAGGTGCAAGTGCTCAGCGACAAGCACGGCGGCCGCAACCATTACGTGCCAATGCTGCAATGCCAGTTTGCCGATTACCTGGTGACGGTGGCCGAGGAGTCGCGCCTGCGGAGCACGTACCGCTTTGCCACCGCGGCTGATCAACAGGTGGAGTGGTCGTTCTGCCAGGGAGCCGAGTGCCATCTGCCGGCTGCCGTGGCCTCGATGGTCGCCAAGTACCTGCGCGAACAAGCCATGGCGGCGTTCAATCATTACTGGCAACTGCAGGTGCCCAACGTCAAACCGACGGCCGGCTACCCGAGCGACGCCCGGCGGTTCCGCCGCGACATCGAGGCCAAGCTGGCCGAACTGAAGATCGAAGACCGGCTTCTCTGGAGATGCTGCTAAGGGACAACACGGCCGTGAAAGACTTTCCGCAACTACAGTGGGACGAAGCCGCTGAGCACGACTGCCGCATGCTGGTGCGGCTGGCGGTCGCCGAAGATCTGGAACGCCAGCAGGATTGGACCACGCTGGCGCTGGTACCGGCCGAAGCCGTGGGCAAGGCAGCAGTGGTGGCACGCGAGGCGGGCGTGGTGGCCGGCCTCAAGGCGGCTGCCCTGGCCGTGGGTGAATACGACCAGCAGCTTACCTTTACGCCGGTGGTCAGCGACGGCGCGGCCGTGCAGCGGGGCGATACCCTGGCCATGCTCGAAGGCCCCGCCCGCAGCATGCTCACCGCCGAACGCGTGCTGCTCAATATCCTTTCGCGGCTGAGCGGCGTGGCCACGCTCACGCGCCAGTACGTGGACGCCATTGCCGGAACGAAGGCCAAGATCTACGACACCCGCAAGACCACGCCCGGCTGGCGGCGGCTGGAGAAGCTGGCGGTACTGGCCGGCGGCGGCTTCAATCACCGCCTGAACCTGGCTTCGGCTGTGCTCATCAAGGACAACCACCTGGCCTGGGGTACCGGCACGTTCACGCCGGCCGACGCGGTGCGGGCAGCCCGCAAGTTCCTGGAGCAGGTGCCCGAGCAGCCCGAGGGCGGCTGGCTGGTCGAGGTCGAAGTCGACACGCTGGACCAGCTTCGCGAGGTGCTGCCGGCAGGTCCGGATATTGTGCTCTTGGATAACATGTCGCTCGATACGCTGCGGGCGGCCGTGGAACTGCGCGACCGCGAAGCGCCGACGGTCTCACTGGAAGCCTCCGGCGGGGTGAACCTGCGAACGATCCGCGGCATTGCCGAAACGGGCGTGGACCGGATCAGCGTCGGCGCGCTCACCCACCAGGCCACCTGGCTGGATATTGCCCTGGACTGGGCTTCTTGATCCCTCAAATAGTTCCCGCTGTGCGCGGACCTATGCGTAGTGGGCTGTTCTGCGCTCGTGCCACGGCTCTGCGAGCCGTGCGAAACAGGTACGCACGCCAGGCCGTGACAAACTTCCAAGCACCAATCATCACCGCCCGAACCGTCAGCGAGGGCTCTTCTTGTCGCGAGGTGCAGCTACGCGCCGGCGTTCCCATCCACAAGTGAAAAAAGGGAACGGGCGCCGATGGCTGGCATCGGCGCCCGTTCCCTGGTGTTCCCTCCCGCAGGCGGCGGGTTAGGATTGCGCACGCGCGTCGCGTCGTGATTAGGACGCAACTACGTCGCGCAGGCATTTCTGGTCCGCACAGCGGATCCGACGAACGAAAGCCCTACTAGAACTGCAGCTTCAGCTTGCTCAGTCGGGCTTCGGTTTCGGCCATCAGCATGTCCTCGTCGGCTTCCGTCGGTGCTTCGTACGTGACCGAGAAGCGCAGGTACGCGCCGGCGTCGTCCCAGGGCACCGTGCAGATCGAGTGCTCGGTGATCAGGTACTGGCTGGCTGCCTCGGCCGTCTCGAAGGTCGGGCCGCCCTCGATGCCGCGCGGAGCCTTGGCATACAGGAAGTAGGTGCCGCCGGGCATCTGGCACTGGAAGCCGCACCGCCGCAGCACGTCGACCAGCTTGCGGAGCCGGCGGCGGTACTTGTCGCGAACCTGGCGGGGGATGCTGTCGTCGTCCAGCGCGGTGATGGCCGCCTTCTGGATGGCGATGAACTGGCCGGAGTCGCTGTTGTCCTTGATGTCGGCAAAGGCCTGCACGATCCGCTCGTGGCCGCACACCCAGCCGATGCGCCAGCCGATCATGTGGAAGCCTTTGGAGAGCGAGTGGACTTCCACGCCCACCTCCTTGGCGCCCGGCACCGAGAGGAAGCTCAGCGGGTCGCCTTCGTAGGTGAGCATGATGTGGGCGGCGTCCTGCACCACCACCACGTCGTTAGCATGCGCGAAGTCGATCACCTTCTGGTAGAACTCGCGCGTGGCGACCCGGCCCGTGGGGCTGTTGGGATAGTTGATCACCAGCAGCTTGGCGCGGCTGCGGATGTCGGCCGGGATGCCGTCCAGGTCGGGGAAGAAGTCGTTCTCGGCCAGCAGCGGCAGCTTGTACACCTCGCCGCCGTAGTACTGCGTGTGCGTACCGGCCACCGGGTAGCCGGGCACGGTCATCAGCGTGACATCGCCCGGGTTGATGAACGCGGCCGGCAGCATGGCCAGGGCGGGCTTGGAACCGATGCAGTGGTTGATTTCCTTGGTCGGGTCCAGCTCCACGCCGAAGTTGCGCTGCATGAAGCGGGCCACGGCGTCCTTGTAGGCCTGAATGCCGTTGTCGGCGTAGCCGCGGTTCTCGGGCTGGTTGATTTCCTCGGCCATGCGGCGGCGGACCGACTCGGGCGCCATCTCGTCGTTTTCGCCGATCCCAAAGTCGATCAGCTTCCGATCGGGGTAATCGGCCAGGGCCTTACGCTTAGCCCGCTTGATCTTCTCGAACTTGTAGATCGCGGTGCCCTTGCCGTAGTTGACGCCACCGATGCGGTCAGCAAACAGCTTTTGAAAGTAAGGATCGGACATGAATCAACCATCTGGAATAGAAACCGCCGGCTGCGAGCCGGCAGGACCCACACTGGCGAAGGGGGGCTGGCCGAACGGGGCGCCCAAGCGCCCAACGCTGAAGGTAGCCGACGCGCCCCTGGCCGACAAGGAGCGGGGGCAGCCAGGTAACCGCCGTTCACCAGCGAGCATAGTGGGCAACCTCTGAAGGCCGTGCTCGTTGGTGATGTCGGTCGTCGGCCGCCGCTCGCACCCATTCACTCCTTTGCCTGGTTAGCCCTATTTCCTGCGGCCGTGGTGATGTGGGGCGTCTCCGGAGTCTGGGGTGTTTGCTGCCCCCTGCAAAAGTGGCATTTCAAACTGGCTTAAATCAGCGACGGCTGATATGTTGCGGTCTTCACCGGTGCCCGCCACCCAGACGGGCCATCCTCGTGGTCGCTTCATCCCACCGCCTATCAAGGGACCAACCGATGCTCACGCTCTTGGGCCGCCCCGGCAGTCGCGGTATGTGCGATGGCATTTCTCGCCGGAACTTCTTGCGGATCGGCGGCTTAGGGTTGGCTGGCCTCAGCCTGCCGCAGTTGCTCAAGGCCGAGGCGGCCACCGGCAAGCGTGGCAAATCGGTCATCATGATCTATCTGGTGGGGGGCCCGCCGCACCAGGATATGTTCGACCTCAAGCCCGAGGCTCCGCCCGAGATCGCCGGTCCCTGGCGGCCGATCCACACCAACGTGCCGGGCATGGAGATTTGCGAGGCGTTTCCCCGGCTGGCCCGCATGGCCGACAAGCTGGTGACGATCCGCTCGATCGTGGATTCGCAGCCTGGGCACGACGCATACCAGGTGTTCAACGGCCATCACCCGCGTACGCCCAAGCCCAGCGGCGGCTGGCCGCAGTTGGGTTCGGTGGTGGCACGGCTCCAGGGCTCCACGCAGGCGACCACGCCGCCATACATCAGCTTGTGCTACACGTGCTCGCACGGTCCGTACAACGAGCCGGGGCCGGGCTTCCTGGGGCCGGCGTACAACCCGTTCCGGCCCACCGGCCCCACCCGCGACGACATGGTGCTCAACGGAATTTCGCTGGAGCGGCTGGCCGACCGCCGGAAGCTGCTCCAGTCGATCGACGGTTTCCGCCGCGACGTGGATGCCTCGGGCATGATGAACGGGATGGATGCCTTCACGCAGCAGGCGATGAGCCTGCTCACCTCGTCCAAGCTGGCCGATGCCTTGGATCTCTCTAAGGAAGATCCCGAAGTGGTCGAGTGGTACGGCACGGGCGACCCCACCAAGTTTATGGACGGCAACGGGGCGCCGCGCGTTCCGCAAAGCCTGCTTTTAGCCCGGCGGCTGATCGAGGCCGGTGCCCGGATCGTCACCCTCAACTACAGCAAGTGGGACTGGCACGGCGGCAAGAACAACTCGATCTTCAAACGCGAAGCCGAGGATTTCCCGGCCTTTGATCAATGCGTGAGTGCCCTGGTCGAAGACCTGCACCAGCGAGGGCTGGCCGACGATTGCACCGTGATCATCTGGGGGGAGTTCGGCCGTACGCCCAAGATCAATGAGCAGGTTGGCCGCGACCATTGGCCCCGCGTCAACTGCGCGCTGTTGGCCGGCGGCGGGATGCGGACCGGGCAGGTGATCGGCTCCACGGACCGCCTGGGCGGCGAGGTGGCCTCGCGGCCGGTGACGTTCTCCGAAATCTACGCCACGCTGTACCACAACCTGGGCATCGACACCCGCACCACCACGCTCGACGACCTCGCCGGCCGCCCGCAGTACCTGCTGGACCAGACGGTTTCTCCGCTGCCTGAGTTGGTATAGGGCAAATCGCACACTGACCAACGAAAACGGGCGGGGCCGCCAAAAGCCCCGCCCGTTTGATTGGGTGCTTGGAAACTGTCTCGCCGTGCGGCGTCAGTCGATCTCGTCCGGGCTATCGAACGGGTTGCGGCCGCGGGGCAGGTATTTGCACAGCAGGATACCGCCACCATAAAGGACGGTCAGCGGCACGGCCATCAGCAACATGCTGTAGGGGTCAGCCGGCGTCAGGAACATGGAGATCACGAAGATCGCCAGCACCGAGATTCGCCAGTTCCTGGTGTACAAGTCGGTGGTGATCACGCCGATCCGTTCCAGGAACAGCATCACCAGCGGCAACTGGAAGGCCACGCCAAAGCCCACCGGCAGAAAGATCGCAAAGCCGAACCACTCGCTGATGCGCACGTCGGGGTCGACATCCATCCAGTCGTTGAACATGAGCAGGAAGTCGAGCACCGGCTTGAACACGAAGAAGAACGCCAGCAGCACGCCGCTCAGGAACAGCCCCAGGCTGATCGGCAGAAACAGGTACACGTACCGCCGTTCGTGCGGATACAGACCGGCCGCCACGAATGTCCAGATCTGGTAGAACACCCAGGGCGAGGCGATCACCAGGGCCACGATCAGCGCCGCCTTCACATAGATGAAGAACATTTCCTGGGCGCTGAGGCTGCGCAGCGAGGTGCGCGGGTCTTCGTCGACCGCCTTCCACTCCAGCAGCGGCAACATGCTGGCCTGCCGCACGCCCGTCGAGAGCGAGAGCGGGAACGCCGCGCTCAGCAGCCCTCGGTTCAATTCCAGCGTGCTCAGGCTGTCCTTGCGCTGCATGAGCGCGTGGTACTTGCTGTACGCAATCTGGCGGCGCAGGTCGTTCTCGGTGAGCACAAAGCTGGGCGCCGAGCGGCCCAGGCTGGCGAACGCTTCTTCCTGGTAGAAGTCGGGCTTTTCGATCACCTTCAGCAGGGCATTGGCCAGCTCGATGCGGTCTGCCACGGTGACCGGGGTGTCGCCGTCGCGGTACTTCTCGACGATCGCGCGGCCCTCGGGCGAGAGCAGTTCCCACACGCGATGGGCAGGGCCGGGCGCGTCCTCGCGTTCCTCGTACAACTGCTCGCAGAACCGTTGCGGGTCGACGATATCGACGCTGCCGAAGGCCGGCAGGTGAAAGTTCTCGAACTGCTGGGGGAACCCCTTCTTGAGTTCGTTGAAGACGTTCCGCGGGTCGATGAACACCAAGTTGGGCAGCATGCGGTCAACCAGGATCGCCTCCTGCACTTCGTCCAGGGGCGGGGTAGCGACGCCGGCTGCCTTGAGGCCTGCCAGTTTCTCGGTGACGTAGCGCTCGCTCCGCGACAGGTAGAAGTCTTGCAGCGCGTCTTCCAGCGGACCCTTGATGTAGTCCATCATCTTGCTGGCCAGGTCCAGCGGAGGCAGCGCGATCAAGAAGGCGAGCACAAGCCCAAGCAAAGCCTTCATCAGACAACGACGCAACTCTTCGAGGTGTTCCCCGAAGGTCATCGTCGTGCCTTCGAACAGGTCCTTGTCTTTGGTGGAAAGCGGGGCCATGGACGCTCGAAGGAAGGAACAAACGGCTGCAGGAGGGGGGCAAGCCGACACCTGGGCGTGCCAGACTCGCCACGGCAAAGCATGCGGCCCCGGCCGCTTAAGCCACGGGGCTCAAGACGCAGACGGCCAGCGCGCCTCGGGGGTAAACCCGGCGCAGCGGCCGCAAGATGCCCTGCGGGCCCAAGGCAATCTACCCAGCATAAACGCCCAGTGGCCGTTTGCAAGCCGCGGCGGGGCGGCGCTTTCCCCCCGACCGTGCTCTCCGCTGCGGCAACGCTTTGCCTGTCTGCGCCACCCGCAAGATTTAACACGCTGGCGCGGCTTGAGGGTGGGGGCATAGCGGCAGCCAGCGGCGCTATTAATAGGTGCTCGGGGACGGTCTGCCGCCACGGTGTTTGATTTTCTGGATTCTGCCGGATTCGCCGTCGATACAGGAGGTAGAGCGCGTAACGGAGGTTTTGTGCGGCCGCGCCTGCTGCTCTCCCGCGAGCAGGGGCCATGACGACGGCGGCCGGCATTGCGTGCTTGTTGATGGCAGGTGGACCGCGGCCCTGGCGACCCCGGGAGGCACAACGCGGCCGGACTGCCAGCGGCAGGTTCGGCTTCCCTGGCGGTGCGGTCGATGGCTTTGGGCCCGACAGCGCCTGAGGAAACCGGCCGAGCGCGGCACGCCCTCACTCGCGGCCTCGGGCGATACGCCCAGCGGGCGGCGAACTATCCATTAGGTCCAAGGAGGGACGCAGACGCCCCGCAGGCGGCTGCGCAATAAGGAATCAGACCCATGAAGCGTCTCTTGGTTGTCACGCTGGCAGCATTGGCTTGCTGCACGGCGGGAGTGGGATGCCGACACGCCTTCCCGCATTATCCCGACCCCAGCTTCGCGCACCGGCGGTATGAAGGCCCCTTCCTCGGCTTCCCCAATGCCGGCAACCGTTGGGGCCGCGGCCTGGCCGGCCACGGTGCCCATTGCGGCTGCCCGGGTGGTGGCTGTGGGGTTGGTGGCTGCGGCCTGGGCGGTCTGCGCGGCAATGGCGGCCTGGGCGGCGGCGCACCGCTTGAACCAGCTCCGGGCATGTCGGCGGCTGCGGTCGGTTATCCGTACTACACGACCCGCGGCCCGCGCGACTTCTTTATCAATAACCCGCCGAGCATCGGTCCCTAATCCGACCGGTTGCATCCGCGGATAGCTGCCGCGCGGCTTGTCCAAGCCCCCGCTCCAGACGCTTGAGGGCATGCGCATCCAGCGATGTGTTGCCTTGAAGTGACCGGGCACGCGGCGATCAACCGGCCCGCGCTTGGCCATGGAACGGTCCATACTTCCTGCCGGCAATCACCGCCGGCAGGTTGACCACGATATGATCTCGGGTTCATTCTCCCCGCTTCAGCCGGGCGTCGCGATTGTGACGCCCGGCTGATTCTGTTGCGCGCCGTACCTCGGGCACCGGGGTCTCACTTTTCATAGCCGGCGCGTTTCCTTTCGGTTTGCGGCTCGACTAATCTATGCAGTCGTGCAGCCGCCGGCAGTTCCGTTCGTTCGCGCAGCCTGCCGGCCAGTAGTTGTTTGCGACGTGCAATCCAAGGAGAGCCCACCATGATCCGCGCGGCTACTACCCCGTATGACCGGAAACGCGGCGAATCGTTATGGAGCAAGGCACTGGCCGGCTGGCCGCTACTGCTGGCGCTTGCCGCGCCGATGGCCGCCGCCGACGAAGGTACCAAGAAAACCGATGATGCCTTTCGGCCCACGCAGCGCACGGCGATCGATGCCGTGGAACAGCGTGCCGACATGCTGCGCGACGTAAACAAGCAAATCTGGCAGTTCGCCGAAGTCGGCCTTGAGGAACACCGCTCCAGCAAGCTGCTGCAAGACAAGCTCAAGGAGGCCGGGTTCGAGGTCAAGGCCGGCGTCTCCGGCATGCCGACCGCCTTTGTGGCCACGTACGGTGAAGGCCGTCCCATCATCGGCATCCTGGCCGAGTACGATGCGCTGCCCGGACTTTCGCAAAAGGTATCGCCCGTCCGCGAACCGGTAGTTGAAGGCGCTCCCGGCCATGGCTGCGGCCATAGTGGGCTGGGCACCGGCGCCTTGGGCGCGGCCATCGCCGTGAAGGAAGCGATGCAGAAGCATAAGCTGCCCGGCACGATCCGCCTGTACGGCACGCCGGCCGAGGAAACGCTCATCGGCAAGGTCTACATGACGCTTGATGGCCAGTTCAACGACCTGGATGTCTGCCTGCATTGGCATCCCAGCAACGGCAACGGTGCCTGGGCGGGCAGCAGCAAGGCGGCGGTTTCGGCCAAGTTCACGTTTACCGGCACGGCGGCTCACGCCTCGAGCAGCCCGAACCGCGGCCGCAGCGCACTGGACGCCGTGGAGCTGATGAACATCGGCGCCAACTACATGCGTGAGCACATCAAGGACGACGCCCGCATCCACTACGTAATTACCGATGGCGGTGGCGCTCCCAACGTGGTGCCGGCCAAGGCCACGGTGTGGTACTACGTGCGGGCAAACGATCACAAGGATGTGGAAGCCAACTTCCGCTGGCTGCAGGACATCGCCAAGGGCGCGGCGCTGATGACCCGCACCGATTTCACGGTGCAGATCGACACCGACTGCCACGAAATCATTCCCAACGCCCCGCTGACGCAACTGATCTACGACAACCTGGTGAAGGTGGGACCGCCCAAGTTCACCGAGGAAGAAAAGGCGTTCGCCCGTCGGCTCCAGCAGCCGCTGGTCGAGGAGTTTGGGGCCACGTTCGATGTGGCGATCGAGGAAACCATTCAACGTGTTGCCAGCCGGCCGCAAACCGGCGGCGGTTCAACCGACGTGGGCGACGTAAGCTGGCACGTTCCTACCGGCGGCTTGCGGACGGCCTGCTTTGTCGCGGGCGTCCCCGGCCACAGCTGGCAGAACGCGGCGGCCATTGGCTCGACGATCGGCGAGAAGGGCACGATCTACGCCGCCAAGGTGCTGGCCGTGACCGCGATCGATCTGCTGGAAAAGCCCGAGCTGGTGAAGGCCGCCCGCGCCGACTTCGAGGAAAAGATGAAAGGCCGCAAGTACTTCAGCTTCATTCCCGAAGGGCAGAAGGCTCCGGAACGTATCCGCGATTAGGGCGCGACCGCCCGTTGCCCGGCAGCTTGCCGGTGAAAGGGCATTGATCCGCCACAACCAGACGCGCAACAACAAGGCGCATGGAACCATTAGGCTCCATGCGCCTTTTATTGTTTGCAGCATATCACATTGAAAATAGATCGAGGCTCAATCCTGCTGCTTGGGCTTGTACGAGCGGCCGATGCGTACCGCTTCTTGGACGCCGCGTGAAGGGCCGCCGTCGCCGCCCACGGCCAGGAACGTGAAACCTTGCGAGAGCCGCTTCTCCACCTCCCCGGCTCCACACAGCGTGCCCAGCGGGATGCCGGTTTCCTTGGCCACGGCCACCACTTTCTCAATCGCTTCTTCCACGGCAGGATCGCCCAGGGGCACGCCGAGCGAAAACGCCAGGTCGGAGGGGCCCACGAACAGGCCGCCCACGCCGGGCGTTTGGGCGATCGCCTTGCAGTTCTCCACGGCCGAGGCCGACTCGATCATCACCCACAGCACCAGTTCGCCCTGCGGGTCCAGCGGCCACAGGTCGGCCCGCCTGGCGTACTCACTACCGGAAAGGCCCCAGTACCGGGCGGCCCAGCCGTAGCCCACGCCGCGTTTGCCCTGCGGCTCGTAATCGGGGGCTCCCTTCAACTGCGGGAAGCGGCTGGCCTGGACGGCAGCCAGGGCATCCTCCGCCGTATCCACATGTGGGATCACCAGGCCCATCGGCCCCAGGTCGAGCACTTGCTTGATGATGAACTGAAGCTGCTCGCGTCCGCTGGCCGGCACCCGCACCAGCGGCACGGTGCGCTGCTGCAAACCGTTACGGGCAATCTCCGCTTTGTTGATCATGCCCAGCAGGTAGCCTTCCAGCCGCGTGGGATCGTAAGGCGAGTGTTCCAGGTCGATGATCACAAAGTCCAGGTTGCTGCCGGCCACGCTCGCGCCCGTCCGCGTCGACACGTTGGAAGAGAAGATGCCGAAGGCTGGCTTCTTGGCCTCCATCAATTCGATGAACCGGTTGAGACGTTGAGGAGGCTCCTGGGCGGCGACGAAGGAGCCACAGGCCAAGAATAGCCCCACGAGTATCACAAGACGCAAACGCGGCATCGTCGATAACCCCTCAATGATGATGGATGGTTGCTGCTATTGATGGATGGTAATGTCGCGCATCCATGCACGTGGCGCCCCGGTCGGCTTCCATCATGGAAGAAAATGCTTGATTGAAGCTGCGGTGATTGCCTGGCCGCGGCGCGCACGGTCAGGTCACGATGTGCCCGTATGCCTATCCAAGCTGCACGCTGCCGCCGAGGTACCGTGACTACAGGCTCCACGGTGCCCGCATCTTGCGTTCGAGCATCGAGTTCACGACTTCGTCGGAGCTGATTTCCTTCTTGGGATCCCAAGTGAATCGCCGCTTGGTGTATTGGGCGATCGCCCCCAGGATGCAGAGCGTGGCCGTGCTGTGCCCCACTTCGACCGGTTCGATCGGGTCGCGCCGCGCCTTCACGGCCAGGATGAAGTCGCGGGCGTGATCGGCGTCGACATCCGCCCGCTTGTGGACCGTGTGCGCCGGGTTACTCACCGGCAGATGAATTTCGTTGGGCCCGATGACCGAGTCGGCCAGGTGCTCGGGATACGTTACGAGCTTGCCGCCCAGCGTGATCTCCAACCGGCCTTCGGTACCTTCGAACTTGGTGGCCGAGCTCTTGCGGCTTTCGCAGATCAGCTCAACGCCGTTGGCGTAACGGGCACGGAACGCCGTCTTCACCGCAGTATCGAACATCGAGCCCGGCGGCAGAAACTCCGAGCCGGCGTCCTCAAACTCCACCGGCGTGGTGCCGTCCATACCCAGCCCCCATTGGGCAATATCGTTAGTGTGGGCGCCAAAATTCACCGTTTGCCCATTGGAGTAGTCGCGTATATAGCGCCAGCGGAAGAAACATCGTTCCATATGGAACGGAGCCTCGGGAGCCGGGCCAAGCCAGAAATCGTAATCGAAGCCTTCGGGAATGGGCTGCGGTTTCCAGCCGGGGCCGGGGCCTTCAAAGCTGTTGAAGTCCACCCAGGTGCGTACCAATTTGATCTCGCCCAACCGGCCGTTGCGCACCAGCTCGCACGCCTTGCGGACCGCGGGGCTGGAGCGGAACTGAGCGCCCGTCTGAAACACGCGGTTGTGTTTGCGGACGGCGTCTACGATCGCCCGGCTCTCACGGATCGTGTATGCCAGCGGCTTCTCGCAGTACACGTCCTTACCGGCGGCCAGCGCGGCGGTGGCAATCAGGGCGTGCCAGTGATCGGGCACGGCGATGATCACGGCATCGATATCGTCGCGGGCAATCAGCTCGCGGAAGTCGGCGTAGGTGTCGCAGCCGCGATACTTGCCGCTGCGCATGTCCTCGGCGTAATGTTCCTCGACCCAGCGTTTGGCCGTTTCGCGGCCCAGCACTTGTTCCGGGTAGTAATAGCCGGTGCCGCTGCGGCGAACGTCGCAGGCCGCGACGATGCGGCAGTCGTCATGCACCAAGAACGAAGGGATCAGCCGCTGGCTCTGATGGCCACAACCGATAATGCCCAGGTTCACCCGGTTGCTGGGCGCCTTGGCTCCCAGGACGCGGGCAGGCACGATCGCCGGAGCCATGGCGGCCACCGCGGCAGCGCCGGTGGCCTTCAACCAGTCGCGACGGCTCCAGGTGCCCGAGGTTGGCTGCGCAGCAGTCGGAACAGACGAGCGAGCAGATGACATGGCGGCAATCTCCTCTTCCGCGGCGGTCGTGCTGGCGGGTGAATGGGCATGTCGAAGGCAACACCGCCCGAGCAAATACCCTAACATGCCAGGCGCCGGCCAGGCAAATCGACGACAAACGACTTGTCAGCTCGCTAGAGTGGTGGAGTGGTTGCTTGCAACCGCCATTTACGTTGAACGAGATCCCAACGGCCCCCAAACCGATGGCGCAGTCAGGGAGGTGGCCCGTGCATGGCCTGCAAAAATGGTGTGTCTGAGATCGTCTACGACAATATCGATCGGCTGATCGAAGGCATCGATCACGCAGAATAGTACAGATTCATGCAGGTGCGGCCCATAGATAGTGGTCCGCAAGCAACCACCTTACAGTTACTAACCGGTGGTGGCCTGCTGCCCGCCGTTACGCTTCTGCCGGTTGCTTGACGTTTTCCAGCTTGGGGGCCGGGGGCAGGCCGGTGACCTCAAGAATCTCCTGCTCATCCAGCGTTTCGCGCTCGAGCAGGGCGGTGGCCAGGGCATCCAGTTCGCGGCGGTGCTGGGTCAATAATCGCCGCGCCTCGGCATGGCATTCGTTCAGGATGCGGAGGATTTCGGCATCGATCGTCTTGGCCGTTTCTTCGCTGAACGGCTTCTCGCCCGTCACGGAACTGATGCCCGAGAGATACGGGTTGGGCGGCGGCGCCAATTGCACCATGCCCAGCTTGTCGCTCATGCCCCAGCGGGTGACCATATTGCGGGCAAGATACGTTGCCTGCTCGATATCGTTCTCGGCCCCGGTAGTGCGGGTACCAAAGACGATCTCCTCGGCAGTGCGGCCACCCAGAATGCCGGTGATGCGTGCCCGGAGATATTCCTCAGAAAAGTTGTAGCGATCGGACTCGGGCCGCTGATAGGTCACGCCCAGGGCTCGGCCGCGGGGGACGATGGTGACCCGGTTGACCGGGTCGGCGCCCGGCACCACCAGGCCCAGGATGGCATGGCCGGCTTCGTGGTAGGCGATCCGTTCGCGGTCCTGCTGGCTGAGCAGCAGCGACCGTTCGGGGCCCAGCACGATTTTTTCCAGCGCGTCCATGAAGTCCTTCTGGCGGACGGTGGATTGATCGCGGCGGGCGGCCAGCAGCGCGGCCTCGTTCACCAGGTTGCGCAGTTCGGCGCCGGAGAGGCCGGGCGTCGTCGACGCTACCTCGGCCAGGTCCACGTCTTCGTCCAGCGGCACGTTGCGGGTGTGCACCTTGAGGATGGCCTCGCGGCCGTTGCGGTCGGGCAGGTTCACTTCGACGCGGCGGTCGAAACGGCCCGGCCGCAACAGGGCTTTGTCGAGCACGTCGGGTTGGTTGGTGGCGGCCAGCACGATGATGCCTTCGCGGCTGGAGAAGCCGTCCATCTCGGTCAGGATCTGGTTGAGCGTTTGTTCCTGCTCGCTGGAGCCGCCCAACACCGATTGGCCGCGGGCACGGCCGATGGAGTCGATTTCGTCGATGAAGATGATGGCCGGGGCGTGCTCGCGGGCTTGTTTGAACAGGTCGCGGACGCGGGCGGCACCCACGCCTACGATCATTTCGACAAACTCCGAGCCGCTCATCGTAAAGAACGGCACGCCGGCTTCGCCGGCCACGGCTTTGGCCAGCAGCGTCTTGCCGGTGCCCGGCGCGCCTACCAAGAGCACGCCCTTAGGGGCCGTGCCGCCCAGCCGGGTGTACTTCTTGGGATCCTTGAGGAAGTCGACGATTTCGGCCAGTTCGGCCTCGGCTTCGTCGATGCCGGCCACGTCGTCGAAGGTGACCTTGGTGTCTTGTTCCTGGTCCACGCGGCGCGCGCGGCTGCGGCCAATGCCCATCAGGCCGCCGCCCAAGCCGCCCTGGGCCATGCGGCGATACATCCAGAAGTAGAACGCGATCAGCAGGATGGCTGGGCCAAAGCCAAAGAGCAGCGTGAACAGCGGGCTGGCCCCCGTTTCGATCGGTTCGGCGCTGATCTCGACATGGTGTTCGATCAGGAAGGCTTCCAGGCCGGGGTCGACGAACGACGGCAGCGTGGTGGTGAAGTTGGTCACCTCGCGCGGTTCGATCTTGGTGCCGCCTTCCTTGGGCGCGCCTTCTGGCGGTTTCTCTTTCTGGCTGGGCGGCGGGTAGAGGACTGCTTTCTCGAACTTGCCGGAAATGGCGTCGCCACGGCTATACACCCGCTCGACATTGCCGTCCTTCACCTGCTGCTTGAAGAAGGTGTACGGCACGGTAACGGGCTCCGAGCCCGTAAACAGCGCACGCACAAGGAGGTAGTTGGCTACCAGGATCAGCAGGAACCAGAGCCAGACGGTACGCGGCGGGCGGGAAGTGGAGTTCCCGCGAGGTTTGGCGGGAGGGCCTCCAGCCCCGGGACCGGGTCGGCCACCTTGCGGCGGCTGCCCTTGTGCATTGCTCATCAACGCATCTCCCTGGCAAAGTTCGTAAAGGAAACTCCTGCTATAGTATAGGCCCGCCCTGCGGCGCACAGGCCCGCTGGATGGAAACCGAGCCGGGAAGGCGGCTTGCGCAAAAAGCGGCCGTCGGAGGTGGCCCGATGCGGCGAGGCGTGCCCCCGCCGCGGGGCCGCTCTAATCGCCGATCTTGATGACGACCTTGCCCAGGTGTTTGCCCGACTCGAGGTGCCGGTATGCGTCCTTGGCTTCGTCAAAGCCAAACGTGCGATCGATCACCGGCTCAATCTTGTTGACGGCGATGGCGCGGTTCATGGCTTCGAACATTTCGCGCGAGCCTACGAAGATGCCGCGCAGGATGATGCCCTTGAGCAGCACCAACGTCGGGTCGATCTGACCGCTGGTCAGCACGCCGATCACGCTGACCTGGCCGCCGCGGCAGGTGGCGCGGATCGAACGCATCATCGTGCCGGCGCCGCCGACTTCCACCACGTGATCGACGCCGCGGCCATCGGTGAGCCGCAGCACTTCTTCATCCCATTCGGGCGTGTGACGGTAGTTGATCAGGTCGGTGGCTCCCAGTTCACGCGCGCGGTCGAGTTTTTCGTCCGACGACGAGGTGGCAATCACCCTGGCACCGGCGGCGTGGGCAAACTGAATGGCAAAGATCGAGACGCCCCCTGTGCCCAGCGTGAGCACGGTATCGCCCGGCCGCACGGGCCGGTGGCCGAACAGGGCGTTCCAGGCCGTCACGGCCGCGCAGGGGAGCGTGGCCGCTTGTTCGTACGAAAGATGATCCGGCAGGCGAACTAGGCCTTGGGCGTCGAAGGCGCGGTACCCGCACAACACGCCGTCGAGTTCGCCGCCCAGCGCGCTACCCAGGATGGCATCGGTGGCTTCGCCGGCGATCCAGTTCTGGTGGAAAATGCCGGCCACGCGGTCGCCCACGCGCAGGTGAGATACGCCGGGCCCGACTTCGACCACTTCGCCGGCTCCATCGGAGAGCGGGATCAGGTTGGGCCGCGTGCTGGCCATGCCGTAGCGGCCGGTGGCAATCAGCAAGTCGCGATAGTTGAGCGATGCCGCGTGCAGGCGCACGACCACCTGGCCGTGCTGCGCGGTGGGCATCGGAAGCTCAACCGCCCGCAAGGCATCGATCCCGTCGGTACTGGTCAGTTGGTACGCGCGCATCGATTTCCTCCCGTGGTGGTGGAGACGGTCTGGCGATTCTGGTGCGGCCAAACTAAAGCGGCACTAAGGATGCAACTGCCGTGCCGCCCGGCACTTCGGGAAAACGTCCCCGGCGGCGGCCGGAACACGGCTGCAATTGGCGTTGCGCCCCCTAAGGCGGTATGATGGCCCGTTGGCGAACTGCCGGCGTGGTCCCCCGTTTGAGGCGGTTTCGCCCTGCGGAGCATGCCGGGCCGGCTGATAGGGTTTTGCCCCCGGCCGCTCATTCACCGCCCAAGTTAGGCTGGCAAAACCGCTTAGATGCGGTGCATACTAACAATCGTCGCAGGTTTGCGCCACGAAAACTCGCACAATCTCTCCCCCAACCCACGCCCACCATGTTTACGTTGCTCGTCGCTATTGGATCGTTTGTCGGCTTCATCATCGCCTATCACACGTACGGCCGTTGGTTGGCGCGCAAGATCTTCGGCCTCGATCCCCAGGCGGTGGTGCCTAGCCACGAACTGCGTGACAACGTCGATTACGTGCCTACGCACAAGCAGATCATTTTCGGGCACCACTTCACGAGCATTGCCGGCACCGGTCCGATCGTGGGGCCGGCCATTGCCGTGTTCTGGGGCTGGTTGCCGGCCCTGTTGTGGGTGTTCTTCGGCTGCATCTTCATCGGCGCGGTGCACGACCTGGGGGCGCTGGTCGTGTCGATGCGCAACCGCGGACAGACCGTGGGCGAAGTGGCCGGCCGGCTGATCACGCCCCGGGCCCGCATCCTATTCCTGCTGATCCTGTTTTTCTCGCTGACCGTGGTGCTGGCGATCTTCGGCCTGGTGATCGCCAACATCTTCAAGTTGTATCCGTCGTCGGTGCTCTCGGTGTGGCTCTCGCTGCCGCTGGCGATGATCATCGGCTACCTGAACTACAAGCGGGGCGGCCACATGCTGGCTCCCTCGATCATCTGCCTGATCCTGCTGTACGTCGCGGTTTACGTGGGGGTGAATTACTTGCCCATCGCCGTGACCGATCAGATGGCGGTTGATTCGGCCACCGGCGCCGCCAAGGCCACGGGCCTGGTCGATATCACCATCGGTGTTTCGGGCGAAGGCCGCACGCCGTGGAAGATCACCGGCATCCCGGCGGTGAACCCGGTGGTGTTCTGGACGGTCATCCTGATGATCTATTGCTTCTGCGCCTCGGTGATGCCGGTGTGGCTGCTGCTGCAACCTCGCGACTACATCAATAGCCATCAGTTGATGGTGGCTCTGGTGCTGATTGTGGCCGGCCTGACCGTGGCCGGTCTGACCGGCAAGGCCGACCTGGCCGGCAGCACGCCGGCGGTGGTCAGCAGCTCGCAACTGCCGGCACATACTCCGCCGATCTGGCCGTTCTTGTTCATCACCATCGCTTGCGGCGCGTGCAGCGGTTTCCACTGCCTGGTGAGCAGCGGCACCACCAGCAAGCAGGTCGCCAACGAAACCGACGCCCAGTACGTCGCCTACGGCTCCATGCTGCTGGAGGGCGCTCTGGCGGTGCTGGTGATTCTGGCTTGCACGGCCGGCGTGGGCATGGGCGCCTTTGAGCTGGCATCCGATGGCGTGGCCTACGTGCCGCGTCTGGATGCCAATGGCGAACCGCTGGTGGGAGCCGCCGCCTGGACCGCCCGGTACAACCCGGCCGGTGACTGGGACAAGTTCGGCCTGGGCGCGACGGTCGGCGCGTTTGTGGAAGGCGGTGCCAACTTCTTGCACGCGTTGGGCCTGCCGCTGCGGTTGGCGGTGGCGGTGATTGCCACGCTGGTGGCCTGCTTTGCCGCGACCACGCTGGATACGGCCACGCGTCTGCAGCGCTACGTGATTCAAGAGCTGGGGGCCAGCGCCCCGGCCCCGCTGCGGATCTTCACCAACAAGTATGCGGCCACCACCCTGGCCGTGGGCCTGGGGCTGTTTGTCGCTCTGCTCAACGGTCCGGCTGGGCCGGGCAGCGGCGGCATGATGCTCTGGCCGCTGTTCGGTTCGACCAACCAGCTTCTGGCCGGGTTGGCCTTCATGGTGGTGATGTTCTACCTGTGGCGGCGTAACAAGCCGATCTGGTTCCTGGCCGTGCCGCTGCTGATCATGGTGATCATGCCTGCCTGGTCGCTGCTCTACCAGATGTTCCACGTGCAGGCCGATCCCAGCGACCCGGCCCAAGGCTGGTTCTGGCAACTGTGGAGCATGGTCCAGGGCAAGCAGCCGTGGTCCTGGCATAACGACCACCTGCTGTTCTTCGTCGGCCTGGCGACGCTCGCCTTGCAGGTCTGGATGGTGATCGAGGCCCTGCTGATCTGGTCGAAGGCCCGCGGCGTGCTCGAACCGCCGCTGCCGCCGTTGCCGGCTCGTCCGACCATCCAGCCGGCCCCCGCCAGCGGTAATTGACGCCGCGACTTGCCCTGCCGGGGCCGTGAATCCTCGTTGACGGTTTAACGCCCAGCGCCCACGATGAACAATCGTGGGCGCTTTGCTGCGCCGGCTCCGCGTGCGCTTGGTTTGGCCCGGCTTATGCACGGTACAGCCGATCGACGGCGGCGAGTGCCCGGTCTTCCCACGCTGCGTTCCGCCCGCCGGCTCGACGATCCCGTAACCGCACTATGGCATCCAGCTCCGACGATCCCATCTCCCAGTTGCTCGCGCTGTTGACCTCGTATGCTGACGGTACGCCCGAGGCCAAACGGGCTGCCCGCGAACAGGCCACCGCACTGGGCCGCGCGACCACGGCCGAGGCCCTGCGGCAAACCCTGCCGCGGATTGCCGAGCTGGAGGATGAAACGCTGCGTCAGGCGGTGCCGCCGCTGACGGCCTGGTTTGCGCCGCAGTGGGAACGCTTTGGGGCCGGAGCCTTTGCCGAAACGCTCTCCGATGAGCAGGTTCTAGCCGCGCTTCGCCGCATCTACCAACAGTGCGAGCCCGACCAGGAACTGCGAGGGCAGGTACTGCGCGGCCTGACCTTGGCGGCCACGCCGGCGGCGTTGGAACTGTTCCTCGATCTGGTGGTGGCCGATCCGCCGCAGCGCAGTGAGCATGCCGATCAGGCGTTTGTGCCGCTGTTTCGCCGCAAGGATCAACGCGTGGCGGAGCTGTATCCGCGGCTGCTCCAGGCCGTTCAGCACCCGCAGATCGCCACCGCGGTGCTGGACCTGGCCAACTACCTGGTGCGCGAACGTGTGCTGACCAAGCACCCCGGCCGCGAGCGGTGGCAAGAACTGGCCGAAGTGCTGGGCGGCGTGGTCCAGCACCTGGATCAGTTGGAACGCCACCCCAACCAGTACGCCAAGACGCCCGAGGAGCTGAGCCAGAAGGTGAGCCAATCGGTCGGGCTGGCGATCGCTTTGTGTGATGCATTGGGCCTGATCGGCGAAGCCCAGACCGTCGGCCGTTTGCGGCAGGCGCTGGAACTGAGCCATCGCCGCATCAAGACCGAGGCCGCTGCGGCCCTGGCCCGGCTAGGCGACGACGAAGGTGTCGAAGCCCTGCAAGACCTGGTGGCCCAGGCGGCATCGCGACCCCAGGCGATTGCGTATCTCACCGAGCTGGGGCTCGAGGACAAGATCGATCCGCAGTACCGCACGCCGAGGGCCAAGGCCGAGGGCGAGTTTGCCGCCTGGCTGGCCAGCCGGACACAGATCGGTGTCCCGCCGCATCACCTGGAAGTGGTCGACCGCCGACAGCAGTTCTGGCCGGGCTTCCGCGAGCCGGTCGATTGCTCGCTCATCCGCTACGAATACAACTTTCCTGGTGGGCGGCTCACAGGCATCGGCATTGCCGAGCCGGTGATTCACGCCTTCCAGGTCGATCTGGAAGATCTGCCGCCGGACGATATCTACGCCATGTACGCCGGCTGGAGCGCCGAGCATCCTTCGATCCGCGAGACGCCGTTCGAGGAGCTCGATCCGCAGACTCGCAGCCGCGTGGACGACATCGCCAGCTACCTGGAAAGCCTGGGCTATACGCAGATCCGGCCGATCAAGGTAGGGCAGTTCTTCGGGCAGCAGATTCCGGTCTTTGTGGCCAAGCACGAAGAAAAGCTGGGGGTGGCGATGGTCGAAGGCGGCCGCGTGCACTGGATTCCCGCCGGCAACTCCCGCCGGCCCATCGGCCCGCACGAAGCCTACTACCTGCTCAAGGGCCGCAAGCTGATGGAAGCGTTCAATCGCGAGCCGTAAGTGATGCTGCTTCGGAAGTGGATGCCGTTACCGCGGCGTCGTCGGCCGTGAGGTGCTCGTAAACGGTGTAACCGGTCTGCGCGGCCAATACGATTTGCAGGATCAAGGCGCAGATCGCCAGCAGCTTCATCCACCCGGTGACCAGGCCCGGCACCAGCGTTCGGCGGAACGCCAGGTAGGTGAGCGCCCCGGCCAGGATCGGGCCGGCCAGCACCGTGAAAGCCTGGATGGCAACAATCAGGTGTACGGGCCGCTGCCCGGTGGCGACCGAGTACAACGCCACGTTCATGCCGATGGCCAGGACCAGCACGGTAAAGATCTTGGGGGCCAGGCTGTCCATCGAGCCGCCCAGCCCCAGCCCATCGGCCATCACGGTGCCACCGATCATGGCGTTGACCAGGAACGCCCCGCACGCCGCCGCGAAGATGCCCAGCGAGAACAGCACCTTGGCTTGGGCGCCAAAGGCGGGCTCCAACTGCCGGGCGACGTCGGCCACCGTGGCGAACTCGGCGCCGCGCTCGACGTCGAGCATCGAGGCGGCCGTGGCCAGGATCATCACCGTGACCAGCACCACGATTGAGATGCCTACGGCGCTATCGATCAGGCCCTTGCGGGTATCGTCAAGCGTCCAGCCTTTTTGCCGCACCAGGTACGCCTGATAAAAGGCCGCGCCGATCGCAAACGTGGATGCGAACATGGCGATCATCGGCTGTAGCCGCTGGCCCAGGGGAGCCGCGGCGTCGCCGTTGCGCAGCACCGGGATGCGCGGGACCAGGCCGCCGGCCACTTCGGACCAGTCGGGCCTGGCGAAGAAAATGTTGATCGCAAATCCCAGGACCATCAGGCTGATCAAGCACTTCATCAGCCTTTCGACCGGCTGATAGAACGCCCGAAACCCGAACAGGGCCGTGATCACCAGCACGTTCATGTTGGTGATGACGGCCACGGGCAGAACTTTGCCCCAGGAATTGTCGGGCTCGTAGAACGACTCCAGCGCCGCGACCGCGCCCAAGTTGATGCCAAACTGGAAGCAGGCGTTGATCGCAAACAGCGACAGCCCTACCAGCGCCGCCACAGGGCGTCCCAGTCCCGCAGCCAGTTCATCGCAGAGTGTGCCGCGGAGGCCAACACCTAACCGGGCTGACAGGGCGGTGAGCGCAAATAAAAGAACGCCGGCTAGTGCCAGTACCCAGACGGTTTGATAGCCGTAGTCGTAGCCGTTACGCGATGCCGTAAGCACGCAGCCTGGTCCCAGCGTGGCCGATGCGACGATGATGGCCGGTCCTAGGGAACGCAGCCCCCACGGTTTAGCAGAATTCTGCGAGGGGGCGCTGGTGCTCATACGAGGGTGAGGACGCAAAGGGCAGGGGGCGGGGCAGATGCTACATAGTGGAGCCGACGCCAGCGAACTGTCAATCACGCGCCTGGGTAGCGCACAACGCGACCGCAAAAAAGCAACCGGCTCCGGCAATCGGCTCATTCCCGCCAGAGGAAGATGCTACTTCTGGCCAGGGGCGTCTTGCTGGTCGGCGGGGGCCGCCGGTGCCGCGGGGGCGGGCTTGCTGGTCTCCAACTGCCGGTAGGCATTGTAGACGGAATAGCCCGTTTGAGCGGCCAGTACGATCTGCATCGCCAGCGCGCAGATGGCCAGGATGCGCATCCACCAGGGGATCAGGCCCGGCACAACCATGGGGCGGAACGACAGGTACACCAGGGCCCCGGCCAGCACGGGGCCGGCCAGCACCGTGAACGCCTGGGCGGCAATAATCCACTGCACCGGGCGCTGCCCTGTGGCCACGATGTACAGGGCTACGTTCATCCCGATGGCCAGCCCCAACACGGTAAACAGCTTGGGGGCCAGGTTATCGATCGAGCCGCCCAGCCCCAGCCCATCGGCCATCACCGTGCCGCCGATCATGGCGTTCACCAGAAATGAACTGAACGCCGCGGCGAAGATGCCCAGCGAGAACAGCACCGTGGCCTTCTCGCCAAAGGCGGGCTTCAACTGCTGGGCAACATCGGCCACGGTTTCGAACTTGAGGCCCGACTGCACGCTGAGCATCGAGGCGGCCGTGGCCAGGATCATGCCCGTGATGAGCACGACGACGGAGATACCCACGGCGCTGTCGATCATGCCTTTGCGGGTATCGTCCACGGTCCAGCCTTTCTGCCGCACCAGGTACGACTGGTACAGCGCGCCGCCGATCACAAACGTGGTGGCGAACATGGCGATCATCGGCTGAAACCGCTGGGCCAGGCCGGCCGGGGTGTCGGCGTTACGCGGCACCGGCAATTGCGGCACCAGGCCGGCGGCGGCTGCCGCCAGGTCGGGCTTGGCGAAGAAGACGTTGGCCGCGAACCCGATCACCATCAAGCCGATCAGAACCTTCATCAGCTTTTCAACCGGCCGATACAACGCCCGAAAGCCGAACAGAGCCGTGATCACCAGCACGTTCATATTGGCGATGACGGCCATGGGCAGAAACTTGCCCCAGTTGCTGTTGTGGTTGTAGAACGGCTCCAGCGCCGCGACGACGCCCAGGTTATTGCCGAACTGAAAGCACGCCGCGACCAGAAACAGCGATGTCCCAACCAGGGCCGCCGCGGGCCGCCCGAGCCCCGCAGCCAGTTCATCGCACACGGTGCCTTTCAAGCCCACGCCCAGCCGACCCGACAGCGCGGTCATGGCGAACATCAGCACGCCGGCCGCCAGCAGCACCCACACGGTCTGGTAGCCGAAGTCGTATCCGTTGCGCGATGCCGACAGCACGCTGCCGGGCCCCACGGTCACCGAGGCCACGATGATCGCTGGGCCAATGGAACGCAGCCCCCATCGTTGGGGCGTTTTTTCCGAGGTGTCGCTGGTGCTCATCTTGGGACTGGGGACGCGCGTGCGAGGTTGTGGGGGAAGGTGATCGAGCCGCGGCTGCTTACTTGAGCGGCGTCAAATGGATGTTGCGGAACTGGATCTCGGCCCCTTCCGACTGCAGGCAGATATGGCCGGCGACTTCTTCCACTTCGGTGGCTTCGTTCTGCAGCTCGCCATTGACGTACAGCTTGAGGTTGCCGCCGTCCATCACAATCCGGTAGTGGTTCCACTCGCCCAGCGGCTTTTCATTGGTGGGCTTGAGCTTGACTGTCCGCCGGCCCGAGGTGCGCTCGGCGACCACCTTCATCGGAAACTGGTCGATGTTCCAGATGTCGCCCGCGTTCTGATGTTGGAGCTGGGCCTCCACGCTCTTGGGCCACACTTTGTCCTGGCCCACCATCCGCAGCAGCACGCCGCTGTTGCCGGGCTTTTTGTCCTTGTCGAACCGCCACTCCAGTTCCAGCACAAAGTTGGTGAACTTGTCCTTGGTGCGGATGTAACCGGCGGGCCGGCCGGCGCAGATCAGCACGCCCTCGTCGGTGACGGTCCACACGTCCTCCATCTTCGCGCCCGGCTCGCGGAGATAGTACGTCCACCCGTCCAGGTTCTTGCCGTTGAACAGTTTGATCGTGGGGCCGGCAGCCTGGTAGGCGGGCTTCTCGTCGGCCACCACGCGCGACGTACGGCGCGCATCATTACCTGCCACGACAACCATCACCGCTGCTGCAACGGCCAGCGGGCGAAGCGACCAGGCACGCATGGTGAGAACCTCCGCACAACGAGGGTGGGGGACGTCAACGCAGGTGGGGTGGATTCTAGGCTGCCGCCTTATAGCACGCAAACATTCGCGGCCGTACGGTGATTAATCCGACGGATTCCACCAGGGCCGGCCATACAGCGGCGGCCATGCTTCGCTGCCAGTGTGCGACGGTCGCACCCAGCCCACGATGCACGGATGATGCGCCAGCGGCAGGGCAACCTGACGGAAGGCTTCGAGCCAACGGTCGTGATCGCCGGAGGCCGAGGCGGGGACTTCGATCGCCTGCAGGATGGCGACGCCTGATTCGTCGAAGGTTGCATAGGCTTCGTCCGGCAGAATCTCGCGGACCAGGAACGTTTCGGTCTCGCTTTCCGGCGGTGCCAGCGATGGCCGGGGCCAAGTACGCAGCCAGGTACACCAGTCGATGGCCGGCAGCGGCCGCACATGCTGGGGCGGCCAGTGACCATTGCCGGGAAGCCCCGTGTAGAACGTTCTTTCCCATAGCCGGCGGTCGCCCTGCATCAGAACCAGTTCCACCGGTGTGGCCGCGCCGCGTGCGTGCTCCCAGCGCTGGAGGTTGTCGACAGGCAGCGTGAACTTGCCCGGCCAGTTGACCTCGACCGCCAAACGCTGATTGGTCTGGCCGGCGCGCACGTGCAGTTCCAACGCTCGAATATTGGTGTCCGCCGCATGCACGCAAAGCTGCCCAGCGATCGCCGACGGTTCCGCTTCTGCCCAAATGCCGACGGTTTCCAGATAAGCTTCCGCGCGCACTTCCAGCCGGACTTCGCGCACCAGGCCACCGGCCTTGCCCTCGCGGCCGTAGCGAGCCGCATCGGGCGGAACGGTGACATCGATCTCCAGCAGATTACGCGATTGGAGCTGGGCCGTGATGTCGTACGAGAACAAGCCGGGGTAGCCGGTGGTGACCTGGCCCAATTCGGTTTCGTTCACGCGGACGGTGCCAACAGCGTCGAGGCCCTGGGCGACCAGGAATAACCGTTCGTGCGGTTCCAGTCGCGAAGGAGCCTGAAAGTGCCGCGAGAACCGCACCGGGCCGGCAAACTCGGGACCCAGGATCTCGCCCCAGTCGGTCGGCACATGGACCGTACCGGTCCTTGGCTCGGCCGGAGGCAGCGTGGCCCAATTCCACGGCCCACGCAAACGCATCGGATGAGGATAGGTCATGAGTTACGGATGAATCGGTACGGGCCGTTGTACAGACCACGAATGAGAGCAGCACCCTGGGGCGATAGGGCCTAAAACCATTGCCTCTTATCGGCGACGTTTTGTAGTTCCTCGCCGCGGACGAAGCGGCCGATGTTATCCAGCAGCGTTTGCAGGTGGCGCTCGGCAATGCGAGGCGAAGCGGCAGCCACGTGCGGTGTGATGATCACGTTCTCCATCCGCCACAAGGGATGGTCCTCCGGCAGCGGTTCCACTTCGAATACGTCGAGCGCGGCCCCGGCAATGGTGCCGGCGGCCAGGGCGGCGGTCAGGTCTGCCAGGTTCACGATCGCGCCGCGGCCGATGTTGATCAGGTAGGCCGTTTCCTTCATCTGCCGGAACTGCTCGGCCCCGAACATGCCGGCCGTCTGCGGCGTGTGCGGCGCGGCAATCACCACGAAGTCTGATTCGGCCAACAGTCGCGGCAACTGGTCCAGCGGCCAGATGGCTTCCACGCCGGGCGGCGGCGACTTGGGTTGGATGTCCACACCAATCACCCGTTGGCCAAACGCCGTGCCGCGCCGGGCAATCTCCAGGCCGATGGCTCCGCAGCCGACCACGCTCAGCGTCGTGTCCGAGACGTGAATGTGCGCCCGATCCATGGCCGATACCACGCCCGGCCCGGAAACGAAGTTGCTCCGGGCTTCCTCGCCACCCAGCGGCTCCCACCGGCACTGCATCTGTTGCCGGAGGTAAAGGTGCAGGTTTCGGGCAAAGCAGAGGATGTAGCCGAAGACGTGATCGGCGATCACGTCGGAGAACAGCCCTCGCATGTTGGTCAGCGTGCAAGGATGCTCGACCAACTCGGGGAAGATGTAATGCTCAAGGCTGGCCGTGGGGGCCTGGACCCAGCGCAGATTGCGGGCGACCGCCAGGAGAGCCGGCGTGATCTTGCCGAAGAACGCGTCGGCATCGACTAGTTCTTCCGCCGCCTCGGCTTCGGTGGCGGCATTCACCACCCGCATGGTACCGGCGGCCTCCTCGATGCGGCGCAAACGTGCTTCTTCCACCGCGGGAAACAGGACCATCTTCACGGCGGTTGCCTCCAAGCCTGGGGGAGCATGACAGCCAGCTAGCAGCGGTGGATCATGCCAGAAGATTGCGGCGCCGCTCAAGGGTTAAACCGGCAAGTTGAGCGCAGCCTCGCGTAGCGGAGGAAGCCAACTCGCTTTGCCTTGTGGGCCTGCTAGACCTGCCCGCTGGCTTGAGTGGGGGCCGTTTGCGGCTGCCCTAAGATGGCGTGGGCCGCGGCCTCGGCGCTGCGGATGCAGTCGGGGATGCCGACACCCCGATACGCGCTGCCGGCCAGAGCCAGACCGGGGTGGTTGGCCACGGCGGCTTCGATCCGGGCGACGCGTTCCAGGTGGCCCAGGTGGTATTGCGGCATCCGCCGTGTCCAGCGGGTGACATGGCACACCTGCGGCTCGCCCGTAACCCCAAGCAATTCTTTCAGCTCACGCTCGGTGATCGCCCGCAGTTCGGCTTCCGGCGCTTCGACCAGGTGCGGATGCGACGAACCGCCCAAGAACACGCGGATCAGGACGCAATCATCGGGAGCGCGGCCGGCGAATTTCACGCTACTGAAACTGCCCGCCAGGATGTCGCGGCGTTCGATGGCCGGGACCACAAAGCCGAAGCCGTCCAGCGGATGGCGCACCTGGTCGCGGCGATAGCCCAGCGACACGATGGCGCTGCCGGCATAGGGGATCTCGTTGAGCAGGCCGGCCAGCGGGGCATCGAGCGGTTCCAGCAGCCGGGCCGCGTGATAGGCAGGCAAGGCTACGATGACGGCATCGGCCTCGTAGCTGAGCGCCTGATCATCCTGGCGGTAATGCACCGTCCATGGAGCGTGGCTTTCAGGGCCGCTTGAGCGTTCCAGTTTCACCACCGGAGCCTGGCGGAGAATGACGCGCTCGCCCAGCCTGGCGGCCAGGGCGTTGATCAGTTGCGACATGCCCAGCCGCGGCGCAAGGAACAGGCTGTAACGCGCGCCGCTTTCGCCTGCGCCGTGTTGTTTGCCGTTGCGGCTGCCCCGAGCCGCGGCTTTGCGCTGCTTGAGCGCCGCGCGGATCAGGCTGCCGTGTTCCCGCTCCATCTCCAAGAAACGCGGCAGGGTTGCGGCCAAGCTGAGCTTTTCGGCATCGGCCGTATAAATACCGCCGACCAGCGGTTGCACCAGCCGTTCAAACGCTTCACGGCCCAGCCGCCGCCGGGCAAACGAAGCCAGGCTTTCATCGTCTACCTGCCGAGGGCTGAGGAAAAACTCGGCCAGCAGCCGCAGCTTGCCGCGCAGGCTCAAGATCGGCGTGGTGAGCACCGGCCACACCTTCTGGGCGGCCATCAGCATGAAGCCGTCGGGCACAGGGTACAGCCGGCTGCCTCGTACGACGAACGCCCGGCGGTAGGCGTCGTTGGTCGAAAGCAGTTCATCCTGCAAACCCAGCCGCCGGCACAAGTCGACGGCGTAGGGCACGTTGGAGATGAAGTTGTCGGCGCTGCGCTCGAACAGATAGCCCGAGTCTTCAAATGTTTGCAGCACGCCGCCCAGGCCGTCATCGGCCTCGAAGAGCCGGACTTCCAGATCAGGCTTCAATTCCAGCAGCCGGTGCGCGGCGGCCAAACCAGTAATACCGCCGCCGATCACGGCCACGCGGCGGGGCAAACCTTCGGAGGAGGTGTTCACAGGCGGGAGGCTCAACGGGCGGAGGGAAGGTATCTTCTTCCCATTGTAACGCAGCCGCCAATCCCCGGCGCGCCAGGGCGGGTCGAGAAGGTCAGAAGCCCTCCTCCGCGAGGCAGATTGGTTGTATCGTCCCCCGCCAGGGCCTAGGATAGAAGATGCCGGTGTCTACCGGACCGCTACCGCCTGCGCCGGGGGCGGTCCGGCCGTGGCGAGCCACCAACCGCCACGGTGAGCCCGCCCGTATATTCCCCACAATCCCACCGACCCCTCCTTCCGCGAGGCATCGACGATGCGTTTGGGAGCGATCTTTGCCACGGCGCTAGCCCTGGCCGTGTTCCAGGTTCCGACCACTGCGGCCGCTTGCCCGTTCTGCTCCGCCGTGGCGTTGACCTTTGCCGAAGAAATGGACCAGAACGATGCCGCCGTCATCGCCCGGCTGGTCGGCAAAGCCAACGACAAGGAGGACGATCACACCTCGGTGTTCGAGGTGGTCGATGTGCTCAAGGGCGAGAAGTTCCTCGATGGGCAAAAGAAGTTCAATGCCCTGTACTTCGGCAAGCAGGCGCCGGGCACACTGTTCCTGCTGCTGGGCACCCACGAAGGCAAGGTCAACTGGGGGGCGCCCATTGCCCTGACCGAACGCAGCGCGGCCTACATCCGCAAGCTGCCGACCCTGCCCGCCAGCGGCCCCGAACGGCTGGCCTTCTTCCAGGAATACCTGGAGGACCGCGAGGAACTGCTGGCGCGCGACGCCTTCGATGAGCTGGCCCGGGCCAACTACGACGACGTCAAAGCGCTCAAGTCGCGGTTGAACCGCGAGAAGATCTTGGGCTGGATTCAGAACCCGGACGTTCCGCCTACGCGGCGCCGCGGCTACTTCACGCTGTTGGGCGTGTGCGGCAAGCCGGAAGATGCTGAAACCATCAGGAAGATGCTGACGGCGCCGACCGACGAACCGCGGACCGGTGTCGATGCCGCGGTGGCCTGCTACCTGACGCTGCTTGGCGAGAAGGGGCTGCCGTTCGTCGAAGAGACCTACCTGGCCAACAAGAAGGCGGAATACACCGACACGTTCTCGGCCATCATGGCCCTGCGGTTCCACGGCCAGAACGAAACCATCATCCCGCGCGAGCGGCTGGTGCAATCGATGCGGCTGTTGCTCGACCGGCCCGACGTGGTCGACCTGGTCATTCCCGACCTGGCTCGCTGGCAGGACTGGGAGTCGATGGACCGCCTGGTGGAGCTGTTCAAGCAGGCCGACAAGAAGACCAGTTGGGTGCGGATCCCGGTGGTGCAATACCTGCTGGCTTGCCCGCTGCCGAAGGCCAAGGAAAAGCTGGCCGAGTTGAAAGAGATCGATCCGGAATCGGTGCGGCGCGGCAGCCTGTTCTTGCCGCTGGGCGGTGCCGGGAATCCGGGCTCGGCCACCGGGACCACGGCTGGCGGTGAAGACAGCCAGGCTTCGGATGTCGGCACGGCTGCCGGCGGCGCCGCCTCGCGCTAACGGGGCCAGGAGCACACGTTCTGAAGGATGGTGATGCGCTCCCTACCAAGCATTGCATCGCGGGCGATTGAGCCACGGCGCGTAGCGTTCACGCTTGCCGGGGCCGTGCTCATGACCTGGCTGATGCCTGCGGTTGTGTGGGCGTGCCCATTCTGCGGCCCGGCCGAATCGGTCACGCGGCAGATGGGCATGGTCGAGGCGGCCGCCATCGTCCGCGCGACCGGCGAGCCTACCAATCCAGCCACGCGGCTGCGGCCCTACTACGTCGAGCACGTGCTGAAGGGGGCAGACCGGCTGGACAAGGACGAAGAAGGCAACTTCGCCACGGTTCGCTCGTTCTCGCCGGAAAAAGAACCCAAGCCCGAGGACCGCTACCTGATCTATGGTGCCGACGACTCGGGCGAGATCTACTGGTCGGCGCCGTTGCCGCTGACCGCTCGCGCGGTGGAGTATCTGACACGCGAGCTGCCGCAGGCTCCACCCGAGGGCGTGGAGCGGCTGCGGTACTTTGTGCCGCGATTGCGTCACCCGGAGCAGTTCATTGCCGACGACGCGTATGCGGAGTTTGCCCGTACCGAGTACGACGTCGTCCAGGAACTGCGGCCGTACCTGTCGCGCAAAGAGCTGCGCGAGTGGATCGAAGACGAAAAAACCAACTCGGCGCATCGCCGGCTGTATCTCACGCTCCTGGGGCTATGTGCGACCAAGGATGATGCCGCGTGGCTCCGGGCGTTGATCCCCGTCGAGCAAGCCAAGGAGCCGACCGATCGGGCGCTCGATGCTTTGGTGGCCTGCTATCTGACCATCACCGGTGAAGAAGGCCTGGAGTGGGTGGAGCAGGAGATCCTGCGCAAGCCCGACCCGGTCTTTGCCGATGTGAACGCCGCGGTGCTGGCGCTGCGGTTCCACGGCGAGCAGGAGAAGGTAATTCCTCGCGAACGCCTGGCGGCCAGCATGCGGCTGGTGCTCGACCATCCGCAGTGGGTGGATACCGTGGTGGCCGACCTGGCGCGGTGGAAGGACTGGTCGGCGCTGGATCGGCTGGTGGAGATCTATCGCGATGCCGACGAGCAGCATCGTTATGTGCGCGTGCCGATCGTGCAGTACATGAAAGCCTGCCCGCTGCCCGAAGCGAAAGAGGCCCTCAAAAAGCTCGAGGCGATCGACCCGCAGGCGGTCCGCAGGGCCAACTCGCTCTTTCTGCCTTTTGGAGCCGGCGGCTCCGGCGCTCGGAACTAGGGCCGTCTTGGTTCTTGCGATACTGACCGCCGGCCGGTTGGTTTGTGCCGGTCGTAGCAGCTCATGCGCCTGCAGCGATTGCGGCGAGCTGGCCCCTGCGGCACACGGCTGTGTGCTAATCTTATGTGAGTTCGGGCTGGGGGGCTTGATGGGCTTCGCCCTGGCCGTGAAATCGCACGCGCTCCAGATGACCGACGCTGCACCGCGTGGCGCTGGTCTATGAGTACAACACACGATGAGGAACAAGATGGCACAAGCCATGGTGCATGGTCGCAAACTCGCATTGGGCTGGCTGGCCTTGGTGGCCGCGTCGTTGATGGCGAGTTCCGTCGCTGCGCAGGAGAAGCAGCCGCCCAAGAAAGAGGGCGGCGACACGCCCAAGCACGAGATCGTTACCCGCCAGCGCACTGCCGTGATCGCCGGCCGCGACCTGGCCTACGAGGTCACCACCGGCACGCTCGCCGTGAAGACCGACGAAGGCAAGCTGCGGGCGAACATGTTCTTCATTGCCTACACTGTCGGCGATCGCGAACAGCGGGCCAAGCGGCCGATCACCTTCTGCTTCAATGGCGGCCCGGGCTCCTCCAGCGTGTGGTTGCACATGGGCATGCTGGGGCCGCGGCGGGTGAAGCTGCCGGCCGATCCGGTTTCGTCGCCGCCGCCGGGTGAAGTGATCGATAACCCGTACTCGCTGCTCGACGTGACCGATCTGGTGTTCATCGACCCGGTCAGCACCGGTTTCAGCCGGCCCGCCGAAGGCGTCGAAAAGAAGGAGTTCCACGGCTATCAGCAGGATCTGCGCTCGGTCGGCGAGTTCATCTACCTGTACATCTCGCGGTTCGACCGCTGGAGCAGCCCCAAGTTTCTCCTGGGCGAAAGCTACGGCACGCTCCGGGCTGCCGGTCTGGCCGGTCACCTGCAATCGACCTACAACCTGGACCTGAACGGCATCATCCTGGTGTCGAGCGTGATCGACTTCCAGACGATCCTTTTCGGCACGCCGAACGATCTGCCGTATATCCTGTTCCTGCCCAGCTACACGGCCACGGCCTGGTATCACAAGCGGCTGGACGAGTCGCTGCAAAACAAGCCGTTGAAGGAAGTGCTGGCCGAGGTCGAACGCTTTGCCACCACCGATTACACGCTCGCCTTGATGGCCGGCGATACGCTCTCGGACGAGCGGTTTGATGCCACGGCCCGGCAGGTGGCTTTTTACACGGGCCTGAGTCCCGACTACGTGCGGCGCTCCAACTTGCGGATCACCATGTCGCGGTTCGCCAAGGAGCTGATGCGCGATGAGGAACGCACCGTGGGCCGCTTCGATAGCCGGTATCGCGGCATCGATCGCGACGCCGCCGGCGCAACGTACGAGTACGACCCCAGCGCGGCGGCCGTGTTCGGGGCGTTCACGTCGGCCGTGAACCAGTACTTGCGCGAAGAGCTGGAGTTCGAACGCGAGCAGGTGTACGAAATCCTCACCGGCAACGTGCATCCGTGGAGCTACTCCACGTTTGAGAATCGTTATGTGTCGGCCACGGAAACGCTGCGTTCGGCCATGGTCAAGAAGCCGCACCTCAAGGTGCTGGTGGCCAACGGCTATTACGACCTGGCCACGCCGTATTTTGCCAGCGTGTACACCTTCAACCACTTGGGCCTGCCCAAGCACCTGCGCGGCAACGTGGAGCTGACCTTCTACACGGGCGGCCACATGATGTATGTGGACGAGCCTTCGCTCAAACAGCTTCGCGAGGACCTCTTGCGGTTCTACGAGAAGGCCATGCCGGCAGGCGAGGAAGCCAAGGCCGAGCAGCCGTAACGACGTCGACGATGCTGCCTGCAAGTAGCCAATCGGCTACCGTGGGCGGTAGATTGGGCGCGGCAATTGCTACCAGTGATACCTCGGTGGCAATGGACCATGGGGTTCCAATCGACCTTACCGCAGGGGGCGAGCCATGCTGATCTATGGCGCCAACGGCTATACGGGGCGGCTGATCGCCGAAGAAGCCGTGCGGCGAGGGCTGCGTCCCACACTGGCCGGCCGCAACCGCCAGGAGATAGAAGCCTTGGCCGGTGAGCTGGGTTGCCCTGCCGCCGTCTTTCCCTTGGACGATACGGCCGAGGTCACGCGGCAACTGCGCGCGTGGCGGGAGTCGGCCAATACAGGGCCATCGCCGGGCAATGGTGCCGCCGAGCGGCCGGTGGTGCTCAATTGTGCCGGACCGTTTGAAAAGACCGCGCCGGTTTTCATGCCGGCGTGCGTCGATGCCGGGGTCAGTTACCTGGACATCACCGGCGAGATTGCCGTGATCGAGCAGGGGGCCGCGATGGATGCCGCTGCCCGCGATGCCGGCGTTGTGTTGATGCCGGCCGTAGGCTTCGACGTCGTTCCCAGCGATTGCTTTGCGGCGGCCCTGGCTCGGCGCTGCCCGGGTGCAACCCATCTGCAACTGGCGTTCGCGCCCGGAGGCGAACTGGGCGGTGGCATCAGCCGTGGCACCGCGCGCACAGCCTGGGAGAACGCCGCGCGGGGCGGCATGGTGCGCGAAGGCGGCCAGCTCAAGCCGGTGCCGGCCGCCTGGAAAGTCGAGGGGATCGCGTTCCCTCGCGGCCCTCGCCACGCGATGACCATTCCCTGGGGCGACGTGGCCTCGGCCTATTACTCAACCGGCATTCCCAATATCGAGGTGTTTTTGGCCATGCCCCGCCGTACCATCGGCCGGCTGCGTCGCTGGCGAGGGATGGCGAAACTGGCTGGACTGTGGCCCATCTCGGCCATTGGCCGCTGGTATATCGACCGCCACTTCAAGGGCCCTACCGCCGAACAGCGAGCCTCTGGCTACGCCGAGTTCTGGGGGCGTGCCTGGAAGGATGAAGCCCTCACCGAGGAAGGCCAGCTACTTGGTGCCGGCTCGGTCGAAGGCACAATGATCACGCCGGAGCCGTACGCGCTCACCGTGCAAACGGCCCTGGACGCCGCCCAGCGCGTGGCCGGCGGCAGCGGCGAACCAGGCTTTCGCACGCCCAGCCAGGTGCTCGATGAAGACTACCTGCGCTCCCTGGTGGGCGAAAGAAACCTGAAGTTCACGCAGTAGCCTCATGGCCTTGGTTCGGGCCGGTGGCCACTCCCGAGCGCCTATCTTCTTTCATGTGACATCACGCAAACCCGCGGTGCCATCAATCGCTTGCTCGCCGCCGTGGCCCTGGCCACAATTGGGGGGCGGCCGCTGCCGGCGCAGGTCGCACCAATCCTGGGGCATAGCCGCCGGACTTTCTCGTTGCAAACCTGGGGCAGGGCACGTCGATGCTGGCCAGGCTTACCACGTTCTCGCTGCTGGGAATCGAAGCCCTGGCCGTCGAAGTCGAGGTCGATGTCTCTCCCGCCGGCCTGCCGAAGACCATTCTGGTCGGGTTGCCCGAGGCGGCCGTTCGTGAAAGTACCCACCGCGTGGATCGCGCGCTGGTGAACTCCGGCTTCCAGACACCCAGCGCTCGCATCGTCATCAACCTGGCCCCGGCCGATCTGCCCAAGCAGGCGGCTTCGTTCGATTTGCCGATTTGCTTGGGCATTCTGGCGGCATCGGGCCAGTTCGAGCCGCACCGGCTTTCTGAGTATGCCGTGGTGGGCGAGCTGGCGCTCGATGGCACCACGCGGCCCGCCAAGGGGGCACTGTCGATGGCGATTGCCGCCGCCAAGCGGCAAGGGCTGCGTGGCCTGCTGGTGCCCGAGGCCAGCGCCGCCGAGGCCGCCGTGGTCGAGCAGATCGAAGTGATCCCCATCGGCAGTTTGAGCCAGGCGGTCGGCTTTCTGGCAGGCCTGATCGAAATTGAACCCACCGCGCCCCGCGTGGCAGAACTGTTTCAAACGCTTGGCCGCTACGAGATCGACTTTGCCGACGTCCGCGGCCAGGAAATGGCCAAGCGGGCCATCACCATCGCCGCCGCCGGCGCACATAACCTATTGATGGTTGGGCCGCCAGGTAGCGGCAAGACCATGCTGGCCAAGCGGGTGCCGACCATCTTGCCGGACCTCACGGCTGAGGAATCGATCGCCACCTCGCAGATCTATAGCGTGCTGGGGCGGCTCAAACCGGGCCAGCCGCTGTTGGCCACGCGGCCGTTCCGCAGCCCTCACCATACGATCAGCGAAGCTGGTCTGGTGGGTGGCGGCTCACCTCCGGCTCCCGGCGAAATCTCGCTCGCCCATCATGGTGTACTGTTCCTTGACGAGCTGCCGGAGTTCAACCGTCGCACACTCGAAGTGCTGCGGCAGCCGCTGGAAGACCGCAACGTAACGATCAGCCGGGCACTCAGCAGCGTGACCTTCCCAGCCAACTTCATGTTGATCGCGGCCCTCAATCCTTGCCCATGCGGCTTCAGGAGCGACCCTCGCCGCGAATGTCATTGCTCGGTGCCGCAGATCGAGCGCTACATGAGCAAGATTAGCGGCCCGCTACTGGACCGGATTGATATTCAAATTGAGGTGCCGGCGGTAGCCTATAAAGAACTGGCGTCGGCCACGGCCGGTACGTCAAGTGCCGCCATGCGCGACCAGGTAACCGCCGCCCGGCGTAGGCAGGCTCAGCGATTCGTCGGCGGCCGCACGCATTACAACGCCGAGATGTCGCACCGCGAAATCCGTCAGCACTGCCGACTGGATGCCGATTGCCAGAATCTGCTCAAAGCGACAATGGCTGAGATGGGCTTCTCCGCCCGGGCTCACGACAAGATCCTGCGCGTCGCCCGCACGATTGCCGACCTGGACGGTGCCGACACGATCAATCCGGCTCACCTGAGCGAGGCGATCAACTACCGGCTGCTGGATCGGAGTTTTTGGACGTAGGGCGGGGACGCCCAACTTCGCATATCTGCCAAAGATTGATCGCAATTCTGCGCAATATATGCTGCGCTTACGATTGCGAGCGACCTATCACCACAACTGCCGCTGCTCGCCGGTGGCTCCCGGCGTGAAGTACAGCCCGCAGCGGTATGGCAGCGGCACCTGCCGCAGGCTGGTGTATAGCCGGTCCCATTCGTGGCGCGGGATGCTCATCAATTTCCACTGCACGATTTGCAGGTTGCTCGTGCCCGCCTCGACCGGCCTGGGGTGAACGTCTACCCAGTACGGCTTGTTTTCGGGGTCGGTGTTATACAGGGCCACGGTCGGCAAGGTGTCGCCGATCTGGGGCAGCCGGCCCATAAGCGTCTTCAGCGGGATCTTCATGATCTTGATCGCCGGATAGCTGCCGTGCCCCTTGGTCATGTCGGGGCCGGCCGCGATCAACAACGGGTCGAGGCTGATCACCACCGCGGGCACGGTGTCGCCGTTCATGAAGTGGTCGCGCACCCGCAACCAGTAGAGCACGTTCAGCGGCAACAGCACCAGCACGGCCAAGAGCCAGAACGTCCAGTGGACGGCAAGCGCCAGCACGATCGACGCCATCAGGCCGAGTAGCCAGCCCAGCGGCCAGACCGGGTAGTGCAGAAACCAGCGCAGGTATTCCACCTGCACCTGGCCTGGGTTGTTCGATCTTGCCGTTTCGTTGAGCGTCCACGATTCCCGGTGCCCCATGGAGATGCCCTCGGATCGGATTGGCTCCGGCGGAACTCACGCGAACTTGCGAGCCGGACATGGCAAAGCGCGAGGCGGCGGATGCTTCCCGCCGCGACGGTTCGCGTCGACCTGCCCCCCCGGTGTGCTGGAACTGCAGTGCAAGAAGTGACGACGCCGACCGATCCCGCGTCTTGGCCAGAGACCAGAGATGTGACAGGCGAAGCGGCAAATCCGTTGGCGGCGCGGGAGCGACGGCGCCGTCAAATTACCCGGGCGGAGGGGGCGCGGCAAGCAAATCCTTGCCGGCGGGCGAAATGCGACTGGGCTGCCGACAAATTTCGCGATTTCGCGGCCCGCCCCCAGACCGCTCGTTGACGGGGTAGGGCCGACGCTTAAAATAGCGGGTTTCTACGGCTCCGTCCTGCGCGGGCCGGGGCAATTGGGTGGACGCCGTGCTCGCGGGCGGCGGCCGGTGGACCAGCCCCGCGTGTCGTCGCAAGACTGCCGCGAACAACCTGCGCTTGCCTCGGGTCTACCAGCCGGGCGGCGTGTGACGCGATTTCGTAGCCGCAGGGTTCGGCCGTGCGGCCGAGCTGTGCTTTACCTCCCACTGTTAGCCCTTAACGCTGGAGCCCGCTCCTTTGGAAGAAGCGATCCGCAAAGCCGACGTGCTCCTCGAAGCACTGCACTGGATTCGCAAGTTTCGCGACAAGGTAACGGTCGTGAAAATTGGCGGCAGTGTGATGAACGACGAGAACGCGCTGCGGCACCTGCTGCTGGACATCGTGTTCATGGAGACGGTGGGCATGCGGCCGGTGATCGTTCACGGCGGCGGCGCGGCCATCAGCAAGCGGATGGAAGAAGCCGGCCTTCAGCCCCGGTTCATCCAGGGACGCCGCTACACCGACGAGGCCACCCGCGACATCGTCGAACAGGTCCTCGCCTACGAAACCAACACCCAACTGGCCGACCGCATCGAACAGCTGGGCGGCCGCGCGGCTCCGCTGAACTTCAAGACCACCAACGTCCTGTTCGGCGAAAAACTCACCCTCCAGGACGAGAACGGCCAGCCCATCGACCTGGGCTACGTGGGCAAGGTGACCCGCGTCGATCGGACCACGATCGATAACCTGTGCTACGCGGGCATTGTGCCGGTGATCCCGTCGATGTGTCTGGACGCCGACGGGCAGAAGCTGAACGTCAACGCCGATACGGCGGCCACCGCCGTGGCGCAGTCGGTCGGAGCCGAAAAGCTGGTGTACCTGTCCGACGTGAACGGCGTCCGCCGCGACAAGAACGACCCGGCCTCGCTGATCCATTCGCTCACGGCCGAGGAAGCCCAGCAACTGATCGCCAGCGGCGCGATCGAGTCGGGCATGATTCCCAAGGTGCAGGCGTGCCTGGAAACGCTGGAACGCGGCGTGGGCAAGGTGCACATCATCGACGGCCGGCTGCGGCACTCGCTGCTGCTGGAGATTTACACCAGTAGCGGCGTCGGTACCGAAATTGCCCGGAGCCGTTAACACGATCCCGCTGCCGCGCAGGTCTGCCGGCGGCACCTGTGAGTGACTTTCCTTCCCCTGGCAAGTGACACCGGGCAACTCCCGAACTGGGCAAGCGGATTGAAGCGTCGGATCCCCAGGTTCGTGATCGGTGCCCGTTATCGATATTTGGTGGTTAGTTAACGCGGCCGCATCCGGTGCCGCGAGCGGTTGTAGAAAGCGGGGCTGGTATCCAGCACCGCCGGGTTTGATGCCAAAGATCGGGTCGCACGTCCCGCCGGACTTATTCGGCGCGAAAGGTGTGGCCCGGCCAACCTGTACAGGAACTGAACCATGAGTACGACGTCCGCCTTCAGGTCCGATCTTTCCTCGGCCCAAACCATGGATCTGTTCCACCGCTACGTGGTGCCCAACTATACCCGCTACCCGGTGTGCCTGGTGCGCGGCGAAGGTTCCAAGGTGTGGGACGCCGAGGGCCGCGAGTACCTGGACTTCTTTCCCGGCTGGGGCTGCAACCTGCTGGGCCATTGCCCGCCCCGCGTGGTGCAGGCCGTGCAGGACCAGGTGGCCAAGCTGATCCACGTGCCCAACTCGTGGTACATCGAGCCGCAGGGCGTGTGGGCCCAGTTGCTGAGCGAGCGGAGCTTCGGCGGCCAGGCGTTCTTCTGCAACTCGGGCGCAGAAGCCAACGAAGCCGCTATCAAGCTGGCTCGTCTGCACAGCCCTGAGAAGGCCTACAAGATCATCACCTTTGAAGGCGGCTTCCACGGCCGCACGCTGGCCGCGGTGACCGCGACCGCCCAGCCCAAGTACCACGCCGGCTTGGGCCCGCTGGTGGCCGGTTTCAACTATGCTCCCTATGGCAACCTGGACGCCGTTGCCGACCTGATCGATGACGAAACCTGCGCCATCATGGTCGAGCCGATCCAGGGCGAGGGCGGCGTGCGTGTCCCGCCCGAAGGTTTCCTGGCCGGCCTCCGCCAACTGGCCGACGAGCACAACCTGCTGCTGATCTTCGACGAAGTGCAAACCGGCTGCGGCCGCACCGGTAGCTGGTTCGGCTACCAGCACTTTGGCGTGCAGCCCGACATCATCACCCTGGCCAAGGCCCTCTGCGGCGGTATCGCCGGCGGGGCATTGCTCACCACGCCGGAGATCGCCAAGAGCCTGCGGCCGGGCATGCATGCTTCAACCTTTGGCGGTAATCCGATCGCCGCCCGGGCCGGCATCGCCACGATCGAAACCATCGAGCAGGAAAACCTGCTCAGCCGGGCGACCGAGCTGGGCGAGCTGTTCCGTTCGCGGTTTACGGCCCTGAAAGAAGAGTGCGATTTGATCCGCGACGTGCGGGCCGTGGGCGTGATGGTGGGCGTGGAACTGACCGTCGAAGGCACCACGGCCGTGCAGGCCTGTATGGACCGGGGCCTGCTCATCAACTGCACGCAAGGCAACGTGCTGCGGTTCTTGCCGGCGCTGACGCTCACCGATGAAGAAGCCCACGCCGGCTGCGACATCGTGGCCGAGGTGCTGCGGAACTATCCCGTGGAACCCAAGGCCGAAAGTTAATCGCCGCTTCCCGCGCTGCTTTTTCTGCCGGATGCCGCAGGGGCTGACCCGCTTTCGCTTGGGAGGGCGGGGGCCGCGGCACTTTCCATTTTTGAATTGCTGCCCTATCGACCGGTTGCTTGCCATGCGACATCTATTGACGCTTTCGGACCTCACGGCCGCTGAGATGGACCGGATCTTTGCGATCACCGAGGACATCAAAACCAAGTACCTGGCCGGCCTCCGCGAGGCGCTCCTGCCGGGTCGCACGGCGGCCCTGCTGTTCCAGCATCCGTCGCTGCGGACCCGCGTCAGCTTTGAAGCCGGCATGGCCCACCTGGGCGGCACGAGCATGTTCTTGGGGCAGGATGTCGGCTGGGGTAGCCGCGAAAGCGTGGCCGACTTCGGCCGCGTGCTCAGCGAATATGTCGACGTGATCATCGTCCGGGCCAAGAAGCACGAGGCCGTGGTCGAGCTGGCCCAGCACTGCAGTTGCTCGGTGATCAACGGCCTGACCGATTACGCGCATCCCTGCCAGGCCATGGCCGACCTGTACACGATCCGTGAACTGGTCGGCCCGCCCAAGGGCCTGACGCTGGCCTTTGTGGGCGATGGCAATAACGTTGCCCGCAGCCTGGCCCAGGGCTGTGCCCGGATGGGCATCCGCTTCGTGTTGGCCGCGCCCCAGGGCTATCAGTTCGACCAGGAGTTTCTCGACCTGCTCAAGCGCGAAGAGCCGAACGCCGAGATCCATATCACCGACGACCCGCGCGAAGCGGTGCGCGAGGCTTCGTTCGTCTACACCGACGTGTGGACCAGCATGGGCCAGGAAGCCGAAAACGAACGCCGCATGAAGGCCTTCCAGGGCTTCCAGGTGAACAGCGAATTGATGGCCCTGGCTCCGGCCGACGCCTACTTCATGCACGACCTGCCTGCCCGCCGCGGCCTGGAAGTCACCGACGAGGTGATCGACGGCCCGCAAAGCGTGGTGATCCAGCAGGCCTCCAACCGGCTGCATGCCCAAAAGGGCATCCTGGTGTGGCTCTTGGGCTCGCAGAAGTAGATTAACGGCTTGTGCCCGCCGGTAAACGGCTACAACGTTGCGCACACGTAGGGGAGGCTGCTTGCGGCCACCTTTGGTATTGATGTTGGTCGTTACACACTGAGGCTGTTGCTTTTGGCTCAGGCGATGCCTGGGCTACCAACAATAATGGCAACAAATAGGCCCACGCTCCCGTGTTCGGGAGCGTGGGCCTTGTGGTTTACATCGAATCCGGTGCGTGGTGGCACCGCATCGATCGGCGATAGGGGCAGCGTCCATCGATGCCGGGTGACAAGCACCCGGCCTACGCGCTGGTGCGTGGCGGTACACCATCGGGCACCGATAGGGCAACGTCTTTAGGTGCCCGGGAACGTGCACTCGGTCTCCACGTTTCGCACCAAGCTGTCGGCCGTTACCGCAGCAGGCCTACGTAGAAGCTGAAGATCTGCTTGTCGTCGGTGTCGGCCATCAGCACCGGGTAGGCAAAGTCCAGTGCGATCGGGGCCGGGCCCATCGCCGGGATCGTGATACGCAAGCCCACGCCAGGTGCCACGCGGAAGGTGTCGGAATCGATTCGCACGGTTTCCTCGACCGTACCGAAGTCGCAGAACACCACGCCTCGCAGCATGTCGTCGGCGGTCAGCGGGAACATGTACTCGACCGAACCCAGCAGCATCAACTCACCACCGACGATCACGCCCTGCTTCACCGGCGACGCCCCGCGGAAGTCGAAACCGCGAAGGGTCGAGAAACCACCGGCAAAGAAGTTCTCGAACACCGGAGTCTGGCTGCCGGTGATGCCCGCCCGGCCGCGGAGGCTCAGCACGTGGCGTCCCGAGCCGTCGGGCCGTTGCCGCAGCATGTAATACTGGCGGCCTTCGATGGTGGGCCGGCCGAAGTCGAAGTCACCAAAGTTCTGCTCGTAGGCCAGTTCGATGTAATGACCTTCGGTCGGCAAAAACGCGCTGTCGCGCGTGTCGTGCACGATGTTGGCTTTGACCGAGTACAGGCCATTGTCGCCCAACACGTCGAGCAGTTCTTTCGGCGCCCCGAAAGCCGGGTCGCTGATGTTCACGTTCTCAGCCCGGAGCGTGAGCCCGATCGAGAGGTCGGGCCGGATCTGGTAGCCGAAGCTGATATTGCCGCCCAGTCGTTGTTCGTCCCAGTCGTCGTAAATGCGGTCGAAGTAGAACGCGTTGACACCAAAGCTGATCGGTGTGTCCAGCAGATACGGCTCGCGGAAGGTGAACATGTACCGCTGCACCTCGCTACCAGGCACGGCCTCGATGCGCAGCCGCTGCCCGGCTCCGCGGAACGCCGTGCCGGTACCCAGCTCGGAGAAGCTACGGGGGAAGCGGGTGATGTCGAAGTTCTGTTCATCGAGCACGATGTTACCGATCACGCCGGCTTCGGAGTTCACGCCCACGCCGAAGCTGAGGCGGCCGGTTTGCGTTTCTTCGACCTGCGGGATGAGAATCGCTTCGCGGTCGGGCTCATCCAGGTTGATGTAACCGCCCGGCGGAATCACCGGATCGGCCGTTGCGCCACCGGCAGGCGGAGCCGGTAGCGTGACCGGCGCTCCGGGAGGCGGCGGAAGCAAACCAGGCGTCCCCGGGGCCGGAGCCGCAGCCGGTGGCGGAGCCTGAGCCAGCCGGGTATTGGGCGGCGGCGCAGCCGGGTTGGGATTGGGATCGCGCGTCGCCGGGCGATACTCGTCGGTGCGCGTGTTGGCCGTGGAGTAGCGAGCGCCGCCACTGTAGGTGCTGGCCGGCGCGCTCCAGCCCGTCGGCGCGGCATTGGGCGATTGGAAACGCACCGTTTCCCGCCACGGCACGCGTTCGGCCGGAGCCGCTGGCTGCGGAGCGGTTGCCCCCGCGGCTGGTCCTTGCGGAGCCTGGGGCGCTGGCTGCGGTTGAGCCGGCGCAGCATACGCGGCGCCGTAGCGCGTGGGCTGAGTGACCTGGCCCGGCGGCATCGTGTTGGCATGATGCGCGCCCGGCTGGCCTTGATAGACCGGGTTGCTGCCAGGCTGGTACGGCTGCGCTTGAGGAGCCGCAGGCTGTGCCATGCCGGGCGCCGTGGCACGCTGCCAGGGCCGATGCGGAGCAGCACCCGCAGCGAGCGGTTGCTGCGGCGCGGCGTACTGCTGATGGGGCGGGCCCGATTGGGCCGGCGCTTGATAGGCGGTCATATTGCCCTGCGGCGTGGCCAGCGGTTGCACCGGCGGCGGCTGCTGGGGCTGGGCCGGCTGAATGATGTCGGCCGGGCCGGGCTTCAGCTCGCCATGGATCGTTACGACGGCCGGCTTCTGCACCACGTGCGGGTCGGGGCTTTGCCCGCGCACGTTGCCTTCGGCCTGGCCAAGCAATACGTCGTCGGTGTCCATTTCCGCGGGCTGCACCAGGATCTTTGGCGTTACACCCAGGTGCGGTTCGTTGCGGAACAAGCCCGAGGCCCGCAAACGCCGTTCGGCGTCGCGCAGCTTGCGGATATCGACCACGTCGCCGGGGCGCAGGTCCAGTCGGTTAAGCACGGTGCGGATCCGCGTGTGCGGGTTCTCGCCCGTAATCTGCACGTCGATGCGGCCCACGCGGTAACGGTGGCCTTCGTTGATGGTGTACACCAGGTCGAGCATGCCCGGTTCTTCCAGGAACCGCGGCTCGGCCTGCACGTCGGCGAAGATGTAGCCGACCGCGCCGTACACCTCTTTGAGCTTTTCGATGTCGCCCTGCATCTTGGGCTGATCGAAGAAGTCGTCCTGCCGAAGCTTCAGTTCGGCCAGCAGGTCCTCGGTGTGGAACTTGGTGACGCCCGCCACCGTGACATTGCGGACCTTGTACCGGATGCCTTCGTGGATGACGAAGCGCAGCTTCAGCCGGTTGAGGTCCTCATTGAACTCCGGTTCGACGCCAACCCGGGCCTGGAAGAAGCCCAGGCTGCGGTAATAGGCGGTGAGCCGTTCGATATCGGCATCGATCTTGTCGCGATCGACATAGCCACCAAACAGGCCCAGGAACGGCGGCTTGGATTGGATTTGGGTCTTGAGCCGGCCGTCGGAGGCGATCTGGTTGCCGACGAACTCCACGTCGGCAATGCGTTGCTTCTCGCCTTCGTCGATGAGGAACACGGCGCCTTTGTCGCCGCGCTTGGTGCCTTCGAGGATTTCGACCCGCACGCGGTTGAAGCCCGCCTCGCGGTAGAAGTTCACAATCGCGTCGCGGGCGCGTTCGATGGTGTAGGGGTCGAGCGGATCGCCCACCTTCAGGTCGGCTTTCTTCTCCAGCGTTTTGCGGCGGCTCTTGGTGTTGCCCAGGAACTTGATGTACTGGATCCGCTGCCGTTCGACGACACGGAACACCAGCACCACGCCATCGGGGGCGGGCAGGTATTCGGCCTCGACGTGCAGGAACCACCGAGTACGGTTGAGCGCGCGGATATCTTCACGCACCACGGCCGCTTCGAAGGTACGGCCGGGCCGCGACTTGATCTGCGAGGCGATCCGCTTGGTTGGAATGCTTTCGTTGCCGACCACGCGCACGTCGACCACCGTCTTGCCGGTGGGATCCACTTTTTGTGTTTGCGGCGTGCCCAGCGGGGGCGGCGTCGGCAGCGATTCGAGGCCGGCAGGCTCAGGCAGTGGCTCCGCCGGAGAATCGTCCTGCAGGAACCCGCCGCCAGACTGCAGCTGGTTAAGGCTAGGGAAAGCAGGTTGCGCGGCCTGGCCCTCGGGCAAGACATGCCCACCCGGAAACCGCGGCATGGTCGAGGGCGGCAACTCGGGCATTTCGTCTTGCGCGGCAGTTGTCGGAGGTACGATCTCCGGCAACCCTTGGGCAAAGCTGGCGGAACGTAGCGTCCATAGCGCGGCGAGCACCAGGCCCACTCGGGTGCAACAGCGGACGTACGAAGATACGGCTGCCATGGGGCTCGTTTTGCAAGCGATAGGATTAGGGAAAGGCAGGCCGAGTGGGGAGAACCATGTGCCCCTGGCCCGTACGCGCCCCGTCCCGTGGCCGACGTGTAATCACACGCCGATCGCAGCCGGGGCGCGAGCGGGCTACTGATACTCGAACGGGTAATGGGGAACAAGGTGAGTTTGTCGCACCTCTAGCTGCGGTATGTAGATTGTGCAGATGCCTTCGCTGCTGTCAGCAGCCGTTGGATCGCGGCATTCCTTATTGGTATGGCCAAGAACCGCGGCGCTGGTGGCGTAGCGCTCAACCAAGTACGCAATCACCGAAAGCACGCTGCCGGAGCGTGCTGGCGATGAGCGGCAGCGCGACGCATTCGTAACCACTCGGTAGATATCTGACGAGCGGTAGCTGCCGGTACGCCGGTTGCCCCTTCAAATGGGTGGATTGCAATCGGCCACGCGCGTTACAATCGCGGAACCTGCCCGGCCGTTGGCCTAGGGCCCGACCGTCTCCCCACGCCTCAGCATTTCGCAGGAAGCCATGTCGAGCCCCCAGCGAGATTGCCTGCGCTCTTGGCAGCATCAGCAGCAGCTTCAAGCCATCACGCGGCGGCATTTCTTTCACGACTGCCGCATCGGCCTGGGAGCCATGGCCCTGGCCAGTTTGCTGGGGGATCGCTTGCAGCCCGTGCAAGCGGCGCCATCGGCTAACCCGCTAGCAGCCCGGCAAGGCCATTTTGCCGGCAGGGCCAAGCATGTGATCTTTCTGTTCATGGCCGGCGGCCCCAGCCAACTGGAGCTGTTCGACTACAAGCCGGTGTTGCAAAAGCTCGACGGCCAGGAAGTGCCGGCATCGTACGTGGAAGGCAAACGCTTCGCTTTCCTGCCCAAGAATGCCAAGCTGCTGGGCACGCGCCGCCGCTTTGCTTACTACGGTGAAAGCAAAGCCCAAATCAGCGAGTGCCTGCCGCACCTGGCCAGCGTGGCCGACGACCTGTGCATCGTCCGCAGCGTCAAGACCGACGTTTTCAACCACGGCCCGGCCAAGCTGTTCATCAATACCGGCTCGCCGCAGTTTGGCGTGCGGCCCAGCATGGGGGCCTGGATCACCTACGGTATCGGCAGCGAATCGAACGATCTGCCCGGCTTCGTGGTGCTTCAGTCGGGGCCACGCGGACCTCGCGGCGGCGCGCCGTTGTGGGGCAGCGGCTTTCTGCCGACCAGCTATCAGGGCGTACCGTTCCGCAGCGGGGCCGAACCGATCTTGAACCTGACGAGCCCCGCTGGCTTCGACCACGCCCGGCAAGGCGACTTCTTCCAGACGGTCACGCAGCTCAACGCGCTGCGGCTGGGCACGGTGGGCGACCCGGAGATTGAAACCCGGATCGCCGCCTACGAAATGGCCTACCGCATGCAGACCAGCGCGCCGGAGCTGATGGATCTCAGCGGCGAAACGGCTACCACGCTGGCCGAGTATGGGGCGGAGCCGGGCAAGTCGTCGTTTGCCAACAACTGCCTGCTCGCCCGGCGGCTGGTGGAACGCGGCGTGCGCTTCATCCAGCTCTACCACACCGACTGGGATCACCACGGCAACCTCGACACCAACCTGGGCGAGCCGCTGGACCGCCGCTGCCAGGAGGTCGACCGGCCCTGTGCCGCGTTGATCCGCGACCTCAAACGCCGCGGCCTGCTGGACGAAACGCTGGTGATCTGGGGCGGCGAGTTTGGCCGCACACCGATGGGCGAACCCCGCGATCTGATCGGCCGCGACCACCACGTGGATGCCTTTACGATGTGGTTTGCCGGCGGCGGCATCAAAGCTGGCCAGACCATCGGGGCCACCGACGAGATCGGCTACAACGTGGTCGAAGACCCGATCCATGTGCACGACGTGCAGGCCACGATCCTGCACCTGTTAGGCCTGGACCATCTCAAGCTGACCTACCGTTTCCAGGGCCGCGAGTTCCGCCTGACCGACGTCGCCGGCCACGTGGTGCAAAAGATGCTGGCGTAGGGCTGTGGACTTAGGGCGGGTGCTTGCACCCGCCGTGGGTGGTTGCTGTCAGGCTGGATGGTAGTGCTGCGGTTGCCGCGTCCATGCATTGGCAGGAGCCCGTGGCATGCTTGGCATCCAGCACCCGCCCTATAAAGGAGTCAGTCATCTCTAATGGTTCGTGTCCTGCGAGCCTGATACGCCCATTGCCCTGGCACCCTACTCCCCCAGGCGGGTTTCGGATACGATGAATCTCGTGGGCGGGGCACTGGCAAAGCCAGTGGTACTCAAGAATATCGCCTGTGGCACGCAGGTCAGCGTCCGCCCCCACCAAAGAGCCGGTGGCACCAACGTGCGACCGCGGCCCGCGGGGGATTTCGCGCGCTGCGGCTTGGCCCGCCGCCTGTCATCACGGCTCTCCGCCCGGCATTACAACACCTTTCCGCACCTTCGCCAGTAGCCCGCATGGACCTGCCGATCATCGACAAGCCGCAAGCCAACGCGGCCTCCGCCCCTGCCGCTGCCCCCTCGGCCTGCAAGGGCACGTACGCCTTCGTCAGCCTGGGCTGCGCCAAGAACCTGGTCGATAGCGAGCGGATGCTGGGCCTGCTGCAGGTCGACGGCTACCGTCTGGTGCGCGAACCGGCCGGCGCCGACTTTGTCATTATCAATACGTGTGGATTCATCGAGCACGCCCGGGCGGAGTCGCTGGCGGTCATCGAGGAGATGCTGGAGCTCAAGCGCCGCGGCAAGACCCGGGGCGTCATCGTGGCCGGCTGCCTGGCCGAACGCGAAAAAGAACGCCTGCTGGAAACCTGCCCGGAAATTGACCATCTCGTCGGCGTGTTCGGCCGCGAACAGGTGGCCAAGGTGGCCGACCGCTTGATCGCTGGGCTGGATGAGCAGCGGAGCGTGTTTCGTCCGGCGCCCGTGCAGGCTCTGCCCGACCGGCAGCGGCTGCGGATCACGCCCAAGCACTTTGCGTACTTGAAGATCAGCGAAGGTTGCGACCGCCTGTGCACCTTCTGCGCGATCCCCAAGATGCGGGGCAAGCATGCCAGCAAGCCGATCGAGGAAGTGGTGGCCGAAGCCCGCGAGTTGGCCGCCGACGGCGTGCGCGAGTTGATTGTGGTGGCCCAGGACACCACGTACTATGGACGGGACCTGTACGGCGAGCCGCGGCTGGCGGAACTGCTGCGTCAGTTGGACGAGGTGGAGGGCCTCGACTGGATCCGGCTGCTGTACCTGTACCCCATGTACATCACCGACGAGTTGCTGGCGACCATCGCCGGCAGTCGGCGGATCATTCCCTACTTGGATATGCCGCTTCAGCACATCAACAACACGATGCTGAAGCGGATGCAGCGGCGCGTCACCCGCGAGCAGACCGAAGAACTGATCGCCCGCATGCGCGAGGCGATCCCTGAACTCGTGCTGCGGACCACGTTCATTACCGGCTTCCCGGGCGAAACCGAGGAGCAGTTCGCCGAGCTGGTCGAGTTCGTGGAGCGGGTCAAGTTCGAGCGAATGGGGGTATTCACGTATTCGCTGGAGCCGGATACACCCGCGGCGCGGCTGCCCGATCACCTACCCGACGAGGTGAAGGAAGAACGCCGCGAGCGGTTGATGGCCGTGCAGCAGCCGTTGGCCTTCCAGCGTCAGGAGGCCGAGGTGGGACGCCAGCGCGACGTGCTGCTGGACGCACCCGTGCCCGGCCAGAAGGATGTATGGATGGGCCGCACCTACGCCGATGCGCCCGATATCGACGGGGTGGTCTACGTGACCGGCAAAAAGTTGCGAGCCGGCCAGTTGGTCAAATGCGAGATCGTGGCTGCTCGCGGGTACGACCTGATCGCCGCGCCGGTTAGGTAAGCCGGTCCGGTTGTCGCCGCGGCTGTTGGGGTAAGCCGCGGAAGCGTACCAAGCAAGGAAACATCGTCACACACCGAGTAAGGCCCCGGGGGCAGCCCGGCGGCCGCGGTGGTAGCCTAATCAGGGATGAAAGAACGTCGAGGCGAGCCTGAGCAGGGGAAGCGAACCGTGTCCACCAGCGCCAAAGACAGCCCAGCCAGTCAGGTCACCGCGACCAGCGCGGATGTGCGCAGCGTGGTGTTCAACTTGCCCAACCAGTTGACCTGGATGCGGCTGATCCTCACGACGGTGATGTTTGTATTCCTGTCGTTCCAGTGGTACCTGGTGAGCATGGTGATGTTCATCATCGCCGCTTCGACCGACTGGCTCGATGGCTATTTTGCCCGCCGCTACAACCTGGTCACCACCCTGGGCCGCATTCTCGACCCGTTTGCCGATAAGGTCATCATCTGCGGGACGTTCATCCTGTTGGCGGCTGTGCCGCAGTTCAACGGTTTTGATCCCCGGTATTACGGCTATCTGCCGGCCTGGATGGCCGTGGTCGTGGTAGGCCGCGAACTCTTGGTCACCGCTCTGCGGAGCTTTCTGGAACAGCAGGGCTCGGACTTTTCGGCCAGCATGGCCGGCAAAGTGAAAATGGTCCTGCAATGTGTGGCCGCCGGCTCTGCGCTGTACTATCTTTCGACCCTGGCAGGCACCACGCCCGGCGAATCGACCACCGTGCAAACGGCCGCGCCCTGGCTGCATTGGCTGCTGCTGATCGCGATCTGGTCGGCCGTGATCAGCACCATCTACTCGGGCGTGGGCTACATTCTGACCGCCATTCGCTTGTTGCGGGGCAAATAGGCTCGTGCGGTGCTGCTGTGTGTTGAAAGGCACCTGCATGTTCGCTCTCGGGACGTTGCACGCCGTCTGCCGTGCGCTGAACCGCGAAAGTGGCCGCTCTGTCAATCGCCCAGGTAAATGGTGAGCCAGAGCGCATGGCCGGTGGCGGTGGACTCGATCTTGGCCACGCGGCCAAAGACGTGAAAGTCCTTCATCATCAGCCGCCACAGCAAGCTGCGCTGCGAACAGTCCAGATAGCCCACCTGAAAGATGCCGTAATCGACGCGGACAGCCGGCGCCCCGTGGATGGTGGTGTCTGGCACCAGTTCCATCACGTCGCCCGGTTGCAGGGCTGTAAGCAATTGCGGTGGGCAGTCGTTACTCAAAGTAACGGCGTACTGGCTTCCCAGTTGAATGGCGAAAAACCCTTGGGGCCAGCCGTCCTGGTCGCAGTCCGTCTGACACTCCGCTTCGTGGGCTTCAAAGGCCGTGGGCGATTGCAGGCGGTGGTTGCCGGTGACTGGTAATAATCCGTTACGCCGCTGCGGGGAAACCATTCCGTTGAACCAGCGGCGACGCTTGGGCATGTCCATGAACCGTTGATCTCGTTGCATCAGGGAAAAAGGGGCGTGGGTAACGAGGCCACGCGGGCCAAGGCGAACGCGCACTTCTGCCGCGATGGGCTGATATGTTTACGCTCGATGCCCGCAATTTATGGGGGGCTCGCCAATTTTCGTCGTGGCAGTACCGGCAAGCGTTGTCGTGCCGTAAGATATGCGGGTTGTTGCGGTTGGGCTGCCGGCACTTACGGCGCGAAGCGACGGCCGCTGGCAACGCTTTCGCTCGCAGCGGTTTCCACGCCTGCTGCACCCGGATCATCTTCACGTTGGGTTTCCATGAACCTGGTCGGGCATTCGGCTTGGCGATTGCGCGGCCGGGCAGGGATTGAACATGAAGCATCTTTGGCTCTGTGGGTTGGGTTTGTTGCTGGCCACGGTTGCAGGCTGCGGCCAAGGGCCGACCGTCAAACGCGTGATCTTTGTCACCAACGGCGATTCACCGTTCTGGGCCGCCGCCCGGGCGGGCCTCGAAGAAGCCAACCGTGACCTCAAGCTGGGTGAAGTCGGCCTGACCGCCGTGATGGTTACCAACGACGGCACTACGGGCGGCCAGATCGAAAAGCTGCGGCAGTTCGCCAGCCAAAGCGACGTGGCGGCGGTGGCTATCTCGGTCAACGACGCCAACAACCAGGCCATCGTCGATGAGCTCAAGGCCCTGCAGGCCCGGGGGATCCCGGTTGTCACCGTCGACTCGGATGTGAACCGCGAAAAGTATCGCGATGCCCGGCGCGTGTTCGTCGGGACCGATAACTTTGCCGCGGGGCGCGAACTGGGCGTAGCCATGAAGCACCTGCTGCCCGAGGGCGGCAAGTATGTGACCTTTGTGGGCATCACCGGCGCCCAGAACGCGATCGATCGCGTGGGCGGGATTGAAGCCGGCGCCGGCCCCGGCTTCCAGCGGCTCGACAACATGGGCGACCAGACCGACCTGACGGTCGCCCGCGAGAACGTGCGTGCCGCTCTGCGGAACCATCCGGACCTCAATGCGCTGGTGGGCATCTGGGCGTACAACGCGCCGGCGATCGTCGACGTGGTGAAGGAGAACGCCGATCGCGCGCGGCCCAAGGTCGTGGTCTTTGACGCGCAGGCCGACACCATCAAGCACATGCGCGACGGCTACGTCGACGTGATGATCGTTCAGGATCCGTATCAGATGGGCTACAAGGCCGTGCAGATCATGAAGGCCCTGGTCCTCAACGACGAGAAGACGCTGGCCGAGTTGTATCCCAAGCTGGGCGAGGAGAACGGCGACATCCACGAAACGGGGCTCAAGATCGTGGTGCCCGACGCCAACAGCCCTTTGAAGCCGGAGTTTTTCGACGCCAACACGCAGTTCTATACGCTGGACGAGTTCCAGAAGTGGCTCGACAAGTACAACCTGACGAGTTCCTGATCGCCCACTGGTCTGACTGCTTCCCGCTCCGCTTGCGTTGATGCATCGATGTTGCGCTCCCTCTGGTTGAAGCTGCTGAGCCCTCACGAGTGGACGCTGCTGCTGGCCCTGGTGGTGGTGGTGCTGGTGACCGGCGCCATCGATCCGCAGCACAACTACTTCAATAACCCTACGGCCAGCATCATCGACATTGCACGGCAGGCGGCGCTGCTGGGTGTGTTTGCCTTGGGGGCGGCCGTGGTGATCATCTCCGGCGGGATCGACCTCTCGGCCGGCGCGATGATTGCCTTCAGCGCGACCATTTGCGCCTCGGTGATGCAGGTGCTTGCGCCGCAGAGTGTGGCCAGTGGCGAGTTCGTCGGCTACGGGATCGCCACGTTGGCCGTGGGGGCGGCGCTCGCCTCGGGCTTTCTGGTCGGCAGCCTGCACGCATGGCTGATTACCGTGGTGAAACTGCCGCCATTTGTGGCTACGTTGGCCACGCTGGTCGGGCTGCGGAGTCTCGCCCGGGCGATCTGCCAGCACGTGACCAGCGGTTCCACGCAGATCTACGTTTCGGACAGCACGTTCCGCTATCTCAGCACCAGCGTGTGGATCCCGGTCACGCTGTTTGGCCTGTTGGCCGTGGGCGTGTGCGTGCTACTGAGCCGCAGCGTCGTTGGCCGGCATCTCTATGCGCTGGGTGGCAATGAAGAAGCCGCTCGGCTGTGTGGCCTGCGGACCGATCGCTTGAAGTGGCTGGCCTATTGCATCAGCGCCATGTTGGCTTCGCTGGCCGGCGTGCTCTATATGTGCGACCAGGGGGCCGCCGCGCCGCAGACCATGGGCTTGGGCTACGAGCTGAACGCCATCGCGGCCGCTGTGGTCGGCGGATGCAGTCTGCAAGGCGGTATCGGCACGGCCGCAGGCACGGTGCTCGGCGTGCTGTTCTTGCGGACGGTGATCGATGCCGTGTCGAAGGTAATCAAGGTTGAGGCCGACATCTACCAAGGGCTGATCGTCGGCGGGGCCGTGGTAATTGCCGTAGCCTTCACGCAATTGGGGCATCGTGCCGGCCGCTTCTTCCAAGGCAGCCTGGGCCTGGTGGCCGCCGTGAACCTGTCGCTGCTCACCTTTGTGCTGACGATGCTGTTTGTGCCTCGGATGGCTCCGCACCTGGCCGAGCACGGCAATGCGATTGCCGCGGCAGCCGGCGGCGTGGTGGCGTTGCTGCTCTGCGGCTTGCATGTCGCTTCCCGCATCAAACGGCGGTAAAGCCGGGGCGTTTTCACCGGCACGGCGAAGCTGCCGCGCCGACCAGTGCTTGTTATGGCGAACCAGTGCCTCGGTAGGGATTGTCGCCAACTCTTGTACCGCGATCGGCCCTCGCCAATTTGCCCATTCTTCCGCAGGCAACCATCGAGGCTGTGGGCACGCGCGGCTTCCGGACGTGAGCACGGTTTTGCGTCCCCACGGCCGGGCAGGGCGAACTGTAATGTGGCTTACGCTCCCGCGTTGCGTCGCTGGTAACTTTGGCGAACTTGGTTGAATCGGCCATATCAAGGATTACAATCGCGAGCGGTCCGGCCTCGGCCGGGGGGAAGGTAACTTTGGCGTAAGTTGCTCGGCTAACTCTAGTTGTATACCGAGCCACCGCGAAGATCCGCTCGCCATTGGCTGCGCGTCGGCCAATGCTGTGGGCACTATTGCCGCCGCAATGGCTCTGGTTGGTTGTGCCGTATGCGGGGGTGTGGCAATTCGCGGTGAAGGTTCGGCCGGTTGTTCGCGGCCGCGTGCCTGGTTGCTTCCACTGTTCAACACCTATGGTCTGACAAAGGGAGGGTCCTTTCGCATGAAGGATCACGATCAAGGCCGAGGGCGCTCCGGCTTCAGCCGCCGCGAGTTCCTCAAAGGCTCTAGTGCGGCGGCCGCTGCCACCGCCCTCTCCGTTGGTCCCGCGGTAGCCCGCGCGGAGGAGAAAGGGACGAAGCTGGTCGGTCCCGGCGCTACGAGCCTGACACTCAACGTCAATGGCAAAGACCATCAGGTCCAGGTCGAGCCGCGGATGACGCTGTTGGAAGTGTTGCGTTACCAGCTCAAGCTGACCGGGGCCAAGCCCGTCGCCACCGATGGCTCGTGCGGCGCCGCGACGGTGATCGTCGATGGCAAGCCGATCAGCGCTGCCACCACGCTGGCCCTGGACTGCAAGGGCAAGAAGATTCAAACGGTCGAGAGCCTGGGCGGTCCCGAGCCCGACCAGGTGGTCAAAGCCTTCGCCAAGGCCGACGCCCAGCAGTGCGGTTTCTGTACGCCCGGCTTTGTGGTGGCCGTGCGGGCGTTTCTGGACAAGCATCCCAACGCCACCAAGGAAGAGATCCGTCAGGGCCTCAACGGCAACCTCTGCCGCTGTGGCACCTACTACGATGTGATTGAAGCCGCGCTCGAGTGCGTGAAGGGAGGTTCCTGATGGCGAACATTGATTGGCCCAAACAGGGTACGGCGTCGGTGCTGGGCACCAGCCCCGATCGGCTCGATGCCATCGCCAAAGCGTCGGGCGCTGCCAAGTACACCTACGACATTGTCCCCGACAAGATGTTGCTGGCCCGGGTGCTGGGCTGCCCGCTGGCGCACTGCAAAGTCAAGTCGATCGACGTGGCCCCGGCCCTCAAGGTGCCCGGCGTGGTCGCCGCCGAGCCGATGAAGAACGCCGGCGACGAAGTGCTGTGGGAAGGCGACATCCTGGCCATTGTGGCCGGCGAGACCGAGGGCGCGGTGGCCGAAGGTCTCAAGGCCATCAAGCTCGACCTGGAACCGCTGGAGTTCTACGTCGACGACGCCAACCTGGAAGCCGCCGAGAAGGCCGACCGGACCCGCCCCGCCGGCCGCAACGTCCGCACGCCCGACGACGTGGACGATGAGGACGAGTACTTCGAGAAGCTGTTCAAGGAGTGCGAACGCGACGGCGTGGTGATCGAGGCCGAGTACGGCGTCAACGTCATCACCCACATGTGCTTGGAGCCCCACGGTTCGACCTGCGTGTGGGAAGGCGACAAGCTGATCGTGTATCACTCCACGCAGAACGTGTCGGGCACGGCGCCGCAGTTCGCCAGCCCGCTGGGCGTGGCCGCCAGCGACGTGACCGTGATTTGCGATTACATCGGCGGCGGTTTCGGCAGCAAGTTCCAGGCCGACGAGTGGAGCGTGGCGGCTGCCCGGCTCGCCAAGAGCACCGGCCGCCCGGTCAAGCTGATGCTGGATCGCGCCACCGAGTTGAAGACCGCGGGCAATCGTCCCTCGGGTTTCATCAAGGTGAAGGTCGGCGCCGACAAGAACGGCGTGGTCAAGGTGTGGGACTCGCACCACTGGGGAACCAACGGCCCGGCCGGTGCGCCGGTGAGTCAGGCAGTGATCCCCTACGTGTTCGATCCGCCCAATCGCCGTCGCGTGGTGACGAGCATCAGCACCAACACTGGCCCGGCTCGGGCCTGGCGGGCGCCCAACCACCCGCAAGGCTGCGCCATGAGCCAGACGGCCTACGACGACATCGCCCGGGCGCTGGGGATCGACAGCTACGACGTGTTCCTCCGCAACCTGCCGAGCGTCACCAACGACAAGGCCGAGGTCTACGCTGATCAGATGAAGATCGCGGCCAAGTTGATGGACTGGAAGGCCAAGTGGCATCCGCACGGCAAGGGCCCCGAACGCGACGGCGTGGTGTCCGGCCTGGGGATGGCCATCCACACCTGGGGTGGCGCCGCCCACAACTCGTCGTGCACCATCAAGGTGCACCCCGATGGCGGCGTGGAAGCCATCCTGGGCAGCCAGGACCTGGGCACCGGTACCCGTACCGTGATCGCCATGGTCGTGGCCGAAACGCTGGGCCTGCCGGTCGACGCCGTGAAGGTGAGCATCGGCTCGTCGAAGTACCCGGCGAGCGGTCCCTCGGGCGGTAGCACCACGGTGGGCGGTGTGTCGGAATCGACTCGCCGCGGCGCGACGGCCGCCTTGAACATGCTGCTGGCGAAGGTGGCGCCCAAGCTGGGCGTCGACGCCGATCAGCTCCAGGCCAAGAACGGCCGCATCGAAGTGATCGGCAATCCCAGCAAGAGTGTGTCGTGGAAGGAAGCCTGCAGCCTGTTGGGCATGAACCCCATCGAGGCGCAAGGCAACTTCCAGCGCGGCCAGTCGGAGAACAGTCTGTCCAGCTCGGGCGCTGCCGGCGTGCAGATGGCCGAGGTGGAAGTGGACCGCGAAACCGGCGTCGTGCGGATCAAGAAGTTCGTCGCCGTGCAGGACATGGGCCTGATCATCAACCGTAAGCTGGCCACCAGCCAGATCCACGGTTCGGTGATCATGGGTATCGCCTACGCCCTGTTCGAAGAACGCATCATGGACAACAAGACCGGCAAGTTCCTCAACGCCGAACTGTCGGACTACAAGCTCCCGCGGCTGGGCGATGTGGGCGAGGTGGTCGTCGAGTTGTACGAGCCGGAAAGCGAGTACAACCGCGGCGTCGTCGGTTTGGGCGAGCCGCCGGTGATTGCACCAGGCGCCGCAATCAGCAATGCGGTGTGCAACGCGCTGGGCGTCCGCGTCCCGGTGCTGCCGCTGACCCCGGCCCGCGTGCTTGCCGCGTTGGGCAAGGGCTAATCCCTGGTCGCTCGGACTGCCAGGCTGCTGCCCCGTTCTCCTCGGCGGCCCCTTTGGGGGGCGCCGAGGGCCGGGGATGCCTGGCAACCCTGGTACAAGCCTGTAGCAAACCAAAGGAAGTTCATCCATGAAAGCGTTCGAATATGCGGCGCCCACCACCGAGGCGGAGGTGCTTGAGCTCCTCTCGCCCGAGTGGGGTAAGACCGAGATCCTGGCCGGCGGGACCGATCTCGTCGGCCTGATGAAAGCCATGATCATCACGCCCGACCGCGTGGTGAACATCAAAGAAGTGGACACCCTCCGCGGTATCCGCCGCACCAGCCAGGGCTTGGAGATCGGCGCGGTGACCAACCTCGACGATATCCACGACAGCCCGCACCTGGAACCGTTCCCCGCGGTCCGCCAGGTGATCGCTGGCCTGGGCAGCATGCAACTTGCCGCCCAGGGCACCATCGGCGGCGACCTGTGCAAGCGGCCCAACTGCTGGTACTTCCGCAACGGCTTTGGCCTGCTGGCCAAGCGCGGCACGCTGGTGGCCGAGGGCGATAACCGCTACCACGCCATCTTCAACAACGCCGGCCCGGCCAAGTTCGTCAGCGGTTCGCGGCTGGCTCCGGCGCTGATCGCGCTGGGCGCGTTCGTCCGCGTGATCGGGCCCGATCCCGAGCAGCAGGCCGAGATCCCGCTGAGCGAGTTCTATCGCACGCCGCGCGATGAGAACCAGCGGGAGAACGTGTTGCTGCCCAGCCAGCTCGTGGCCGACGTGGTCATCCCCGACCTGGGCCTGGCCAACGCCGCCTACGAGGTGAAGCAGGGCTGCGGGCCCGAGGTGCCGCTGGCTGCGGCTGCCGCCGCGCTGCGGATCGAAGGTGGCCGCGTGACCGACGCCCGCGTGGTGCTCGGCCAGGTGGCGCCCACGCCTTGGGTGAGCGCAGATGCCCGCGAGGCTCTGCTGGGACAGCCGGTGAACGAGAGCACCGCGGAAGCTGCCGCCGATGCGGCCGTCCGCAGCGCGACCCCGCTGTCGCACAACGCTTACAAGGTTCAACTTGCCCGGGTGGCGGTGAAGCGGGCCATCCTCCGCGCCGCTGGTCACCAGACAGGAGGCTTCTGAAGATGGCTGACAAACCTAACCTCAACGTGATCCAACCGCCCGTCTGCCGCCACCTGCTCAGCAAGGGCATGTTCATCACCGGACTGCTCAACCCGGCCGATGATCCGGTGGCCCCCATGGGCGATGGTTACTGCTGGTGCAACCGCAACCAGCGGCAATTTGGCCCGGACGGCGGCGTGGTGGATCGCGAGAACTGCACGCCCAGCCGTTCGTGCTTTGAGTTCCGTCTGTAAGCCGCACGGCCGCTCTAGCGGCGGCCCTTTGCGTGAACGATTGCCCCGTCTGGCTTGAGGCGGCCGCGTATCCCAACCGCGTGGCTGCATCAGGCTAACGCTACCCCGCCCGGCGCACCCACGCCGGGCGGTTTTTTTATTGGCCGACAGCCTGCGCAATCTGCTTTTTTTCTTGCAGCAACGTAAGCAACACGGCTTCTCGGTTGTTGTATGAAGCCTGTGACAACCACCGCGCGGAAATGATGCTGCGCATGAGAAGGTGGGTTGGCGCAGCCTGGGCCGATACGAGCATATCGTGCCATTACGGCAACCGTTGCGAACGCAGCCAGCTGGGGCCGGCAACACCATCAGGAAGTCGTCAAGTCGAGCGAAACTTTGATGATTTCCTCGGTGGTGACCGCGGGAACGTGGAAGCCCAGTTTCCGCATCAGGCTGAGCATGGGTGTGTTGTCGGCAAACACCTGACCGACCAGGCGGCGCACGCCGCGTTCCCGGGCGACCGCGATCAAGCGCTGGATCAACTGCGTGCCGATCCCGCGGCGTTGCCAGGGATCGCCAACCACCAGAGCGAACTCAGCATCGCCGGTTTCGGGATGCAGGTAATAGCGCGCAACGCCCGTCAGGTGCGGGCGTCCCTCCGGATCATGCCACACCCCTGCCAGGGCCAGCTCCCGGTCGTAGTCGAGGTGACACAGCCGAATGAGGTTGTCGCGTGTCAGGTGACGAACCAGCCCCAGATACCGCCACCGCAGCGTCTGGTCGGAGTGACCCGCGTGGAACTCCACGACCAGCGGTTCGTCCTCGGGCCGGATCGGCCGCACCAGGATTTCGGTCCCGTCGGCCAGGTTGAAGTGCGAGATGTACTGGTTGGGATACGGCATGATGGCCAGACGCGGCCGCTGCTCCTCGGGCAGGTCGGGCTTGGTGAGAAGCACCCGGGCGTCGAGCGCGATGATCTGCTCGGGGCTCGCGAGCAGGGGATTGATATCCACTTCGGCAATGTCCGGAAAGTCGACGATGAGCTGGCCGAACCGCACCAGCAGCGCTTCCAGCTCGGCCAGCGGCACAGGCGGCTTCCCGCGTACGCCGCGTAGCGCTTTGTAGATGAGCGTTTGCTCCATCAAACGCCGCGCCAAGGCCCGATTGAGCGGCGGCAGTCCGAGCGCCCGATCCTTGAGCACCTCGACCATCACACCGCCGGCGCCAAACAACAGCACCGGGCCGAACTGCCGGTCCAAGGAGCTGCCCACAATCAGTTCGTACCCGGCGCTACGCACCATCGGTTGCACGGTAACTCCGTCGAAGGCGTCTTGTTGTCCGCGCTGCACCAGGTTGCTTTCGATGGTGGCGAAGGCTTGTCGCACCGCCGCTTCGTCCCGCAGGTCGAGCTGAACGCCGCCGACATCGCTCTTGTGCGTGATCTGCTGCGACAACAGCTTCAACACCACGGGGTATCCGAGCCGCTCCGCGGCGGCCACGGCTTCTTTGACGGTGCGGCACGCAACGGTTGGCACCACCGGGATGTCGTAAGCGGCCAGGATTTCCTTGGCTTCCCACTCGGTGAGCAGCGTGCGGTCTTGCGACCGGGCAGTGTCGATAATCTCCTGCACACGGCCGCTGTTGGGCGACCAGCCTTCGGACAGGGCTTCGGGCGTTTCGTACAGCAGTTCCTGGTTGCGTTTGTACTGCACCATGTTGAGGAAGGCCTGGATGGCTTCCTCGGGCGAATCGAACGTGGGGAAGCCCGCCATATTGAGGATGTGGCGTCCTTCGCGGACGTCGGCGCCGCCCATCCAACTGGCCAGGATCGGCTTTTCTGACACGTGGGCGAACGGCAGCAGATGGCGAGCCGTTTCCGTGGGATCGGTCATGGCTTGCGGCGTGAGCAGCACCAGCAAGCCTTGCACGTTTGGGTCGCGGACACAGATCTCCACGGTCTTGCGGTAACGCTCCGGTGTGGCATCGCCCAGGATGTCGATCGGGTTGTTGTGGCTCCAGTACGGCGGCAAGACCTCGTTGAGCTCCGCATGCGTTTCCGGCGACAGCTCCGCGAGCTCGCCGCCTTGCAGCATCAAGGCATCGGTGGCCATCACGCCCGGCCCGCCGGCATTGGTCACAATCGCCAGCGCGGGACCGCGGGGCATGGTTTGCGTGGCCAGGATCTCGGCCATGTTGAACAGCTCGGAGATCGTTTTGACGCGGAGCACCCCGGCACGGCGGAAGGCGGCCTCGTACACGGCATCGGAACCGGCCATGGCGCCGGTGTGCGAAGCCGCGGCTCGGGCGCCGGCCTCGTGGCGGCCCGACTTGATCACCACGATCGGTTTGTTGCGGGCGACCGCCCTCGCGGCGCTCAGGAACTTGGGCACGTTCCCGATTGATTCCATGTACAGTATGATGCTGCGCGTGTGGGGATCTTCGCCGAAGTAGTCGATGAGGTCGCCGAAATCCACATCGACCATGCTTCCCACGCTGACAAAGTTGCTGAACCCGATATTGACCTCTTGGGCCCAGTCGAGAATGGACGTGCAGATCGCTCCGCTCTGGCTGAGCAGGGCCAAATGACCCGCGCGGGGAGTGGACGAGGCGAAACTGGCATTCAGTCCAACGCCGGGACAAATGACGCCCAGGCAGTTGGGGCCGATCACGCGCATCCGCCCATGCGTGATGGACACAATCTTCTGCTCAAGCGCTCGGCCTTCAGCGCCCAGCTCGGAGAAGCCAGCCGAGATCACGATGGCCCCTCGCACGCCTTTCTGGACGCATTGCTCCAGCACACCGGGTACGGTGGCGGCCGGGGTGGCGATCACGGCCAGGTCGACCTCCTCCGGGATGTCACCAATGCTGGGGTAGCAGTGGATCCCCCGGATGGCCCGCCGGCGCGGATTAACCGGGTAGATCACGCCGTTGAACTGGTTGGTGGTGAGGTTGTGGATCAGGATGTTACCCACGCTGCCCGGCGTGGCGCTGGCTCCAATCACGGCAACGGATTCGGGATGAAAGATCGGATCGAGGGAGTGCTTGATCTTCATCGGAGGTCCCGCAAGTTGGCAATGTAAGGCATATGCAGGTGCGCTTAGCTTACCAGACCGCGGTTGGCCACGCGCCGCTGCAGCTTTCACCTTGCCAGGCTTGGCCTGAGGCTGCCTGGCTGGTCAGCTTAAATGGCAAACACTGGTTATACCGTTCGGACTGCGCGATGCTCTGGAGGGAGGCAGTTGCCGCGCCGGTAGCCGTGCTTACGGCCCGGAACGTGGAGGGGAGGGACTGAGCTGTTGCGTGCCGACGAGAGCAGGTGTCCAAACCTTCTGAAGCAGATCATGATGCAGGCCAAGTGGATAAAGCCTTGATCGATGAAGGTATCGTATCGGCCGCACGCCCAAACGACTGGAGAAACGGACAATGCTGAGCTGAATGGCAAGAAGCGCCCGCTCACGGCACGGGCCAGGTTTACCTCCTGTGCCTGGACCTCGATGTCAACACGCATTGCACTGACAGCCCGATGGCTGTTCTGAAGGTGAAGGAGAAGCTCCAGGGCACGCCAAGCGTTCCGGCCGAGTATGGCCTGCACCCCGGCGGCACCTGCCTGGATAAGCTCGTTGCGGTCGACGTTGTCAACCATCGCAGGCGATCACACGCAGGCCGAGATCGCCGCGCTGGCGGTGTCGAAATGGTGGACGTTTCGAACACGACCATGTAATAAGAGTGCATGGAAGGTCGGCAGCTCATCATGGTGCACGGCTTGGTACAAGGGGTCGGCTTTCGGCCGTTCGTTCACCGCCTGGCGGTCGAGTGTGGGCTACGCGGCTGTGTGAAGAACCAGCGCGGAGCTGTGCTGATCGAGGTGCAGGGCGACCAGCATACGCTTGAGCAGTTCGCGCACCGGCTGCGGCATGAAGCCCCGCCGCTGGCACGCATCGAAAGTATCGAGCGGCGATCGCTGCCGGTCGTTGCCGTTGAAAGCGGTGAGCCACAGGGCTTTCGGATCGAGCCGAGCGAAGCCTGCCAGCCCGTCGACCAGGACGGCGCAGATGTGCCTCTCATCACGGCCGATGTCGCAACCTGCGAGGATTGCCTGGCCGAGATGTATAATCCGGCGGACCGCCGGTACCGCTATCCGTTTATTAACTGCACCAACTGCGGTCCGCGGTTGACAGTGATCCAGGGCGCGCCTTACGACCGCGACCGCACGACGATGGCCCGGTTTGCAATGTGTCCGGCCTGTCGGGCGGAATACGAGGACCCTAGCGACCGGCGGTTTCATGCGCAAGCAATCGCCTGCCCAACCTGCGGGCCGCAGTTGGAGCTGTGGCCTCGACGGGATCAGCAAGCGGCATCGACCGATCCGCTAGTGGAGTTCGCACGTGCCATCCGGGAAGGCCAGATCGGTGCGCTGAAGGGGCTGGGCGGCTTCCACCTGGTATGCGATGCTGCCAACGCGCAAGCAGTGCAGAATCTTCGCCAGCGTAAACATCGCGACGAAAAGCCGCTGGCGATCATGGTCGCCAGTCTTGAGGCAGCCGAGGCTATCTGCGAACTGGACGAAGCCCAGCGGCAATTGCTGCAGTCGCCGCGGCGGCCCATCGTGCTGCTGCGGAAACGCCGTGGCATCAGCCAAGATGCTCCGCGCATTGCCGAAGCCGTCGCGCCGGGCAATCCCTACCTGGGCGTGATGCTGCCGTACACGCCGCTGCATACGCTCTTGATGGAAGCGGTAGACGGTATCCCGTTGGTGATGACCAGCGGTAATCGCTCCGACGAGCCCATTGCGTATGACAACCAGGATGCCGTCGAGCGGCTTGATGGCGTTGCCGATGTGCTGCTGCTGCACGACCGGCCGATCTATGTCCGTTGCGACGATTCGGTCTACTCTGTGCTCGATGGCGACCCGCTGCCGATTCGCCGTTCACGTGGCTATGCGCCAGAGCCGATCAAGCTGCCGTGGGAGTGTGCCGAGCCACTGCTGGCTGTCGGTGGACAGCTCAAGAATGTGTTTGCCTTAAGCAGCGGCCGGCAGGCGTTTCTCAGTCACCACCTCGGCGACCTCGACCATTACGAAGCCTATCGGGCCTTTGAACGCGACATTGCGCTCTACGAGCAGCTCTTCGAGATTCGACCCAAGTTGATTGTTCACGACTTGCATCCGGATTATGCGTCAACCCGATACTCGCAGCGCCGGTGTGCCGCGGAAGGCTTAGAACGGTTGGCCGTGCAACACCACCACGCGCACGTGGCCAGTTGCATGGCCGAGCATGGGTTGGATGAACCGGTCATCGGAGTTGCCATGGATGGTGCCGGCTACGGTGACGACGGGGCCATCTGGGGCGGGGAGTTCTTGATTGCCGACCATGCTGGCTATCGCCGTGCCGCGCATTTGCGCTATGTCCGCTTGCCGGGTGGCGATCAGGCTGCCCGGCAGCCGTGGCGGATGGCGGTTTCACACCTGTTGGATGCGGGTTGCGAAGGCGTCGCACTGCCGGGCGTCACTGCTCAAGCCCGAAAGACCATTGAGCAGATGACTGTTCGGGGCGTGCAGGCCCCCTGGACGTCCAGTGCCGGACGGTTGTTCGATGCGGTCGCGGCGCTAGTGGGGCTTCGCACCGAGAACCGCTACGAAGGCCAGGCGGCCATGGAACTGGAGTGGCTGGCTGCCGACTTGGCCGAAGAAGGAGAATATCCCTTCAAGATGCAGTCGGACCAGTCGCCGATGGTCATCGACACGCGTCCGCTCATCCGTGCCGTTGTCCGCGACACCCAATCGGGCATCCGGGCGGATGTCATTGCCAGGCGGTTCCATGCCACCGTTGCGGCGATGGTGTACGAGGTGTGCCTCCGGCTGCGGGAGGCAACGCACATCGACGCGGTTGTGCTCAGCGGCGGCGTGTTCTTGAATGCACTACTCACGCGCGAAACGTGCGCCCGGCTGCGGTGGGCCGGTTTTCGCGTGTACCGGCATCAGCAGGTCCCCGCCGGCGACGGCGGATTGTGTCTGGGGCAGCTGGCCGTGGCAGTGCGGCGGTTGGAGGCGGCCCGCACAGAGTTATCCCCAGCCCGCGGAGACATCTCATGTGCTTAGGCGTTCCCGGCAAGGTGCTGACAACCTACCACGAACACGACTTGCTGATGGGCAAGGTCGACTTCGGCGGTGTGGTGAAGCAGGTCTGCCTTGCCCACACGCCGGAGGTACAGCCGGGCCAGTACGTCGTCGTACACGTGGGCTTTTCGCTCCAGGTGATCGACGAAGCGGAAGCTCAAGCCGTGTTTCAGTTCCTGGAGAACATGCAGGAACTGGACGAGTTGGACCGCCCTGACGACGTGGCCGATGCCGGCGGCAACGGTTCTGTACCAAGCCCTTGAGACGCGACCATGAAGTACCAAGACGAGTATCGCGATCCGGCGGCTGCCCGAAAGTTGCAGCAGGCGATCCGTCAGGCGACGACGCGTCCATGGACGATCATGGAAGTCTGCGGCGGCCAAACGCACACCATTGTTAAGTACGGCATCGACGAACTGCTGCCGCCGGAAATTGAACTGGTACACGGCCCCGGTTGCCCGGTCTGCGTAACGCCGCTCGAGGTGATCGATCGCGCGCTGGAGATCGCCACGCGGCCGGACGTGATCTTTTGTTCGTTTGGCGATATGCTGCGCGTGCCGGGGAGCCAGGGGGATTTGTTTTCGGTCAAGGCGGCGGGCGGTGACGTCCGGATCGTGTATTCGCCGCTCGATTGCTTGAAGATTGCCGCCGATCATCCCGATCGCACCGTGGTTTTCTTTGCGGTGGGGTTTGAAACGACTGCGCCGGCCAATGCCATGGCGGTATGGCAGGCCCAGCGGCGAGGGATCGTGAACTTCGCGGTACTCGTTTCGCACTCGCTGGTACCGCCGGCCATCGCGGCCATCATGGCTTCGCCACAGAACCGAGTGCGCGGCTTCCTCGCGGCAGGGCACGTGTGCGCCGTGATGGGCTACGAGGCCTACGAGCCGCTGGCCCAGCAGTTCCAGGTTCCGATCGTCGTCACCGGATTTGAACCGCTGGACCTGCTCGAAGGCATTTTGCGGTGCGTGCGGATGCTGGAAGCCGGCCGCTGCGGCGTGGATAACCAGTATGCGCGTGTGGTGCGGCGGCAGGGCAATACCGCGGCCATCGACCTGGTCAAACAGGTGTTCGAAGTCACCGACCGCAAATGGCGCGGTATTGGCACGATTGCCGCCAGCGGGCTGCGGCTGAGTGAGGCCTTTCGGCACTACGATGCCGAGGTGCGTTTTCCTGTCAGCCGGCATGATGCTCGGGAACCGGACACGTGCATCAGCGGCCTGATCCTGCAAGGAGTGAAAAAGCCGTGGCAATGCCCGGCCTTCGGTACGAATTGCACGCCGGAGCATCCCTTGGGGGCAACGATGGTATCTTCGGAAGGGGCTTGCGCGGCCTACTATCACTACGGTCGGCATCGTGAAGTGGCCAATATGCCGGCCCGATGAGTGCGTAACGCGTCATCGACGACCACGCACTGCACAAGCAGGTAAAGCGGTAGGCTGCTACCTACCAGGCCGGCAACCGCCCCGCTGAGCGACAACTCCGCCAAGCAGCGAAATACACGATGAACAGCCCTCAAGACGAACAGCCTGTGATCGCCTTGGTCCATTGCCCCGTGCCGTTGTCAAATCAGCAACACGTGCTGCTAGGGCATGGCAGCGGCGGCAAGATGAGTGCCGAACTGATCCGAGGGATGTTTCTGCCCGAACTGGGAAACGACATTCTCAACGCTTTGGAAGATCAGGCGACCTTCGAGTTGGCCCATCTGGGCCTGGAAACAACGGGGCAGGGCGCTGCTGCCGCGTTTCCACCTGGGGCAAGGCTGGCGTTCACTACCGACGCGTACGTGGTCAAACCACTATTTTTTCCCGGCGGCGATATCGGCAAGCTGGCCGTGCACGGCACGGTGAACGACCTGGCGGTTGGTGGAGCGCGGCCGTTGTATCTTTCGGCTGCGTTCATCCTGGAAGAAGGGCTGCCGCTGGAACTGTTGCGGCGGATCGTCGGTTCAATGCGCGAAGCCTGTGAGGCGGCCGGCGTCCAACTGGTGGCCGGCGATACCAAGGTGGTCGATCGCGGCAAGGGCGACCAGGTGTTCATCACCACCTCGGGCATCGGCCTGGTTCCGCCGGGCCGGAATCTCTCGATTGCCCGTGCCCAGCCCGGCGATCGCATCCTCGTCTCGGGCACGATCGGAGATCACGGCATGACGATCATGTCGCTCCGGGAAGGGCTCGAGTTCGAAACCTCGTTGCAAAGCGATACGGCTCCGCTGCACGACCTGGCAGAGCAAATGCTGACGGCATGTCCCAACATCCGCTGCATGCGTGATCCTACCCGCGGCGGCGTAGCCAGCGCGCTCAACGAATTGGCCGAGGCCGCGCGGGTGGGAATCAAAATAGACGAAGCACAATTGCCCGTCCGTGACGAAGTACGCGCGGCATGCGAACTGCTAGGACTGGACCCGCTGTACGTGGCCAACGAAGGTAAACTGATTGCCGTCGTGCCGGCTGCCGATGCCGAGCGGTTGTTGGCGGTGGTGCGTAGCCACCCGTTGGGCCGCGACGCGCGGTTGCTGGGCGAGGTGGTCGACGATCATCCCGGCATGGTGGTGATGCGCTCGCTGGTCGGCGGCCAGCGCGTGGTGAGCATGCTGGCTGGAGAGCAACTGCCGAGAATCTGCTGAGCCATGCACGAACTTTCGATCGCCCTAAGTTTAGTCGACACCGCCTGCGAGGAAGCCCAGCGTCACGATGCTCACGTCGTGGCACTGCACGTGCGCGTGGGGGCGTTATCGGGTGTGGTGGTTGATGCGCTGCGGGGCGCCTTTGAGTTGGCCCGTGAAGGGACTCCGTTGGCTCATGCGAATCTGCAGATTGAAGAAGTGCCTGTGCTGATGAAGTGTCCTGCCTGTGGTGGGCCGCGGCCCGTGCGATCGATCCAACAAATGTGCTGTGCGGATTGTGGCGCGCCGGCGACCGAGATCGTTAGCGGCCGCGAATTGGAATTGGCCGCGCTGGAGGTTGCGTGATGTCGATCACAACCCGATTGGTGGAAGTGCGCACCAAGATCCTCAAGGCCAACGACGTCACTGCCCGCTGGTTGCGGCAGCACTTTCAGGAGTGCGGCGTTTGCGTCGTGAGCCTGGTTTCCAGCCCAGGTACCGGCAAGACGTTGCTGTTGGAGCAAACGCTCCGAGCGCTGCGCGAGCGATACCGCGTGGCGGCCCTGGTGGGCGACCTGGCCACGGAGAACGACGCCCGGCGGTTGGCCAGGGCGAACGTGCCCGTCCGGCAGATCGCCACCGGTACGGTCTGCCACCTGGAAGCTGAAATGGTGAGGCAGGCGCTGGACGGTTGGAACCTGCACGAGATCGATTTCTTGTTCATTGAGAACGTGGGCAATCTCGTCTGCCCGGCTACGTACGATCTGGGCGAACATCTTCGCGCCGTGTTGTTTTCGGTCACCGAGGGCGAAGACAAACCGCTCAAATACCCGACGATTTTCAACACGGCCGACGTGGCCATCATCACCAAGATGGATCTGGCCGAGGTGGTCGAGTTCGACCTGACCGCAGCCCGGCAGAGTGTAGAGTCGGTACGTCCGGGAATGCCGATCCTCGAGGTATCGGCCAAACGTGGCGACGGCATGCAGCAGTGGCTCGAATTGCTCTCCACGCGGCGGCAGGCGGCGCTGCGACCCGACACGGAGCAAGCATCAGTGCAGCAGTCGGCAGAACTGGGATGACGAGGGCGTGCCTGGCGCAAGCGGCTGGTGCGCCGTCTACCAGTATTCAATGTGGATGTTACCCGGTTGTCCCGGCCGGTCGACGCAGAACCCCCGCTCCTCAAGTAGCTCGACCATGCCCGGCCTGTCCCCGGGAGCCGGCTGCGGGCCTCGCTTTTGCGAGCCGCCGATCATGGCAGGGTTGCCGCAAAGGAAGATGTGCGTATGGGCCGGATCCAGGGGCAGGCCCAACTCCCGTTGAAGGCGGTCTTCTGTGATATAGTCCTGAAGGTATCGCTTGCCGACGTATTGCGGATGGGCCGGATCAAGGTTTTCCGGCTCGCGGGTGGTGAAGCCCAGGTAGCGATAGTTGGCGAACTTCTGTTCCAGCCGCCGGTGCGCGTCGGCGTAAACCAATTCGTAACGCCGGCGGACACAGACCAGCGACACAATGCGACCGCGGTGCCCCCGGTGGAGCAGTTCGGCCAGCATGGCGTTGTGCGGCGCTTCGCCGGCGCCCGTGGCCGCAAAGATCACGTTGGCGTCGTCCGGCACGCCTTGCAGCGTATAGCGGCCGTGTGCCTTGGGAGCCAGGTAGAGTCGCGCCCCCTCGCTCAAGGCGAACAGTCGCGGCGTGAGGCCGGGCGGGGCCGAGCCGTTGGTTTGCCGGGCTAGGGCGATGAGGAATTCCAGGCCGGGCCGGTCGCCAGCCCGGACCAGTTGGCCGGCCTCATCCACCAACGGCGTGGTGATGGAGTATGGGCGGCGGATCAAACGATGCTGCCCCTCTGCCGCTGCAGCGGGAGCGGCCCCGAAGACGGTCGGTTCCCACGTTCCTAGGCCAAGCGTGGCGTACTGCCCGGCCTCAAAAGGTGCAAACGGCTGGTCCGGCCGGACGTTCAAGGTGATCAGAAAGTCGCCATACCGCGTCAGCGTTTCGACGCTGGCGTTGTAGTGCTTGCTGCGCAAAGCAGCCAGCTCGTCCTGCGGATGAACATCTCCGTTTTTCGCCGCCATTGCTGGTACACCACCTGCTTTCCGCCCCGGCGCTGCGTGCCGGCAAGGATGCCGCGCCTTGGTCACTTTGACACGACGTCGCTGCTGCGGCGCCGGTTCACCTGTTCAGGGAACGCTCAACTTCCAGTATGTCCAACGTGACCTTCAAGACGACGTCGGGCGTGAGCGAAATGCTGTCGATGCCCTGTTCCACGAGGAACTTCGCAAACTCTGGATAATCGCTGGCAGCCTGGCCGCAGATCCCGATCTTGCGGTTCTTCTCCCGCGCCACGCGAATCACGTGGGCGATCATCTTCTTCACGGCTTCGTTGCGCTCGTCGAAGACGTGAGCCACGATCTCCGAGTCGCGGTCCACGCCCAGGATGAGTTGCGTCAGGTCGTTGGACCCGATCGAGAAACCGTCGAAGATCTCGGCAAACTCCTCGGCCAGAATGACATTGCTGGGGATCTCGCACATCACGTACACTTCCAGTCCGTCCTGGCCGCGAACAAGCCCATGTTTGGCCATTTCGGCGAGCACTTTGCGCCCTTCGTCCACCGTACGGCAGAAGGGGATCATCAGCTTGAGGTTGGTCAGCCCCATCTCGCTGCGCACCTTGTGCATGGCGCGGCACTCCAGCGCGAAACCGTCGCGATACCGCGGATCGTAGTAGCGCGAAGCGCCGCGGAAGCCCAGCATGGGGTTCTCTTCCACTGGCTCAAACCCGCGGCCGCCGATCAGGTTGGCATACTCATTGGTCTTGAAATCGCTCAGCCGCACGATCACATCCTTGGGATAAAAGGCTGCGGCGATCATCCCGACCCCTTGCGCCAGCTTCTCCACGAAGTACTCCGGCTTGTCGGCGTAGCCGGCCGTGAGCTGATCGATCTGACGACGCGCCTGCTCGTCTGCCAGTTGGTCGTAGTGCAGCAGGGCCAGCGGGTGGATCTTGATATAGTTCGAGATGATGAACTCTTCCCGCGCCAAGCCAACACCATCATTGGGGATGAACGATAGCCGCAGAGCCTCCGCAGGCGCGCCGACATTCATCATGATCTTCGTTTTGGGGCGCGCCAGATCTTCCAGGCTGATCGTTTTTACATCAAAGGGCACGGCCCCCTCGTAGACGTTGCCGATCTCGCCTTCAGCGCATGAAACCGTGACCAATTGTCCCGGCGATAGCCTGGCGGTGGCATGCTCCGCACCAACGACCGCGGGCAAACCTAATTCACGACTGACAATGGCCGCGTGGCATGTTCGCCCGCCGCGATTGGTCACGATCGCCGCGGCCTTTTTCATGGCCGGTTCCCAGTCTGGATCGGTCTTGTCAGCGACAAGCACATCACCAGGCTGGACCAGGTTCAGGTCGTGCACATCTTTCACGACGCGAACCGTACCGTGGGCGATCTTCGTGCCGACGCTCTTGCCAGATAACAGCGGCACGGGGCGTTCGCGGAGGCGGTAGATCTCAATCTTATCGGGGCGCGCCTGCGAGTGGACGGTTTCCGGCCGAGCCTGGAGGATGAACAACTCGCCGGTGCGACCATCCTTGGCCCATTCCATGTCCATCGGCGTGTCACAACCTCGCTTGCGGGTGTAGTGCTCTTCGATCTGGCATGCCCAACGTGCCAAGGTGAGAATGTCGTCGTCGTCGAGTGCGAAGCGTGCCCGGTCGCCCGGGGGCGTGGGCACGTTCTTGACCATCTTGCTCCCGCCCACGTCGTAAACGAGCTTCCATTCCTTGCTGCCCAGTGTCTTTTGCAGGATCGGGCGATTGTTTCCCCGCAGCGTGGGCTTGAAGACATAGTACTCATCCGGGTTGACCGAACCTTGCACCACATTTTCCCCGAGCCCATAGGCTGCGTTGATCAACACCACATCGCGGAAGCCGGTTTCGGTATCGAGCGAGAACATCACCCCGGACACGCCCAGGTCGGACCGCACCATCTGTTGGACGCCGATGGATAGGGCCACCTGGAGATGATTGAATCCTTTGTCAGCGCGATACGAGATCGCGCGATCGGTAAACAGCGACGCGTAACACCGCTTGCACGTTTCCAGCAGCGATACGTGCCCTTGTACGTTCAGGTACGTTTCCTGCTGGCCAGCGAAACTGGCGTCAGGCAAGTCTTCGGCCGTGGCGCTGCTGCGCACGGCCACGTCGAGGCGGTCGGGATCGCCGCCGGTCAGTTCGTCGTAGGCTTGCACGATCTCGCTGGCGATTTCTTCTGGCAGTTCGGCGGCCAGGATCATGTGCCGGATTTGCCGTCCTCGGCGTTGAAGGTTGGACATGTCGTGCGTGTCCAGATCCTTCAGAATCTCGGCGATCTTGTGATCCAGCCCCTGCTGCCGGAGAAAGTGCCAGTACGCTTCGGCAGTGACGGCGAAGCCATTGGCCAGCCGGATACCTTGTCCGCGGAGTTCACGGTACATCTCCCCCAGCGAGGCGTTCTTGCCTCCAACGATGGCAACATCATCGATGCTGATGTCTGCAAACCGCCGAACGAATCGCAGTTGGGTTGCGATTGAGGACATGGCAGTGACTCCGCAATGTCTGCAAGGCCTACGTGTCAGGGGAGCAAGCCGACCAATGGCGCAGCCGGTTCGCCCATTGGTCCCATCCGGATGGCTGCACCCTAATGATTTGCGGCTGCAATGGTGATGGTGCACGAAGCCAGCTGGCGACGTGCATTGGTTCTAGCCAGCCAATTCGCAAACGGCATGCCACATAATCATGGCGGCAAATGCGGGACTTCGGCCGAAAAGAGGTGTGCGATTCTGCCCAAAAAGCGCGCGGGCCAGCCCCCGACGCGCGCCCTGGCCGGCGCTAAGGAACTTGCGTAGGTGCCCGACGAGCGTGTGGTGAGGTTGCAAATCAGGATGTTGCCCACGTCGCCCGGTGTGACACAGGCCCCAATCACGGCGATAGATTCTGGATGAAGGATCCGATCCCACCTCTAGGAGTGTTTGATCTTCATAGGACTTTTCCCGTTCGGACAAGGCTCGCAAACGCAAGGAGCAGCGGGCTCATCAGGTTCCGGGCTGCCACGTCTGCAGGATCTTGGCGTAGTTCGCGCGCTCGAAGGCATGTGGGTCGGGCACGCGCGACAGACTAAGACTTCCCCGCATCTGCTTGAGGGACTCGTACTCATGCTCTTCGAGCCAGCGGCTCAAGCCTTCGCGAAGCTCGGCCAGGTAGGCGGGACCTTTCTCCAGCAGGACCGAGACCATCTGGCACGCGCTGGCGCCGGCCATGATGCTTTTGACGGCATCGGTCACGGTATGGACACCACCGGTTACTGCCAGGGGGGCCGCCACCCGACCAAACAGCAATGCCAGCCAACGCAGACGCAACAGCAGTTCCGACGAATCCGAAAGCCGTACCGTACGCCGTACTTCCAGCTCTTCGATATCGAGGTCGGGCTGGTAGAAGCGATTGAACAGTACCAGGCCTTGAACCTGAAGTTCATCAATCCGTTTGATGAAGTGCCCGGGCGAGGTATAGAACGGCGACAGCTTCACCGCCACCGGGATCCGCACCGCCTCGCGAATGGTACGGACGACCTCCAGCAAGCGGTCTTCGACGGCTGCCGCCGAAGCGTCGAAGTCGGTCACGACCTCATACAGGTTGACCTCCAGGCCGTCGGCGCCTGCCTCCTCGATCAGCTTCGCATAATGGATCCAACCGCCCGGCGAGACACCGTTGAGCGAGGCAATGACCGGCACGGAGACGGTCATTTTGATCGTGCGGATCTGATCGAGGTAATCGTCGGGCCCCAGGGCGAACTCATCCGGTTCAGGGAAATACGTGAGCGCTTCCGCGTAGCTTTCGCTGTATCGATCAAACGAACGATTCAGGGCGATCTCCTCACGCGCGATCTGCTCTTCAAATAGGGAGTGCATCACGATCATCGGCGCGCCGGCATCCTCCAGTCGTTTGACGTCGTCCAGACGCTCCGTCAGCGGCGAAGCCCCCGGCACCAGAGGATGCGGCAGCTCAAATCCCATGTAGTTGGTCGTCAGGTTCATCGCGAGGCCTCCGCCGCTGGTGTGGTAACGTCGCCGGCCAATACCGGTTCGGCTCCGTTCGTTTGAGGTGCGGCCGGGATGGGCAGAACGATCCGGGACAACTGTTCGTACAGGGCGACACGCCGCGCCGAGTGCTCGCGGGCAGCGACCGCCAGGCGGCGGAATCGGTCTGGATCAAGCCGCTCGACGATCCGGAACCGGGTTTCGTTCCGCATGTAATCGTCGACCGAAACCTTGCCGCTGGGGTGTTCGACCACCAACGGCGGCTCACCCCGATCGATACGTCGCGGATCGAATCGGTACAACGGCCACACGCCCGAGTTGACGGCCAGCTTCTGCTGTTCCGCGCCGAACCGCAGGTCATACCCGTGCGCGATGCATTGGCTGTAGGCAATGATGATCGAGGGCCCGTCGTAGCTTTCCGCTTCGTGGAAGGCCTGCACGGTGTGCATATCCCTGGCCCCGAAGGCGACCGATGCCACGTACACATGACCGTAGCTCATGGCGATCAGTCCCAGATCCTTTTTGTGGACGTCCTTGCCGGCCGAGGCGAACTTGGCGGAAGCAGCCAGTGGTGTGGCCTTGGAAGATTGGCCGCCGGTGTTGGAGTAGACCTCGGTGTCGAGCACCAGGATGTTGATGTTGTGCCGCATCGACAGCACGTGATCCAAGCCGCCAAAGCCGATGTCATAGGCCCAGCCGTCACCGCCCACCAGCCAGATGCTCTTTTCAACCAGGTAGTCGGCCAGTTGCTCCAGTTGTCGCGCTTGGGGCGAATTCAACCCGGCGAGCTTCTGCCGCAGGATAGCGACGCGGCGGCGCTGGGCGTTGATGCCTTCTTCCGTGGACTGATCGGCCTGGAAGATTCCTTGGACGAAATCGCTGCCCAGCTCGCTTGCCAATTCACGCAGCAGGAAGAGCGCCTGCCGCGTGAGATTGTCGACGCTGAGGCGGAAGCCCAGGCCGAACTCAGCATTGTCTTCAAACAGCGAGTTGGACCAGGCGGGGCCGCGGCCGTCCTGGTTGACGGCCCACGGCGTGGTCGGCAGGTTGGCCCCGTAAATCGAGGAGCAGCCGGTGGCGTTGGCAATCAGCAGGCGGTCGCCAAACAGTTGGCTGAGCAGTTTCAGGTATGGTGTTTCACCGCAGCCCGCGCAGGCGCCGGAGTATTCAAACAACGGAAGCAGGAACTGCGAGCCTTTGACGTCGGTCCGGCGTACCCGCTCGCGCGGCGGGTCAGGCAGGCTCAGGAAGAAGTCGTAGTTGATCCGCTCCCGCTCGAGCACTTCCGCCAGCGGCGTCATGTTGATCGCCTTGTGCTTGGGATTGCTCTTGTCCTTGGCGGGGCAGACCGCCACGCACAAGCCGCAGCCGGTGCAATCTTCGGGGGCGACCTGGATGGTGTACTTCCAGCCCTTGAACTCGGCCGCCTTGAAATCCCGGGATCGATAATCGGCCGGCGCCTGCTCCAGGTGTTGCGGTTCGAACACCTTGGCGCGAATCGTGGCGTGCGGGCAAACGAACGCGCACTTGTTGCACTGGATGCAGATGTCGGGATCCCAGACGGGAACCTCGGCCGCAATGCGGCGTTTTTCCCATCGGGAGGTGGCCAGCGGCCAGGTGCCGTCGACGGGGAACGCCGAAACCGGCAGCAGGTCGCCCTTGCCGGCCATGATTACGGCCGTGACCCGCTGGACGAAGTCCGGGGCATCTTCCGATACCCAAGGTGTCTTGCGACGCTCTGACGTAGCCGCCGCCGGCAGGGGCACCTCGTGTAAGTGGGCCAGCGTTTGATCGACCGCGGCCCAGTTACGGTGGATGACCTCACGGCCCTTCTTGGCGTAGGTTTTTTCGATGGCGCCTTTGATCTTGGCGATGGCTTCTTCACGCGGCAGGATGCCGGAGATCGCAAAGAAGCAGGTCTGCATGATCGTATTGATGCGGCCTCCCATGCCCGTCTCCCTCGCCACCTTGCCGGCATCGATGACGAAGAAGCGTGCCTGTCGCGCGATCAACTGCTCCTGCACTTCGCGCGGCAGATGATCCCAAACCTCGTCGGGACCGTACGGCGCGTTCAGCAGGAACACGCCGCCGGGCCGCAGGTACTCCAGGATCTCCATCCGATCCAGGAACTGAAACTGGTGGCACGCCACGAAGTTCGCCGTGCGGATCAGGTAGTGCGAACGGATCGGACGCGGCCCGAACCGCAGGTGCGAAACCGTAGTCGCCCCCGACTTCTTGGAGTCGTAAACAAAGTAGCCTTGGGCGAAAAAGTCAGTCTCTTCGCCGATGATCTTGATCGAGTTCTTGTTGGCCCCCACGGTGCCGTCGGCGCCCAGGCCGAAGAACACCGCTCGTACCACGTCGTCGGGCTCGATGTCGAACTCCGGATCGTACGGCAGCGAACGGTGCGTGACATCGTCCACAATGCCGATGGTGAAGTGATTCCGCGGCTGCGGGGCTTTCAAGGCGTCGAGCACGCCCTTGACCATCGCCGGCGTGAACTCCTTGGACGACAGCCCGTACCGGCCGCCTACGACCCGCGGCTGCTGCGCCAAGGTTGCCTGACCGACATCAAACGCTTCGCGGATCGCTGCGACGACATCCAGGTACAGCGGCTCGCCGACCGCGCCGGGCTCTTTGGTGCGGTCCAGGACGGCAATCGCCCGGGTGGTCGCCGGTAGGGCCGCAACCAGGTGCTCGACCGAGAAAGGCCGATACAACCGCACGGCTACGACGCCCACCTTCTCGCCCTGGCTGTTCAAATACTCTACGGTCTCCCGGGCGACCTCAGCCCCAGAACCCGTTAGCACCACCACTCGTTCGGCTTCCGGATGACCGTAGTAGTCGAACAAGTGGTACTGCCTGCCGGTCAACTGGGCGAATCGATCCATCACCTCCTGCACGGCCGAGGGGACGGCATCGTAGAACGGGTTACAGGCTTCGCGCGCTTGGAAAAAGACGTCGGGGTTCTGGGCCGTGCCGCGAAGGCAGGGGCGGTCGGGCGTCAAAGCGCGGCTGCGGTGTGCGTCTACGGCCGCCTGGTCGATCATCGCCCGCAGCTGGTCATCCTCAAGGTATTCGATCTTGGCGATTTCGTGCGAAGTGCGGAAACCGTCGAAAAAGTGCAGAAACGGCACCCGCGTTTGCAGCGTCGCCGCCTGGCCGATGCAGGCGAAATCGTGCGCTTCTTGAACGGAGGCCGAGCAGAGCATGGCGAAGCCGGTTTGGCGGCAGGCCATCACGTCGGAGTGGTCGCCAAAGATGGAGAGGGCATGCGTGGCCACCGTGCGGGCGGCCACGTGCATGCAGAAGGCGTTCAGTTCTCCGGCGATCTTGTACATGTTGGGGATCATGAGCAGCAGGCCCTGCGACGCCGTAAACGTCGTGGCCAGGCTGCCGGCTTGCAGCGCTCCGTGTACGGCGCCTGCGGCCCCCGCTTCGGACTGCATTTCGGTGACCGTCGGCACGACGCCCCAGACGTTGGGCCGGCCCGCGGCCGACCATTCGTCGCACAACTCAGCCATGGGCGAAGAAGGGGTGATCGGGTAGATCACCATGATTTCGTTGAGGCGGTAGGCAACCGAGGCCGTGGCCTCGTTGGCATCCAGCGTCACCCGCTTGATGGCTTTCATGGAAGTCTCTCGGGCTAGTTGGAGGAGACTGGAATGCGCGCTGCGATTTGCCGCACTGCATCTTCTGCCCGCTGCCGGGCGAGCGGCGAAAGGCCGTTGCCTTCGAACCGCTCGCCGTCGATTAAGACCAGCCACGCCTGCGGACAGCGCCCGTAAAGTGCCTGGCACAGGGCCAACAGGGCCGCGGGATGGCTCAGGTGGCTGGTGGTCCAGCTTGTCGTGGGAGCGGCGGGGGCCAGGGGTAAGATTCGCACTCCGGGGTGATGAGATTCGCCCGGCACGCAGGCGTCGACAAAGAACGCCTGGCGGACCTCGGCCAGTTGGGCGGCCACTTCCGGCAGCAGTTGAGGGAGCGCAAGCGTCTGCACGTTGGGAAACGCACGGCGGCGAATCCGCTCGGCAACCCATGGGCCGATTCCGTCGTCGGCTCGCAGTTCATTGCCGTAGCCCACGATCAGCACGTTGCTATGTTGTTGCCGCGGTTCGTTCATCGCCGCACCTCGGCCAGCAGCGAGCCGTCGGCCGCGAACATCTGCACCAGCAGGGGCATTTGTCCGATGGCGTGGGTCGAACAGCTCAGGCACGGATCGAAGGCGCGAATGCCGGCTTCCACGCGGTTCAGCACTCCTTCTGGGATGGTCGGCCCCTTAATGAAGCGCTTGGCAATTTGCGTGACAGTTTGATTCATCGCCAGGTTGTTCTGACCGGTGGCGATCAGCAGGTTGACCTTTTGGATCGCGCCGTTCTGATCTACCTGGTAGTGATGGAAAAGCGTGCCGCGCGGTGCTTCGCTGCAGCCGACGCCTTCCCGGCGATTGACGCCCGCCTTGGCACGCAGGTTGGTGGAAAGCAGGTCCGGATCGTCGAGCATGGCTTCGATCGACTCGACGGACGCCAGGATCTCGATCAGCCGGGCGAGGTGGTAATGGAACGACGATGTGACGGCGCCTTGGTTCAGCAGGCGGAATGCGGCCAATTCGCGATCGGCCAGCGGCGTGCCCATCCGCTCACAGACATTGAGTCGAGCCAGCGGCCCCACGCGATAGATGCCGTCGGGATAGCCCAGTGGCAGGTAATAGGGCGACTTGAGGTACGACCACGATTCGGTCGCTTCGCCCAAGTAGTCCTGGAACCTGGCCGGATCGAGGTGGTCGGCCACGATCTTCCGGTTGCTGTCGACGATGCGGAGCATGCCGTCGCAGTGCTCCCAGGTACCGTCCGGCCCGACCTGCCCCAGAAACAGCGACGGAAAGTTCCCGAACGATTCCACCTCGTCCGGAAACCTGGTGACGATTTGCTTGAACGTGTCGAGGGCGTGGAGCACCGTATCGCGCGATTCAGGTAACCGTTCGCGAATCTGCTCGCGATCGGCTGCGGTCAACGGTGAACGCACCCCACCCGGGACCGCCCACGACGGGTGGATCTTCTGCCCGCCCAACATCGCGATGATCTGCTGGCCGAACTGCCGCAAGCGGATGCCGCCGCGAGCGAGCTCGGGATGATCGACCATGAGGCCGAAGATGTTGCGGCGGGCCGGATCGCTGTCCATGCCCAGCAGCAGATCGGGCGAACTGAGATGAAAGAAGCTCAACGCGTGCGACTGGATGATTTGCGCCAGGTTCATCAATCGCCGCAGCTTCTTGGCGGCGGGCGGGGGCTCCACTGAGAGAAGCTGATCACCTGCCTTGGATGAAGCCAGCAAATGGCTCACGGGGCAGATGCCGCACACGCGCGCGGTGATGCCGGGCATTTCCCACATCGGCCGTCCCACGAACATCCGTTCAAAGCCGCGGAACTCCGTCACGTGGAATTGTGCCTGCTGCACCTCGCCGGCGTCGTCGAGGTGGATGGTGATCTTGGCATGGCCTTCGATTCGCGTGACAGGATCGATGACAATCCGTTTCGGCATGGTTGTTACCCGAACTTGATGTCGCGACCTTCCAACGCCGGCAAACGCCCCTGGCGCAGCGCTTCCAGCGCCGCTTGGATGCGATCGGCGGGGGGAGGACAGCCCGGTAGATACGCGTCGACGGCAACCACCTGATGCACCGGCAGCACCCGATCCAGCAGCTTAGGCACGATCCCCGGCTGATCGGGAATGGATGGATGCAGGGTGCTGAGTTCTACATAGCTGCGCTCGAGCACCGGCAACGCTGTGCCGAGCGGATTACGCATGGCGGTGACATTGCCGGTGACCGCGCAATCACCAAAGGAAATGACCCACCTGGTCCGCTCGCGTACCTTCCGGATCATTTCCAGGTTGTCTTCGTTAGCCACGGCGCCTTCGACCAGCACTGCGTCCACGCCGTGGGGATATTCCTTGGCGTCGGCAAACGGCGTGTACACCAGATCGGCAAACTGGGCCAACTCGAACAGCCACTCGTCCAGGTCGAGGAACGACATGTGGCAGCCTGAGCAGCCGCCCAGCCAGACCGTCGCCAGCTTCAGACGTTCCACTGTTTTTTCTCCCGGGCGTTGATGAGGAAGTCGAGTTTGCCGCGTCCGTGATCCAATTCGGCGACGGTCGCCCCTTTGTGGAAGATGGCTCCGGTTGGGCAGGCCATCACGCACTTGCCGCACGAAGTACAGGTGACGGCTTCGCCCCAGGGCTGGTTCATGTCGGTGATGACCTTGGTATGGGCGCCGCGGCCGGAGACGTCCCAGGTATGCGCGCCTTCCAGTTCGTCGCACGCCCGCACGCAGCGCGTGCAAAGGATGCAGCGGTTGTGGTCGATGCCGAACCGTTCGTGGGAGGTATCCACCTCGCGTTGCGGGAACTGGTATTCCAGCCGCACATGGTCCATGCCCACCTCGACGGCGGCATCCTGCAGTTCGCAGTGGTTGTTGGCAACGCACACCGAACAGACGTGGTTGCCTTCGGCGAACAGCAGTTCGACGATCAGCCGTCGATACTCGCGCAACTGCTCGGTATCGGTGTGGACGACCATGCCTTCGGTCGCTTGCATGGTGCATGACGGTTGCAGGCGATGGTGCCCCTCGATTTGCACCAGGCACATCCGGCAGCCGCCGTGCGCGGACAGACCTTCGACATAGCAGAGCGTGGGAATGTGAATGCCGGCGCTACGCGCTGCTTGAAGGATCGTTTCGCCCTCGACGGCGCTGACCAACTGGCCGTTGATCGTGAGTGTTTGAACTGCCACGGGCTTTCCTCCCCAGGCTCGGTCGAGAACGGGCGTCTAGGGTTCGTTGCCGGCCGCGGCCTCCGGTGGCGGCGGCTCATCCGACGCGGTTGAGGCCTCCGTCGCGGCGCCAACCAAGGCGGGCGATTCCGGTGCCGAAGGCTTTAGCCTGGCCTCGTATTCGTGGCGGAAGTACTTCAGCGTGCTGAGGGTAGGGGTGGGCGCGGTTTGTCCCAACCCGCACAAGCTCGTATCACGCACCATGTGGCACAACGTTTCCAGCAGTTGCAGATCCTGCTTGCTGGCGTCGCCGCTCACAATCCGCGTCAGCAACCGATGCATCTGCACGGTGCCTGCCCGGCAGGGGACGCACTTGCCGCACGACTCGTCGCGGCAGAAGTCCATGAAGAAGCGGGCCACGTCAACCATGTCGGTGCTCTGGTCCATCACGATCATGCCGCCCGACCCCATCATCGACCCGATCGCTGCCAGCGATTCATAATCGACGGGCGTATCGAGCAGCTCCGCAGGGATGCAGCCGCCGGAGGGCCCGCCCGTCTGCACGGCCTTGATCGTGCCGTTGCCGGGCACGCCTCCGGCGATGTCCTCGATGATGATGCGTAGCGGCGTTCCCAGCGGAACTTCCACCAGGCCGTTGTGGACCACCTGGCCGGTGACGCAGAAGACCTTGGTCCCGGGGCTCTTGGGCGTGCCGATGGCGGCGAACCACTCCGGGCCGTTGCGAATGATGCCCGGCACGTTGGCGTATGTCTCGACGTTGTTGAGCAGGGTGGGCATGCCCCACAGGCCGTGTTCGGCGGGGTAGGGCGGTCGTGGCCGGGGCGTGCCCCGCTGGCCCATGATCGAAGCCATGAGCGCGGTTTCTTCGCCGCAGACAAAGGCGCCGGCACCGATACGAATATCGATCCGGAAATCGAACGGCGAGGAGAATATGCCGGTTCCCAACAAACCCAGCCGGCCAGCCTGCTTGATCGCGGTTTGGAGCCGTTTGATTGCCAGCGGATACTCGCCGCGGACGTAGATGTAGCCTTGGTTGGCGCCGATCGCGCGGCCGGCAATCGCCATGCCTTCGAGCACGCGGTGCGGATCGCTCTCCAGCACGCTCCGGTTCATGAAGGCGCCGGGGTCGCCTTCGTCGGCGTTGCAGACCACGAACTTCCGTTCGCCGGGATTCTTGGCGACCGTCGCCCATTTCACGCTGGTCGGATAGCCGGCGCCGCCGCGTCCGCGCAGTCCGCTTCGGGTAATCACGTCGATGATCTCGGCCGGTTCCAACTCGTACAGTGCGCGATACAGTGCCTGGTAACCGCCGGCGGCGAGATAACTCTCGATTCGTTCGGGTTCTACACGGCCGCTGTTTTCCAGGACGACCGAGGCCTGCAACTTGAAGAACGGACTATCGGCATCGCAAGGTTCGGCCTCGATCATGCCGCCTTGAAGGCCGGACACGATCGTCGGGGCCACCTCGGGCGTTACCTTCTGGTAGAGTGCGCCCTCGGGATCGACGCGCACTAGTGGGCCTTGGCTGCAAAGCCGCATGCAGCCCACCCCCACCACTTGAACCTTGTCGGCCAGGCTGGCGTCGCGGACCGCCTGCTCCATGCGGTCGAGAACCTGTTGGGAATCGGCGGAAACGCACCCGGCCGCCACACAACAGCAGATCTGGATCGGCGCGCGCTGTTCACGCTCGTGCCGGGCGATCTGATTCAGATCCAACAGATCCACGATTCAGCCATCCTTTCATTTGGAGTAGCAGTTTCTCGGGGGTCTGGTGGCCCGTCACGGTCTGGTCGAGCACCACGGCAGGAGCCATGCCGCAAGCGCCAAGGCATCGGGCCGTGAGCAGGGAGATTTCATTGTCGGGTGTTGTTTCGCCGGGTGCGATGTCGAACGCTTGCTTGACCGCGGCCAGCAAGGCATCGGCCCCCTTAACGTAGCAAGCCGTACCTGTGCATACCACGCATGTATGCCGGCCCTGCGGCTTGAGCGTGAAGAAGCGGTAGAAGGTGGCTACCCCGTAAACGCGGCTGGGCGGCAGCTTCAGATGCCGCGCGATAAAGTAGAGCAGGTCCAGTTCGAGATAGCCGAACAACTCCTGGGCCGAGTGCAGTACTTCGATCAGCGCGTCGTGGCGGTACTGGTGGCGTTTCATCGTCGTCTCAAGGATTTTGAAACGACGATCCCCGCTCGCGTGCGCGGACGCTGCTGCCGACCTGGTCGGTGTTGCGCTTGTCATGCCAGGCTGTCCCACAAAACGGCAAGACACCGGTACCGCTGCCGCCTCCTCCGTGCGACGTGTGGGCATCATAGCATATGCGATGCCAAAGATGACGTCGGTGGGGCCGATTCCGGCGTGCCAGGCCAACCAGGTCGAACAGGACGCAAGGACACGGACCAGACGCCCGCCAGCTAGCAACCCTGCGCCGGCGGATGCCGAGGACGAAACGGGTGTGTTGTCCCCGAAACGCGTTGCTGGTTGGGCGACAGTGTGCCACTTCCGCACGCTGGTTTCGCACGCCTCTCCGCACGCTCCCTCCGCGCGCCGCATCCATCGCAGCATTTGGTGCGGTGGTAACGATGTCTGCTGCTAGTGGCCTGGACCGCGGGGCCGCCTCGCCTCCGCAGCCGGCTTGCTGGCGGTATCGTCGGCTCAGCCCTTCGTGTGCCTTTCAAGGGGGCGGACCAACAAGAACCGAGGAACGGACGCGATGTTTCTTGCCGCCGTACGAGGATGGCAGGCCCATCGCAAATCCGAGCAAGTTTTCGGACATTCGCCGCAGTGCGGCGGCGTGCTTAGACGCCAGAATCTCTGGGCGAAAGCCTGAAACCAGTCAAGACAATCTAACAAGCCTTTGCATGCTCGCGCACCCAGCGTTGTGCTCGTCCAAACGATTCGAGCCGGTTTCAAGATCTTCTTAGCAGTCGGTGAATCGAGAGGTCTTGAATCAATGTTGGTTCAGTGGGTAGGCCGCCTTGTATGGCCAGGATGACCTATCCAACCGACCGAGCAGCGGTGGCGACGCATCGGACCTTGGGAGGCCAGGCCGAGCAAGTGGACTTCCGGCCAAGTAGAAGAGTTGCGGTGAGATTCTCAACGCCGTCTGCTGCGTGACTCGCAGCGGCTGCCCGTTGCGGTCTTGCCGTGCGATCCGCCGCCGTATCGCATGACAGCTTTCGCTGCCTCTACGGGAGATGAACGGCACGTCACCACGCCTCGATAACGCCTTGTGGCAATGCATGTCCCCTGGCGGGCTGCGTGGCTACGATGAGGTATGAAGAAAGACTCGTTGATCGCAAGCATCGAGTGGTGATTGACCCACTGAGGCTACTCCGGGCACCGGCCAGCGCAAAAGAAAAGCCGCAAACCCTTATGGATTGGCGGCTTAGCAAGTGGGCGGTGCAGGACTCAAACCTGCGACCTTCTGGGTGTAAA
>CALBRZ010000004.1 GCA_937927735.1 uncultured Planctomycetales bacterium
GTTTAACCACTCAACCGGCATTCATCCAAGACCGCTTTTTGGACAGCCTCTAAGCAAAAAACCAGGCGTCACGCCGCCACCATAGGGCGACATGACACCTGGCATTTTATCCAGTCCACTTAGGCGGGAGCCACGCCGGGCTCGTTCCGTTGCCGCGATCAACTAAAGAGCTGGTGCAGCACCTTGCCGTCGCGGACGATCGTGATCGGCCGGCCGGTATTGGTGTGGTACTCCTTGGTGTGATCGATGCCCAGCGTGTGGTAGAAGGTGGCCGCCACGTCATCGGGCGAGAAGGCTTCATGCTTGGGCATGGTGGCCTTGTCGTCGCTCTCGCCCAGCACCTGGCCACCGCGGACACCGCCGCCGGCCATCAGCATGAACATGCAGCGCGGGTAATGATCGCGGCCGCCGGGCGTGCTGCGGTTGTTGAGCTTGGGCGTGCGGCCAAACTCGCCGGTGACGAACACCGTGGTGGTGTCCAGCAGCCCCTTGGCATGCAAACCGTTGAGCAGGGCCGACAAACCGGTATCCAGCCGCGGCAGCAGTTGGTTCTCCAGCCGGTCGAAGTTGTTGGTGTGGGTATCCCAACCGCCCAGGGTGAGCGTGACGAACCGCACGCCGGCCTCGACCAGCCGCGTCGCCAACAAGCAGCTCACGCCGAACTCTTCCTCGCCAAACGGCTTGGCAAAGGCGGGGCTCTCGCGGCTGATGTCGAACGCTTCGCGGCTGCGCGGGCTGGTGATCATGTCGTAAGCCTGCTCGGCGAAGCTGTCCAAGCCCTGGAGCAATTGGCTGTTGGCTTCGTAATCGGAGAACGCGGTATCCAGGTCGCGCAGCAGGTTGTTGCGGCGCCGGACTTCCGTCACCGTGAGCCCATTCTCCAGCGCGATGCCGCGGACCGAGAATGGCTCGCCCGCCTTCGGCGTGGTGCCGGTGTTCAGCGGAGCGTATTTCACGCCCAAAAAGCCCGGCTTCTGGTTACTGCGGGGGATGGCCACGAATGTGGGCAGATCGCGCGGGCCGGGCAGTTCCTTGGCAACCACTGCCCCGTAGCCCGGATACTCCAGCGAGGCCAGCGGGCGGTTGCCCGTGTTCACGTACTCGCTGCCCAACTCGTGCGCCGCCAGCGTGTGGCTGACACCGCGAATGATGGCGAACTTGTCGGTGCACTGGGCCAGCTTGGGCAGATGCTCGCAGATCTCAATGCCCGGGCTCACCGTTTTGATCGGGTTGAACAGGCCGCGATACTCGGCGGGCGCCTCGGGCTTGAGGTCAAAGGTGTCCATGTGCGAAGGACCGCCCGCCAGGTTGATGAAGATGGCGCTGCGGGCGCGGGCATCCTTGCGAATTTCGCCGGCGTGGGCCAGGCGGAGGTAGTTGGCCAGGGTCAGCCCGGCGCCTCCCAAAAACCCGACCTTCAGAAAATCGCGGCGACGGACTCCGTCACAGGTCTTGTGAATCGCCATGGTATGGCCCTTTGTCAAAAGGACGTAGAGTGTTTCGCAATTCGATCCGGGTGAGTACGGCAGACGTTATCGGCAAGAAACCGCCGGCAGGACGGCCCGCACGGTGGCGAGCCGCCCGCGGCGGTCGGCTCGGTCTTTAGTGGTTGACGATGAACTCCTTGGTGTTCAGCAGCGACCACAACACGTCGCGGATGCCGGAGATTTCGTCCGGGCTTTCCTTGATGTAGGTCAGGGCCGTCTGCATTTCAGCATCGCTGGGCTCGCGGCTAAGCGTCCGCAGGTACGCCTGGCGCACCGCTTGGGCCGGCTCGAACTTTACCGGCTTGGCCTTGCCCTTGGCTTGAGCCTGCGACGCGGCTTCCTGTTGCTGCAGCAGGCGATTCAGCCGTTGCCGTGTATCGCGCTGCTGTTGCTGAAGCTGCGCGATCTTGGCCCGCTTGTTGTCGCGGCGGGCCTCTTCGAGTTTCTCGCGAGTCGTGCGCAGCTTTTCGCGGAGCTTGCGGATCTCAGCCTCAATGGCGGCGGGGTCCTGCGTTTTCGCCTGGTTCACCCCGCCAAGCTGGTCGATCCAGCCACCGCGGCGGTTCAGTGCGATGTGCACGTCGCTGTCGTTCTGCAAATAGACGGTCTGCAACAAGCTGGCTTCCATCGAGCGGTCGCAATCGCAGTTGCTTTCGCGGACCGAACGGCCGAACACGGTCAAGGCGTATGTCGGGCCGTTGCCCGCAACCCGCCGGCCGGTACCCGGCACGCCGATCGCGCGCCCGCTGACGTCGTGGACCAGCCGCTGCGCCTCGGCATCCGAAGCCGTGGCCATGGTCACGGCATCGACGGCGACCTCGGCCGGCAGGCGGCGCGGAATCGCCCGGCTGAAGTTCTTCTCATCCAGCCGGTTGGTGTCGTTGGGCCGCCACGAAAGCTGGTAGGTCCGGCTGTTGAGAATCTCGCGATGCACCCACTTCATGTCGAAGCCGCTGGCGATGAACCCTTCGGCCAGGTAGTCCAGCAGTTCCTTGTTGATGGGCGGGTTGGCCAGGCTCAAATCGTCCGGCGGTTCCACGATGCCGCGATTGAAGTAGTTAGCCCACACGCGGTTCACAAACGCCCGGGCAAAGTACGGGTTATCCTTACTCCGCAGCCAGTCCATCAGTGGCTTGCGGATGTCGTCCACGGAATCCAGGGCAATCTTCTCTCCCCCCAGCACGCGTGCGTTGATGCCCCTGCCTGCCCCACCGGCCACGTGTAGTTCCTGGAAGGGCACGATCTTGCCCTTGGCCACCAGCGACTCCAGCTCGCGCCGCAGTTGGTTGTTGCGGAGCTTGGGATCGACGCCCAGGTCCTTCAGGAGCGCATCGTACTCGCTGCGGGCCTCACGCGATTGGCCGTAGCGAACCTGCGTGAAAAAGTTCTTGAAGTCGTCGAAGTCCTGCTTCGTCCACTGGTCGAACGGGTGCTTGTGGCACTCCGCGCACTGGATGCGGATGCCCAGGAACGTGTAGGCAAAACCGATTACGCGTTCGTTGGGCTGGCGGAAGTTCCGGCGTGCCCAGTAGTGCGGCAGGTACTCGCGATCGGCGAACGACAGCTTGTTGGAATCCCCGCCGTGATACAACTGGCTCATGTTCCGGCAGTAATCGCGGTAGCTCTCGCCGGGATTGCGGCTGGTGGCCAGCACGATGCCTTCCACCAACTGGTCGTACGGCATGTTCTCGGCCACCCGCTTGTAGATCCAGTCGTACCACTCCTGGCTGGCCGTGGCCCGCACCGGCGTGGAGTTGACCAACGCATCGGCGTTGTTGCCGGTCCAGTCGCACAGCCGGGTCGTCCACCAGGCGGCGTAGCCGGGGCGTTCGAGCAGTTCGTCGATCTTGCGGGCCCGCTTGTCCGGCGAGGGATCCGCCAGGAAGGCTTCCACCTCGGCGGCGGTCGGCAGCGTGCCGGTCAGGTCGAGGCTCACCCGCCGCAGAAACTCGCCGTCGGTGCACAGCTCGGAGGGCACAATGCCCAACTTGCTGAGCTTCTGCACCACCAGTTCATCGATCCGGGTGGGAGTCGGCACGCTGGGATAGTTGGGGCCGTGCAGATCGGTCATCGGACGGATCACCGGAATCGGTTGCACGCCGTTGTCGTAGAAGACCACCACGTGCGTATCGCCGGGGTCCTGGGCCGTGACCTTGCCGTGCTCGTCGATCTCGGCCACCTGCGTGTCGTTGCTCTGGAAGCGGCACAGGCAGGTGACATCCTCGCGGCTGCCGTCCGACCACACCGCCACCACCTGCAACTGCACCTGCTCGCCGGCTTTCTTGAACAGGATCTCGCTGGGCGTCACGTCCAGCCGCACGAACTCCGGCGAGTTCTCGGCCAGGCCCTTGGCTCCGCTTTGAATCCAGCGCAGCAGCAGGTTGTACTGCCAGGTGTCGGGCTTCATCCGCTCGCCGCCATCGTGATGAATCTGCATGGTCGGCTTCTGCAGGATGAGGCTGGCGGCCGGGTCCTTGAGGTTGATGCGTGGCTCGCCCGAGTCGCCTTCACCGTGCAGGTGCTTGAGATCGTTGTCGAAGTCGTAGCCGAACAGCGAGAGCATGAAGCCGCCGCGGCCCTGGAACGAACCGTGGCACGCGCGGCCATTGCAGCCCAACCGGCCGGCAAGCGGGATCACGTGCTTGCGGAAGTCGGGCGTTTCTTCGCCGGTCAGGTTCGCATAGCGCTCCGCGGCCGGCCGTTCGATGGCTTGAGCGCCTGCATCCTTGCCGGCGCGTTCGGCCGCCGCGGCCGGAGCCGGCAGCCACGCGTTCCACACCAGGCAGGAGAGTGCCCAAGCGGCGAGCGCGGGCACCTGCCATCTGGCATTCCGTTGTGACATGGGTCTATTCCTTCTGCGCAGTCCAGGGCGGTGAAGGGACACGATCTAACGGGAAAGACGGTCGCGGTCAGTTGGGCCGCTTGTTTTCAGGTTTGTTGGTGGCGGGATCCGTTTTCGACGCGGCAGCGGCAGCCGGAGATCGCCGCTGCGGCTGGATACCGAACGTCGATACCGATTCGATCAGCTTGGCGTACGACTGGTCGACCAGCGCTTCGCGCTCGCTCTCCAACGAGGCGATGTTCTCATCGAGCCGCTGCACCCGGGCTGCCAGGCGATCGCGATCCATCCGCTGCCGGCGGATCCGCAAATCAACGCGTTCCATCAGCAGCGAACGCAGCTTCTCTTGCATCTCCACGTCGCCCGGGCTCATCGTCAGCCGGGCAACCAGCAGCCGGATCTGCGACTCGACCTTCCAGATTTCCAGATCCAACTCGTAACGGGCGTCGTCGCGTTCCTTGGCCTGGGCGAGCCGTTCGCTGGTGCGGAACAGTTCGCGGATCGCCCGCTCGTACTGGCGTTTGTTGCTGCGCTTGAGATGGCCCAACAAGGCGGCCATCTCAGGATGATGCTCCTGGGCAAAGCTCAGCGCGATGGCTTCGCGCTCCGGGGTGATCTCCAGCGGACGTGCGGCTCGCACGGGCGTTTGCGCCGCCTTGTCCGTAGCCGCATTCTGGGCGGCAGCACGCGGGGCTGCCTTGGCCGCAGCTCCCTTTGCCGGGGCTGCCTGCGCCACGGGCCGCGACGCCTTCGGCGGATCGGCCGCCAGCGCCGTCGTCAATGCCGTGGGCCAGGCGGTCAAACTGGCCATGCCCAACAGGGCACCGCCGGCGACCACGCCCGCCGCACACCAGGGATACCACCTGCCAAACATGCTCTGTCTCCGAGTGGGGGGGCGGCCTTCATGACCTGCCCGCGATGGTGTGCTCAGTTCTTCGTTTCGCCTTCGCCGGTTGCGCCCTCGGCCGGCTGCATGCCCGAGACCACCAGGGCCAGCATCCAGTCGTCGGGACGGGGCACCAGCGGCTCTACCCGCAGCATCTCCCAAGGCTGCTGATCGGCGGCCAGCGCGCCGTGATCCGCGGCCACATCGAGGTAGTCGACCTCGTCGTCATCGGCAGGCGTCGCGCCGCCGGCGTCGACCAATGCCGCGGTGGTCGCAACCTCGTCGCCGGACTGACCAGGCAGCACCGCCAACGCCAACAGCGAGGCAGCCGCGCCCGCGGTCATCCAGGCGGCAGCCACGGCAGCCCGACGCCACTTCGACGGTTTCGGGGCCAACTCGGCAGCCCTCGCGGCAGCTTCTGCCGCCGAGGCATGCGGCATGGGGAACGGCGTGGCGATCACCCGCGGCGCGCCTTCCACCCAGGCTCGGAACACCACGCGCATTGCCGCGCACTGTTCGACGGCCTCGGCCACGGCTTCGCGCGCCGCCTGGTCTTCGGCCAGGCGTTGTTCGAAGGCGGCGCGTTCTTCGTCGCCCAGCTCGTCACACACGTACTGCAAAGCCAGCCATGCCAGGTGATCGGAGGATGAATCGTTCATGGTTGCTTTCCCGGGCCTTGATCGCCCTCGTGACATTCGTGCAACAAAGCCCGTAACTTCTTCTGAGCCAACTGCATCCGCGACAACACGGTGCCCAGCGGGACGTTCAAGGCCGCGGCAATCTCGGCAAACTTGCGCTGCTCGTAGATCCGCATCCGGACCACCTGTTGCTGCTCGGGCGGCAACTGCTCCAGGGCAGCCTGAACCGCCAGCACGGTTTCCACGCGGTGGAGGCGGGCATCGGGTGGGCTGTCGGTTCGGGGCGCCTGTTCGGCCAGGACCCGGTTGGCCCGCTCGCCGACGCTCTCGCGCCGCCGGATGAGCATGGCCTCGTTGTACGCCACGCGGAACAGCCAAGCTTTAAGCGACTCGCGCTGGACCAGGTGCCCTTGCTCGATCGCCTTGGAGAATGTGTTCTGCAGCACGTCGACCGCCAGCTCGCTATCGCGCAGCACGCCGGTGATGAAGTACCGCAGTTCCTCGGCATGCTCCAGGTAGAGTGCCGCGATCACGGCGGGATCGAGTTTGAGGTCGTCCGCCAAGGCCAACGTTCGCTCCCATCCGCAGGCGTATTCGAAAAGAAAGATGCGCAGGCAGCCGGGATTATTTTGCTGCCTCCCTTACAGCCCAGGCAGAAACGCCTGCACTGAAAACACAAGCCACTGTATAGAAAGGACTTGCGGTTTTCTAGGACACGGCGTCGGTCGGACAGATTTTGGGAGGAGGACCCGCCCACCATCTGCCACCGGGCGGAACGTGCGGCCGACGATTTGCCGCCCCCTGGCGAATTGCCAAGGCGGTGGCGGCCAACTATTCTGCAAGGCCCTGCCTGCATTAATCGCGGCGGCCTCGCGTGGCCCGGTGCGGCTAACCCCAGCCCGCCCCGCCCTGCTCCGTCCATGCCCCAATGGCTTTGCACGCAAGTCCAGCTCCTCAATGGCGACTTACCTGGAAGAACTGACGCTGCGACTGGCGCAAGGCATGAATTTGATGCCCGAGGAGCAGCGCGCCCGGCATGCCCGCTTCCTGCTGGCCCGCCAAAATCCCGACGGCGGTTTCTCCGGCCGTGAAGGCGGCAGCGACTTATACTACACCGGGTTTGCCTTGCGGAGCCTGGCGATCTTGGGCGAACTGCACGGCGAAGTCGCCGAGAAAGCCGCGGCCTTTGTCCGCAGCCGGCTGGGCGGCCAGGAAGCGATCATCGATCTGCTCTCGCTGCTTTATAGCGTGATGCTGCTGGAAACGGCCGCCGGCATCTCGCCACTGGCCGATGTGCCGCCCGGCTGGCAACAGCGCGTGGCGGCCGAGTTCGAAAAGTTTCGCCGCGAGGATGGCGGCTACGCCATGACCTCCGAGGGCCACTCCAGCAGCACGTACTACACCTTCCTGATGCTGCTAAGCCTGCAACTGCTGGGCGTGGCCCCACCCGAGCCCGAGCGGATCATTCGCTTTGTGCATTCGCGCCGCCGCGAGGATGGCGGCTTTGTCGAGATCGGCCCGATGAAGCGCAGCGGCACCAACCCCACCGCCGCCGCCATCGGCACACTTAAGATCTTAAACGCCATCGACGACGACATCCGCGAAGGCGTGATCGACTACCTTTGCGAGCGGCAAAACGACGAAGGCGGCCTGGCCGCCAATACCCGCATCCCGTTTGCCGACGTGCTCAGCACATTCACGGGCTTGCTCACCCTGACCGATTTGAACGCTGCCCACGAACTGGACTTGCCCGACGTGCGCAAGTTCGTCGAGTCTACGGAAAGTCCTCAAGGCGGCTTCCGCGCCGGTCTGCTCGATGAAGTCGAGGACGTGGAATACACGTTCTACGGCCTGGGCGCCACGGCATTGTTGAACCTGGCCGAGAACCAGCCGTCGTAACGGAAGCCAACTGCCAACCTTACTTGGCCGTGGCGTTGGTCATGCCCGGTAGCCACGTACACATGTAATACGCCCGCGGCGTGGCCAGTTCGTGGATGAGGTTCAAGCTCAGCGGCGGCTGTGCGGCCTCCATCAGCAGCCCATTGAAGAGCCTGGTCTGCTGCTTGTAGTACACCACGCGAACGTCCTCATCCTTCAAACCGGCCAGCTCGATGCAGCGTGCGATGGCGTCATCGAGAAAGCCTTCGCGATCAGCCAGCCCATACTCTAATGCCTGCCGGGCGGTGAACACCTGCCCGGTGGCCAGCTTGTCTAGCTTGTCAGGTGATTCGCCCGGGTTCTGCGGCCGCAGCTTCGGCCGGCCCGAAAGCACAACCTCCTTGAATCGAGCAAAAGCGTCATCGACCAGCCCCTGGTAGATGGCACGTTCCTCAGGCGTGAGCTCGCGGAGCATGCTGCCCATGCCCTTGAGCTCGTGGCTCTTGACCGATTCATCCTGAATCTTGTCGCCCACCAGGCCCGAAATGTTGTAGTGCGGAATGATCACGCCGATGGAGCCGGTCCAACTGGTAGGCTCGATGTAGATGCTGTCGGGCTGGTCTTCGACCGCCATCGACACGTAATACCCACCGCTGGCCGCCACGCTGCCCATGCTCACCACCAGCGGCAACGGTTCTTCGCGGCTGTGCCGCATCTCCTTGAGATGGTGCAGCAGAAAGTCGCTGGCCGAGACGGTGCCGCCGGGCGAATCGACGCGCACCACCACGCCTTTGATGCTCTTGTCTTGCCGGACGCGGTCGATCTGCTTTTTCACGTAGCCGCCCTCGGCTTCGTAGATCGCGCCCTCGATGTAGATCACGGCGATCTTATCGGTACCGTCCCAGCGATCGCGGTTGTAGCGGCTTTCGATGAGATCGTTCACAGGGCGAAGCGAGTCCGACACGCTGGCCGTGAGCACCGCCAGGCCCACGATCGGGACGCCAATCAGCAACATCCACAACCACCAGCGCGAACGCGCCGGCGGAACCGGCGGATAGCTCGGCGGGTAACCGTACGGGCCGGGCACCACCTGGCCCATCACCGGCGGCTGTTGGCCCACCCCGGGGCCGGGCTGCTGGCTGGAACCATCGGGCTGGGATTCTTGGCGGTCGTCGCTCTGCATGGTGCTACCTGAACGGTTCGTCGCGGACGTTTGCCCCGCGATCGGGAGTCAACGGCGTCGCGATCTATTGCCGAAGTACCTAAAGCACTACTTCGTAATACGTTGCCACGATCGGTCTGGCCGACGAGTTTTCTCAGAGTGGGAGGGCCAGCCGAATTGCAGGAACCGGCAGCTTGCGGTCAGCCCTGCCTCGCGGGCGGCACGCCCGATAAGCATATTAGCGCTGTTCGCTACACTAGGAACCGGCTCGGCGTAAGAGAAATCCCCCCCACGCGTTCGGCGTTTGGCAATGAGGCGGACACTCCAGAAGATGGTCAAGCTATTCCTAATTTAGCCCGCAACACTTCTAGCTGTACCGCATTTCCCTGTCCCTGGTAGCGGCGGCTACCAGATCTCGATTTCCAGTTCCAGTTCCACGCTCAGGCGGTCCATCACGCGGCTGCGGACCAGTTCGATCAGCCGCATCACGTCCTGGCTGGTGGCGGTCGGCTCGGCCACGATGAAGTTGGCGTGGCGGTCGCTTACTTCCGCCCCGCCGATTCGCGTGCCCTTCAGCCCGGCCTGCTCGATCAGCATGCCGGCGCTCATGCCGCGGGGATTCTTGAAGATGCAGCCGGCGCTCTGATGGCCCATCGGCTGCTCGGCCTTCTTCATGATCCACAGCTTCTGCATCCGCCGGGCGAGTTCATCGGGATCGTCGCGATCCAGCGTGAAGCAGGCTTGCAGGATCACCAAGTCGTCGAGATTGCTCTGGCGGTAGGCGAAGACCAGTTCGTTCTTGCCGCGTTCGACGATCTCGCCGGAATCGGTCATCAGCGTGACCTTGGTGGTCCACTGGCCGACATCGCCGCCACGGCTGCCGGCGTTGCCGTGAATGGCTCCGGCGACCGTGCCGGGGATGCCCACCAGGGCTTCCAGACCGGCCAGCCCGTCGCGCACGGCGTGGCTTACCACGTGGCCCAGCTTGGCCCCGGCGCCGGCGGTGATGGTATCACCCTGCACGCTGATCTCGCAGAACATGGGGGCCGAAAGATGGATCACCAGGCCCGGCACGCCGGCATCGCTCACCAGCAGGTTGGAACCACCGCCCAGCATCCGCACGGGAATGTCGTTCTCGCGGCAGCGGCGCACCAGCTCGGCCAACTGGTCCAGGTCCTGGGGCTCGGCGAAATACTCGGCCGGTCCACCCAGCCGGAACCAGGTACGCGGTGCCAGCGGTTCATTGGTTTTGACAACGGCTTCCAAACCGGCGTACCAGCTCATCGATCCATTTCCCCAGGTCGCCCGCCCCGGCTGCCAAAACCACGTCGTCGGCAGTCAGGGTTTGGGCCAATTGCGGCAATTGATTCACAGTGATGGCTTGGGCGCAGGCACCAGCGGCCTGGGCGGCTCGCACCAAATCGGCGGCCGAGGCCTCGCCCGGCTGCGGAGCCCCCTCCCGCGCCCGGTAAACGTTACAAATATACGTTTGATCCGCATTGTGCAGGCAACGGGCCAGTTCGTCCAGCAGCCGCGCGGTGCGCAAGGCCTGATGCGGCTGAAAGATCAGCGTCAGCCGCTGGGTGGGATACATCGCCCGCACCGCCTCCAAAGCGGCCGCCAATTCGGTGGGGTGATGGGCGTAATCGTCGATGACGGCCGCCCCGGCAATCTGGCCCACCACTTCCAGCCGCCGCCGCAACCCGGCAAACCGCGACAACCCTGCGGCAATTGAGTCCGCCGGCAGTCCGGACTCGGCCGCCAGCGTCGCGGCCGCCAAAGCATTGATCACCTGGTGCCGGCCCGGCACAGCCAGACGAATCTCCGCCCAGGGCGTGCCTTCCCGCAGCAGGCTGAACGCGTAACAGGCCCCTTGCGCTCGCAGGTGAACCGCCTGCCAGGTGCAACTTTCGTCCAATCCGAACGCCACTTTTCGGCAGTTGGCCGCGGCCGCCGCCTGGCAGGTATTGGCGTCGTCGGCCCAGTAGGCCAGGACGCCGTCGCGCGGCACCCGCGCCGCAAACTGCGAAAAGCCCGCCAGCAAGTCGCCCGTTGTGGGGTAGCAATCAAAGTGGTCCGGCTCCACGGCCAGAATGGCTGCCGCCCCAGGGCTCAGATGCAGAAAGTGTCGCCGAAACTCGCACGCCTCGACCACGAAGACGGCATCCCGCCCAGCATGGCCGCCAAACGGCGAGCCGCCGCCAGCGGCCACTGGTATCGCTCCATATAAATAGCTGGGGTCCAAGCCGGCTGCCCGATAAATCTCGACCAGCATTGCGCAGGTGGTCGACTTGCCGTGGGTGCCGGCCACCGCCACGGTGGGGACCGCGGTCGAAATACGGCCCGCCATTTCGGCATAGCTCAACTGCGGGATGGCGAGCCGTGCTGCCTGCTGCCGCTCGGCGTTACTGTCGGCCACGGCTGCCGAATAGACGACCACTTCCGCGCCGTGCGGCACGTGCTCCGCGGCATGGCCCTGCGAGAACTCCAGCCCCCGGGCGATCAGGTCCTCGACCGGCCGGTTCAGGTCGCTGCCGGTCACCTGGCAGCCGCGCTCCAGCAGCATGCTAGAAAGCGACTGCATGCCCGCACCGGCCACACCGATCAGGTGGGCCGCCCTCGGCCACAGCTCGGCCGGAGCACCTGTCGGGGCCGCCGTCGGGGTTACCGTGCCGCTGCTAACAATCACTCGCGCATCACCTTCCGTTCACGGATCGGCCCACGTCTGGCAGTCGCCCATCAGCCCAACGGTTTTGATTCCATTGCTCAAGTGCACGTTCGCCCCAACCCCGCCCGCGACGGGCAGCACCTACCGCGGCGGGGAGCCGAGGCATTCTACCGGCAGCCTCCGACACCGGTCAGGGCGCAAGTGGGTGCGGCGCAACGCCCCCCTCGTCCCTACGGGTCCGAAAAAATCTTAGGCCTCGACAGAATAAACGGACCAGGTGGCGCATCTTGCTTGCTGAAGTTTAGTCGTTGCACGCCGCGGCGGCTTCTCGACCGCGACGTCGATCTACCTTTGGGAGTTTCCTTCGATGCGTAAGTTGTTGATGTTTGCCCTGGTGCTGGGTCTGGTTTCGCCGCTGGCCGCTGCCGACAAGCCCGAGAAGCCCAAGCAGCAGCAGGACCCGGAAGCCGTGTTCAAGCGGCTGGATAAGGACGGCAACGGCTCGCTGACCCTGGAAGAGTTCCGCGGCAAGCGCGATCCCGCCAAGGCCGAGGCTGCCTTCAAGCGGCTGGACAAGGACGGCAACGGCGTCCTGAGCCTCGATGAGTTCAAGAACCGCGGCAAGAAGAAGGCCGGCAAGTAAGACGGCAAGCGAGTTGGATCACCGCGCGCTTACGGTACGGCGCGACGGCACTGCCGTGCTTGCTCTGCAATCGGAGTGAGTCGGTAGATTCCCCTGGCTGCCGCGCAATATCTCCCACGGCACTCGGCGAACTTTGTGCGCCGGGTGCCGTTTCTTTTGCGCTGGCCAAAAGTGCCGGCGTAGCTCAACCGCACACTAGCTGGCCACGGGCGTTCCGGCGCTCTTGCCTTTGCGGCGTTTGCCGCCTCGCTGCGGCTGGGTGGGTTCAACCGCCAGTTCCGGCACGCGCAGGCTGCGGCGATCGATCACCGCCCGCACGATCCACGGCGACACGAACGCCAGGTTGCCAAACAGCATGGCGGTGCCGAACGTGATCATGCCCAGGAACAGGGCAATGCCCAGGTGCAACGGCACGGCCAGCCCAACCACGATGGGCCGCGTGAGCCGAGGCCAGACCAGCGCCCAGTACGAAACCTCCCACCACACGGTCACGTGGGTCAGGATGTTGATCAGCAGCGGATAACCGCCCAGCCAGGTGATGTCGATCGACTGGTATTCCAGGTTGGCCACCGCGCCCCAGAACGCCGTGCCGTCCCACCACGTGGTGCCAGCCAGCTTGCCCAATCCGGCAAACAGGTAGATCACACACATGTGAAGCTGAATCAGCCGGATGCCGATGTTGGCCCCCACGCTCGGCTCCACCGGCGGCAGCGGCTCATCACCGTGTTCCTTCCGCCAGCGACGTTTCTCCAGCCAACGGTCGACCGAATAGCAGGCACCGCTGGGGCCCACCATCAGGTACATGGCCAGCAGGCAGTTGATCTGGTCCAGGCCAAAAATCGAGGCCGGGCTGCGGTTGCAATAACTGGCCGCGATGATGAAAGCCAGCACGCTCACCACGCGGCTGTGCCAGCCCACGGTCAGCATGGCGAACACCACCAGCGCCAAGCCGTGCGCGATCCACAGCAGCTTCGGATAGTCCGAAAGCCACCACAAATAACTGAACGCCATCTGCCAGACGCGCGTCCCGTTGGCGCCCAGGGCATCAAGTGCTTCTTTGCTCACCCACGAGTACGGACCAAAGAAATCGAGCAGCCCTAGCGTCCACACCGCGTGGGTGTACAGCAGCATGCCGCCGGCCAACAGGCGGATCAGGCAGTACGTGGCCGGGTCAGTGGGGCTAAACCAGAAGCGGTCCCAGCCGCGCACCGCTCCCTCGTACACGTCGCGAAAATATTGCGTGACGAAGTTCACGGACGAATCTCCTCGGGACCGGTCACCAGCGGAAGCTCCTGACGCGAACGGCTCGCCGGCTCGCTGACCACAGGCTGCGGTACAGCGTCCGCCGCGGCATCCTCCTGCTCATCCTCCTCCGTGTACTCCATCAGCGGCCAGCGGAGATACAACTGGGCATCGTTCAATTTCATGCCATCGCGAATCACCCAATCCGGCTCCGGAATCAAATGCCGTACCAGCGTCAGCCGCACGCGCTTGGCCTTGTGCTTGTGGTAGAGATGCCGGGCGTATGAACGCGCCAGCGCATTGATCGCCGGATCGCCGGGCAGATCGATCAGCCCGCCTTCGCTGGGCAAGCCGCCAATCGCCCCGGCCACCCACAGCACGCCGGGCGGTTGCCGCGATTCAGGAAACGCCTGCAGCCGTTCGCTCAACATAAAGTGGCGATGGTAGAACAGCCGCGGCTGCTGGTCGTTCAAATTCGGGAAGTCGCCCTGGAGCGTGGAACCGTCGGGCAGCTCCACTTCCCACTCGACCAGATGGCTGGGGCCGGGATCGGGCCCAAAGAAACGATAGCCGTGGTTGAGGAACATCGGTTCCACGTACCACTGCATCTTGTCCCACAGCCTGCCGAACAGCTCGCTGCTGGGCGGCGCGGCCAGTGGGCCAGCCACCACCGCGATCAGGTGCAGGATGATCACGCCGCTGATGATCCGCTTCTGCCACGGCGTCAGCACGCGCTTGGGGCGCGTACCGCTTGCGCGGCCCTGCGAGCCAGGGCGAGCGGACGGGTAGTTCGATGATCTCGGGTCGGCGTTCATGACACAAACAAGATCGGTAAACTTTGCCGGAGCATAAAAGTTTTCCAAGCGCGTCGCCCCAGGCGTTATCATCGTTCCAGCCGGTTTCTTGGGTACGACGCTACCGGGAGACCTCCCGCTGAACGGTTGCGCGGGCTTCTGGACCGGCCCCCCATCCATCGGCCAGCGTGTTTCGCGGGATTGCTGCAATTCATTGCGATTGCCTGCGTGGTGCCGTAACGTGACGGACGTTCGCGGCAATGATCATTTCGTCGCTACGATGCTTCCGCGATCCATGAACAGCCCCATCCAGCATAGCTCGTGCGGTGTGACCAAATCGCGAAGGAAAAAACGTATGGCTGGCTACCATCACGCATCACGGTCATGGCGGCGCATCGCGCACTTCTATGGCGTTATGATGATCGCTCTGGCTGCGTCAATGACAGCCGCGGCTGGCGAAACCGCTCCATCTGCCGATCATCAAAGCAAGCCGCGTCTGACAAAACTCGCGTCGCAAGGCAAGGCGCGCTTGCCGATCGTGATTGCCGCCGGCGCCAGCGAGCGTACCCGTGCCGCGGCCGCCACGCTGGCCGACTATTTGGGCCGCATCAGCGGGGCCAAGTTTCAGATCACCCCAGGCGATGGCACCGCCGGCATTGCGCTGGGCACGCCCGCCGATTTCCCTTCTGCTGCTCCCCGGCCGCCGCAGGGCTGGTCCGAGGACGCGCGCCGACGCGAAGACTATCTGCTGCGCACGCATGATGCCGGCGTATGGATGATCGGCAATACGGAACTGGCCGTCGAACATGCCGTGTGGGATTTGCTGTATCGCCTGGGCTATCGGCAGTACTTCCCGGGCGAACACTGGGAGATCGTGCCACAGCAGCCCGAGCTTGCGATTGCCGTCGATACCTTTGAGCAACCCGACTATCACGCCCGGCGAATCTGGTACGGCTACGGCCCGTGGGATTATGCGGCCGAGCCCTACCGGAAGTGGTGTGCCAAGAACCGCGCGGTCAATGGCATCGAACTGCGCAGCGGCCACGCCTACGATGGCATCATCAACCGCAATAAGGCCGTGTTTGCCCAGCACCCCGAATACCTGGGGCTGGTGGGCGGCGAGCGCAAGAGCACCAAGTTCTGCATCGGCAACCCGGCCGTGCGGCAACTGGTGATCGACGATGCGTTGGAACAACTGCGCAAGAATCCCGAGCTTGATTCCATCTCGGTCGATCCGTCCGACGGTCTCAACTGGTGCGAATGCGAGGCCTGCAAGGCGCTGGGCAGCATCACCGATCGCGCCGTGACGCTCGCCAACGCGGTTGCCGAGGCAGTAAACGAGCATCGCCCCGGCACCGTGATCGGCATGTACGCGTACTCAGGCCATTCGCCGCCGCCTTCAATCCGCGTTCATCCGCAAGTGGTGATCAGCGTGGCCACGGCCTTCATCCACGGCGGCCATACCGTGGAGGAGTTGATGCGAGGCTGGCAAGCCCAAGGTGCCACGCTGGGCATCCGCGAGTATTA
>CALBRZ010000005.1 GCA_937927735.1 uncultured Planctomycetales bacterium
AAGAGGCGCTGGCCGGATTCGAACCGGCGATGGCGGATTTGCAATCCGCTGCCTTAGCCACTTGGCCACAGCGCCGTTGATGGTCTTGGATGCTGCCCAGCAAACGCTGGGGGCGAGCTTCGTCAGGCTGGCCGGATCAGCCGCCGCGGCAGGCAGTCCACAAACTCACAGCGACCCACCAAACCGACGTCAATTACCAAGCCTGCCTGAGCGTCGCATCTCCACCGCAGGATACGGATTTCCAACCCTCCGGTCAAGATGCTCGCACCTGGGCGGTCGCCCACGGGGGCCGCCCGGTTTGTCAGTATCGGCTGCGGGGGCCGCTACGCTAAAGGACAATTTTCCGGCCGGGCCGGTTCGCCGGATGGTGCCTCCCCCGGGGGCGTAAAACCTGGGCGATTGCCCACCCCTCATCGCGGGGAGACGATAAAAAACCCTGGCCGCGGCGCGGGTAGCACCACGGCCGAGGGCAGAGCTTGCCAGATGGGTGGTTAACCGCGGGCGTTGAGCGGCACTTCGTGGCTGCTCGCGACGTTCACCCACACGTGCACGTGCGGCTCGCCGCGGAAGTACCACACGAACGAGGGGCCTTCCAGCCGCCAGTTGTCCCAGATCTGGTCGTCGCCCATGTCGCCTTCCTGGTAGAAGGCCAGCGAGCATTTGTCGAGCCCACCCTGCTGCTTGAGGCAAGCCAGGGCTTCGTCCTGGTCGGCCTGCCGGTACGGTTCCAGCAGCTTGAGCAGCACCTTTTGCAGCTGCTCCTTCTGGTCCGCGGTCAGGTCCTCGACCGGGATGCCGGGGAACTTGCCGTCGGGGCCACGGAAGCCGACAGCCGACTCGGCGGGCCGCCGCGTCAGCAGGGCCTTTTGCCGCTGTTTGCCATCGAGCATGGCGTAAACCTTGTTGGCTTCCAGGGCGAGCGGCCAGTACACGTTGCCGGGGTGGCCGTCCTGTTCCCGCAGGCCTTGCACCTGGCTGGCCTGGTGGCCGTAGAAGATCGGCCCGCCAAAGGCAACGTGGTCGGCCGAGTTGCCGTCGCAACGGATCGTGAGGTGGCGGCCGGTCATCACCAGTTCGAACTTGCCGTCGCCGGGCGTACCGAAGATGGCGATGTTCTGCTGCTTGCCATATCCGCCGGCATCGTCCTGAAGCTGCTTTTCGATCCGCGGCAGCCATTCGGGGTTATACAGCCCTTCGAAGATCGCCCGAATGATCTCCTGCTGGTCCTTGGTGTAGAAGTCGCTGGCGATCGCGGGCTGGGTAATGTGCCAGTTGTTGGAGACGAAGGTCCGCAGCAGCTTCCGCTGGGGATCGTTGTAATCCCAATCGAAGCAGATCACGCTCCGCTGCTTTTCATTGAGCGAATCGTAAAGCTGTTTGACGAGTGTTTCGGGTTGGGGTTTGGCCGCGGGCTTATCCGAGGCCAGCACCCGCGGGGCGATGCCTGCGGCAACCGTGGCCGCCGTGGCCACGCGGAGGAACTCGCGGCGATCCATGGCGTGGGCCGAGGCGCAATCGGGACAAGCAGCCGGATGTTGGTGGGGCATGGCGTTCTCCTGCGTGCAATGGCAGTGGTGCGATTGAAGTGCCTCGCGGCTGCGGCCGGCTAGCGCCGGTCGTGGCAGGCCTGGCAGCGATTATAAATCTCGCTCAGCGCGGTGCGTAGCTGCCGCGCATCAGCGTGAGTATCGGACGCGGTCTGCTGCGAAATCGCGGTAAAGTCGTCGGACCACTTCTTCCACCGGGCATCGTTCCGGTACGCGGCCAACAGCGGCCCCAGCTCGGCCAACACCTGCGCGGAGCGGCGGGCATTGTCGGGTTCATCGAACAGCAGTGCCTTCTTGGCGTCGGCATGGGTGCCATCCAAGAGTGCCATCATGGACCGCAAACTGGCCGAGGGACGCGGCAACTGCGCCGGCGGCGTGGCCGGGAACGGTAGCGCCGCCACGGCCGCGGAGACCTGCCGGCTTTGCGCCATGGCGGCCTTGCACGCGGCGGCATCTTCCGCCTGGGCAGCCTTGATCAGCGCGTTGATAGTTGCCCGCAGTTCGGCGGTGCGAGCTTGCCAGGCTTCGTCGCCAGCCCGGGCGGAAAGCAGATCGGTCAACAACAGCAACCCTTCGGCGGTTTGCCGGAGCGATTTGAAGTCGGCACCGGCCAACCACTCATCGCAGTAATCGAGATTGACCGACAGCGCCGATTGCAGCGGATGAGGCAGGGCGGCCGCGGAGGCCGAAGTGTTTTGGTCGGTGCCGGCGGGATCATATGCTACCGCAGCCAACGGCAACCAGGCGGCAATCAGCGCCACGCCCCAGGCCAGGCATCGTGTGGTGAATAACGACCTCATGCACACCCACTCCCGCTGTGAAGACGCCCCCTGGCAACGTTGTGGCCGGCAGCGCCGTCGATGCCAGGCGCAGTGCATGGAAAGCGCACGCTGCCCTGCATGGGTTCCATGCGTTTGCCCAGCCGGGCCGGCGCAACCGCCAAGAGTGCCTACAGTGTGGCTGCGGGCGCGTGGGGATGCAAGTTTGCAGCGTGAACGCAGTGGCACAGGCCCTGGCCTGCGTGTGCCCCACCGCTCGCGATTACAGCTTGGGAATCGGGATGGTGGGCTTGGGTTTGCCGGGCTTGCGCGGCCGCGGGTCGTGGAAGTCGTAATCGGGCATCAGTTCCACGCCAAAGCCGCGGGCAAGTTCGAGCTCGGCCCGGGCCGCCCAAGGCGTGCCGGGGTGCTCCTCAATGACTTTCTTGAACATCTCGCGCGAGCGTTCAATGTAGGGAGCCGTCAACTCGCCTGTAATGGTTTGCTGACGATACTCCATGTGCCAGTGAGCCAGTTGGTACCAACCGATCTTCTTGGGATCTTCCTTGCGCAGCGGCACCACTTTGGGCTCTTTCATAAAGTGCTGCAGGTACGCCATGTATTCATAGATGCGTACCTTGTAGGCCAGGATCTGGGCGTAGATCAGATCGTAGTTCGCCTGCCAGCGCGGGTAGAGTTCTTTGCGGCGGGCCTCGGCCAGTTCTTCCATCGCCTTCTCGGCCGCGTGCAGATATGTGACATAAAGCTGCGCCTTGGCGATCTCCTGCTGGACCTGGGTGGCAAACGTCCGCGGGTTCGGCGAGAAGTTGCTGGTGCGCAGCTCGATCACCTCGGCCTTCTGCGGATCGTAGGGATTCAGGTCGCTGATCACCTTCCAGATGGTGGACCGCAGCCGGCTGTTGTTGCGTTCCAGGACGTAATCGTGCCGCGAGTCGAGCGATGGCAGATACGGCCGCAGCGACTCCAACGAGTAGCGGCGGTACTCGCCTACCTTGGCCAGGTATTCCTCCTTGGTGATCTGCTTGCGACGATACTGCTCGACCAGCGTGTTTTCGCCCTCGCGCACCAGGTCGGCCTCGACGGTGGGCAGCATGAAGAAGATGCCGCCGGTTTCGCGCGCGAGCCGGCACTGCTCGTACGGCCCAAACCCACTGGGATGGGCATTGGTGCGGCGATGGAACCCGTCGGTCTGAAGCTGCTCGGCAAACGGCGTTTCGGGACCGCGATCGATCGGCAGCAGGTGGATGCGGCCGGTTTGCGGATGCCGCCAAAACATGTGGGCATAGGGATAGCCGAACACGGCCTCGCGTCCCAGCACATAGATGCGGCAACGCGCCGACTTGGCTTCGTACAACGCCGCTTCGAGCTTGGTGACGTTGGTTTCCTGGTCGCCGCTTTCATCGGTCACCAGGATCATCGCCATCTGCCGACGGCCGTTGGCGGCCACCGACTTGAACTGCTGGATGGTGGCCCCCACGGCATCGCACATCATCTCCTTGCCCGAGGGATCGGTCGGCACGGAATAAATCGCCTCGCGGATGGCTTCGACGCTGCTGGTTGGCCGGGGCGTATGGACCTTGAAGCCGCTACCGTAGCTGGTCACGGCGGTCAGCAGCACGTCGCTCTCAGTTACACCGTGCAGGCCCAACTCCTGGTACACCTTTTCGATGCGGCCGGCGATTTCCTGCTGGTCGTCCTTCATGCTTTCGGACTGGTCGAATACCCAGACCACCAGCACCTTGCCCTTGCGGAGCATGCCCAGGATCTCCTGGGTGATGCGGTCCATCGCCTCGTCGTAGCCGTCGACGATGGCGTGGGGATCGCCCTTGGTGTCCTCGGGCGTGTCCACGGTCAGATCGACGCTGCGGACGCCGGAAAGCTGTGCGATGGGCCCGACGTTCACCGTGGGGGCGTCGGACGACTCGACCACTTCCTGGTCGAAGGTGGGCTCGGTGGCGCCATCAATAGCCGATTCATGGCCCGTCTTGAGCGAACTGTGGGCGCTCACCAACGAAGCCGTTTCCGACGGCGTGAGGCGCTGGTCCAACAGTTCAACGATTTCGTCCAGCGGACGTTCTTGCAGGGCCTCCAGCTCGGGCGGATCGGGCGCTGCCGCAAACGGCAACATGATCAGCCCCAGCAGGACCAGCACCCCGGCATGCACAATCAACGACAGGGATACCGCCCCCAGAGCACGCACCTTCTCCGCACGTGGAAGCGGCTCTTCCAACAGCAAATGGGCAGCCGGCGAGGCCGTAGGCGGCAGCACAGCGGCCGCTTTGGGTGCCGGTTGCTGGGCAGCGGGCATAGCAGCAACCGGCGGCGTGGCCGGTGCGGCCTTGGCAACAGGCGAAGCCACGGCCGCACCGCTGGCAGCAACCGTTGCCACGCTTGCTGGCACATCGGGCCGGGGGCGTTTCTTGCGCTTTACAGGAGGCTCTGAACCGGGCGCGGATGACGGCCGCTTCTTGGGCCGGCGGGCACGTTCGTCGCCCGTTGCAGGAACCGCGGCGCGGGCAGGCGGGCCCGGCGGTGTGGTGGAATCGGCAGCCCCCACCAAGCCTTCCGGACGTACTTTCTTCACCCGGATCGGTTGGCCATCGGGCCCCAAGCGAATCCGGCGTTTCTTGCGGCGCACCGGGCGCGTGGAGGGCTGACCGTCGGTCGCGGCGGCTGGCCGGGACGACGGCATGGTGCCGGCCTCGGGGCGAGGCCGCGGGCGTCGCAACTTGCCGGCCTGGAGAGAACCATTGCCTGCGGGAGCCGGCTGGGCTTCCACGTGTGCGGAGACATCCTGCGGCGACAAGTCGCGTTCGGTGCGATGGCTCATACGCGCCCTCTCCGGTTCAGACAGCCAGAAATGAGCTGCGACCGTGCAAACGGCCTACGGCGGCCAAGAGATCAAGAGATATTGTCAGCCGCAAACGATTGGCTACGGCAATTTCTGCCGCAATGCGATCAAGCGAGCGGATCAGTGCAGATGTGAAGTTGCGGCAGCCTGCCCCCCCCTGCAAGCCGTATTGTGGCCGACGCCACGTGGACGGAGCAAGCAAAATCCGCCCCACGACGGCCGCCCTAACACGGTTCCCAGCGAGGTTTTGATGCAGGACCGACGTGTCGTACAGCACCTGTGATTCGGCGAGGCCCCGCGCATTTATTCCGGCATTCTGGGGGATCGCGCGGCGCAGCGGGTCGCTGTACGTCACGTTGAGACCAGTTGTTGGACCATTGCCGGTTGCAACAACTTTGCAGGCCAGGATCGCCGACGCGTCCTTCTAGCCCTTGCTGCACAGAGCAGGTGGAGCGGCGCTGTATGCGCGTTGATCTCAGGCAAGGGCAGCCGCCTTAACTCGCCAGAACGCCATCACAGGATGAAACCTATTGCTAGTTTTGATGTTGCGCACACTCCCCGGCACGCACGTCAAGGATGGGAGCGTTCGCACACATGGGTAACACCTGTAATAAGGCTGTTGGCGGCTGCCTTCGCGGTTAGCCATTTGCCCTGCGCGATCGCCCACGTGGCCCGTTTTGCGCACGTTCTGGCGGCATCCGTACTTCGTTGACTTCTGCTGGTGGCGCGCGAGAATAGAACTACTTATCTCATAAACCTTGGACGGGTTATCGCTGGCGCTGCCACCACGACAACCGATTGGAACCATCCACGCCGGCCAACAGTCCGTCGTGCCCCCGTAAATGGCTGGCCGCGGCCGCACCCTTTCCGGCATTGGCGAAGTTGGTGAGGGCGGGCGTCGCCCTCCGAGAATCGCCCCTCCATCGCCGCGTTTGCTCGCGAGCCCGAACCGCTGGCCTATCGCTCCCCTCACTTCCACAGGACCAACCCCATGCATGGATCGATGCTCGGCGCAATCCTGGCGAAGCAGCGCTGCGGGGCGCAAGTTCAACGTGGTTCTCATGGGCAACCACCGCACGAACGGCATGTAGCGTTTAGAGCGATGGCGCGTCCTGGCTGGGCTGCAGCGGCCGTGGCCGTGCTGGCGGCCTGGTTTGTGGCGGCCGAGGTTCATGCCGCCAAGGTGGTGCTCCGCGATGGTCGCACGATCGAAGGCCGCATCGCCCCCCTGCCCTCGATGATGGCCGACCCCAACGGCGTGAACGACGGCGGCGCCACGATCCTGATGATCGACGACGATCTCCGCCGGGTGTTCGTTCCGCAGCGCCGCGTGGAAGAAGTGCACGAAGGTGCCGGCGAAGCGCTCGAGAAGTTCAAGATCTGGCAAAAGCTGCCTAGCGGCGGTCAGCCGGTTTCGGCCGTCGGCAGGCTGACCAATATCAGCCCCTGGAACGAGTACGGCCGCCGCTCGGCGAAGATGCGCACCAACCGCGGCGACATCGACATTATCCAGGGCATCACCGAGATCACGCCCCGCTATACCACGGTGACCTCGCTGCGGCAGTACAAGTGGGATATGCGGATTGCCACGTCGTCGATCCCGCGCGACGCGCTGCAAAAGATCCTCGAAAAGGCCATCAACAAGAACGACCTGGAGCAGCGGCTGCGCCTGGTGCGGTTCTACCTGCAAGGCGAATGGTTCGACCAGGCCCGCAAGGAACTTACCCAGGTCTTGGAAGATTTCCCCGAAGCCAAGGCCGAGTACGCCCGCGTGCTGCGTGACATCACGCAGCTTAGCGCCCGGCTGCTGTTGACCGAGGCGCGGATTCGCGAACGGGCGGGCCAATCGCGGCTGGTTTACAGCATTCTCAGCCAGTTTCCTTCCGACGGCGTAGCCGGCGAGACGCTGCAAGAAGTCGCCCGCATGCTGCACGAGCAACAGCAGTTGCACGCGCAAGGCAAGGCGGTGCTCGAGCAGTTGGATGCGCACGTGGCCGAGTATGCCAGGCAGAACACGGCCCTGGCGGCCAAGCTGCAGCCGATCCGCGACGAGATCTTCGCCGAGCTGACCGTTCACACGCTTGATCGCATGGCGGCTTATCAGCAGTTTGCCAACGATCCGCAGATGGCTGTCGACCAGAAGCTCGCCCTGGCGATCAGCGGCTGGCTGCTCGGCCCGCAATCGGCCAGCGACAACCTCTCCACGAGCCTGTCGCTGTACGAGGTGCGCAACCTTATCCGCAAGTACATGAACCTGGAATTGGCGCTGGAGCGCGAACTGCTGCTCCGCGACCTGCAAAAGCTCGAGGGCAGCACGCCCCGGCAAGTGGCCTTGCTGCTTGCGCACATGAAGCCGCCCAAGGAAACGGAGCCCCGGGCGGACGGCTTTTACGATATCCAGGTGCCTGGCGGCGTGGGCCGGCCACCGCAGCGTTACCTGGTGCAATTGCCGCCGGAGTACGATCCCTACCGGCGTTACCCGGCGATTGTCACCCTGCACGGCGCCAGCTCCACGCCCGAGATGCAGTTGGACTGGTGGGCCGGCGCGCGCGAGGACGACAAGCCCCGCTTTGGCCAGGCCATGCGGCACGGCTATATCGTGATTGCGCCGGTGTGGTGCGAACCGCACCAGGTCGCCTACCAGTTCTCGCTGCGGGAGCACCTGGCCGTACTCGATAGCCTTCGCGACGCTTGCCGTCGCTTTTCGATCGATACCGATCGCGTGTTCCTTTCGGGCCATTCGATGGGCGGCGATGCCGCCTGGGATATCGGCCTGGCGCACCCGGATCTCTGGGCAGGCGTGATTCCCATCGGCGGCGTGTGCGACCGTTTCCCCAAGCTGTACTGGGAGAACGCGGCCGAGCTGCCCATGTACCTTGTCAGCGGCGAGTTCGACGGCGAGAAATCCGTGCAGAACGCTTCGTCGCTCGACCGTTACATGCGGCGGGGCTTCCCGGTGACGGTGGTTGAGTTCCTGGGCCGCGGCCACGAGCACTTCAGCGACGAGATTCTCAACCTGTTTGACTGGATGGGCCGGCTGCGCCGCAACTTCTTCCCCAAGGAGTTCACCGTCAGCACGCTGCGGCCTTGGGACAATTACTTCTGGTGGGCCGAAGTGCTGGAGATGCCCCGCGGAGCCACCATCGATCCCAGCCAGTGGCCGTTCCCACGCGGCACCCGAGCGGTGAGCTTCAACGGCAAGATCCTGGAAAACAACAGCATCTTCTTCCGCGGTGGCGGCGGTCGGCTGGCCATTTGGCTTTCGCCCGAGGTGGTGAACTTCGACCAGGCGATCCGGCTCAACGTCAACGGCCGCACCGAAACCGTGCACGTTCAGCCCGACCTGGAAACGCTGCTCGAAGACGCGCGCACCCGCGCCGACCGCCAGCACCCGTTCTGGAGCCGCGTGTTGATCGGCGGACGAACCGGCGTGACGGTTGGTTCGCGCAGTTAAACGCCGTGGGCGCGCACGCCGGCGGCGTCTTCGCCGCTTGCTTGTCGCAGCGCGCCGCTCGCTGTAGGCTAGGGATTAGCGCGCTACCACGTCTGACGGCGATGGATGCGCGGCCGCCATTGCCTTCCCCCTAGCGTTTCTCATCTTGCCGGCAGCATGGTTGAACTGACGTACGAGCCGATCGACACCGCCGCTCTGTTAGACGCGGTCAACTCGCCTCAAGCCGGAGCGGTGGTGCTGTTCTTGGGCACAGTTCGCGAGTTCACCCATGGCCGCCGCACCGTGGCGCTCGATTACGAGTGTTACCCCGGCATGGCCCGCAAGAAGATGGAAGAGCTCGAGGCCGAAGCCCGGCAGCGCTGGCCGGTGATAAACTGCGGCATCGTGCATCGGCTGGGCCGGCTGGAGCTTGGCGAAGCCAGCGTGGCGGTTGCCGTCAGCACGGCCCATCGCAACGATGCCTTCGAGGCCGGCCGCTGGCTGATCGATACGCTCAAGGAAGTGGTGCCGATCTGGAAACGCGAGAACTGGGACGATGGCAGCCAGGAATGGGTCCATCCCGGCGTGACCTCGCCCGACACGCCGCCTCCCACGTCTTCGGCGCCGCAAGCTTAGCCGTGAACATCGATGTTCGCGGCCTTGTCCCTGGCGATGGAACGGGCGTTCCACCTGGTCCCTAAGGCGTAGATCCAAGGCGTACCCACTGATCGAAGGCACACCAGCGGCTCTGCCCGCCGCGCACGCCTGGCCTCCCTCCGATGCGACAGCCATGAGCCACGGCCCCGACCACGCCGCCGATGTCAACCGCGGACAAGCCAGTCGCCACGCCGACCACGCCGGCACCTGGGCGCCGCTGGTCGACCGTTTTGGCCGCCGGCACAACAACCTGCGGATCAGCGTTACCGATCGCTGCAATATCCGCTGCTTCTACTGCATGCCGGCCGAGAATGTGCGGTTCAAACCGCGGGCTGAGATCCTCACCTTCGAAGAGATCGAACGCTTTGTCCGCGTGGCGGTCCGGCTGGGCGTCAACAAGCTGCGTTTGACGGGCGGCGAACCGCTGGTTCGGGCAGAACTGCCGCAGTTGATCGAACGCCTGGCCGCAATCGAAGGCATCGACGATATCGGCCTCACCACCAACGGCATCCTGCTGGCCGAACAAGCCCAGGCTCTGAAGGCGGCTGGCCTGCACCGCTTGAATATCAGCCTCGATGCCCTCAATCCGGAAACCTTCCGCCAGATCACCCGCCGCGAAGGTTTCGAGCGCGTGCTGGAAGGCATCTTCGCGGCCCAGGCGGCCGGGTTCAAAACCATCAAGCTCAACGCCGTGGCGATCGCCGGCATGACCGAGGCCGAGGTCGTGCCGTTTGGACATTTCGCGCGGCAGCATGGGCTGGAAGTCCGCTTCATCGAGTTCATGCCGCTGGATGCCGATAACGCCTGGCAGAACGATCAGGTGCTGCCTGGTGAAAAGATCCGGGCCATGCTCGAAGAAGCCATCGGACCGCTGGTCCCCGTGGAGCGGACCGATCCCAGCCAGCCGGCCACCGATTACATGTTTGCCGATGGCATCGGACGCATCGGCTTCATCAACCCGGTCAGCCAGCCTTTCTGCCACGATTGCAACCGGCTGCGGATCACCGCCGACGGCAAGATGCGCAACTGCCTGTTCGGCACCGAGGAATGGGACGCCCGGGCGATCATGCGCGAGGCGGCCGCTCATGGCGATTTGGGCGGCGCCGACTCGCCCGGCGACGTTGCCCTGGCCAACCTGATTCGCGCGTGCGTGCTGGCCAAGCGCCCCGGCCACGGCATCAACCAGGCCGACTTTGTCAAACCCGAGCGCGCCATGTTCCAGATCGGCGGTTGATCATCTTCTCCTGTACGAAGTGATGCAGCGAATCTATCTCGACAATGCCGCGACCTCCTGGCCCAAACCGCCGGAAGTATACGCGGCCGTGGACCGTTATTTCCGTGAACTGGGCGCACCGGCCGGACGCAGCGCATATGCCGAAGCCGCTGAAGTCGAAGCCGCCATCACCAGGGCTCGCGCCGCCATCGCGCGGCTGATCGGGGCCGAGAACCCGCGGCACGTGGCCTTTGCCTTCAACGGCACCGACGCGCTGAACATGGCCATCCATGGCATCCTGCGGCCCGGCGGCCATGTCATCGCCACCGATGCCGAGCACAACTCGGTGCTGCGCCCGCTGCACATGCATGCGGACCGGCACGGTGTGGAAGTGACATTTGTGCCCTGCGACGGCCGCGGCATCATCAACCCGGCCGACATTCGTGCCGCCATCCGGCCTGATACGCAGTTGATCGCGCTGACGCATGCGTCGAACGTAACCGGCGCGTTGCAGCCGGCAGCCGAAGTGGGCGCGATCGCCCACGAACACGGCATCCCGTTCCTGCTCGATGCGGCCCAAACGCTGGGCGACGTGCCAATCGACGTGGCCGTGCTGCATGTGGACCTGCTCGCCGCACCGGGCCACAAAGGGCTGCTCGGGCCGCTGGGGACCGGCATCCTTTACGTACGCCCCGGCCTGGAAGAACGCGTGCTGCCACTGCGGCAGGGCGGCACTGGCACCCGCAGCGAAGAAGAGTTCCAGCCGACTTCCATGCCGCACCGGTACGAGTCCGGCAACCATAACGTGCCGGGCCTGGTAGGACTGGAAGCCTCGCTGGCTTGGCTTGCCGAGCGCGGCGTCGACTGGGTGAGGCAACACCAGCAAGAACTGGTCAATGCACTGCTGGCCGGCTTGCGCGAAAATCCGAATGTCACACTGTACGGCCCTGAATCGGCTCAAGACCGCGTAGGCGTCGTCAGCCTGAACGTCGCCGGCTACAACCCACAGGAACTGGCCGGCGGTCTGGATGCCGCGTACCGCATCCAAACCAGGGCCGGCCTGCACTGCGCACCGCGCATGCACCGCAGCCTGGGCACCCTGGCTACCGGCGGCACGCTCCGGGTCAGCGTCGGCCCGTTCAACACGGCCGAACATATCGAAGCCTTCCTGGCCGCCCTGCGCGAGCTTTAAGCGATAGCCTCTGCCCGCTCCATCGACTGTAACACTCCTGCCGTTCTGTCGCCGTAGCAACACGGGCGGATTGCGCTCACCGCTTCTCATCACGCTGTTCCACGCGGTCCTCCGAGGGGCCGTCCATGCCCCGCCGGGTTGCCCACCGCCCACAGCAGGGGATATAAACGCCCCCAGGGACCAGCGCGCGGCATCAGCATTGCACATGCTTTCCCCATAGCGGCCGCCAGGATCGGCATCCCGCACGAGCAAGGTTAGTGCCCTGGCGGCCACCCGTCATTTCGCCGGCTTGATTCACAACAGTCGATCTCAACACTGCGACAGGCGGCGGTTATGAAATTCTTCTGCTTCCATCTCATGCCGTGGGACCGCTTGCCGGACGACTTCGAACAGCGGTACCGTTCCGCCTGGACCTGGCTGCCTAACGCGCTGTTCGATCCCGAGCACGGCGGCGAGTTGTACAACCGTTATCTCGATGAACTGATCCTGGCCGAACAGTTGGGCTTCGACGGCGTCTGCGTGAACGAGCATCACCAGAACGCCTACGGCACGATGCCCAGCCCCAACCTGATCGCCGCGATCCTGGCGCGGCAGACATCGCGGGTAAAAATCGCCGTGGTCGGCAACGCTCTGCCGCTCTACAACCCACCCACCCGCGTGGCGGAGGAATACGCCATGATCGACTGCATCAGCGGCGGGCGGCTGATCGCAGGCATGGTGGTCGGCGGCGGCCCGGAGTATTACAGCTTCAGCGTCAATCCAACGTACGCCCGAAGCATGTACCAGGAAGCCCTCGACCTGATCATCAAAGCCTGGACGGCCGACGGCCCATTCGAACACTACGGCCAGCACTATAAGCTGCGCAACGTCAATCCCTGGCCGCGTCCCATCCAAAAGCCGCATCCGCCGATCTGGGTGCCTGGCGCCGGCAGCCAGGAAACGATCGATTTTGTGGCGGAGCGGCGCTACAGCTACATGGGCATCCCGTACTTTCACCTGGAGTTCTTTAAGCGCAACTTCGACGGCTTCCGCGCCGCCTGCGAGAACAACGGCTACCAGGCGCACCCGGAGCAGATGGGCTGGCTCCTGCCGATCTACGTCGCCGAAAGCGACGAGCAGGCCTGGCAAGAGTACGAAGAGCACCTGTGGTACTTTGCCCACAAGCTGCTCAAAGGGCTGTTGATCTTTCCGCCGGGCTACACCAGCTCTCGTTCGATGGCCCGCATCGCCGGAGCCTTGAAGAAGTTCATGTCGTCACTGGAAACGCGCCAGCAAGTGGAAGAAGGGTTATACGCCGTGGTCGGCAGCCCGGCCACCGTTCGCGACCGGCTGATTGAAGCCATCAAGTATCTGGGCGTAGGCAACCTGCTGGGCCTGTTCCAGCTCGGTACGCTGCCCGCGAACCTCACACGCAAGAACATGACGCTGTTTGCTGAGCAGGTGATGCCGGCCGTGCGTACAGCGTTGGACCAGGATCAAGCGGCCACTTCGCCACCGGCATCATAATTGATATTTCTTATATATACACACGATCACGGTGCAACTGCCGCAGAAATGGTTCCATCATAATAGCACCACCACACAGCCTCGGTGTACCACACCGATCCTAACCATTCATTAAGGGCCGCTTCCGATGAAGCCCAAGGTTGAGTTCATCCGCGTAGGCGACCGCAAGACGCAAGTCACCTGGGGCGGTGTCGGGCCGCCGCTCTTGTATCTGCACAGCGCCGGCGGCGAAACCGACTGGATGCCGTTTCACGAAGCTCTAGCCCAGCAGTTCACCGTGTACGTGCCGGCTCACCCTGGCTTCGCCTTGTCCGAAGGTCTGGAAACCATCCACGACATCCAGGATCTGGCGTGGCACTACGCCGACCTGCACCGCGCGTTGCAACTGCCGGAGCGAATCCCGGTGGTCGGCTTTTCCCTGGGCGCCTGGCTTGCTTTGGAGATTGCGATTCTCCGCCCGGCATTGTTCTCGCGTCTGGTGCTCACGGCGGCCGCCGGTTTACACCTGGACGAGGCCCCCTTCGCCGAACTGTTTGTGGAAGATTTCGATGAGCTGAAGCCCCTGCTGTTCTATGATCCGCAGGGCCCCAACGTCTCGCTGGCTCTGCCCGATGGCTACGATGATCCCCGCATGCTGATGCTACTGCGGGCACGCGAGGCCACAGCCCGGGTTGGCTGGAACCCGTACCTGCACAATCCCAAGCTCAAACAGCACCTGCACCGCGTGGAGCAGCCGGCCTTGGTGCTATGGGGGCGGCACGACCGGCTGATCCCCCTGGCCCACGGCGAGTATTACGCAGCCCACCTGCCCGATGCGCGGCTCAAGGTGTTCGACGCATGCGGCCACATGGTGCCGTTTGAACGGCCTGAAGCGTTTTGCCGCGAGGTAACCGCCTTTCTGACCGGTGCCTAGCAGCCTGGACTGCCCACGCGGCTGTTTCGTCGACGCCGCGCGATAGCGCGTCTCCCGGATCGGCACGCCCCCCTTTCCGCACGGCCCGCGTGCATGCGTCACCCCCCGTCCGCGGGGACAACCATCGCACCACGTTGACATTACCGCCAATCGGCCGGTACGATCAGAGCAGCAGTCGATGGCACGCCGTGGTCGACGCCCCACATTCTCTTCACGCGAATCGGGGCTGCCTCAGTTTGGCCTCGCCGCATGCCCATCTCCGCCGGGGCGGTTAGCTCAGTCGATTAGAGCGTCTGGTTTACACCCAGAAGGTCGCAGGTTTGAGTCCTGCACCGCCCACTT
>CALBRZ010000006.1 GCA_937927735.1 uncultured Planctomycetales bacterium
GCCGCTGCCACCTTCGTTAACCTGCTATCGCTGCCCTCCCGCCCCCCGCTTTCCCCGTTTGGTGCTACCACAAGACTCGGGTAAGTGCTGAGCCGTGCGCAACTGCGCCGGTGCGGATGGATGCGGCTTTGAGGGCGCTTTTTGTTGCTAGCGTGACAGAGCGACGCAGCGATCGCCAAGCCTCCTAGATTTCCTCAACTGCCTCGCCGTGTTGTTCCAGGAAAAGCGCTCTGGCCGTGGAGCCTTGAAAAGGCTACCTTCCGCGACCGACGCGCCCGCAATCCCGCCGTCGAACAGCGCGTGCGTCGACGACCCAGGCCGCAGAGGCGGCCGCAGCCACATGGGAGAGAGCATGGAAGCTCGAAGCATTTGCTGGGCCATTATCGCCGCAGCGACGCTGTCGCTTGGAGCTCGGTACGCGACGCCCAACTTCGTCGTCACCGCTCCCACGCCCGAAATGGCCAAGACCATTGCCGAGGCTGCCGAACGCTATCGCGAAGAACTGGCCATTGCGTGGTTGGGGAAGCCGCTGCCGCAATGGGCACAACCCTGCCCGATCCAGGCTCGCGTATCGCCGAACCTGGGCTCCGGCGGCGTGACCACGTTTGTGTTCAATGCCGGCCACGTGTACGACTGGCGAATGTCGATCCAAGGCTCCTACGAGCGGATTCTCGATAGTGTTCTGCCGCACGAGGTGAACCACACGGTTTTTGCCAGCTACTTCCGCCGGCCGCTGCCCCGCTGGGCCGACGAAGGGGCCTGTACCACCGTGGAGCACCCTAGCGAACGGGCCAAGCAACAGCAGATGCTGATCCATTTCTTGCGGAACCGCCGCGGCATCTCGTTCAGCGAAATGTTCCGCATGAAAGAGTACCCCAGCGATATGCTGCCGCTGTACGCGCAAGGACACTCGCTGGCGACTTTCCTGATTGGACAGGGTGGCCGCCGCAAGTTTCTCCAGTTCCTCGCCGACGGCATGCAGAACGAAGACTGGACTACCGCCATTGCCCAGCACTACGGCTACCAAGGGCTGGGCGATCTGCAGAATCAATGGCTGGAGTGGGTCAAGCAGGGCAGCCCGCCGCTGGAAGATCACGCCTTGCCGGGCAACACGCTGATTGCCTCGAATGCCCCCGACAAACGCTCGCGGCCCAATCCCAACCTGCTCGTGCGTGGGCAGAGCCCTGAGCACGGCGGCGTTGTGAGCCAGAGCGAGCAGACGCTTGAAGACAATCGCCGCTGGTCAGGCGGCCGTTTGGTCCCGGTGGGCAACGAAAACTTGGCCGCGGCCCGCGATAGCGAGCCGGCCCTCAGCGCTAGCGCCCCGAACGTGATGGTGAGCGGCCGCGTGCAAGGCTGGCATCCGCCCCGGCAGGATGCCCCCGGAAGCGTGTTCCGGTCGAAAACTACGGTGGAGCGGACCCCCGAAGCCCAGCCGGTGCAGGTCACGCGGCCACAGCCGCCGGAACAGGCACGGCAGATCATCCTGGAGTGGAGCCGCGACCAGGCTACGCCGGCGCAGCGCTATCGCCCAGAACAGCCGGCCGTCGAAGAAGATTCGATCGCGCCGACCGGCCCATCAGTACCACAGCCGCAGCGCGAAGGAGTTTACGTGAGCGGCGAACGGCTGCTGCGATAACTTTCGCCAGATCGGCCAGAACGTTGGCCCTAAGCGACCACCGAGAGATTCACGAACCACCTGCCCGATGTTGGCAGGTGGTTTTTTTGTGCTCATCCAAGTTGGTGGTGAGCATGTCGTAACTGCAATTGCCACCGAGGCCCTCGGTTTCTATGATCGCCGCCCCGTCATTGTCGCAGGCGGCGCGTCCAGGCCGCAGCGAAAACGCATTTTGCGTCAATTCGCTGATCGGACGTGCCGATGCAATGGTCAGAATCGATTTAATCGATACAACCTGTCTCAAGGGCTTGCTGTGGTCTTTAGCATGCGTGCTAGCTGCTGGTGCCGGTTTGCAACCGTGGCGGCGGTATGGTTGGTGCTTGGCAGCAGCGGCACCGGCAGGCTCTCCGCTCAGATGCCGCAACCGAGCCAGGGAGCTTCCAGCGCCGCGGCCGTCGACGACGACGCCTATTGGGCCCAGGCCACCACCGCCAAGGTCGCGGATCAATGGGCACAGTCGCGCGTCACGGCCGCTCCGACGGCCCCCAGCCAGCCTCCAGGTGTGTATGGCTACGCGCCCTCACTTGGCGGTGCAGGCCCCTGGGCGGGATCTCCGCAGACGCCCGGCATGTATCCGCCACCGGTTCCGCAATCTCCCATTGGGATGCAAGGTACTGCCGGCGCTTACGTGCCGGCAAACCCCGGCATGGCATGGCCGGCCGCCACGCAGCCCAGCCGCGCCGGACCGACGCCGCCTGGGGCATACAACGAGATTACGCCCTATCCGCCAGCGTATCCGACGACCACGCCTGCGGCCGAACCGGCCGGGGCGCATCCAACTGCGCCGACCTATCCCAATACGGGAGCAAACGTAGGTCTGCCGTATGCGGCCCCACCAGGCCATGCGCAGCCGCCTGCATACGGCGGCGCTGCGATGACCACGCCGGCCGCGGTTTCAGCCGAGCCGGCACACAGTGGGTATGCCACGCCGGCGGCGCCCTCGGTCTTTGGTGCGCCGCCCCTTCCGACGCAACCTGCACCGTACGTTCCGCCGCTTGGGGCGTCCGATCCCAACGCGGCCGCCCCCGGCTATCAGGCTGCGACATCGGCGCCCTACGCTGTGCCATCTCCGAGTGCGGCGCCATCAGCCAACGCGGCGGCATCGCCAACGCCGCCCACCGATCGCCCTGCGGTCGCCGGCAGTAGCCCTGGCTGGGACAATCCCTACGGAGCTTCGGAGCATCCGCTGCTGCAAGCGAACAACGCCGTCGACTATCGCTCGCGCAATGTCGAGCCGGCACAAGAGGCCGCCGGGCCGCGGTATGGCACGTCGGCCGAGGAGACTTCGCGGCCGGTAGCTACGCCGTCGCCGGTTGCCCAGGCGGCGGTGCAGACGCCGATGAGCGCTGCCCCCACGCCAGCCCCGGGGCCGAGCTCCCGCGAGGAAGGTGCGCAAACGGGCAAGCCGCAGTCGCCTGAGGAACTGCTGCGGAACCTGCTGAACATCAATGGCGATCGCTGCCTGGCCACGGTTGGGCCGGAAGTGATTTTGCTCTCCGAGATCCTGCCTGAGGTCGACAAGCTGCTCGAACCTTACAAGGGCAAGGTCCCGGACGACGCGCTGGAGATGCAGCGGATTGTGCTGATTCAGAAGCTGCTGTCCCAGCACATCGACATCAAGCTGCTGCTGGTTGACCTGAAGAACAAGATTCCCAAGGAGAATCTGCCCAAGCTGCGCGACCAATTCCTGGAACCATTTGAGGAAAAGGAAATCCCCCACCTGATGAAGCAGTACGAGGCGGCCAACCGCAGCGAGCTGGATCAGAAGATGAGGGCAGAAGGGCAGTCGCTGGTGCAGTATCGCCAGCAGTTCATCGACCGCACCATGGCTGGCACCTGGGCGCGGCAGCAGATCAAACGCGATAAAGAAATCACGCACCAGGACATGGTGGATTACTACCGCGCCCACCTGGCCGATTACGAGTTCCCGGCGAAGGCGCGGTGGGAACAGCTCACCGTGGACTTTGGCACCCACCGCACCAAGGAAGAAGCGTTTCGGCGGATGGCCATGCTCGGCAACATGGTGCTCGATGGCGTGCCCTTTGCCGAGGTAGCGCGGCAGCACTCCGATGGCCCCACGGCCAAGGACGGCGGCCAACGCGACTGGACCACCCAGGGCAGCCTGGTTTGCGAGGCGCTCGACCGGGCGTTGTTTGAACTGCCGGTCGGTCAGCTCAGCCCGATCATCGAGGACCGCAACAGCTTCCACATCATCCGCGTGCAGGAGCGGCAGGCTGCCGGCCGCGTCGATTTCCTGGAAGCTCAAGCCGATATCCGCAAGAAACTGCAATCGCAGGACCGGTCGGAGCAGGTGCGGGAGTACATCGACAAGCTCCGCAAGGAGATCGATGTCTGGACGATCTTTGACGAGTTCGAAGAGAAAGTCGCCCAGGAGGCTCCGCGCACCATCTACTAGAGTCGGATGTGCCGAAAGCAATCCTGCTGGAAAATGCAGGAGCCGCGATTGCGCTTTCGCCGCGACTTATGCGGAGGCTCCGGACGCGGCGCCCGCTTCGCTCGGCTGGGCCTCGGGCTCGGCAAACCGCAGGTGATGCACCCACGCGGGCGGCACGTTGAACGGGACGCAATCGCGGCGAATCTCGAACTGCCGTAGCGCCTCGCCGGTTACGCGGCCGACCCCGCGGAGCCGTTCGCGCTCGTCCTTGCGGCACACGCACGCTTTGATCCGTCGCACGGCCACGTACTCAAAGTACGACAGGATTCCGCCGGGCTTCACCAACCGCTGGAGCGTCGCCAGGATGGCTTCGACGGCGGCCACCGGAAAGTTGTTCAGCGGCAGCCCGGAGATGACCAGGTCGTACTGGGCATCGGCCGGCATGTCCTCCACTTTCTGGTGCAGCACGCGCACGCGATCGGCGTACGGCTGAAACGTCGAATCGCTGGCCAATCGCTCGCGGAGCAGCTCGACGAAGGCGTCGTTCAGCTCGACCAGGTCGAGCGTATCGCCGGGGCGCATGGCCGCCAGAATGTGCCGGGTGACGGCTCCGGTGCCGGGGCCTACTTCGAGGATGCGGCGGCCACCGGCGTTTGCGGTCGGCCCGGTCGGTAGTGGCCGACGCACGTAGCGGGCCAGGGCGCGAGCCAGGAAGCCGCTGCTGGGGCTGATCGCACCGGTGCTGTAGAAGTTCCGCCGAAACTCGCGGAAGAACACCCGGTACTCCAGAAACCGGCCAGCCATCGGGAAGCAGCCCGCTTAAAAGGAAAGAGCCGCTGCATAGCCGGCAGCGGCCCGATGCTGAAACTAGCCCGCCAGGACTCGAACCTGGAATGAGGGAGCCAAAATCCCTAGTGTTGCCAATTACACCACGGGCTAAGGGTATGGAGTTGCCACCGTGACCGCCGCTGTTCCCGCAAGAACCGGGGACAGCCGGGCGACGCCATCGGTTGCTGGCCATCTATGTTACATTTTTGCCGCGATTCGGGCAGGGGGTAAAGCCCATCTGGCGGCCGAAAATGCTGGCCCAGGCTCGGGATGCGCTTGGGCGTCCTCCCCTGCTATGGGTAATACGCCGCACACCCGCGATCTGTTGGCGATGTTTTAGCCGTTTTCGGCTTCGGAGTCAGCGCCGGATGGCTCGCGGCGAAGGTGATTCGCCGAGCGATTCGTGACCGCAAACGACAACTGCTCCAGCTCGATCGCCAAGTCGACGCCAACGGAGCTGACGCCTTCGGGCAGTGATAACGTAACGGGCGCGAAATTCAAGATGCCTTCGATTCCGGCTTCCACCAGACGATCGGCCACGCTTTGGGCCGCCGCGGCGGGCACGGCCACAATGGCCAGCTTAATACCGTGTTCTTGAACGATTTGCGGCAGCCGTTCGAAGGGGTATACCGGTACGCCCTCGATCGACGAGCATTGCTTGGCCGGGTCGATGTCGAAGGCGGCCACCAGGCGAAAACCCTGCTGGAGGAAGCCCCGGTAGCCCAACAAGGCACGGCCCAAGTTACCGGCGCCGACCAGGGCCACCGGCCACTGCTGGTTGGTGCCCAGGATGCGGCAAATGGCGGCGATCAGCTCCTCGCAGCGGTAACCGATCCCCGGATAGCCAAAATGCCCGAAGTAGGCCAAGTCCTTGCGCACCTGGGCGTCGGTAAATCCCAGAAGCTGCCCGAGTTGGGTGGAGCTGATCGTTTCGCGGCCATCGCGGACGAGGTGTTGCAGCTCACGCAGGTAAAAGCTCAACCGCTGGACAACTGCCTTGGGAACGGCGGTGTTCTTGCCATTGGTCGAGTTTTTCTTGGGAGCGCTCTTCATGGGCGAGTTGAGCCATCTCGGTGAGCGAGGGGGAGCGGTACACAGCCCCCCAAGAGGCGGCACCTACCCCAAATACACTCTACGGATATGGCTGTAGGCCTACAACCCCGTGGCCGCCCGAATCCTTGCGCAATGTCTTTAGGCAGAACACCTTGCGAGAGTAGCATGACGGACTTTCCGTAGCGTCTGGCGCGGGACCGGACCGCGCTCAAGCTGAGGGCAGCGCGCAAGTAGCCACCGAAGCCGAGCGGCGAGGACCAGGAATGACGTTCTCCAGAATGCAGAAACGACCTGCAAACTTGCTGCTTCCGCCTCGCAGGCAAGGTTGCAGGTCGAATCCCGCGTCAGTTTACGCTTACACCAACTGGTGCGTTAGTCGGTGAGATGGTCGGGGTGGTCCAGCCAGATGTTGCCGCTGGCCGGGTGATACAGCCAACCGGCGTCGGGCTGGCCGCTGGCGGCCGTCGGCGGGTTGCTGCTGGTGGTGCGAACGGTGGAGCTATTCGTATACGGGTTGACCGGAATCTTCAGCAGGTAGGGGCCAAAGTCCGTACCTTCACCGCCTTCGGCATTGGTCTGCATGGTCAGTTCGACCAGCGTGGCCGATGGCGTCAGGCCGTTGTGCTGCAGGCGATACATCTGAATCTGGCCCCGCAGCACGTTGAGGTTGGTCAATGCAGTGCTTGCCTTGGCGTCGGCCGTTGAATCGGAAAACGTCGGGATGATAGCTGCAGCCAGAATGGCCAGAATGACCACGACGATCAGCAGTTCAACGAGCGTGAAACCCGACCGGGACCGGCGAACCATGACAATGTTCCCTTGCTCTATACCTGGAACTGATAGGGTGAGGATGACGT
>CALBRZ010000007.1 GCA_937927735.1 uncultured Planctomycetales bacterium
GCGGCAGACGCGCGATCTTAGTTCGTTGGCCTGGTAACTATCCAGCCGGGCTGAGCTGTTGTTCTTGGGCACGTGCTCGCCCGTCGATTGCCAAGGCACTCAACAGGATCGCCAGGTTGTTTCCGGCTTCCGTGCGTTCGACGCCGCGGTCGACCAGGTATTGCACGGCCCGATTGAACGCCTCTTCGCCGCGTGCCGCCTGGGCGGCTCTCGACGTTTCCGAGGCTTGCGACTCGGCCTGAGCATCGCCAGCCTCATCTGGCGTTTCCGGCGGCCGAATATCGTCGATGAATTGTTCCACGGCCTGTTTGTAACGCGGGTCCTGGGCCAATTGTTCCAGGAGCGCGTGCAGGGCAGCGGTTTTCTTGCGCGTGTAGATCGAATAGACCGACAGGACCCCGATCGCGCCGGCGATCAGCAATAAGCCCGGCGGGTAGCTATAGGTCCAAGGCCGGCTCGGCGGCTTGTCCAGCAGAGTCTCCACCTGGTGATCGTCGAGCGGCCAATACTGGTCGCCGGCTGTCAGGCAGTAGGTGCCGCCCCAGGTCCAGATATCCAGGCCGAAGATGCCAAAGCCGCTATAGAAGTAGCCCACCTTCAAGGGCGCCTTGGCCCCGGTCAGCTCCTGCAATTGCTCGCGATATTCTGACGGTACGTCGGCCAGTTCCTTCACAGCATCGCCATGCGTGATCAGGACAAGTCCGCGGCGTGCTTCCGCTGGAGAAGGCATGAGCAGCGTCGCGGCAACAAACAGCGCAGTCGCTCCGGCAAGTGCAGCGCGTGACATACGGCACCTCGCAGGCGCAGGTTCAAGAACGGAATGTTTCAAGAAGCACACACCAAGAAGGGGCGCGATGGCCAGGCAATTGGGTTTGCTCGGTTGGGTAGCCTGCCCCTTTCGGCATCAAGGCCGAGCCAACCAGTCATAGTCTCGCGTGCCGGGCGGCGGACGATGTCACAAGAAAGGCAGAGCAGATGCCCGGCTTGAGATTGCGGCCTGCACTGCCACCGACCGGAAGCTACCAAGCGGAGCCTGCGCGAGTAGCTGTTCGAGTCAGGGCGGTGACGGCTGCAATCGCAACGATCCAGAAGATGCCATCGCACGACGCGATAGCGGTATGATAACGCCGCAGCGAGGACGCGCACAACGATTTCTCACGGCGCCGCGGTTGACTCGCTGCCCGCCGTGCGATGACCTGATCTCAACGAACAACGCCCATGATGAATGGATGAAGCGCCAGCTTGCCGATTGCCGCGCGTACTTTGCCATCGTGGCGCGGATCAAAACAGTTCATCAATTGGGCTGCCAAACGGCAATACGCTGAGCGGCCGGCCGAAGTTGTCCAGGTATTGCACGTGCGTATCGACGCCCAGGTGGCGATAGATGGTCGCCAGCACGTCTTGCGGCGTTTTGGGATTTTCGAGCGGGAACGCACCTTTGCTGTCCGAGGCACCCACCACGCGGCCGCCTTGCACGCCGCCGCCGGCCAGCACGGCACTGAATACGTTGGGATAGTGGTCGCGGCCTGCCTGCTTGTTCACCCGCGGCGTACGGCCGAACTCGCCCCAGGCAACCACCAGCGTTTTTTCCAGCAGGCCACGTTCGCGCAGATCTTCAATCAAGGCTGGGAAGGCCTGGTCCCACCGCGGCAAGAAGCCCCGCCGCAGTGAGTCAAAGCCCAGCACGTGCGTATCCCACCACCGCAGATCAACCGTCACCAGCCGCACGCCGGCTTCGACCAGCCGCCGGGCAAGCAAGATGCGCTGGCTCCAAGCCGGGGCGCCGCACCGATCGGACGCGCCAGGATCAAAGGCCGGCATGAAGCCGTATCGCTCGCGAACCTCGCGCGGTTCGGCATCGAGGTCAAACGCCCGCTTGGCTGCCGGCGACGAAAGCATGTTCCACGCCTGTTGCTGGAACTTGTCCATCGCCTCCATGTGGCCGCTGCGGTCCAGCTCGGCCGATAGTTGATCGAGCTCCCGGGCAAGCGCGCGGCGGCTGCCCAGCCGTTCCAGCGTGAGGCCGCTGGCGAGCGAAAAGTTAGGCAGTTGGAACGGGCCTGGCTGGGCCGGATCGGCACCCGTTTCAAACGGCCGATAGGCCACGCCCAGGTGCGCTGAGCCGGTGCCTGGCACCATCCGCGGGATCATCACATAGGCCGGCAGCTCAGGCCGCAAATGCTGCAATTGCTTGGCGGCGATGGAGCCGCAACTGGGCATCACGTTCTCGTCGGCGTTACGGCCGGGCGGATAGCCCGTGAAGCAGATCTGGTCGGCGGCCGAATGGCCGGCGTCGGTATGGTGCAGGCTGCGGACGATCGACCAATGCTCCATCGCCCGGGCCGAGTTGGGCAGCATGTCGCTCAACTGGATGCCGGGCACCGTGGTGGAGATGGTGCCGAACTCGCCACGGTAATCCACGGGGGCCTCAGGCTTGGGATCCCACATATCGATGTGGCTGGGGCCGCCACGCATCCAGAGGATGATCACATTGTGGTCGGCGGCTGCCTTCTGTGTGGCCGGCGAAGCTTGAGCCTGGCACCGCAGTACGTCGGCCAGCGACAGACCGGCGGCTCCCAGCATCCCGATGTGCAGAAAGCTCCGCCGCGACAGCGTGGCCTTGAGGTCGGAGCATCCTAAGCGGCGATCCCAAGCAGTCATGGCGGCATCCTCTCTGGCGGCGAGGCATCGATTGCCACGCATCAGACACGGTGGATTCTTCCCCTCCCAATTGGCGGAACGGGGCGAACGGTTACTGCCCAGCAGAGGGGGGCCACCAAGCAGATGCGAAGATACCGCGGTCGAGAAGTTAAGTGCCGCTGTCGCTGAAGTTTACGGCGGTCGCAAGCACGAAGTGCCGGAAGAGCCGGGCGGGCGCATGAAAAAAGCCCCAACCCTTTGCAGTGTTGGGGCTTAGGGTGGCTGAAGGGACTCGAACCCTCGACCCTCAGATCCACAATCTGATGCTCTAACCAACTGAGCTACAGCCACCGCGAAGAATGAGAAATCATAATGTCTGCCCAGGCACCGGTCAACTGGCTTGGCCGGCCGCTAACTTGGGAATCTGCCGGGCTTTGCCGTCCCCAGCCAGGGGGCATCCTCCCCTGCCCTGCCGAGGGGAAGCAGGCTTGCCTCTGTTCGCTTCTTGTCTGGCTTGCGTCTGTTGCCGCGCCTCGCATAACTCCAAGCTTCAGACTGCCCTGCCCTACCCTGTTGGACGCCTGCCGGGCCTGCGAGGTTCACCTTGCCTGCATTCGCACTTTTGGCGTATTCTCTCGCAGATTTTACGTTTCTCGCAGGGAAACGAGCTTGGCCCCCCTGCCCCGCCGCTGCGGGCGCAACGGCGCCGCCTGCCCCCCCTCGCATCAGCCCGAGTTGCCATGAACAAGCAGTTACCGGCAGATCCTGTGGAAGACCGGCTCGCTGCCCGCTGTAAGAGGCTAGGTCTGGGGCTGCTGTTCGCGGCGGCGCTGGGGCTGCGTGGGGCGGCGATTTTTGTCCTCGACAGCTACCATACCGCGTTCACCTACGAGCACGGCGAGATCGCCGAGAACTTGTTGGCGGGCCGCGGTTTCACCGTGAAGTTTCTGGGCGGCGAAGGCCCCACCTCGCAGCAGGCTCCCGGCTACCCATTCCTGCTGGCCGCCGCGTACGCCGTGCTGGGGACTGGGCCCGCGGCCCTGTTGGCAGTGCAACTGCTGCAAGCCGTGGCCGGGGCGCTAATCGTACTGCTCACGGTGCAGCTTGCCTGGACACTGTTGCCCAAGCGGCCGGAGATCGGCTGGATCGCCGGCGTGCTGGTGGCCATCGCTCCGCCGCACATCTACATGGTGACGCACATCCAGGTGGTGACCTGGGCCACGCTTGGGCTGACGGCCATGTTTGCCCTGGCCCTTTCGCCCCGCGTTGCCCAAAGTCGCTGGGGCCTGGTGGCCATCGGGATCGTCATCGGCGTAACGCTGCTGTTTGAACCGATCCTGGCCTTGGCCACGCCGCTGGCGGCCTGGGGCGTGTGGCGAGCGAATCTGCGGGGCGGTTGTCCCGATCGCGGCTCCTTCCGCCGGGCGTTTGCCTGCACCGCCGCGGTAACGGCGGTGGCCGTGGCCGTGGTGACGCCGTGGACAGTACGCAACTATCACGTGCACGGTGAGTTCGTATTCATCAAGTCAACGTTTGGATACGCCTTCTGGCAAGCCAACAATCCGGCCAGTTTTGGTACCGACAAAATTCCCAAGAAGTCGGCCCTGCTGATCGCCGCCAGGCACGATGGCACCTGGGCCGGCGTGCACGAAGCGCTGGTAGCCGCCCGGCACGAAACGCTCTACATCGACGACGTGCTGCTTAAGCCTAAGAAGTACCGTGAATTCAAAGGCATGACCGAACTGGAGCGGAGCCGTCACCTGGGCGCCAAGGCCAGCGCGTTCATCCGCGAAAACCCGGGCGAGTACGTCCGGCTGTGCGTGCAGCGGCTGCGGTACTTCCTGCTGGGCGATGAAACCAATCCCAAGACCAGCCACCCGATCTATCAGGTGTTCAACCTGTGCTGGCTGCTGCTGGTGGGGCTGGGCGCGTGGCAGCTTCGGTCTGATTGGCGGCAGCTCTGGCCGCTGGCGGCTGCGTTCGGCGTGGTGATGCTGTTCCATGTGCTGACGATCACGTCCGCCCGATTCCGCATCCCGCTGGAACCGATCACGCTGCTTTGGGCCGCGGCTCCGCTGGCAGCCCTTTGGGGACGGATCGCCCAAGTTGCGCCAGTTTATAGGGTGGTTGTTTGCAACCACCATTGACGCTTGCAACCACCATGAATCCGCGTGGAACAACGTGTTGCACCGTTGCTCCGTCCATTCACTACGTGGTTGTTCGCTGGCACCATGGGGCCGTTGAAGGCAGAGCCTGGAAGGCGAGCGATGCTGCGGCGATTGGTCATCCAGTGCCTGATTGTGATCATCGCTGTTCGCACAAGTTGGTACGTCTTTGAGCGGACGCACATCCCCGATGCGATCCGCGCCTATCGGTCGCATCCAGAGCTCTACTAGTCGTTCGCCATCGACGTGTTGGACGGCAAAATTCCGCTACGAAGCGATGGGCAGGGGTACGCGTTATCCAATGCCATCTGGAACGACGGCGTAACGTATGTGAGGAAGGAAGGCGGCAATGTCGCGTTCACGTTTCAGTCGCTTCCGCCGGATAGTATCCCGCTGATCGTATACTCTCCCAGTGGAATATAGGGATTAAAGGCGAACCCTCGGCAGACCGTTGCCCGGCAGCCGCTCGATGGCGGATGGTACTACGAAGCACGTGATTAAGATGCGTAGGGAGGTTCCTTGGGGACCACCCTTGTCGCCATCGCACGAAGGCGCACGGCTCGCAGAGCCGTGGCACGCGGGCCAATGTTGAGCAAATGTATGCGTTGTTCGTGGTCCGCGTTCGTGGTCCGCAGCGCGGACCCTACGGCTGCGGCAAAAGATGTCGGGCCAGCCACAGGGCGGTGAATGTAGTGCCGGAGACGATCGCGCCGGCGGCTTGTTTCTCGGCCAGCCAGGGATCCAGCTCGGCGGCAGGCACGACAAACACTTCGATCTGTTCGTGTTCATCGCCGCCGCCCTCCCCTTCCCGGCGCAGGTCCAAGGCGGCCACGTACGTGATCTGCTCGGAGGTCAAGCCCGGCGACGTGGGGTACGTGCCCAGCTCGATCAACTTTCCGGCCGCGTAGCCGGTTTCTTCCAAGAGTTCGCGCCGGGCAGCGGCCAGGCACGGCTCGCCGTGGAAGTCGGGCTCATCGCCTACCAGGCCGGCGGGGAACTCGATCGACGGCCCCGCGATGGGGATGCGGTACTGCTGAACGAAGATCAGCGAACCGTCGGCGGTGATCGGCACAATCACCACCGCGCCGGAGGTGTTGGTGCGGGCGGCGTATTCCCAGCGGCCTTCCCTCACGAGGCTGAGGAAGCGGCCCTGGGCAAGAACTTCTTGGGGAGTCATCGGCGGGAGCGGTTCGTTGAGGGGGGCCGGGGTTATGCCGTTTCGCGTCGGGCTTCCTGGTCGAGCAGCTCCAGCCGCAAGCGCTCGATCCGGCGACGGCTGGCTTCCAGCACCGTGAACCGCACGCCGTTGTAGGTGATCTGCTCGCCCACCGCCGGGATGCGGCCCAGTTCGTGGAACACCAGGCCGGCCACGGTGTCGTAGTCGCCATCGTCGGGCAGCGACAGGCCGAGCCGCTCGTTGGCCTCGTCCACGTGAACGCGGCCCAGCACTTCGGCCGTAGTGTCGTCGATGCGGCGGATGCCTTCGACCAGTTCCGGATCGTACTCGTCGATGATCTCGCCCACAATCTCCTCAAGCACGTCCTCGATGGTCACCAGGCCGGAGACGCCGCCGTACTCGTCCAGCACGATCGCCATGTGGTTGCGGGTGCGCTGGAACTGTTGCAGCAGGTCGTCCACCTTCTTGGTTTCGGGCACGAAGTACGGCTCGCGCAGCAGTTCCGACAGCGGCCGCATGTGCTGATCGCCCCGGGCCAGTTCCGGCAGCAGGTCCTTGGCGTAAAGGATGCCTACGATGTCGTCGCGGTTCTTGTCGAAGACGGGAATTCGCGTGTGCGACACGCTGATCACAAAGTCGAGCGCCTCGCGGGTGGACGTGCTCAGCGGCAGGCACACCATGTCGGTGCGGGGCGTCATGATGCTGGAGACTTCGACGTCGGCCAGTTCGATGATGCCTTCGATCATGTCGCGGGCATCTTCTTCCAGCAGCCCTTCGCGGTGGCCCTCGGTGACGATGGTGCGGATTTCTTCTTCGAAGTAGTCTTCGGTCGGTTCGGCGGGCTGCTTGCCGGCCAGGCGGTAAATCAGCACGTGGCTGAAACGCGCCAAGCCAACCAGCGGCGCAAGGACCACCGACACGCCGTACCAGATGCGCCATGTGTAGTACAGAAAACCTTCCGCCCAGAGGCTCGCGATGCCCCAGGGCAGCCAAAGCTCGGCCAACAGCAGCAACAGCGAGCTCATGCCGGCGGCGGCGAAGAGAGTTTGCAGCGAAGGCAGATGGGCGGTCTCCGTGCTCGCGGCTTGCATCTGATGGTGCGTCCACAGCACGGTGCAGGCCACAACCACGGCGGCGGCGATCACGCGGAGCGATTCCACGGCCTGGGCCACGCGGTCCTGGTGGACCATGATCTCGCGGAGCAGCGACTCGCCGTTGGGCTTATCGCCGTTGCGTTTCTTGCCAATGGCTTTGAGCCGGTGCCGCGAGAATCGGGAAAGCGAACGCGAAGCCACCGAAGCCAGGCACGCTATGACCAGGCTGATCAGCAGGATGTAGAGAATCGTGCTCATGTTCGCGCGTCGGCCCCGTCACTCCAGGAACGTGCCTCGCCCGGGCTCGCAGCTCCGGCCGAGTCGGCGGAGTCGCCGTCGGTGGAACTTGCCGGGACGGGCGTGAGCCCCCACTGGGCCAGGTAATGCCGCTCGCGTGCCCGCATCACCGGCTCGGTGTCGGGCGCCAGATCGTCGTAACCGGCCAGATGCAGGGCGGCATGAATGACGTACAGCAGCAGTTCGTCGCCGGGCTCCCAGCCGAAGCGGCCCGCCTGCTGGGCGGCCATCTCGGCGCTGACGATGATCTCGCCTTCCAAGCCCGACGGCCCCTCGTCGAGCACAAAGCTCAGGGCGTCGGTCGGGTAGTCGTGCTCCAGAAATTGGACGTTGAGACGGTGGATCTCTTCGTTGTCCACCACGGCCAGGCTGACTTCCGCGGGCGTTTTGCCTTCGCCGCTGAGCACGCGGACCACGGCTTGGGCGAGGCGGTCTTCGTCGATGGCCAGCACGTTCTGGCGGTTCGCCACAAAGACGCGGACGTGGCCGGTTGGACGGGTAGCAGAATCGGACCGACCGGTCGTGGCCGAAGAGGATGCTAGCGGCGTAGTTGCCGCCGTGCTGGAGTTGATGGCTGCACTGCCGCGACTAGGAGGCTCGCCCGGTTCGTCGGGCGAGGCGGTGGACTGGGGGGCAACCGCAGGTCCACTATGTCGGCGGTCGCGTGACGACGATGAGTCGTGGTTCATGGTAACGTGGCGGTCGAACCGCAATCGGTACTCCTGGGGGGCCGGCGGATGGGACTAGCAAGAAGCCCCCCACCGGCGTGTCTCAAGCGGCGGGCTACCGTAGCGCGCCGCTAGGCGGTTCGTTGGTCGGGGTATTTCACACGTCCGTGGTACACGGCAATCAGGGTTTTGGTCAAGGAATTCTGCACGGCGCGGAGTTCCTGGAGGGTCAGGCCGCTTTCATCGAACTGACCGTCCAGCAGCCGCTTCATGGCCAGGGTTTCGACCACATTTTCGATGCGGGCCGGCGTCGGTTCCGACAGCGAACGGCAGGTGCTTTCCACCGCGTCGGCCAGCATCAGCACGGCGGCTTCGCGCGTTTGCGGTTTGGGGCCCGGGTAGCGGAAAGCGCTTTCTTCCACCTGGCCGCCTTCCGGATCGGCCTGACTGCGTTCGCTCGCCTGATGGTAGAAGTATTCTACCAGCGTGGTGCCATGATGCTGCTCGATGAAGTCGATGATCGGCTGCGGCAGGTGATGGTTGAGCGCCAGTTCGACGCCGTCCTTCACGTGCGCCACGATAATCAGCGTGCTCATGGCGGGCAGCAGCGTATCGTGGCGGTTGACGCCTTGCTGCTGGTTTTCGGTGAAATAGCCCGGCTTGAGCATCTTGCCGATATCGTGGAAGTACGCGCCCACACGAACCAGCAGGCCCCGGGCGCCGATTGCCTCGGCGGCGCCTTCGGCCAGCGAGGCCACGTTGATCGAGTGGTTGTAGGTGCCCGGCGCACGCTGCACAAGTTGTTGCAGCAGCGGGTGCGAGGCATCGCCCAGTTCGTACAGGCTCAAGTCGGTGAGCACGCCAAAGCCGCGTTCGATGAGCGGCAACAGGCCGGTGATGACAAAGCCGGAGGCCAGAGTCCAGCCGCCCAGCGATAGCGCATCGATCACCAGCCGCTGCGAGAACGGCTGCCCTTCCAGGCCGGCCATGCCCAGGGCCAGGATCACGGCTACCACGCCGGTTTCCAGGCAGATCTGAATCAAGCGGAGACGGCTGCGGATATTGCCCAGCAGCATGATCGCGGTGGCAATTACAGCCAGCAGCACCAGGAACGGGGCGACCGACTTGCCGGTGATGATCGCGACCACGCCGGTCACGGCAAAGGCGAGCAGCAGGGCCAGTTCGCGGCCGTAGGCAATGGCCACGGTAAGGCCGAACAGCACCAGCGGCACGATCTCCGCCCGCCAGGCATCGCGTGCCAGCCAGCGAGCGAGCATGACCGTCAGCGCGGCAATCGCCAGCAGCAGCGCGAAGTGGTTCAGGTTCTGAAACACGCGCTGGTGCCGATGGATCACAAAGCCGCCGCACAAGGCGAACATGGCTCCGATCAGGCCCAGCACGGCCAGGCCGCGAACAATTTGCGCGCCGGTGCGGCCGGTATTGGCCAGGTAGGCTTCGTGCTCGCGGCGGAGCAGCTCCATTTGCTCGGGGCCCAACGGCTTGCCGGCAAACGCCAGCGGCTGGCCCGCCTGGTATTCAAAGTATTCGGGCGGCACCAGGGCCACGGCGGCATCGCGTTCGCGCGCCGTCTGCACCTGGTCGATGGTGAGCGTCGTCGGCAAGCGGCCCCGCAGCCAGGTGAACAGTTCATCGGCCACCGGGGCCGTATGGGCGTTGGCGTGCAGACGCCGTTTCAGCGGCGAATCCTCGGCCGTTTGCAGATCGATCAGCACGTCGGTCACGGGGACCTTCATGCGGCTGTCGGGCTGGCCCTTGGGGTGGACGATGATTTCCTTCTGGTCGCCGTCGGAGTGCTGGAGCTTCTGAAGCAGGCCCCGTTGTTCGAGCGGCGCAAAAATCTCTTCGATCGCCTGTTCGAGCTTGGCGCGTTCCATTCCGCCGACCGCTTGGCGGAACTGCTCGAAGCGTTCTTCCTGCTCCTCACGGGTGAGGGTCGTTTTGCCTTCGGGCAGCGGCGGCTGAAACTCCTGCCAGATGGACGAATCGAGCGCATCGAGGGTGGGCGCGTTGCCGGTTTCGACCAGGGTGTTGATGAGCTTGCTGCGCAACTGCACCAGCGGCTCGGGATCCTGTTCGTAGACGTACCGGGCCTGTTGCCGGGCGCGATCGCGGGCTAGCTGCGTCTTGTTGAGGTCGGGCACCGCGAAGTTGGTGCGGGCCATGATGTCGCGCTGGGGAACCTCGCCCGTGCGATAAGGGAACGGTGGATTCCAGGCGGCAGTGCCCAGCACCATGGCCAGGGCGGCGGCCAGGCATAGCCCGATCCGTGCCCAGACCCTGCCCTGGGTGAGATATCCCCATGCGCGTTTCCAGCGGCCGGGAGGCGTTTGGACAGAGACGGCGCGCGGAGTTCGTTTACGTCGTGTAGGTCCGATCGACATCGTAAGCGCCGGACTAGTGCCCGCCGGCGGCTCCTTGCTCGTACGCCAGAACGATCTTATGGACCAGCGGATTGCGGACAATGTCTTCCGTGCCCATCGTCACCTGGCAGATCCCCGGAATGTTCTTCAACCGCTCCAACGCGTCGGTCAGACCGCTCTTGGTGTGCGGAGGCAGGTCCACCTGCGTGGTGTCGCCCGATACCACGATCCGCGACCCGTGCCCCATCCGTGTGAGGAACATTTTCATTTGCGTGACGGTCGTATTCTGGGCTTCGTCCAGAATGATGAACGCCTCGTTCAAACTGCGGCCACGCATGTATGCCAGCGGGATCACCTCGATCAGGTCCCGCTCCATGTACCGCTTCATGTGGTCGTAATCCATCATCTCGCGCAAGGCGTCCAGCATCGGGCGGAGATATGGATTGATCTTGGCTTGCAGGTCGCCCGGCAAAAAGCCCAGGCTCTCGCCGGCTTCGACTGCGGGCCGGACCAGCACGATCTTGCGAATCAGCTCCTGCTTCAGGGCGTTCACCGCCATGGCCACGGCCAGGTACGTTTTCCCCGTGCCTGCCGGGCCCACGCAAAACACCAGGTCGTGCTTGCGGATCGCTTCGATGTAGGCGGCCTGGCCGGCGCTGCGCGGCACGATCCGGCGGCCGGCGTTCATCACCTGGACGTCGCCTTCCGCATCGGGAGAGCCACCACGCGCCGATTCGTACTCGGCCAGCATGGAGGCGACCTCGTCGGCGCTCACCGGCTTGCGTCGGGCCCGGTCGTGAATCCGCTGCAGAATGTCGGCAGCCTTGGCTACGGCGGCCTCGTCGCCTTGGATCCGGACCTCACCGTCTCGGGCAGAGATGCTCACGCCCAAGGCCGTGCGCACTGCACGCACGTGCTGGTCGCGAGGGCCAAACATGTTCAAGAGCGCCGTGGTGTCGCTTACCGTGAGTGTGGTCTCAGCCATTCAAAAGCGAGGGGAAATGGTTGGGGACGAACGTCTGAAAGGCCGCCAACCACCAAGCATCGGGTTCTGCGAGTACTCGAGGCTGTCAGCACGCTGCGGCCGACACGTATTTACCGTGCCGGAACGGGCGACGTTCGCGTAAGTACGAAGGTCATACTGCGGACCCTCGGCTGCATCCATTTATACCGTAGGGCTTAGTCGACGGACCAGTTGAGATTGGGTCAATTGGCGCAAACGCAATGATTGCAATGATTTAAATTGTCGGTTTCGGGGCCGCTCCGGTAGCGGTGGAAGCTGGTTTTGAAAGAATAGCTCACTGTAGGCAACATGGGGGGAAGTTGCGGCTGGGCAGCGCCGACAGCCGCGTGCCCACCCCGTGGCCGCCGCGAGTGACGCCGAGGGCCGGACAGCCTAACCCCATTGTCAGCAGTCGTTTGGTGCGCGACAATGGACCGGAAACCGCGTGCAAGTGGGCAGCGCGATGGCCGCGTCGGTTCTGATTTTTCTTCCATCGCGATCAATGACATTCGCGGCACGGCCGTTCGTGGAGCATCTCCATGGGCTTGTTTGATAGCTTCAAAGCCGTCTTCAAGAAGAAAGACGGCCCCAAGAAGGTCAATGTTCGGCAGCGGTTTGAGCTTCTCCGCGAAGCCATCTCCGGCACGATGTCCAAGTTCTATCAGGCACGTGACCGGCAAACCGGGCAGATTGTGGGGCTGAAGCTGCTGGACCCCCAGAAAACGGCCCAGTTCGAGGCCCGTTTCAAAGGCCTGAAGAAGCCCAGCGAAGGCGAGATCTCCTACCGGCTCCAGCACCGCAACATCGTCAAGACGTTCGAGTACGGCACCACCACCGACGGCGAACCGTACCTGGTTCAGGAGTTCATCGACGGGCCGGGCCTCAACTCGCTTTTGGTCGGCAACAACCGCGAGATCCTGGAAGGCATCCGGATGATGCTCATCCGCCAGATTGGCGAGGCCCTCCAGGCGGTTCACGACGCGGGCTATATCCACCGCGATATCTGCCCACGCAACGTGATGGTCGACACCAACGAAGGCATCCTCAAGCTGATCGATTTCGGCCTTACGATCCCTAACGAGGAGCCGTTCCGGCAGCCGGGTAACCGCACGGGTAACCCCAACTACATGGCTCCGGAACTGGTGCGCCGCAAGCGGACCGACCACCGGGTCGACATCTTTGCTTTCGGCATCACGGTCTACGAGATGCTTACTTTTGAGCTGCCGTGGACACGCGGCCTGACCGGCAAAGCGGCCATGGATCACGCCTCCAGCCCGCCCACGCCGATCGAGCGCTATCGCCCGACGATCAATCCGGAACTCGCCAAGGCGGTACACTGGTGCCTGGAGCAGAACCCGGACAAGCGTTGCCCCACGGTCAACGACTTCTTGAAGCGGATCGCGTCGATCCGTAGCGAGGACGCGGAGTAAGGCGGTAAACGATCAAGGGCGGCGACTAAGGCCGGCAGCGATTGCAACTGCCCTGCCCTACCCGGCCGCCCTGGGCATTGTTTAGACCGTAACTCGGCCGGCTCAGGTCACGTTGATTTCGACCTTATCGACGCCGTTCCATTCGTAGCCGTGCGGGTTCCAGCGAATGCTGCCGTCCAGCGGCTGGCTGCGCCCCAAGGCATCGATCGCCCGCGACCACACCACGTTGCGGCCTTTGCGCAGGTCGGTGCGGTAGGTCCACGGGTACCAGGCGAAGCGGCCGGCGGCCTTTTCGACTTGGGCCTTATGCCAGGTTTGCCCTTGGTCGAGCGAGATCAGCACGGTTTCGATGGGAGCCGTGCCGTCGTTGAACGCCACGCCGCGGATCGTGACCGGTCCGGCTTTCACCTGCATGTCGGGCGTGGGCGTGAGAATCGTGCTCTTGACCGGCATCCGCCAGTTGAACCGGCTGTTTTGCAGCGTGGCTTCCCACTGTTCGCCCGGCTTCAGCCGCCGCTTGGGCATGCGATACCGCGGCACGTGATGGCTGACGGTGATTTCGTCGCGGGTGAAGTCCAGCACCTTCAGCCACTTGATCTGCATGGTGCCGAATACGCCCGGAATGACCAGCCGCACCGGGCCACCGTGAATCGCCGGCAGCGGGCGATCGTTCAATTGCAGCGCGAGGATGCCCCGGTTGATCACTTCGGCGGCAGGCATGCTGTGCTGGAAGTCGTCGGAGCCGGGCCGCGGGCCATCGATGCCATCGGCGGTGACGAAGCGGGCCTCGGGCTTGGGCTCCACGCCCAGGCGTTCGAACACTGCGCTCAAGCGAACCCCGGTGAACTTCACACTGGCCATGCCGCCGGGGCCCCACTGGGTACCCTCGGTGGGCGAGGCTTTGCTGAAGCTATCGCGGTCGTTGCCCGAGCATTGCAGGACCATTTCGACCGAGGTTTGCGGCAGCTCGGTGAGCAGCCTGGCGTCGAACGTTTGCGGCTTGTTGACCAGGCCGGTGATCTCGATCTGCCAGCCGTCGAGGGAGACCGGGTCGAGCGTAACCATCGACTCGGGCTCCTGGTTGTTCCGCACGAACATTTCGGCGATGGGCGTCTGCCGATGCTCGGCCAGCAGCGGCAGCGGCGTTTCAAACACCGCCGGCTTGGCCTGGAGCACGATCAGCTTGGGATTTTTGCCCGGGACGATCTGGTCGGCCGTCGGATCGGCAGCCGCCAGAGCCCACGGCCTGCCGTGCCGCAACGACACCCAGGCCATGCCAGCCATTCCCAACTGGCTGGTGCGGAGCAGAAAGTTGCGGCGGTCGAAACGGCTCATGGTGATCCTCCTGGGAGTGCGACGGTGGGCGTTACGAAGCGCTGGGGGCAGCGCGTAAACGCCGCCCCTACCCCGTGGCAACTCCGCCGACCACGCTAGAGCAAGCCGATGACAAACTCCCAGTGGCAGCAGACGGAGATGCCGCCGGTATCGGGCCATTCTAATTCAACTTGCGCGCAATCCGCCATATCAGCCAGGGCTTGCGCACGGGTGTCTGCTCCCGGTGGCTGCACGCCACCCCGGGGGCGGCTGGGGCGGCAAATACGCCCGCATGGTTGGCAGCCGCCGTTGCTCGTGGCTACCATGGGAGTCGCGCCGAGTGCGCCATCGGCGCGGCACGTTGCCTGCCTGAGAATGCCCGGCCTGCCATGGTGCTGCGCGCCGCGTAGGCCGCCCTCGCCTGCAACCTTTGACCCGCCTGAACCATCCTCCAAGTGTGGTATCTGGAATAAGGAATCGACTTCATGAAGTTGTTTGTTCGCTCGGCCGTTCTGGGCCTTTGCTGGCTGCTGGCTGCCTCGGTCTATGCCGATCAGGGGCAGGTCAAGCTCCAGAAGAAGGGCGACCAGGTCGAAGTCACCATCGACGGCCAACCCTTCACCACCTATCACACCACCGCCCAGTATCCCAAGCCGTTCTTCCACCCGGTTCGCTCGGTTGGCGGCACGATCATCACCCGCGAGCTGGAGAACCCCAAGGATCACCCGCACCACAAGGGCGTCTGGTGCGCGATCGATGAGGTGAACGGCATCAAGTTCTGGGCCGAGAAGGGCATCATCCGCAACGTGAAGACCGAGATCGTCGAGGCCGAGGGCAACCCGGCCCGGCTGCTGATCGTCAACCACTGGCTGGGCGAGGACGGCCGGCCGATCCTGGAAGAAACCGAAAAGGTGGCCATCTATGGCAACCGGTTGATGGCCTTCGACATCACCTTCAAGGCGATGGCGGACGAGGTGGTGTTTGAAGACACCAAGGAAGGCCTGTTCGGCATCCGCGTGGCCAATTCGATGCGCGAGAGCGAGGGTGGCCGCGTCTTCAACCAGGACGGTGTCCAGGGCACCAAGGAAACCTGGGGCAAGCACCACAACTGGATCGACTACGTGGGCGAAGTGAACGATCAAACCCACGGCGTGGCCCTGTTCGATCACCCCGAAAATCCGCGCCGCAGCCGCTACCACGTGCGCAACTATGGGCTGTTCACCCTGAGCCCCTTCGGCGAAAACGCCTACACCAACGGCAAGAACGAAGCCCAGCCGCTGCACCTGAAGAAGGGCGAAACGTTCCGCCTGCGGTACGCACTGTACATTCACCCGGGCGACACCCAATCGGCCAAGGTGGCCGAGGTGTACGAGCAGTGGGTGAAGGCGGCCAAGTAGGCCACGGCTCACCACGGCGAGCCGAGCTACGTAGCTGAGTGCTCGCGGCTCCGCTTGCCAACGCGTTCGTCAACATCAAACACGCCCCGGCGACCTGTCGCCGGGGCGTGTTTTTTTGTTGGACAGATACGAGCAAGATCGCACACGTCCGTTTCATAAGATTGCGTGCAGCCCAATCGGGGGTGTGATATAAACGAACCGTCGGCTTGCACCTTGATGATTGCACCTCGTGGACCGGCAACCGTTCTTGTTTCCCGTCACGCGAACCTATCTTCGGTCCTGAAACGATCGTAGGCCGCGTCTTGGCGTGCGCCTGGGATCAATCCAGGGGGGCAGCTATGACCATCCAGGTGCAATGCGCATGCGGTGCGCGGCTGACTGTGGGCGACCAATTCGCAGGCAAGCGCGGTAAGTGTCCCAAGTGCGGGGCGGTGCTCACCATCCCTGCCCAGGCGGCATCGACTGGGGCGGAACCGTCGCCCTCCCCGGCTGCCGTTCCTGGTTCACCATCGGCTCCGCCATTTCCGCAGCAGCAATTCTCGAACCCGATGCAAGGGGCTGACCCATTTCCCGGGCAACCCACGTCGCCTGCGAATCCAGCCGCGGGTGCATGGGGAAATGGCGGCGGCTGGTCCGGCATGCAACCGACCCAAGGCATGTTTGGGGGCCAGGGCATGTGGGGGATGTCTGCCCCCAGCCGATTCGTGCCGCCCCCGCCTCAAATGGTGCCCTCGCCATCGCGGAAAAAGTCGAAACCCAAGCTCAACTTCGATTCCGACGCGGTCAAACGCGTCGGCAAAATCGCGGGCGGTATCGGCGGTCTTGTGGTCATGCTCGCCATCAGCTTTCTGATTCGCAACGGCTTTCAGATGGCGTTTGGGCATCTTAGTTGGAAACCGCACCATTCCGTCCAGGGCCGCTTTCGGGTTGAGTTCCCCGGGAAGCCTGAGGTTAAGTCCCGGCCGATGTATACCTCTCAGGGCACGTTGACGATGTGGGCCGAAGGGGTCGAAGTCAGACGCGGCTCCGCCTTCCTGGTCACCTATTTGGATCTGCCGGCGAGTATCGACGCGAATGAACAGGAGGTTTTGAACGAGATCGTTACCGGGATGGGGCCGCAGATCCGCATTACGAGGACCAATACGGTCGATTACGCCGGTCATCGTGGCCGCGAGGTGTATTTCACCGCGAAGGTACGTACGACGACCCTCTATTGCCGGGCCAAAATCATCATGGTGGGACGCCGGATCTATCAGGTGCAGTACCTGGGCCGTCAAGGAACGGAGCAGGATGCCGAGGTGGAGCGGTATTTCAATTCGTTTGACGCTGGGTAGCGGGCGGTGGTCCTTTCCCCCCTCTGAAACGCCTGCCGTGGGGCACGCTGCATGCGCCAGGGACGCGGCTTGCTAGGTCATCCCCCCTGACATCCGCCGCGGCGAGCCACAGGGGGGATGGGGCCGAGGCAGGTTGGCGGCTTGGCTCGCTTCGCGTGGCAAGTGGCGGCCGGCAACGTGCTTCCCGCGAACGTGCCCACTGCCCATGGCACGCTATTCGCATTACACTCACTTCTCCGCGTTCACTGCTACTGCTCCGCTCGCCCCCAGTTGGCTGTCATGCAAACGGTTGATGGATTAGCTCAGGCCACGGTTGTTCTCAAGCCTCGCAAGGCGCGGCCCTTTTACGGCCGGCACCCCTGGGTGCTTGATACGGCGATTGCCCGGGTGGAAGGTGAGGCGGCCGATGGCGATGTGGTCGATCTGGTGTCCGACGATCGCCGTTTCATCGCCCGGGGCATCATCAACCGCCACAGCCGGATCCGCGTGCGGCTGTACACCTGGGATGCCGCCGAGCCGCTGGATGAGGCGTTCTTCCGCCGCCGGTTGAGCCAGGCCCTGCGGCTGCGCTCGCAAATCGGCTACGACGATCCCGTCGGCGCCGCCCGGCTGGTGTTCAGCGAGGCCGATGGGCTGAGCGGACTGATTGTCGATCGTTTCGCCGGACACGTGGTGATGCAGGTGACCGCCTTGGCCATGGCCACACGGGTGGAAATGCTCACCCAGGCCCTTGAGGAACTGGCCCAGCCGCAAAGCATCTCCCTGCGGATCGATGCCGAAACCGCCAAGAACGAGGGGCTGCGACTGGAGCCGGGCGTGCTGCGGGGCGAACTGCCCGAGCACCCCATTACCGTGGTCGAACACGGCATCGCCTACGAAGTCGACACGCAAGCTGGGCAAAAGACGGGCTTCTACCTCGACCAACGTGAGAACCGGGCTGCGGCCGCACGCTATCTGCGCGACCGCCGCGTGCTTGATGTGTTCTGTTACACCGGTGGTTTCGCTCTGACCGCCGCGAAGCTAGGCGGCGCCAAAGAGGTGCTGGCCATCGACGGCAGCCAGCGGGCGATCGAACGCGGTATCCGCCAGGCGGCGGCTGCCGGCCTGACCAACGTGACCTTCCAGCAGGAAGACGCCTTTGCCGCACTGGATCGGCTGCGGGCAGAAGGCGCCAAGTTCGACGCCGTGATCCTCGATCCGCCCAAATTCGCCCGCAAGCGGCAAACCGTGAACGATGCCCTGCGGGCCTACCACCGCATCAACCGCGTGGCGGTCGATCTGCTGGAGCCGGAAGGCATCCTGGTCACGTGCAGTTGCTCGGGCAGCGTGTTGCGGGAGGATTTCCAGCAGATGCTGGCCGGCGTGGCCGAGAAAAGCGGCCGCACGATCCAGATTCTGGAGAACCGGGGTGCCTCGCCGGACCACCCGCTCAGCCCGAGCTGCCCGGAGAACGAATACCTAAAGTGCTTTATCTGCCGCGTGGTTTGAAGCCGCGGCAGACGAAGCCGGCTTACGGAAGCTGCTGCGGGCCCAGGGCGTCTTCCATGCCCTGGATGTATTGCCGCAACCGTTCGACCTCGTCGGTCACGTGCCGCAACTTGAGCATGTTCTCCACCCGCTTGAGCAGTTCGATTTTGTTGACGGGCTTGGAGAGGAAGTCGTCGGTGCCGGCGTTTACCGCCCGTTCGATGTCGCCCAGTTCGTTCAGCGCGGTGACCATCAGGATCATGATGCCGCGTGTGGCCGGGTCGCTCTTGAGCTGCTTGCAGACCTCAAAGCCGCTGAGCTTGGGCATCATGATGTCCAGCAGGATCAGGTGCGGCTTGAAGCTGGCCACCTTCTCGAGCGTATCGCGGCCGTCTACCGCCGTTTCGATCTCGCAATCGACCCCTGCGAGATACGCGTCCAGCAGTTCGACGTTTTGCGGGTTGTCGTCAGCAATCAGAATCCGGCTGCGTTCGGTCATCGGCCTGCGTTCCCTGGCCCGGAGTAATGGAAAAAGAGGGCGGCAAGCCGGATTATAAAGCACGGGGGCGAAAGCGGCGATAGGTGCCCGGCCTGGGGGGAACGAGGCCGCGCAATCCTGCCGCGGCCACAGGCGAGGCACAAACGCATAAGCGGCCGCCTGATGGATGACGCAACGCCCTGCCCTGCTCGGTTGCCCTGGTTGCGGCCCAGGGGTATCTTCGCACCATTACGTTGCAGCGGGTGCGGGGATGGCTGACTTGTCCGGCCTGCCAGACGCCGGAAGAATCTCCCTGGCGATTGCTCGCCACCCCCCTGATCCCGCCGGCCGTACGTTGCTGCACTCCGCTCGCAATCCTCCCCCGACAGAAGGCTTTGCCCCTGCTATGAATGACGGTCCTCGCCGGGCCTCTCTGCTGGTTCTGTTCCTCACGGTCTTTATCGACCTGTTGGGGTTTGGGATCGTGCTGCCGCTGTTGCCGATTTACGCCGACCAGATGATCGAGCAGAAATGGCTCGTCGGCGCGCTGATGGCCAGCTTCTCGGCCATGCAGTTCTTGTTCTCGCCGGTGTGGGGACGCATTTCCGACCGGATCGGACGGCGGCCGGTGATCATGATCGGCCTGGCCGGCTCGGTGGTGTTCTACTCCCTGTTCGGCTACGCCACCTGGGCCAAGGACATGGTGCTGTTGTTTGTGTCGCGCATCGGAGCCGGCATCGCCGGAGCCACCATCGCTACGGCACAAGCTTACATTGCCGACTCGACCACCATGCAGGGCCGCACCAAGGGCATGGCCCTGATCGGTGCCGCCTTTGGTCTAGGCTTCACCTTTGGCCCCCTGGTGGGCTTGCTGGCTCTGCCCACCGGGCAAGGCGATCCCGGCCCGTTGCCGGGGCTGTTTGCCGCCGGGTTGTCGCTCTTGGCCCTGCTGCTGGCCGCCTTCAAACTGCCTGAGTCGCGGCAATTCCGCGAGGTCGATGGCTCTGGCCACGCCTGGTTTCAGGCGGCAGCCCTGCGCAGCGCGCTGGGCATTCCGTCGGTGGCCATGCTGTTGGTTGCCTCGTTTGTGTGCGTCTTTTCGTTCGGGAATTTTGAGGCAACGCTATCGCTGCTGATTCGCGGTACCGAGCATCATGCTGCCGAGTCGGCCGACGCCGGCCCCGTCGAAGTGGCCGAAGAAGCCGCTGAAACCATCGCCGCGGATACAGCCGCGATGCGCAGCGGGCCGTTCCACTTCCGGTATCGCGATGTGTGCCTTACCTTCGCCTACATTGGCCTCACGCTTACGATCGCCCAGGGCATGATCGTGCGGCGTTTGGCGGGCCGGCTGTCGGACGCCACGCTGGGCGGCAGCGGCGCCCTGCTGGAAGTCGCAGGCTTCTTGTATTTGAACTACGCCATCGGCCAGGCGTCGGTCCCGCAGTTGTTCATCGCCCTGAGCGTGATCGTGGTGGGCTTCTCGCTGATGACGCCGTCGATCAACGCCCTGATCTCGCGCCGCAGCGATCCCGAACAGCAAGGCGGCATCCTGGGGCTGCTGCAAAGCGCCAACTCGCTGGCCCGAATTCTCGGGCCGTTCATCGGCGTGAACCTGTTCTACCGCGACGTGCAGTGGCCGTTTTACCTGGCAACGGCCCTGATGGCCGTGGGCGGAGTCTTGGTGTTGGCCGCCGCCCGGATGGGCCAGGATTTTGTGGCACCTGAGACGCCTGTAGAAAGTTAAGGGGCTGCATAGGCACCGTGCGGTCGGCGGGGTTGCCGCGACCGAGGGCTGCCAGCCTGCTTAACGCCGCGAGCGGACCGTCTCGGGGAAGACGACGATTTCGATCCGCCGGTTACGAGCCTGGCCAGCCGCGGTAGCGTTGGAGAACAGCGGCCGGTTGGAACCGTAGCCGATCACCACCAATTGTTCGGCCGGGAAATGCACCCGGTGCTGCAAGAAGTTGAAGACGGTGGTGGCCTGGGCGGTCGATAGTTCGTGGTTGCTGCTCCAGCCGTGGGGAGGCGGCTGGTCGCTGGTGTGGCCTTCCACGCCAATACGTTGCTGCGGGTAGGCACGCAGCAGCTCGGTGCCCACCTGTTCGATCAACTGTTCGCCGGCGGGCGTCAGCCGGGCATCGCCAGGCACAAACAGTTGATCGGAGGCGATTTCGACGCGGATCAAATCTTCATCGCGTCGCACGCGCACGCCGGGCAAGTTCAGATCCGGCAAATTGCCTTGGAGGCTGTTGTTGGGCGTGATCATGGCTCCGCCGTAGCGGCGGGCCGAAGCCGTCAGGGCATCGATCTCTTGCCGGCTGGATTGGGCCAACTGCTTGAGCCGCTCGTTCTGCGCCAGCAGCGCTTGCATCTGTTCGCGGAGGGCCTCGGCTTGCTCCTGGTAAAGCTGCGATTGCTGCTGGGCCTGGGCCAAGAGGGCGTTCTGCCGCTGGTTCTCGCGGTCCAGTTCGTTAAGGCGGGCTTGCAACTCGCGATTGCGGTTCTCCAGCGCCAGCCGCTGCTCCTGGAACAGTTGCGCCTGCTTGGCGGCCGGGCCTTGGCAACCCACCGCCGCTAGCGACAGCAGCAGCGCCAGCCGTAGGGATTGTTGCCGGTACCAGCCCATCGCCTTCTCCAACCCTCTGCGGCCCCACGTGGGGCGCGCACCATCTCCGCCCCCCTGTTGAAATTGAGGCGGGATCGTAACCACGCCCGGCCGTTCGGGCAAGACGACTTGAATCGCTGGCAGCAGCAAAGAAGTCGCCGCGCGGTAAGTAGACGGCGCGCCGTGCCGGCCGGCCCAGCTAAGCATCCCCGGCACCCAAAATAAAAAGAGTGAGCCTGCGTCGACCGCTGCGCGCGTGCTGCCCCTTTGCAGGCGATTCGACGCAGGCTCGGGAAGTAGCACCAGCATGGACGCACGTGGCAGTACGGCGGTACACACTGCCCCCTGTATCAGAGCCCATGCATCTGCCCCGGCTGCCCCGGATGCACGGCTCCTTGCCCCATGGTTGGGACGCAGGTGTACCGGCCGCCTGCCCCACTGCCACATGCGTCGCGTGGTGCGGCCCCTGCCCCGTTAGTTGTGCTGACCGTTGACGTGCCGCAGCTTGGCCAACAGCGGCTTCACACGTTGATCGAGATCTTCCAGCATCTCCGCCGTGTGCTTCTTGATGGCTTTGACGTTGTTCTCGATCGTATTGGACTTCGTCGTCATGTCGTGAATCTTGTCCGTCCAATCGAGCAAATGCTCGAGTTCTGCTTGAACCTCGTTGAGGTCGAGCTCGCCCACGGCTTCGCGGCGGGCTGCGGCGGCGACCACAGCCCGGGCGATCTTGTAGGCCGACTCGAAGTACAACAGCGGCCGTCCGGCTTCCAGGTCGTCCTTGTCGACGGTGACGTAAAAATCCTCGTTGATCCGCCGGAAGTCGCCCACTTCGACCGGTTCATTACCCCGCGAGAACACCAGGATGCCCACCTGCGCGCCGCGGGCTTCTTTGGCCTGCTGCAGCTCCTCGACGGCGTTTCTGAGCTTCAGCGGCGAATCTTTGACCTCGACCACCAGCTGTGCCCCCGGGGCGGCCGACGTCTCACCGAGCGTGGCCACAAAGTCGCCTTTCTTGCTGCGGCTGCCGCGGACGCTGGTATTGCCGGTGAACTCGGTCTCATCGCCCAGTTCGCTGCCGAGCCGGGCAAATACGCCGTACAGGTTCTCTTCGAACTCGCGGCCCTTCTGGGTTCCGCGCTCGGCTTCCTCGGTCTTGCCGGCTTCCACCCCCAGGGCCTTGTTCAACTGCACAAACTGCTCATCCAGCAGCTTCTTCAGCCGCGACATGGCCGAGCCGTCGTCGTCGAGCGAGAACTGGGTAACCACCTCGGTCAGCTTGGCTTCGACCAGTTGCTGCACCTTCTGCTCGATCATAGCCAGGATGCCCTGCTTGTTGTTGGGATCGAGCGACTTGCTGAAGATGCTCTCCGGGCCGATCTGCCGCTGCATCAACAGGGCGAGCCGGCCGCCTTCGGGGTCGAAGAACTCCTTGAGTGTGCGGGTCATCTTGCCGTCGTCGCCGAAGAACTCGCTGAACCGCCGCGGCACGCTGCCGTTCTGTTCGCAGAAATAGTTCTTGAGCGCTTCCTGGACCTGCCGCTGGAACTCACCCAGTTGGCCCTGAAGCTTCTGCTCCAGCTCGCCGAACTTCGACTGCACCACCTGGGTATCGAGCGACGGCGTGGCCGAGCAGATGGCAATCACCCCGACCTTGAGGGCCTCCAGCGCCTTGGCCTGTTGCACGCTGGTGTCGTGGAACTGCGCCAGGTAATCCAGCACGACCGGTTCCTGGATGCCCAGCGTGAGCGTCAGCGACGGGGTGAGCGGCCAGGTGGCGCGGACGGCCGACGTGGTGATCGGGTGCTGCTGCATGAATCTGCCCCTGGGGTTCAATGGTGTAGTTATGAAAAAACGCTGTTGGTCGTTTCTAAATACGCATGGCCGGACGAGGTTTCATCGGTTGCTCATCGCCATCGCGGCTTACGGTTTCTGTCCTCGGTGGTCGCGGGAATAGGAAACTTCAGCCGGGGCGATACTTGCGTCGCCCGCATAATGGTCATATGCCGCCAGCAGTTCTTCGGCGATCTCCTGCCGCAGCGCCGGCGGCTCCAGCACCTCGGCCTGGCATCCGAAGCTCATCACCCAGGCTTTGAACTCGCGGCTGTCCGATAACTGGAACTCGGCCAGCACGCTGCCGTCGCGCTGCCGGGTGAGCTTCTGGCTGGGATGCCAGGTCGACTCTTCGATGTAGCGCGCCACGGACGGTTGAAACCGCACCTTGACGTTGATGTCGTCCTGCCCCACGTACACGCCAAACGCGTTGGCCATCACCGCCTTGAGGTCGAAGTCCTCCGGCATCTCGAACGAAAATACCGTTTTGCTGGCGGCTTCGATCCGGTTCACCTTGAAGATGCGGTGCTCGCCATGGTTGGGCGAATGGCCGATCACGTACAGCGCACTGCGGTGCTGAATGAACGCGTACGGATGGATCGGGTACGTTACCGGTTCGGTCGCCTGCAGCGAGCGGTAGGTAATGTTGACAACCTTGTGTTCCTCCAGCCCCATCAATAACTGGTCGAGTATGTCGGCCTTGTCGGAATAATCGACGGCTCCGAAGGTGGTCACGTGCCAGCGGGGTGTGATCGCGTCGAGGTATTCGACCGCGGTATTGCCCAGGCACGAGCGGATTTTTTGAAATGCCCGGCTGGCCGCGGCGCCGATCATGGTGCCCATCAGCGGCGTCAGGAACCGGCGGCCCAGGTACAAGGCCAGGGCCTCATCGAACGTGAAGGACAGTTGCGACAACCCTTCGGTCGTTTCGATGTGCCATGTCTTACGCCCGTGCGGCCCCGTTTTTTCCACCACGGCAAAGCCGGCTTCCTGCAGCGTGGTGATCGCCCGGCGGACCGTCTTGGTGCTGACGCCCAGCTCGTCGGCCAGTTCCCGCAACGTGCTGCCTTCGCTGCGGCTGGAAAGCGACCGCAGAAGCAGCAGGTGGCGGGTTAGCGGATCAACTTGCCCCATCTCTGGACGGCTCCTTTCGTGCGTCAGCATGAGCAAGGTTATATAGAAATCGGATAGCGACAAGGGAACCTGAGCCATTCTCGCCGCAGGTTGCCCAGGGTTTGTCCTACGTGACAGGTGTATAGCGCACATGTATGTACATCATGGGCCGAAAAACGGCAAAAAAGCCGGGAGTTCGGCCCTTTCAACCCGCCTCAGCGGGCTGTGAGCAGATGCGTGCGCGGCCGCCAGTGGTTAGACACCTGGAAGCACACCGCAACGGCGGGCGCGCGATGGGAAGCGAGAGAAGAAGCGCTAGCCGTCGAGCGAGCGGCGACGGAACTTTGCCAGTGCTTGGTGCAGCAGGCCCAGGCACATCTGCCGTTCGGCGGCGCTGATCAGCCAGGTACGCGTCAGCGCCTGGTGGATGAGGGCCAGCAGGACGCCCAGCGAAACCCAAGGGCCGGCAGCCAGGCAGGCGGGGCTAGCCGCCACGATCACGGTGCCCACGTCCAGCCGCATACCGGCTGTCCGGTTGAACCACAGTGTGGTGCTCAAAACGACGGCGTTGGCAATCGCGGTGGCCAGCACGGCGCCATACAGGCCGTAGCGTGGTAGCAGGATGAGGTTCAGGCCGATGTTCGCCACCAGGCCCAGGGCCATCGACACGCTGCCCAAGAGGGCCCGTTCGGCCACCCACAGGTAGCTGCTGGCCACGACCATCAAGCCGACCCAGGAGAGGTATGTCATGGTCAGCGGCATTACGGCCAGGCCGCCATCGAACTTGCCTTTGAAGCCGTACTGAAAAATCCACGGCGCCACAAACATCAGCACGACCGAGCCGGCCAGCAGGGCCAGCCCCAGCATCCGCACGGTCAGGCTGAGCTGCCTGGAAACTTCGTCGCGCCGTCCCTGCTCCCAGTCGTGGCTCAAGTGCGGCAGCACTGCCGACCGCAGCAGAGCCGCCACGGCGATCATCACCATGGGCATCACGCGCGCGGCGTGGTAGTTGCCGACCTGAGCCAGCGCCACATCGGTCGGCATGCCGCTGTGGTGGACGATCATGTAGCGATCGGCCACTTCGAACAGGTTGGCCAGCCAGTTGGTGATCCACACGTTGGCCGCGAACGGCAATAGCTTGCGGCCCAGTTCGAAGGGGCCCATGGGCGTGGTCGTCGCCGGCAGGCTTTCGAAAGCCGGCACCATCCACCACAGCGCCAACAGCACGCAGACGCCGGTCGAGACCATGAACGCCATCACCACGCTCTGGGCGGTGGGCTGCCAGGCCAGGATCAACGTTGCTCCCAGCGCGAAGAACACCGCGCTTTGCACGAACTGGAGGATCGACACCAGGCGGAAGATCCGCAGGCCGCCGAACAGTTCGTAAACGTAGTTGAAGGCGATCAGCACCAGCAGCGTGAGCGAGATCCAGCCGACCAGGCGTTCTTCGCCGTCGCTGCCAAAAATCAACTGCGAGAACCAGCCGGGCGCCAGATACATCCAGGCACAAGCGGCCAGTGCCAACGCGGCAATCCAGACCGTGGTATGGCGCAAGAAGGGCCGCGTCTGCCCCCGCGTGCGGTAATACTCCAGGTAACGCCCGAACGTGCCGGGCAACCCCAGCACGGCCACCGGGGCGGCCAGCATCAAAAATCCGTAGGCCAGGTCCCACTCGCCCAGTTGTTCGGGATCGAGCCAGCTACAAAACAGCACGCCGCGAAAGAAGCCGATCCCGCGCTGAAACACGGTCATCGCCAGCAGGAACAGCACGCTTTGGGTGAGCGTGTCGGTCTGCAAGACGCGGGTAACGCGTTCCGAACGGGGCTGGCGTGGCAATACGCCCATCGGCGTGACCTTGGGGTGGCAAACGGAAGGCAGGTGGGGTGGTGCTGGCGGTAGGGATTGTGTCGCGCCGTCCGCGACGCGCAGGCGGCAGCCGGCTCCGCGCGCGGCTCGCTAAAAAACCGTACGCCATGATCTGCGCTGCTCAGCCTCACATGGGGGGAAATCCGTTGTGAACGGCTTCTA
>CALBRZ010000008.1 GCA_937927735.1 uncultured Planctomycetales bacterium
ACCAACCCTAGGACTGCCTTTGACAACTTGTGCGCATGATTCTGAACGTTATCGGCCAGTACAAGCTGCTGGCCAAGTTGGGCCAGGGTGGCATGGGCGCGGTCTACAAAGCCCTGCACACGCGGCTCAACCGGCTCGTGGCCCTGAAGGTGCTGCCTGCCGAGCGGTTGCAGGACGCCGCAGCCATAGCCCGTTTTGACCGGGAGATGCGGGCCGTGGGAGCCTTGGCCCACGAGAACATCGTGGCGGCTCACGATGCGGGCGAGATCGACGGTACGCACTACCTGGTGATGGAACTGGTTGATGGTGCGGACCTGGGCACCATCGCACGTGACCAGGCACCGCTGCCGGTCGCCGAAGCCTGCGAGATCATCCGCCAGGCGGCGCTGGGCCTCCAGCATGCCTACGAAAACAACCTGGTCCACCGCGACATCAAGCCCAGCAACCTGATGCTGGCCGTCGGCCCCAATGGCCCGGTGGTCAAGATTCTGGACATGGGGCTGGCCTTGCTCGAAGAGCAACACGCCGAGCACAGCGAGCTGACGGCCTCCGGCCAGATCATGGGCACGCTTGATTACATGGCTCCCGAGCAGGCCTGCGACACGCACACCGTCGACATTCGCGCGGATATCTATAGCCTGGGTGCCACGCTCTACAAGCTGCTTACCGGCCGCGTGCCCTTCCAAGGCCCGCAGTACACCAGCGTCGCCAAGAAGCTGATGGCTCTGGCCACACAGGATCCACCGCGGATCGATTCGCTACGTGAGGATCTGCCCGAGGAACTGGTGGCCATCATCCACCGGATGCTGGCCCGGCAGCCTGAGGACCGCTACGACACGCCTGCTGAGTTGGCAGAAGCGATTACCCCTTGGGCCGCTGGGGCCGATTTGGCGACGCTATTGGATTCAGCGGCTAGGCGGCAAGATGACGGCGAGCAGACGGTGCAGCTTAAGACTTTGGCCAAGGGAGCGGCCAGCGTCAGCGTCCGCAGCAGCGTGGTCGAAACGCAGTCTCAGGTGGTGCCTGGACGAAGCCGCCAGACGGGATCACAGCCGGCCGCAGCACCAGGCAACCTACCACCCCGCCGCCCTAAACGTGGTGTACTCTTGGCCTGCGCGGCAGTGCCTATTCTGCTGGGCGTAATCCTGCTCTCGCTTCGCACGCCCCACGGCGAAATCGTGGTGGAACTGGCCGACGGCATACCTGCCGAGGCTGCGAAGCACCTCAAGATCGAAGTCACTGGCAACGGCCATGTGAAAGTCGCCGACGCGTCCGCCGGATGGACGATCGACGTGGCCGAAGGCAAGTACCAGGCCAAGCTTTCTGGCGGGGCCGATCAGTTTCAACTGGAGCAAAACCAGGTCACGGTGATTCGGGGCGAAAAGACGCTACTTAAGGTTTCACTCAAACCGCTGGCCGAAGCTCCAAGTCGCGAGCAGCACGCCGACACCGCCCCGGCTCCGAAACCCAAGGCGGCCAAGATCTGGCAGCCCACGCCCGAGCAGCAGGCGTTCTTCGATCACGTGGCCAAGCTACCGGCCGATGAGCAAGCCAAAGCCGTGGCCGAGAAGTTGAAGGAGGTGAGCCCCGGTTATGACGGCAAGTTCGAGCACAAAGTCAAAGATGGAAAGGTAACGTCGTTTACCTGCCGTAGCGAGCATCTGGCCGATATCTGGCCGGTCCGGGCACTCACCGACCTTAAGGAACTGGTTTACAGAGGCGAAGCTCCGGAGAAGCGAGCCAAGTTTTTTGATCTTTCGCCACTCCAAGGTTTGCCCTTGGCATCCCTAGACTGCTGGTTTTCAGCTGTTGCAGATCTTTCGCCACTGCGCGCAATGCTGCTCAAAAAATTGGGCTGCAGCTTCACCGAAGTTTCTGATCTCTCGCCCTTGCGCGGCATGCCGCTTACCTACCTTAAGCTTACGAGAACGCAGGTTGAAGACTTAACGCCGCTGGCCGGGATGCAACTAACAGAGCTGCACTTCAACGAAACTCGGATCAAAGACCTTTCACCGCTTAAAGGGATGCCACTAAGACGCCTATCGTGCGGTTGGACGCAGGTCACCGATCTGTCACCACTCCGAGGGATGGCCCTGGAATATTTCACATGTGGCGGAACAAAAGTCGACGATCTTTCTCCGCTGGCGGGCATGCCGCTCGTATCCTTCGAATGTCGAGACAGCTACGTATGCGATCTTTCTCCTTTGAAAGGGATGAGGCTGAAATGGCTCCACATTTATGGAACGCCGATTGCCGACCTCTCTCCAATCGCTGATATGCCGCTGGTATTGCTTCAGTACGATGTACGACTCTTTGACGAAGACGACCAGAACCTAATCGCATCGCTTCCGCTAACGTACCTGAACGGGCCTGTAGCTACGTCGACGCCTGTCGTACAAACGCTGGTGGAACTTGCAACGCAGCGCGAGGCCGCGCTGACATTTGCCGAGGCGACGGCCAAGTTATCGCTGGGCGAGCGGATTGAAGCCGTAACTGCGAAGCTCGAAGAGCTGAATGGCCCGGACGCGGCCAGGCTAGGCTGGTGGCCACAGGGTGATGCCAATGCCGACGCATGGGTAATGCTGAAGGGCAGCAAACCGGTAGATATCACACCGCTAATGGCGCTCACGCAACTGAAAAAGCTGGACATCATCGGTGGTCGATCGAACCAGGACATCTCCTGTCTCAAGTTCCTTGAGCTAGAGGAATTGAACTGCGACGACTGGATCCTATTCACGAACGTCGCGGTGCTGAAGAAGATGCGGATGCTGCAGCGGGTCAATGGTTACCCGGCCGATGAATACCTGGACTATGTGGCCAGCGAAGGCCTCAATGGCTTTGCCAAGCCCAAGCTGTCGCCGATTCCCTGGGATGTAACGCCCGAGCAGCAGGCATTCTTCGATCACATGGCCTCGCTGCCGGCTAAACAGCAGGCCGAGGCAGTAGCCAAAAAGCTGATGGAAGTCAATCCGGGGTACGATGGCAAGTTTGAGTCGGCTGTCGCTAATGGCCGAGTGGCTACATTCAAATACATTACCGACCGCATCACACAACCCACCACGGACGTATGGCCGATCCGGGCACTTCCGGCACTACAACAGTTCTGGTGTCGTGGGAGTGGACGCATCCAGGACGGTGGAACGTACCGCGGTAATGCAATCGACTTGAGCCAACTGCGCGGCATGCGCCTGACGTCGCTCAGCGTCAAGGACACCCCGATCAAGGATCTATCGCCACTGGTGGGGATGCGTCTGACCCACCTAGCCTGTTATCGGACGAAAGTCGCTGATCTCAGGCCTTTACGCGCCCTGCCATTGGAGCACTTGCAGTACGATGTGCGGCTGTTTGATGAAACGGATGAGGAGGTCCTGCGTTCGCTTTCTCTGCGATTCGTGAACGGTTTTGCTGGGGGTGGCCAGCCTATTAACGAGTTCTGGCTGGAACTGGCCCAGCGGCGCGATGCTGCTAAAGCGTTCGCCGCGGAAACGTCGCAGCTTTCACCGGTTGAGCGGGTTGCCGCCGTGCAGGCCAAGTTGGACGAGCTAAACGGCGCCGATCAGGTTCGCTTGAAGCACAAGCTAAAGGGCGAGCACTTGGCCGAAGTCGAATGCAATCTCGCCGACAAGGCAGCGGATCTCACGCCGCTGATGGCGTTCACGGATCTCAAGAAGCTAGCCCTTCACGACGGTGTGCCTTGGCAGGATCTTTCGTGCCTCAAATTCCTACCGCTGGAAGAGCTGACCTGCAGCGAAGATGCGGCCTACAAGAACAACGGCACCCTGGGGGCGATCAAGACGCTCCGTACCATCAACGGCATGCCTGCCCAGCAGTTCTGGCAGAAGCTGCTGGAAGAGTAGCTGCCGGCAGATGA
>CALBRZ010000009.1 GCA_937927735.1 uncultured Planctomycetales bacterium
CTCGATCTTGCCATCGGCCTTGCGCAGCCAGATGCCACGCCAGTCGATGGACGGCTCGATCTCGGCGGGGTCGAAGTCGAGTTCAGGCTCACTCATCCATCAACTCCTTTAGCACGCTTTTGATGACCGCCAGTTGTTCGTGCCCCAGGCCATCCTTGGCCCGTCGTGCTTCCTGCTGGCACGCCTGAGCGGTCGCGTGGTCCCCGTTCCACTTGGCTGTGGCTGCCCCCATCAGGGCGAAGATAAGCTCCTGGTAGGGGTGGGCGTCGTTCCCGTCATAGACCACCTGGCCTTGCTGGGAGTGGACTTGGGCGAAGATCGGGTGGGCCTTCTGCATCTGGACGATCAGGCTTGCCAACGTGTGGCCGTTGTCCAGCAGGGTTTTCAGGTTCTCATCAGACAGGCCCGCGCAGTTGTTCACGCAGAGGACGATGCGGTTGAGAAGAGCCGCCGCTTCCTGCTGTGTCTCGTTGGCGTCGCAGTCAACGTACAGGTCGCTCGGAAGGAGATGATTGCCGTCACGGCTTTCGATCTGCCACAGGGTTCCAACTGTATGCACCCGCCACGGTTCACCGTACTGGCTCATGCGTTTTTCTTCCTCAAAAGCTCTCTCTCAACCCATAACAGGGCGTCGAGGTATCCCTGCCACTTGTCGGCGGATTCGTCGTCCCCATGCATCCTTGGCGGCACTGAGCTCGTAGCGAGCCCAGTCGATGCGGTCGCGGAGTTCTGCTAAGAAGTCGTCGCTCAACCCAGCACCTCCACGCCATAAAACATCTTCTCGCCCTCGGGGCGCCACTTGGCCCCGTCCTCCACGCTCCAGGTCCGGCTCATGGTCCGGTAGGCCGGCGGCTGATCGGCCGGGAACGGCTCGGTGCAGCTTGGCTCGTACCAGCACACTCGGTTGTTGGGCTGGGCTGCCAAGAGGCCATTGTCCAGTTCGATGACGTTATGGGACTTCCATCCGCTGCCTCCTGCCGCTTCGGCATCCTGGCAGCCGTAGTAGTCCACGGTGAACAGGTACGTGCCGCCGCAGTGCTTCCCGTCCGGCAGGGCCACGCGGACCCGGCATCCTTGCAGCCACTCGTACTCAGTCACCACAGCGTCGTAGCTGAAGCAGTTCCACAACTGGAGTCGCCACGGCTCATCCAGCGGAACCTCCGGGGCGTCCTGGCGTGTCACCAGGGCGTGGATCGGCAGACGGCCGATATGGGCGCCGTTGTCCAGCAGCACATGGAAGCCCAGGGCGCGTCCCTTGATCGTGCAGACCGCATGGGCGGTGCCCGGTGTGCGGCCATGCTGGCTAGGGTCCAGGTCGTACAGAAAGGCATCGCGGACCCACACCCGCAGGTGCGGAATGTCATGGTTCAGAGTGGTCATTTTTTCTCCGGCCACGGCAGTCCAAAGTCTCGCCGCTTAATCTTCGCCATGCGGCCGTCGGGGTGGTGCCACACGATGCCCTCCATGACGTTCGCCGCGAAGAAGTCTCGCAGCTTGTAGAATTCTCGCGGGCAATGCGGGCAGGATTGCTCGCCGTGGGGAATCAAGACGTGTCGCTCATAACCGTGCGGATTTCCCTGCACTTTGGGACCGCATAGCTCGTAGGTGCCGTTTGGCATGTCTGGCGAAAACGCCTCGCGGAACCAGCGATCTTCCGGGCCTTCGCCCACTGGCACCCAGCCCTGCACCTTGCCGGTATTCGGGTCAACGTCGGTGGCCGGCTCGAAGTCGTCCGGCCACTTGTCGCCGCGCTTTAGTTCGCGCCGCTTGTACAGCTTGCCATCCTGAACCATGCAGCAGGCGCCGTCCCACTTAAGCGTGGCCTCGCCTTCGCCGTCGATCACCCATTGGCAATCGGGGTTAACCTGGGGCAGAACACGGCTCATATTCTGCGGGTCACGGATAAACAGGGTTGGTATCTTTTCCATTACTTTGTCTCCATGGGTTGGGTGGGCTGGTACTCGTCGTCCAGAAACTCTTTGATGCGACCGATCTTCTTCAATTCGTCGCAGTACATGCGATACCAGTACAGCCAGCGGGTTTCGCAATCATCTTTGAGGCCAGCGGCTTTCTTTCGCAGGTACCGCACCTCGCCTGATAGCCGCAGCGCCTACAGCGTCGGCACCGCTGCCGCGACGATCAGCCAGTACCAGGGGATCATGTTTCCTCCATCTGAATCGCCCGCTGAAACGCCTTCAGCATCTCGACATCATCGGCATCGAACACGTAGACCTCGCCTTGCTCGATCCGCTCCCGTAGGGCCTTGAACTCCAAGGCGAATTCTGGCTCGACCATGCCCACGGCGCGCGAGAGGGCGTAGCAGACAAGCTCGGGCAAGGTCATGGCGTCAGGGGTCATCAATCCCACTCCTCGCCCGTGACAGCCAGCCAGAACCGCTTGAGCGCGGGGATCGACGTACACGGTTCCCGGCCGCACATGAAGAACTCCAGGTAGGCTCGGTTGCTGCGGCTGCGGCCAGAACGGCCGTGAATCAGCAGGCCCTTGCGCGCCCAGTCGCGCAGCAGGCGTGAGGAAAAACCATCGGGGCGCCAGGGTGGGCGGTAGGTCCGCACCAGGTCCGAAAAAGCCATTGCGCCTTCTTCAATCAGTCTCGCCCGCGTGTCCTGCCGGACCTCCGGGCTACCTCGTTCCTTCAAGGGTTGCTCCTTGCAGCGAGTCGGTTGGAATCCATAGCCAATCCTATGGATGAATTCTAAGCAATAGTCGCGTCGTCTGACAACGTTTCGCGACGTTTCGCGACGTATCACGACGCATATTGTAGGTTTGCGCGGTATCTGGGCGCGAAAACACCTAGCGTCACTCCACGCGCAAAAGGTGTTTTCCCAGCATGTCCGACGACATCCAATCGCTCGAACAGCAGCTCCAGGAAGCGACGCAGGACTTCGACGACGCCGGCCTGGATATGGACGGTGGTTCGCAGGTTCCTGATGACACCACACCGGACACCCAAGTACCGGCTGGGGATTCTGGCGCTGACGACCTAGGCGGCGAGCCGGATAGCCAGCAGCCGCCAGCGCCTGAACCATTCGATCCGATCGCGGAGTACCGTGCCAGGTACGGCACCGACCCGCCGATCACTGATCCTCGGCAGTTGGTAGCCGGCACGTTCGACGCCGTTGAGCATCTCCAGCAAGAGCTGGAGCATCAACGCCGGCTGGCCCAGCACTGGTACCAGGAACTTCAGCAGCGGCAGCAGGCGCAGCAGCAGCAGCAGCAGGAATCCGAGCCACAACAGGAAAAGCAGTCGTGGCTCCCGCCTCTCCCTGAGTGGAATCCCAAGTGGGAGGCCATGCTGCAGCGCAGCCCGGACGGCGGAATCGAGATTCGGCCTGAGTACCGGGCCATCGCCCCGCCCGACCTGCCGAACAGGTATATCGCCTACCACCAGGCCAAGCAGGAGCGGCTGGAGAAGCTGATCAGCGGCGATCCTGCCGAAACCCTCTGGCAGGCGATGGAGAAGAAGGTCGAGGAAAAGGCCCAGCAGCTCTTGCAGCAGCGGCTGGCCGAGATGCAGCGGCAGGCTGCCGAGCAAGCCTATGTCGAACAGAACCGGCACCTGCTGGTGGATGCAGACGGCAACCCAACCCCCTTCTATCACCAAGTCACCTACCACTACCAGAACCTGACCCAGAACGGCGTGCAGCCTGATCTGGCCCGCGCCTTGGCTCATCGAGAAGCCATGCTGGATGCCCTCTTGGCCCAGCAGCAAACCAATGGCGGCACCGGCAACCCAGCCGCCACGACTCCCAGCGCCACACCCCAGACCCCTGAGGAAAGCCGCCGCAAGTTTGAGCGGCAGAACAACCGGCCGCGACGGCCGGTTGCCGGTTCGCCTACGGGCGGCGGCCCCCGCGATCCCGAGGTGTATCCGTCCCTGAAAGAGCAGCTTCGGGCGCAGCTTCAAGACGTGCCCGAACGGTTGCCTGAGATCTTCTGAGGTGTGTAGTACATGAGTACCACCGACATTTACACTCGCATTGCGACCACGATCCGTAAGTACGTTCGTGACGCAACCGACGAGACCACCCGCAACCGACTGCTTCTGAAGGAGATCCAGTCACGCGGGAACATCCAATACAACTGCTCTGGCGAAGAACTCCAGTGGCAGATCGAGGTCGAGCGCAACACGCCGCAGCGCGGTAAGCGTGCCGGCCAGTCGAAGATCGACGTGAATATCGGTCTGCAACGCTTCAAGAAGGCTGTCATCGACTACATCGACTTCGTTGTGGCCGAAGGCATGTCGAAGCGCGAGCGGCTGGCCAACCGGGGCAAAGAGGCCCTGATCGACTACTGGGCCGGCAAGGGCAAGCGGGCCATCAAGGACATCACCGAGTTCTTCGCCCACGAGTTCTATGCGGACTCGACCACCGGCCCGAACATCTGCGACGGCTTGGGGACCTTCATGAAGGGTACCCAGACCATCGACAGCACCCAGCCCACCACGGTGGCCCGCGCCGCCAACTCCGCCGACGAGTTCATCTACGTCAGCAGCACCTACGCGGGCCTCTCGACCGAACTGGCCGCGTTCGGCGGTAGCTGGACCGGCCGCTGGCCCGATGGCGCTGGCCAGCCTCAGTTCGACGCTTGGACGCCGACGGGTGTGAACTACACCAGCACCAAGTTTGGCGGCACCACCTGGAGCGCCAACGCCATCGAGGCGATCCGCCGCAACAAGCTGGCGATCGAGCGTAACGGCGAGTCGCCGGATGTGGTCATTATGACCAGCAAGATGTACGGCGAGCTGCTGAACCGCGTCGATGCGAAGGAGCGCGTGCTGGTCGAAGCCTCGGAGCGGGCCAAGCACTTCGGCATCAAGGACCAGGAGTACATCCGCCTGGATGGCATGAAGCTGATGTGGGAGTTCGGCGTTCCGGCCGACACCTACTACATGCTCAACCTGGACCGCTGCCAAATCCTCTCGATGCAGAGCGAGCTGTTCCACAGCGACGGCCCTGAGTGGAGCAATCTCGACTCCACCTTCGCTTGGTCCTTGGACTTCATCGGCCAGATCAAGTGGGAAAGCCTGCGTCACTTCGGTTATGGCCGCCCCTTGGCCTGATCTCAACCAAGCCTTTGTGAACTCTTAGGAGTCACCTGAAATGTCAGATCGCCTCGGGCAACTGCCCTTCCCGGAAAATCAGGTCCGCAAGGCCGTCGATGAGAACGGCAACCGGCGATACACCGAAAGTGATGGTGCCGAGTACATCGTCAGCGACCACGACTATAGCGTGGAGGACAACCCGATGGGCAGCGGTGTGCTGCGTACCGGGTTCCGCCGGCGGATTCGCTGCGTCTACAACGACACCGCCAACACGACCTTTTACGGCAAGTACCTGGTGCAGTTCAGCACCGCCAATCGCAAGTTCGGCACGCACATCGTCGGGTACGCCGTGGACGCCAACGGCCACGGCTATCCGCTCAGTGAGTGGACGCCGCCGCAGGGGCTGCCTCCCGGCTACCAGGGCTGGGTGGTTACCGGCGGCCCGGCCATGTGCATCACCAGCGTAGCGGGCGATGCTGGCAACGTGATTGGCGTTGGCGCGCCGGTCGGTGTGGATGGTGCGGCATCGAGCCAAGAGACTGCTTCCGCCGGTCGTGTGGCCGCCCCGGACTTTGCTCACACCCAGGCCGCGTTGGCCAATGCTGTCTTGAACGTGATTGGCCGGGCACTGGAAGCCAAGACCACGGGCAACACCAACGAAGACCTGCTCGTGCTGGTCGCCAGCCGCTGGTAAGGAGG
>CALBRZ010000010.1 GCA_937927735.1 uncultured Planctomycetales bacterium
TAAGACTCGCACCTATGAAAGTAAGCGCTCCCGTTGCTTCGGCCGGCGACGACGAACTGGTACCCGACTCCGTCATTCCGCACGGCAAGCTGCCGCCGCTGCGGTATCGCGACCTGCCCGATGTGGTTCCGCTGCGCAAGATGCTCGGCCCCAGTATTATTCTGGCCGGCCTGGCCCTGGGCAGTGGTGAGTTCATTCTGTGGCCCAACATCGTTTACCACTCCAAGTTCGTGTTCTTTTGGGCCTGCATCCTGGGCGTGGCCACGCAGTACTTCATCAACATGGAGATCATGCGTTGGACGCTGGCTACCGGTGAAAGCGCCATCACCGGGTTCTGCCGTCTGAGTCGGCATTGGGCCTGGGTCTTTCTGATCTTGAACGTGGTGCCCTGGATGATTCCGGCCTGGGCCAAAGGTTCGGCCGATATGGCCAGTTGGCTGATCTATGGCGTGGAACATACGCCCGATGGCGGCGTGGTCAGCCCAAACGTGTTTCCGCTGGCGATCGCGGGCTTGGTACTTTGCGGGGCGATCTTAACGGCCGGGCCGGTCGTGTACGAAACCGTGGAAAAAATCCAAGGGTTCCTGGTCGGCTCCATCGTGTTGATGGTGGTGATCCTGGCCTGCCTGGTTGTCCGCTGGGATGCGGTCGAGGCGTTGTTGAAGGGAGCGATCGATTTCGGCCGAATGCCTGATTCCCCTGCCCTATCGACCGCCATGCTGCTGGGTGCGCTGGCATTTGCCGGGGCCGGCGGCACGCTCAACCTGGGCCAGAGTAACTACATCAAGGACAAAGGCTACGGCATGGGGGCCTACATCGGGCGGATTACCAGCCCGATCACCGGCAAGGAAGAGCCTGTGGTTGAGGTGGGTTACCACTTCCGCGACACCGAGCCGAACCGGGTCCGCTGGCGGCAGTGGTGGCGGTCGGCCAGCATCGAGCATTTCATGTCGTTCTTCATGACCTGTCTGGTGTGCCTGGTCCTGCTGACGCTGATCTGCTACAGCATCTTCTATACGCCCGAAGGCTCGTACGCGAGCGACATCCAGACGCGCGGCAGCCACGACCTGGCGTTCATTTCCGACGAGGCCGACGGCATTGCCGCCCGGCTGCCCAACGGCGGCAACTGGGCACGCACCATGTTCCTGGTGATGGGCCTGGCGATTCTGCTGACGACCGAGTTTGGCGTGCTGGACGCCTGTTCGCGGATCTCGACCGATATCGTCAAGGTGAACTGGCTGCGCGACAGCGAACGCTGGACGGAAAGCCGGCTGTATTACCTGTTCCTGTGGAGCACGATCGCTTTTGGCGTGGTGATCCTGGCCCTGGTGCCCGGCACGCTCGCCATGTTTGAGACCGCCGCCTCGCTCAACGGCGCGGTGATGTTCCTGTACAGCGGCACGCTTTTGTACCTCAATCGGAGGGCATTGCCGCCGGGCGTGCGAATGAGCCTCTGGCGTTGTGCGATTCTGGCCTGGGCGGTATTGTTCTACGGGTTTTTCACCGTCTGGATGGTCTGGGGTTGGATCAGCCGGCTGGTGGGCTAGTGGTCAACCGGTTACCACGCTCGATGTCGCGTGATGCTAGCGGGATCGCGATGCGTTAAGTCGCTAGGGGCGATTGCAAGCGGTGCCGTGCGCCCTCGTCCGATGCTCCCGCTCCGGTAAGATGAATATGCGAGCAAGCAGCGTTGTGCGGCGGCGGGCGCGGGCCAGACGCCGCCGCTGACGCTTGCTCGGTCCGCGAGGCTCCGCACGGAGAACAGGGATCCAACCCGGCGGGGCAGGCGTCTTCCGTGCCCCCAGCCAGGCGGCGAATGAACCTTGGCTATTCGCCCCTTAGCCCTGCGTCGCGCTCCCCGAAGTCGGTTACCTTGGGGGGGCGGCATCTTCCTCCCGTAACGCGGAGAGCGGCTCTTTGAAGACACGTCGATTCAGCCTCGCGTGGTTGGCTCCCGGCTTGGGCCAGGCGGCTGGTTGTCTGACTGCGGTGTTCATGCTGGCATGGATTGCGTCGCCGGCTGGCGCCGAGTCTCCCGGCCAATCGGCCGTAACGCTGAAGCAAGCGGGCGTTACCTCGGTGACGGTCGACACCGTCGTAGTGTGTCCGGCGGTCTTTCGCCAGGCTCTGGAACCCTGGGTACGGCTGCGTGTCGAGCAAGGGCATGGCTTGGTGTTCGTGCCCCCCAGCGGTTCGGCCGAGGACATTCAACGCCGCATTCGCCAGGTTGCCAAAGAGTATCCCGACCTGCGGTTCGTGTTGCTCGTGGGCGATGCCGAGCCCGGCTGGGAGCTGGATGCTAACCTGGCAGCGAGGTGCGTGCCCACGTTCCACACGCCGGCCAAGGTGATCCGGGCACTGGGCGAGGACCAGGACATCGCCGGCGACAACCGTTACGGCGACCTTGATGGCGACGGCGTCCCGGAGTTGGCCGTGGGCCGCTTTGCCGTGGATACGCCGCGGCAATTGTCGGTGGTGGTCCAGAAGATCATCGCCCACGAGCAGGAGGCGTTCAGTGGCCCTGCCCGGCGGCAGATTCACTTTGTGGCGGGGCTTGGCGGTTTTGGCCGCCTGGCCGACAAAGTGCTGGAAATGTGCGCCCAGCGGTTCATCAGCGAAGGCATCCCGGCCGAGTACGTGACGTCGATGACGTACGCCAGTTGGGCCAGTCCTTATTGCCCGCCGCTGGAACTGTTCGCCGCCACGGCGCTCAACCGGCTGAACGAGGGCGGTTTGTTCTGGGTGTACATCGGGCATGGGCATCCTCGAGGTCTGGATTGGGTTCGCCTGCCCGACCAACGTTTCCAGCCCATTCTGCATTGCGACGATGTTTCGCGGCTGGCCTGCCGGCAGAGTGCGCCCGTTGCCCTTTTCCTGGCGTGCTACACGGGCGCGTTTGACCGGATAGAAGATTGCCTGGCCGAGGAACTCCTGGTCAGCCCCGGCGGACCGGTGAGCGTGTTCAGCGGCTCGCGGACCACTATGCCGTACGCCATGACGGTGCTGGGCCGCGAACTCCTAAAGGAATGCTTTGAGAACCGCCGGGCGACGATCGGCGAGATCATGCTGCACGCCAAACGCGGCATGGTGCTCGGGAGACGCGACGGTGCAACGGCCCGGCTGCTCGATACCCTGGCGACGACGCTCGGCTTCCACGACGACCTGGATGCCGAACGCCGCGAGCACCTGGAGCTGTTCAACCTGCTGGGCGATCCGTTGCTGCGCGTGCCGCATCCGCAGCCGCTGGAATTGACCGTGCCCGAACACGCGACGCCCGGCGGTGCGCTGGAGATCACCGGCACCTGCCCCATCGATGGACCGTGCACCATCGAGGTGGTGGTGCCGCACGACAAGCTGACGTTTGAGCCGCCGCGGAAGGAGCCACCCACCGGCAGCCCCGCCGAGCGCGAGACCTACCAGAACATCTATCTCAAGGCCAACGACCGCCGCCTTGTCGTGGTGCAGACCGAATGCCGCAACGGCCGGTTCCATGCCGTGGTGCCGCTGCCGGAGAACTTCCGCGGCAAGTGCTACGTGGTCGGCTATCTGCAAGGCCATCGCCAGGCAGGCCTGGGCGCGCGTCCGCTGGAAGTCGTGCAACTGCCGCCGATGATGCAAGCCGCCGCCGATTAACGGTACTTGCTCGAGTGGTTAATCTGCCGCGCTGGAGCGGGCGGCATGTCTGGCAGACGCACGATCTCGGCCGACAGCGGCGAGGTTTCCACGATCGCAATCGTGGGCTGTCGGTACGTCCAGCCGCTGGTCTCGCCGGGGTTCACCAGCAACGGGCCGTTCTCCAACTGCTTGACGTACGGCCGATGCGTGTGGGCAAACACCACCAGGTCGCAGCCCTCGATATCGTTGTTCAGCAGTTGGAACTGGTGCGTTACGAGGATGCGCGTGCCGTCGGGCGCGCGGAACCCGAAGGGCGGATCGGCCAGCGTACCCAGGATGCGGAAACCGCTTCGCATGCCGACCTTGTTGCCCTCGTTGTCGCCGAAACTGGCGACGATCCGGCACTTGAGCGCCCGAAGCTGCGGCAGGATCAGCGTCGAAACGAAGTCGCCGGCGAAGATCACCAGTTCGCATTCGCGCCGATTGAACTCGGCAACGGCATGCCGCACGTTATCGACGTGATCGTGGCTGTCGGCAAATACGCCAATGCGCATGGCGGGCAAGGTCTATCAGGGGATGCGGCAGCCTGGCTGCCGGCTACGAAGTATGCCCCCCTACTATACCGCAGCGGGACTGGCTGCACATGCCGCCGATGGTGCCAGGTGGCTGAAGAATGAAGAAGGCCAACGGGTCGTCGATGCTTGGGACTGGCGACCTGATGGCGCGGGCCCCTTAG
>CALBRZ010000011.1 GCA_937927735.1 uncultured Planctomycetales bacterium
CCTCTTAGAGGAGGCCGGTTACTCGGTTCCCCACGCCGTCCTTTACTATGCCGCCGAACGACGTCGTGTTGAACTCCCGTTCGACGCCTCGCTCCGGGAAGAAGCCCTGGCCACGCTCGATGCAGCAAAGGCGTGCGCTGCCGGACCTCGCCCTCTGCCGCTGGTCAACGACCCACGTTGTCCACGCTGCTCGCTGCAGCCAATCTGCCTGCCAGACGAGGTTAACCAGCAGCGCGAAGCCTCAGGCGAGAACGGCCAGCCCAAACGTCGAAAGATCTGGCCGCCACGTGATGACGGTATTCATATCATTGCGCAACAGGACGGTACGAAGATCGGCATCCGCGGCGGTGCCTTGACGATTTCCGATTACAACGGCAAGAAGCTCAAGGAGTTGCCTCTAGCCGGTGTTGAGACCCTTTCAGTGCTAGGGTCGGTGCAAATATCCACCCAGGCGCTGCATGTGCTATCGACCCGCGGCATTCCGGTATCGTTTCTCTCCGCGGCCGGGCGATTGGTGGCGATGGTCGATCCGCTCGATTCGGTCAGTGCCGAAGTGCGCCGTTCCCAGGTTCGCCGGTTTGACCAGCCACAGGCCTGCCTGGAGCTGTCACGAGCCCTGATTGTTGCCAAGATTACCAACCAGCGCACGTTGCTCCGGCGAAACCATGCTGGCCAACTTGCACCCGGCGTAGCTGATGCCCTAGCGGCCCAGGCTCAAGCCGCCGCGAGCGCCGACTCCATCGACTCGTTGCGCGGACATGAAGGGCAGGCCGCGGCCATCTACTTTGGTGCCTTTGCCGGCATGATCAAAGGGGAGCTGGCCGAGGAATTCGACGCCCACGGCCGTCAGCGCCGCCCGCCTCCCGATCCAATCAATGCGGCCCTCTCGCTCGCCTATTCGATGCTAACCCACGAATGTACGGCCGCACTCCGCACGGCTCGGTTGGAGCCCTCAATTGGTGCATTCCACGTCTCGCGACCGGGCCGGCCGGCACTTGCACTAGATTTGATGGAGCCGTTCCGGCCGCTGGTTGCCGACTCTGTGGTGATTACGGCTTTCAACCGCGGTGAGCTGCGGCCAGGCCATTTCTTGCGTACGGTGGCCGGTTGCATGTTCACCGAGGCGGGCCGCAAGGCGTTCTTTGAAGTGTATGGCCGCCGAATGGCCGACGAGGTGACCCACCCCGTATTCGGCTACAAACTCTCCTATCGGCGGATGATCATCCTGCAAGCACGGATGATCGCTGCCTGGCTGCTTGGCGAAGTGCCGACGTTGAACTTTCTGACCACGCGCTAAAGGGGCACGGTATGCGACGTTGTTATCTGGTTTGCTACGACATCCGCGATCCCAAACGCTGGCGTCAGGTGTTCAAGATCATGAAGGGGCACGGCGAGCACTGGCAGTATTCCGTCTTCTTTTGCGTGCTCAAGTCCATCGACCGAATTCGGATGCAGACGGAACTGGAAGAAGCCATGGACCTCACTGAGGACCAGACCATGATCATCGACCTGGGCGCCGATGAAGACCGCGCCCGCCAGGCAGCCGTCGTCCTTGGCCCAAGCCTGCCGCAGCGTGACAAAGGGATCGTGGTCGTGTAGGTTAAAAAGCCCTCTTCAAGCTGCAAGAGATGACGCCGTTGTTCAAGGGCAAGAGCAACCATGGCTGAGCCGACAACCCGGGCCTATACGCTTCGCCTTCGGCGTGCTCCGAGAGCGTGTTCCCAATGCAATAAAGATGACTGCAGTTGCTGGCTCGATGTGTTGTGGGCCACGCACGAAGCGGTCAATAAAGGGGCTAAGGTCTTTGGCGACTGGCTGCTCACGCTTCGCGGCGGGCTGCCCGCCTCGCTGGCCGATGACCACCCGGACCGTCGGGTACTTCTGGCGCTGTCCTGGCTCTCAGTGGAAAGCCCACCCTCCCTCGCCCCCGCTACGCACATCATTGCCCGTGCTTCCGACGCCGACCGGGCTGAGAAGGTCGTGCGCCGTTTCCGCGAGATTCTGGCTCGCCTGAACATTGACAACGCACAGGAATGGGTCGAGGCCTGCGAGCCGGCACTCACCGCCCGTATTCGGGATGACGCTGTTTGGGTCGACCGTTCCGCGGCGTTCGCTGCGTTGCAGGGCCAGTTTCCGGGCCTGACCGCTCAATGGGCGGCCGACACCCTGTTCGGCTTTCTCGGCAATAGCGACGACTACTTCGCGCTGCCGGATACAGAGACCAAGGCCGCACCAGAATCCAAGGACTTCGTCCAGAAGGCCGGCGGATGGCTGAGTCACAACTGGGGGGCGGGCGAAAATAGCGACGCGGCTGCGATCAGCAAGTGTCTGCTGAGGCTCGCAGGCATCGAAGAAGCAAGGATCGTTGGCAAATCGGGTCGCGATACGCTCGCGGCCCTACTGGAAACGCTGACTTCCGATTCGTCTCCCGCTCCTAACGCCCGCAAGCTGTTTAAGCAGCTCAAGCAGGCCGTTGGCTGGAAAGGGCGGTCGTCAAAAGGAGTCTTGGCCCTGGAGAAAATTCGTGACACTGACACGGTATCTGCCGAACTGTGGCAGCAAACCGTCGCCAAACTGCTGGACGAAAGCGCTGTACAAGCCGCTAAGAGCACGGCAAGTAGCGACCGCCCAGGCTGGATGCAGGACTGGCGCGAGTGGATGGATGACCATTTGGGGATTCCTTATAGAGTCAATCGCGATTTGAAGAAGGAGCATAGTGTCATGCTCGACCACGCGCTCCGCCGCGTGTCGGCTGGCCACACCCGGATTAAACGAGCCGAGGCCGAACGCCGCCGGTTTAAAGAGGACGCAGCCAAGATCGACGCCGTCCCGGAGGAGGCCCGCGCTTGGCTGGATGCGTTTTGCGAGCGTCGCGCGGCCAGGTCCGGGGCGCTGGGCGAATACATCATCCGCAAACGCGCAATCGACGGCTGGGAGAAGGTCGTCAACGCTTGGGCAGCCTTGCCGGACAACGCCACACGCCGCGACCGGATCGAGGCGGCCCGCGACGTGCAGGCCAACCTCGATGAGAACGAAAAGTTCGGGGACATCCAATTGTTCGCCGGCTTCAGTGACGACGATGATGAATCCCCGGAGCCCTGCCTGGCGGATGACGGTGCCCTCTGCGTTTGGCGGCATCCCGATGGCTGCGTCGACGCTGACATCCTGAAGAACTACGTGGCCGCCAAGGTGGCTAAGCACGACCAGGGGCGTCTCAAGGTAGCCGCTTATCGTCATCCCGATCCGCTGCGGAACCCTATCTACGTTGACTATGGCAATTCCCGCTGGAGTATTAGCTACTCAGCATTGAAGGCAGCCACCGACCGCCGGAAAGCAATCGCAAAACTCACCAGTGCGAAGCCCGAACAGGCGAAGGAAAAGCTACGCTCGCAATTGGCCGGTTCTCCAGAGCTGCGCGGCGTGTCCTTGGGCGTGTGGAACGGGCAAACGGTCGCCCCGCTCCCGCTGCGTTGGCAGGGCAAGCGACTGTGGAAGGATCTCGACCTGAAGCACTTTGCCCAGGAGGCAACAGGCAATGCCGTGGCTCGCGCCGATCGCCTGGGACGAATTGTTGCCGACCAGCGACACGATACCCCCGTCCCGATCGCGGATGTTTTCCAGCAGGAGTATTGGAATGGGCGGCTGCAAGTCCCGCGCGACCAGCTCGATCGTCTGGCGGACCTGGTTTATGGCAAGACGAACCGCAAGCGTAACGATCCTGACTACACTAAACTCGCGGGCATTTTCAGCAATCCCAAGGCGGTCCGACAGTGGAAACAACTGCGTTGGTTCCTGACCACATCGGCCAAGCTCGTTCCTCAGGGACCGTGGCTGGATTATGTTGCGGCGGGCTTGCCAGAAGGCATCGCCTACAAGAAGGGCCGCAACGGGTACTACCTTCACTACGCTGTCAACCAAGGTCGGAAAGACCGGGCGCAACTGCAACTGGCGCGACTGCCGGGCCTCCGCGTGCTCTCACTCGACCTGGGGCACCGCTATGCCGCGGCCTGTGCCGTCTGGGAAACCGTCACCAGTGACCAGATGGGTGAGGCATGCCGAGCAGCAGGGCATCCAGCGCCAACCGCAGACGACCTGTTTGTCCATCTCCGCCGTCCTACCAGTAAGCTGCAGAAATCCGGCCGGAACAAAGGCCAGCCGGTCGTTGAAACGGTTGTATATCGCCGCATTGCGGCCGACGTTTTGCCCGACGGTTCACCGCATCCGGCGCCTTGGGCGCGGCTCGATCGCCAGTTCCTCATCAAATTGCAAGGCGAGGATCGGCCTGCACGCCCTGCCCGCCAGGACGAAATCGACCGTGTGAACGAGTTCCGGCAATTTCTCGGGCGGCCGGTACTCGCCGCTATCCCGCGGATTGACGACTTGCACAAAGAGACCGTTCGGTTGGCACGGCGCGGCTTGCGGCGGTTGGGCGATATGGCTCGCATCGCCTACGCCATGACCGCTGCCAAGAAGCCGGTCTCTGGTGGCCGCGAGGTCGAACTCAACGCCCAGCAGCGCACGGGGTACGTGCTGGACTCGCTGGTCCTCTGGCATAACCTGGCGGCTTCAGGCCAATACAAGGCCCCTTGGGCTCAGCACCTGTGGCAGGAATGGGTTGTTGAGAAACTGGGCGGCCCCCAGGTGGTCGTTGTATCGGATGACGAGCCTGCCTCCCAGCGGCGCAGGAGGGATAACGCCATTCGTGAAATGCTGATGCCTGTTGCTGAGAAACTGGCCGACCGTACCGGCAGCCATGCAGGTGAACTTCACCGGCGCTGGGCGGCTGAGTGGGAGAAACGCCAGCAGGAATGGCGGAAACACTTGCGTTGGCTGCGCCGTTTTGTCTTGCCTCGCAAGTCTGACGTGAACGGCGATATTGCCAAGCTCCGCGGCCTTGGCGGCTTGTCCGTCCAGCGTCTCCAAACAATCCGCGACTTGTATCAGGTGCTGAAGGCCTTTCGCATGCGTCCTGAACCGGACGACCTGCGCAAGAATGTTCCGCAGCCAGGCGATGAATCACTGGCCAGGTTCGGCCGCCGCATTCTTGATCAGCTGGAACGAATGCGTGAACAGCGGATCAAGCAGTTGGCCAGCCGAGTTGTCGAAGCTGCCCTGGGGGCGGGACGCATGCAGCAATCGCTCGGCCGCGACCGCAAACGTCCACGGCAACGTACGGATCGGCCTTGCCACGCCGTCGTCGTTGAAAACCTTGAACACTACAAGCCCGAAGATTCGCGGCTCCGCCGCGAGAACCGCCAACTGATGAACTGGGCAGCCCGCAACGTCCGCAAGTTCATCATGGAAGGGTGCCAACTGCATGGGCTGTTCTTCGCCGAGGTTTCAGCAAGGTGGACCTCCCGGCAGGACTCCCGTACCGGAGCACCGGGCATCCGCTGTGAAGACGTTTCCCGTAAGGTCTTGGAAGAAGCAGCCCGCCGCGCGATCGCGGGCAGCCCGGCCGACTCCGCACCGGCAACGCGGTTTGAACGTGATGTGCGGCGCTGGATGCATGAAATGGCGCGAGTTCTCGCTGTAGCAAATACCGCCGAGTTGAAGCCCCGCGAGCGCGTCCTTCGCGCGGTCGTCCAGTCGCTCTCAAGCCTGCCGACGAACCGCAGCGTTGTTC
>CALBRZ010000012.1 GCA_937927735.1 uncultured Planctomycetales bacterium
GGCTGTGCCGCGGCCGCTAACCGCCCGTTTCGTTATTGCCGATGCGGCTCTCGGGCCGCGTCCGCTCGACGGGCATGGGCCCTTCGCCGTTCTGGGCCTGAGCGTTGTTGCCGACGCGACCGCTGGAACTTTCGCCGCCGGGGATACCGCGAGGACGATCAGCGCTCAACCGGTCCGGAGCCGTGCGTCCACCGGAGCTTTCGCCACCGGGCCGGCGATCGGCCACGGCGGGCGGCCGCCCCTGGCCGGGCGACGAGGCCGGCGACACCATCTGGCCGTCAGAACCGGGCAGCGTTCCCCAGCGATTGTCCACCAGCGCTTCGTCGCGACGCACCTCGGGCAGGTCGCGAATGTTGATGAACTTATCGGGATTCTGCAGCACGACCTCGCCTTCGGAGATGCCGCTGCGGATCACTACGAACTTCTCGTTGCTCGAGCCGATCTCCACGCGGCGCACCTCGCGGCGGCCGTTGTTCGAAACCACGCAGTAGTGCTGCTTACCGTGCAGGTAGATGGCTTGCACCGGCACCATCAAGGCGTCGGGCTGCTGCTCCAGCAGAATCGTAACCTGCGCCGCGAGGCCGGGCCGCAGGTGTTCCGGCGGATTGATCACCTCGACGTAGCAGGCGTAGTCCTTCACGTTCGAGGCCGACCAACGGGTAGGAATCGGGTAGCTGTCGACGCGGACCACGCGGCCTTCCAGCTCCTGCCCCCAGCTCGAATCCAGCCGGATCTTGGCCGGCATGCCGTCCTTGACCAGGGCCACGCGCGACTCGTTAACCTTGGTCTTGACCTGCATGTACCGCGTGTCGGGCAGACGGAACATCACCTGCCGCTCACGCACCAGGGCCCCTTCGATGATATCGGGCTCGTTGGAATTGCGGCTGCGATCGTTGGCGTACACCACTTCGCCCGACCGGGGAGCCCGGACCACGCAACTGGCAATCTGCTGCTTGATCTCTTCCAGCTTGGCCAGGTCGAGCTCGTAGGTCTTCAGGGCCGAATCGTAGTTGGCTTTGGCGATCTTGATGTCGCTTTCCAACTGCTTGAGCATCTTTTCCTTGTTGAAGTCGCGCAACACCCGCAACTTGGTCTGGGCGGTTTCCATCTCGTTGCGGGCCTTGTCGACGGCGAACTCGTCGGCATCCAGTTGCAGCGGCGACAGGTAGCCCTTGCTGGCCAGCCGGCGGCTGTACTTGGCGAACTGCATCGCCCGCCGCAGGTTTTCCTCAGCCACCAGCATCTCGTTGAGGATCAGTTGCTCTTCCTGCTTGAAGGTACCCTCGAGGTACTCCAGCCGGGCAATCAGGGCGGTTTCGTAGACGTTGCGGGCCTGGGTCACCGCGGCCTGCGACGTGTTGCACACGATTTGCTGCTGCTGCAATTGGGCCTGGAGCGCCGAATCGTCGAGCTTGGCCAGGATATCGCCTTCCTGGACGAACGTACCTTCGGGGATGAGCTCCAAAATGGCGGTGCTGCTGCCCTTGACCTGGCAGCGGACTTCAACGTTGCGGGAGCTTTCCAGTTCGCCGCGTTCGCTGGTTTCGTAGATGAACGTGGCACGGCGGACCACGTACTCGAACGGCTTAGCCTGGTCGGTTTCTTCGGGCTTCATGTAGTACCAGGTCGCCCCGGCACCAGCCGCCACGATGACCAACGCAAATAGGATCATCGTCCACGAGAAACCAGCCCGCCGATTCCGCCGCCGATTCGCCCCCGGACGAGCACCACCGAGCCGCACCGGCGAACTGCCGGTAACATTGCTGGCCGCGATCATACATCGAGAAGGGGCGCAGAAGGTGGCGGGAGTGAACATGGCAGGCAGGCTCCTGGTGGCACAGGATGCAAAGCAGGTGGGAATGGCGCCAGCTACGCCATGCCAAACATTCTAGACGTTCGCTGCGCTGACAGCCAAGAGAAACTGGCCCGCGAGGTCAAATCGGCATCCCCCGATTGGCGCCCCCCGCGACCAACCGCCTCAACCCCCTCGAGACGGCGTTCTCTCGATTGCCATTAAAATCAAACCCCGGTCCCAGATCAAAGATTCGCTAGCAGCCGCCCTTTTTGGAAACTTTGTAAAGCAATCTTGCCAAAATTGTGTCAGCCCCAATTGCGGGGGCACCGGCCGGCGATCCCCCGGGTGGCCGGCGCGGCGCCATCCCCTTTGTGCGTCGTAAGATCTTATGGCTACGGCTTTTGGCTGTAGACCTGGCCGGCCGGGGTGGTCAACTTCTCGACCTTGAAGCCGGCGCTTTCGGTCGCCTCCCACAAAGCCCGTGGCGATGGCATCTTGTCCTGCTGCGGCACCACGTACGCTGTGTGGGTGTCGATTTTCGCTTTCACGCGGACCACGCCGGGCACGGCATACAGCTTCGCCGCGATCTTCTTGGCGCACTCCGCGCAGTGCATGTCGTTGACCTGGATGGCGACCATCTTGCTGAAATCGTCCTGGGCCTTGGCCGGCGAGGACCACAAGCCCAGCAGAGCGGCCACGATCAGCACCACCAACAACGCCATCCACGAACGCTTCATGCCTGTCTCTCCCTAGTGAGCAAGAAGTGGTATGTCGATTCCCGCGTTCTCCCCCGAACCCCGCCTGCGATCAGGCTTTGCAGCCTCGCGGCGGGCGCTTGCCTGCACGGCGTCTACCTGTTCTACGCACACCGTGGGAGAACGCGACGAAAGTAGTTTCCAACCAGCGGCAGCTCGCTGCCTCCGCGTGAAGCAGCGCCAGCACTACCGGCGGATGTACAAGCCGTCGGCCGCCACCACCACGTAGCCCAACTCGTCGCGCCACACCTTACCGCGGACCACGACCATGGTCTTTTCCTGGAGGTCGAACAGCTGCCGGACATCCAGCGGCAGCAGGTTGCCGCTGCCATCTTCAAAGCGGACCACGGCCAGTCCGGTGGACGCCTTATCCTTCTTTTTGCTGCAGAACGGGCAGCCATCGCCGGAGCAGCCATCGTGGGCCTCGGCTTCCAGGTCCAGCAGGGCAGCCGGGTCGGCCATGATGAACGAGGCTTTGCCTGCGGTCCACGGCTCGGGAACGCCGCCGATGAGTCCCACCAGCACCGCCTGGTCGGCGGCCAGCTCGCCCTCGGCCAGTTCCATGATGCTTTGGGCCCCGGCGGGTTCCTCGGGCAGCAGGAACCTGGCCCGCTGTTCGGCGACCACCTGGGGATCCACCAGCGTTACGGTTTCGCTCTGGCCGCAGCCCGATGCCAGCACGGCCACAACCATGCCCAGGGCCAATAACCCGTGGCGGTGCAACATCGCTTGGGATTCCTTTCGCGAGCTTACGTACCGTGTTTCCGTCCTTGGTGCGTTGCCGGCAGCCGGCCCGGGCACCATGCCGGCCGCCACCTCATTGGGCGGCGACCACAGCGCGCAGCCGAAACGGCGGCGGCGTTGACGTTATTCGGCCTGTCCGCTCAGGCAACTTGAAACGATTCCGCAAGCTGTTCAGCCATCCCCGCTAGTATTGCCCGAGCCGGTGCTGCAAACTGTCGGCGGTCCCACGACCAGCAGCCATTGACCGATGCTGTCTCTGCCCCCAGGTGCGCGGGGCAACCTCGCTGACGGCACGCGCATGGGAAGAAAGGAAGCCTACCGCATGACCAGCTCGCCGGCCCCAACCCCAGCGTCTCCCAATCGCCGCGACACGCTGGAACTGGTCGAAGAGCTTGCGCACCTGGCCCCCGAGGCTCGCGTTGAGCGGTTCGCGGAACTCTCGCCGGAGCAACAGGTCGCGGTGTTTGGCCAGTTGGACGCCGGCCATCAGCACGAATTGCTCGACCGCCTCGACGAAGATGCGTTACGGCCGCTGGTCGAATCGCTCCCTCCCGACGACCGCGTGCAACTGTTCGAGCTGTTGCCGACCAGCAAGGTCGACGCCCTGCGGGATCAGCTCAGCCCGCAAGAACAGGCGATGACCGACGAGCTGCTGCGGCACCCCGAGGAATCGGCCGGGCGCATGATGAGCCCGGAGTTCCTGGTGCTGTCGCCCTCAATGACGGCCGCCGAGGCGTTGGCGCTTGTCCGCGAACAGGGCCGCGATGCCGAAACCGTGTTCGTGCTGCCGGTTACGGACGCCAACCATCGCCTGCTGGGCATGACCACGCTCGACGAGCTGGTATTTGCCCAGCCCGACGCCCGCGTTGGCGACTTCATGGAAACCGATCTGCCGCTGGTCTACGCCCACGAAGACCAGGAGGCGGTGGCCCGGCTGATGCAAAGCACCGACTCTGTGGCCCTGCCCGTGGTCGACGACGATCACGTGCTGCTGGGTCTGGTGACCATCGACGACGCGATGGACGTGATGGACTTCGAGGAGTCGGAGGACTTGGCGCGTACCGGCGGTGCCGAACCGCTACGGCGGCCATACTTTGCGGTGTCGGTCTACCGGCTGATGCGGACGCGCGTCGTGTGGCTGCTGCTGTTGGCCGTGGCCGCGATGCTGACGGTGAACGTCCTGAGCGCCTTCCAGACCACGATCGAGGAAAACGTCACGCTCTCGCTGTTCATTCCCCTCTTGATCGGCGTCGGCGGCAATGCCGGCGCCCAATCGGCCACCACGATCGTGCGGGCCATGGCCGTCGACGACGTACGCTTCTCGGACCTGCTGCGGGTGATCTTCCGCGAGGCGCGGGTGGGCTTTCTGTTGGGTCTGACGCTGGCGGCTCTGAGCGTGCTGATCGTGTGGCCGATCTTTGGTCAGGCGATGGCGATCGTGATTGCGCTCTCGCTGGTATGCAACTGCACCCTGGCATCGCTGGTTGGCGCGCTGATGCCGATCCTGGCCAGCCGCTTTGGCGTCGATCCGGCCGTCGTGAGCGCGCCGTTTGTGACCACCGTGGTCGATTCCACCGGCCTGCTGGTGTATCTGCTGATCGCCACCATGGTGCTGGGGCTTTAAACCGGACGGCCCCCGCGAACCAGGTGTCCCATTTCCGGCGGAAAAACGCCTGACCTGCTCTGGCGATGCGCCGAGCTTAGGTTGCACCCTTCTCTGCCACGGCCTGCGCGTCATGACGCGTTTTTCTGCGCCGTTTTGCCACAGGATCGCGCGTGTAACATCCGCCGGGCGGTGTCGCTGTAGTGAGACACGGCGCCATCAAGTTGATCACGGATTACACGTCGCCCAGCGGAGGGGTCATATGAATAACTCGCGGGCGAATAATGACTTATAGAGTGGCGCGAATTTTTGGCCGCTTCCTTGCAAGCATTGCGGCATTGGGTGTTGCCGCCGGCCCCATACCAGGCGGCACCAGGTTCTCCCATCCAAAGAGGAACACACAACAACAGCTAGAGGAGATCCATTATGAAACGCTGGATTCTTGCAGCCGTGGCCGCCGTCGGCATGATGTTCGCCTTCACGGTGCCGACGACCACCGCCGAAGCAGCCCCCCATCACCATGGCCACCACCATCATCATCACCATCACCACGGCCATCACTGGGGGCATCACCACCACTGGCACTATCACCAGCCGTATTACCGCCCGTACTACTATTACCCCGGCCCGCACCTGCACTGGCACCGGGGCCATTTCCACATTCACTGGTAAGTCGACCGTTCGCCGCGTGATCGCGGCGTCAGGCGGCACGCCCCACCGTGTCGCCAGTTCGTTTCCTCCCCAGGTACGAAACAACACAAGGGCGGTCAGCAGAACTCTGCTGGCCGCCCTTGGTCGATTTGGATCGTCTTGAATCGAGCTGTCTGACGCCGGATCGCGTCGTTTAGGTCGCGGCTGCGCGCCGCCTATGGCCTGGAAGTCCAACCGTATGCGGGGTTGTGCGCGGCACGCTACAACCAACGTCAACGCAACGACTACAGCAACCCGTAGTTGCTGAGCGTACGGCGGAGCGCCGCTTCCTGATCGGCCGACAGCGGCGTCATCGGCAGCCGCAACTCGCCGGTATCGCGGCCCAACATCTTCATCGCTGCCTTGACCGGGATCGGGTTGGTGGCCAGCGAGAGCATGTCGCGGCACAGCGGGAACAGCTTGTGGTGCCACCGCTGGGCCTCGGCCAGGTTGCCCTGCTCGAAGGCGTTGATCAACTGGATCATGTCGCCCGGCACGATGTTGCCGACCACGCTGATGATGCCCCGCCCGCCGATCGACAACAGCGGCAGCGTCAGGCTGTCGTCGCCGCTGAGCACCGTGAGATCGGTGGCGGCGATGATCGACGAAGCCTGGTCCATCGAGCCGGTGGCCTCCTTGACCATGGCGATGTTCTTCAGCTCGGCCAGGCGGATGATCGTTTCCGGCTCGATGTTCTTACCGGTGCGGCCGGGGATGTTGTAGACGCAGATCGGCAGGCTGGTCGCCTCGGCCAGCGCCTTGTAGTGCTGGTAGAAGCCTTCCTGGGTGGGCTTGTTGTAATACGGCGCGACCACCAGCACCGCATCGACCCCGGCCTTTTCAGCATGCCGCGTGAGCCGCAGGGCTTCGGCCGTGCTGTTGGAACCGGTGCCCGCCATCACCTTGATGCGGCCCGCGGCGATCTTGACGGTCTGGGCAATCAGCTCGTCGTGCTCGTCGTGGCTGAGGGTGGGCGATTCGCCGGTGGTGCCGGCCGGGCAAATGCAGCGGGTGCCGGCGGCAATCTGGAACTCAACCTGTTCGGCCAGTCGATCGTAATCGACCTTATCGCCCCGGAACGGGGTAGTGATGGCGACACTCAGACCGGCAAACGCTTCGGCGCGGGTGGTCATTCGTCGGCAGCTCCGCGGGGATCAAAAGGAACAGGCCCTTCCCGGTCGTCGTCCGCGGGCGAGGGCCGAACTTGCATCATAAGGGGACCGGCAAAAGCGTGCAATTGCCCCGGCTCCTGGGCTGGCCTCGCGTGCCATCGGCGCACCGCGGAATTACCGCCCTGCCCCCTTAGCTTGCACTGGCGCGCTGGCGACGTAACCCGACTACGCCAGGAACTGCACGGCAACGTGTCAGGGTGTCGCACAAGCAACCACTTCGCATGTCGCTGCGTTTTCACTGCGCTGCACGCGCTAGGCTTTTTACCCAAGCAGCGCAATGACCGCGGTGGGGCGGTTGGCCCGCGTTTTCACCGCCTAAACCCGCCATTTTTAACCCCCACAGCAGGTGATGCCAGGCACCACCGCCGAGTGGACGGGCATACCGCTTGCTACGGCTAAACCGCCGGATTTAGCCCCAATGGGGTTACCAATTTTGCCCATCTCACCCATTAATCCAAATGTTTGACGGATTGGACAGTGGCGATATGTTGGGCATCGAGGGCTACCAACTCGCACCAGTTTGTGAATTCACTGAAGTTATTACAAACAGGGCATTCGCTTCAGTTTCCACACTTTGGTGCGCAGAGGTCGTCCTCTCAAGGACGTTGCTGGGCGCGACCCAAAGGGGGGCGCCAACCTAGCGACAGGTTTTGGAACCAATCGAAATGGAGTCGCACCATGAACCGCAAGCTGTTCTTCTTCATGGCACTGTTTGTCGCACTGGTAGGCATTGCCATGATGACGGCCGACACCGAGGCGGGACACCGTCGTCGTTGTTGCTCCTCCTCGTGTTCGTGCTCGTGTTCGTGCTATAGCTCCTGCTACGGCTCCTGCCATGGCGGCTACGGCTGCCATGGGGGCTACTATCACGGCTGCCACGGCGGTTGCTCGGGTTGCTACGGCTACATCGATCACGGCCACGGCCATGCCGCCTCGACCCCGGTTTACGTTCAGCCGGTGACCGCCGTAGCCACCTCGACGACCACGAAGGCTACTCCCGTGGCGTCGCGTGCTCAGTTCGGCTTCCGTACGGCCCAGTTCGTTCGGTAACGCCGGCGCCGAGCACTGCCCGGCCCGTCGGACCAGCGGCGAGCCCAAGCTCGCAATCAGTTGGAGGCGTTGGTCCGGGGATCAGGCGTGCTTGAGCGTTCGTCCGGATTCAGCAATGTAGGCCACGGCTTTGCCCTGTTAGCCGTGGCCTCTTTGCATTCGGTAAGCAGCGAGTTCTGCCGCGTATCGCCGCAACTTCTTGGTGGGCATAACCGTTTCGGCCCTGGCGGCTCCGCCATAAAAAAAGGAGGCGAGGACGCTTGCTGCGCCTCGCCCCCCCAGGGAGCACTTGATCGTGCATATTCTTTGGCCGGTTGCTTCCCCGGCCAGGCATCAGGCAAATAATCCGCTTTGCACGCGGCTAGCCTTCGCCCGTTACGGCACCCGGATCAGGTTGCCGAACGACAGCGTGTTGAGGAACAACCGCTCGGTCCCGTGCCAGTGGGCGCGGAACACCGGGTTATCCGAGAACAGCACCACGCGGCCACGGCCCTTGGAATACACCACCACGCTGGCGGCGCCCGCGGCCCGCTTCTGGTTCTCGGCCGACATATAGCCGGAGGCCAGCGGTTCATCGCGGTACACCACCGGGGTGGAGTACGGATTGGCCGAGGGCTTCACAAACTGCGTGTTGCTCCGGAACACAGCCAGCGGCCGCTCGTCATAACCGTATCCGATCGGATGCGTCGTATCGACGTCGGTCAGCAGGATCGCGCCACGGACCGCCCGCAGGGCCGCATCCTCACTGGCCGACGCGTAGGGACGGCGTTTGGCACGTTCCTCGGCACTGGGCGTGGGCGCCGGGAGCAGCGTGACGTTGGCCAGGTCGGTGTCCTTGAGCCAGCGGCCATGGTTGCCGATGGCCACCAGCGTGCCGCCGTCTTCGACCCATTCCTTCAGCTTCCGCAAGCCGGCTTCGCCCAGCAGGCGGTAGCTGCCATCCACGCAAATCACCGTGGTGTAGTTCGACAGGTCGATGCCGCCGATCCGATGCACGTCGGCCAGCGTCAGCGGGATGTTAAACCGCTGATCGAGCAGGTGCCACACCTCGCCGGCATCGTAGGCGCTGATGCCATCGCCGACGATCAGCAGCGGCTTCACCTGCTTGGTGACGCGGATCCGGCTGCTGCCCAGGTCCGGGCCATCCAGTACCAGGTTGCCCGACACCGCGTACGAGGCCACGCCATCGGCGGCCGCGGCGGCCAGCAACTCCTGGAGCTCGTCGAGCCGGTCGCGGTACTTGCCCAGCGGAACCACCAGCGTGCCGTAGCCGAACTCGCGGGGCTTGCCGTCGATCGTCACCTTCACCGGCTCGGTCGCCACCTTGACGATAAAGCCTCGCGACTGGAGCTGATACAGCAGCCGCGGAGCATAGTAGCCGCGCCAATCGATCAGGCAGGCCGTATCGTCGGGGCCGAACACCGGAGCCTTGGGCATGGCCACTTCAGCCGCATTGCGCTGGCCCGGCTTGGCTTCCTTGGCCTTGCCGCCCTTCTTGGCATCGCTCTTGGTCGCGTCGGCCGGCTTGGCGTTCTTGGCCTTCTCGGCCACCGGCCATTGCTTCAGCGCCGAGTACTGCAAGCCGTAGGCATCGAGGATGTTCCACGTGGAGATGTCGTAGAACGTTTCCTCCACGAACTTGGTCCGCCGCTCGAACATGGTCTTCAAGTAACGGTAGTCCTTCTGCCGCAGCGGCACCACGAAGGCTTCGCCCGGCTTGAACTCGCCGTCCTCGGTCTTGATCGGCTTGTCCAGCGGCACATAGCTCATCCGATGGCGACGCAGCAGGTCGAGGAACGTGGCCAGGCGGTACGGGTCGCCGGGCGCGGCCACCACGTACGCCTTGATCGGGTCCTTGTCGGCCAGTTCCAGGCTCTCACGATAGAAGTTCCGCTGGTGCAGCAAGAGCTCCTCGCGCAGATCCAGCGCCGCCTGCAGGCTCGACATCGACGTGGTCACCTGGTTGCGGATGGTGAACGGGAAGGTGACGTCGCCGTTGATGCTCTTCTGCACGTGGCCGCGGGAGCTGCCCTGCTCGAACAAGATGCCAACGCCACCGTGCAGGTCCGGGTAGGTGGAACCCTTGCCCGGGAAGAAGTCGTCGAACGTGTCCTTGGTGAAGTATTCCGAGCCGATCCTATCGAGCGCCTTGGCGTGGTAGGCGCCGAAGGCCACCGTCAACTCGACGTTCCGTTCCGGAATCCAGGGGTTGCGCCGCGTGGGCACGCCGGGCTGGAAGAAGTACGTGTTGTCGGTGCCCATCTCGTGATAATCGAGCACCACGTTGGGCAGCCAGCGGTGATACCACTCCATGCGGCCGCGGCTTTCCGGCTGCGTGAGCGGCAACCAGTCGCGATTGAGGTCAAACCAGTAGTAGTTGGTGCGGCCGTTGGGGAACAGCTCGACGTGTTCGCGGTGGTTGCTGTCGGCATTGAGCGTCTTGCCGCGGTAGGCATTGGCCCATTGGGCGTAACGATCGAAGCCGTCCGGATTCAGGCACGGATCCATCAGGATGACGATGTTGTTGAGCAGCTTGTCGATCTGCTCGCCCTGGGCGGCCGCCAGGTAATAGGCCACGACCACCGCGCTGTTGCTGGCGCTGGGCTCGTTGCCGTGGATGCCGTAGCCCATGTTCATGATGACCGGCATATCCTTGGGCGGCTTGGCGTCGGCCTTATCGCCGCTGTTGGGATCGATCCAGCGGAGGTGCTCCTCGCGAATGGTTTCCAGCCGGCTGTGGTTTTCCGGCGAGGTGATCGTGAGCAGCAGCAGCGGACGATTGCCGTGGGTGCGGCCGTATTCGTGGATCTTCACCCGGGGCGAAGCCTTGGCCAGCGCCCGCAGGTAGCCCACCAGCTCGTGGTGCTGCAGATGCCGGTTGCCGATCTCAAAGCCCAAGTACTTGCGGGGGGTAGGGACCTTGGGGTTGTACTTGACGTCCGTGGGCAAGTAGTAGCTCAGATGGACGGTATCGGCCGATTCGCCGGCCGGGGCCGGGGCGGTCACCAGCCCCAGCACCACCAGCAGCGCGGTCCCCGCCAGCAGCAGGGTCTGTCCCCGCCGCACAGGCTGGGCCGCTGGGGCTGCCGAGGCGGCGAGCATTTTTGCCCATCGGGCATGGCGCGATCGCCAGCCCCGTGGGCGATGGGGAGTAGCGTCACACGTCACAGTTGACAACATCGGGGGCAGCTCTCCGGAAACAGAAAACACGAAGGCAAAGAATTTCGAACGCGGCGGGCGGCAAACGGTGGGGAGATTGGCCGCGGCCCGCCGGACATCGTGGCCGGCAAGCAAAGCAACGGCGGCTGGCTTGGGGAGGGCGTGCGTACACCGGGGTGCAGGCCGCGGGGAGCGCAACTATGATTGAGACTTGCCCCCCCCATCGGCCTCGGTCCGGATTCGCCTAGTATGCTTCGAGGGCAAGGCCGAATCTAGCCACCCAGGCCCTTTGGGCCGCGAAGTAAGGTAATCTTGAACCGTACCGGGGATTCCCCCCTGCGGCGTCAGGCCGCCATTCAAGACAACTGCCCGCCCCGCAATTTGAGGCCGAACATGAGCGAAGTACGCAACTTTGGAGCTGCCGGCGACGGCCGCCAGGACGATACCGAAGCGATCATCCACGCCATCGAGAATGCCGAGGGCCAGGTGACGTTTACCCGCGGCGTGTACCGCATCACCCGCACGATTGAGATCGACCTCGACCGCTTCGGCCCCATCTCGCTGGATGGCTGCGGCGGCACGGCGCGGATCGTGATGGCGGGCAAGGGGCCCGCCTTACGGCTGATCGGCAAGCACACCGGCACCGGTAACCCGCGCACGGTGCAGCCGCGCATCATGAACGTGCAGCGGATGCCCACCATGCAAGAAATCGAGATCGTGGGCGAGAACCCCGAGGCCGACGGGATCGAGCTGATCGGCACCATGCAGCCGACCCTGGCGGGCGTGCTGATCCACGACGTCCGGCACGGTATCCGTCTCACCGGCCGCAACCGCAACGTGCTCATCACCCATTGCCACGTGTACTACAACACGGGCGTGGGTATCTTCATGGACGAACTGAACCTGCACCAGATCAACATTATCGGCTGCCACATCAGCTACAACCGGCTGGGCGGCATCCGGATCGAGAAATCGGAGATCCGCAACCTGCAGATCACCGGCAACGATATCGAGTACAACAACCACCGCGTGCATGGTACCGATCCGGAGATCACGGCCGAGATCTACATCGACACCACCACGCCCAAGGCCAGCGTGGCCGAGGTGACGATCGTCTCCAACACGATCCAGGCCACCGAATCGGCCGGCGGCTGCAACATCCGCATCATCGGCAGCCCCGATGTCGGCTATCGGCCCAACCTGATCACCATCTCGGGCAACATCATCGGCAGCCAGCAGAACAACGTCCACCTGACCGAGTGCCACGGCGTGGTGATCAGTGGCAACTGCATCTACTCGGGCGCGAACCGCAACCTGCTGATCGAGAAGTGCACGCTGACCACGATCGGCACCAACAGCTTCCGCCGCCATCACTCCGGGTTCAATGCCGGCGTGCGGCTGGTGGAAAGCACCGACACCACCATCCAGGGCTGCACGTTCATTGACGAAGCCCCCGAGGGTCAGCCCACCGGGGCCAGCCTGCTGGAACTGGTCGATTGCCAGCGGGTGCAGGTCACCGGTTGCCAGTTCGTTAACGGCGTGCCCTGCGGCATCGACGTGGTGAACGGCAATCAGATCAGCATTACGTCATGCACGGTGAGCGAGACGCGCGAGAAACCGGTAGGCCAGGCGGCCATCCGCTTCCGCGGCGAAGGCTCCGAGAACCGCGTGGCCCTCAACACGCTGTCGTACCCCGGCGGCAAGGCGCTGGATGTGGCCGAGGGAGCTGGCGTGAACGACGGCTAAGCCCACACAAAAAAGCCGCATCGCACGCGGCCGACCTTCAGCGGCCCATCGGGCGCGTGCGTGCAGCAATGCGTATCGGTTCAGCAAGACCGCGCCGGCGTGCTGCCCGCGCGGTTTGTTTTTGGGGGCCAGGCCTCGTCCGTCAGAATATCAGGACCAGGACCAAAATAATGATCAACACGGTGAGCAGGCCTCCGCTGGGCCCATAGCCCCAGTTGCGGCTATAGGGAAACACCGGCAGAGCGCCGACCAACAGCATGATCAAGAGCACCAGCAGAACGAGTTCGAGAAGGCCCATCGTATCGCCACCATGTTGAACATCGGGATCACGGTTTTCGGCCGAATCCGGTGCCGCACGCAGCGAGGATGATCCCGAAGGAAACTCTCCGCATCGCGCGAGCAACCACCACGGTTCGCCGGGTCGGCCGCTTCCAAATCTCCAGGACTGCAATTGCAAGCGTCGTGCCGACAACCTGGCCATGGGCGACAAGGTGACGCGCATGGCGACATCGGCTCAGCAAACATGCCCCTGGTTTTCCGCGTCATCCTGGCCGATGACGCCACGCCGCCGGGCCGACACTTATACATTGCTCGCTAGCCGGAGAATGGGATTCTCTGCCGACAAGCAGCCTGTGGAGGCCAGTCCAACCGCCCTGCGCGCCGCGCTGGCAGCTTGGCCAGCGACCGACCATGCGGCGTCGCCTGGCGAACGATTCCGCCAAACTCTGAGACGGCGGTCTCTGTCAACCACATTCCCCTGCAAACCTCTGGTCGCCCCTGGATATGCTTCCCGCTGATCGGTGCGCACCGCTGGGCAGCGGCACGCCATCAAACGAACCATTCAACCGAAATCCACCGCCGGCACGCTGATTGCAATTGATGAGTACCAGGTCGCCGCCCACGACCATGTTGTGGCGGTGGCCAGACATTCAAGCCGCAACCTGACGCAATACACTGCCTAACGAAGATCAGGTACGTCAGGTCGCCGAGGAGCGCTATAACCCCGAGGATCGCGGGCTTTCCGTACCTTCGTCCGCGTGAGGGCATCTTCTAGCGACTCGGCGATAAGCGCAGTGTGATTGCGTACGTGCACGACTAACTTTGGTAGGCGACCGTTCAGCACCTTCCAGGGCTGGACACGCCAACCAAGTTAGTCGTGTGTTGAATACTTTCTGCGTTCTGGGGATGAACGTTACGAGGATCGAACCACCCTTCGGTCCCGTGGTTCATCAACAAGACGCGAAACGGGGGTGGCGCATCGTCGTTCGAAAGAAGCTGCAGTCCCTTCGCCCTGCCTGTTGAGGGACCGCGGCAAGGCGGTGTGCCACCTCGCTTTTTTGTGCGGCTCCATCTTGGGTTCGTTCTCGCGGGCCGCAGCCCCCTCCGACGCTACGCTCGTGCTACACTTGTGCGTAGTGCCCGCCTGTCCCAATTGTAGGGGAAGCTCCGTGAGAACCGTTTTGTTGTTGCCGGCCGTCTTGGCCGTGGCCTGCCTGATCGCCCCAGCACCGCTGGCCGCCCGCGATATCTACGTCAACAACCTGACCGGCAGCCCGGAGTACGACGGCGGCGCCCCGACGCCCAGCGAAACGTCCGGGCCGGTACACAGCCTGGAGCATGCCCTGCGTATCGCCCGCAAAGGCGATCGAATCATCATGGCCGATACGGGCGTACCCTATTACGAATCGATTTCGCTGCAGACGGCCGAGCACTGCGGCCGGCCGGGCGCGCCGTTTGTGATCGACGGCGGCGGAGCCATCCTCGATGGTTCGCGGCCGGTGCCGCCGGAGTTCTGGCGGCATTACGCGGGCAAGATCTATTATTTGCCGCTTCGCCGTCGCGGCCCGTACCAGATGCTGTTCCTGGCCGGTAAGCCGCTGCCGCGCGTGCAGTTCAGCGAGGACGAACCAACGAAACTGCCGCCGCTGCACTGGGGATACTACAACGGCAACATCTATCTGCGGCTGGAAGACGGCAAACTGCCCGAGGATTACGAGCTCTCGGTGGCCTGGCACCCGGTAGGCATCACGCTGTACCACGTGAACAACGTGGTGATCTCCAACCTCACGGTGCAGGGCTTCCAGCTCGACGGCATCAACGTCCACGACAAGGTCGACCAGTGCATCCTGGGCGGGCTGGTCTGCCGCGGCAACGGCCGTAGCGGCATTACCGTCGCCGGTTCGTCCAACGCCATCATCGAAGGCTGCCTGCTGGGCGACAACGGCGCCGCGCAGCTTTGGGTGGAAGGCTACAGCACCGTCGAAGTGCTCGAAAGCGAGCTGCTGTCGAACACCGCGCCGCCGGTCGTGCAGCGCGGCGGACGCTTGAACATCACGCCGCCCAAGTCGCAACAGGGCGAGGCTCCCAACGGCAGCGCCCCCATGCAGCCTGGCGACGACGCCCCCGGCGACAACGACGACAATGCCGCGGAAGCCGGGGCCAACCCGTTCAATTAGGCTACAGCCCGCCTCTTAGCTGCCTGCTCACTTGCCGGAGAACCGCCGCAGCGCAGCCGGGTCGAGTTCGATGCCCAGCCCTGGCGCAGTGGGAATGGTCAGATAACCTTCGCTATCCAAGCGGAACGGCTGGGTGATGATGTCTTCGATGTACGGGGCCGGCGTGAGGTACTCCACGTACCGGGCCACCGGCAGGGCCGCTGCCAAGTGCAGGTCGGCCGCCACGCCCACCGCCGTGTTCCAGCCGTGGCTCACGAACTGAACGTTGTGATCGTACGCGGCCCAGGCAATGCGCCGGGCTTCGGTCAGGCCGCCGCACTTGGTCGTGTCGGGCTGAATCACGTCGACGGCGTGCCGCTCGATCCACGGCAGGAACGCCTGCCGCCGCGTTAGCACCTCGCAGCCGGCGATCGGCACAGGGCTATGCTCACGCAGCGCGATGTAGCCTTCGATATCGTCCGGCGGCAACGGCTCCTCGAACCAACCCACGTTGTAATCGGCCAGCATCTTGGCGGTATTCACGGCCCACTTGAAGCCGTGCGGCCAGAACTGCTCGCTGCCGCCGGCATCGACCAGCAGGTCCACGTCGTCGCCCACGGTTTCGCGCGCGGTGCGCACCAGCAGCTCGTCGTAGCGACGATCGCCGGTCCGGCCGAAGGGACGCCAGCCGAGCTTGATCGCCCGAAATCCGCGTTCCAGCGTGGCCAGCAGGTTTTCTCGCAGCTTGCCCGGCTCGTCGAAGAGCATCGAGCCGTAGGGTTTGATCCGGTCGCGGTAGCAACCGCCCAACAGCCGCGAAACCGGCTGACCGCACGCTTTGCCGAACACGTCCCACAGCGCGATATCGATGCCGGAGATGGCATGCTCGACCGTGCCGCCGCGTCCCTGCCAGAAGCAGGCTTGCCGCATCTGCTCGGTGACGCGTTCCGGCTCCAGCGCGCTTTGCCCCTCCCAAAGGGGGCGCAAGAACTCGACGGCCGCCGACGCCAAGCCATAGCTGGTAAAGATACTGCCGACCCCGGTAAGGCCTTCGTCGGTGACCACCTCAACAAGCGTATGCAGGTCGTCCTCAGGCTCGTGACCTTCGGGCCAGCCGCCGTCGACGGTTCCTCCGATCAGGCGATGCAGTCGGATCTCGGCAATTTTCATGGTGGTCCTATCTCAGATGTTGGAACGCTCCGGCGCACCTGGCCCGTGCGGTACTGCGTCGCCGAAGCCCCTGTGCCTGTCTCGTGGGCACACCGTGCCGCAAACCTTTGCTACAGGCGATGCCGCGCGGCGCTGATCGCAATCGCTGTTGGCGTGTGTTCGCGATTTTTCCCCCGAATTTTGTGGCATTTCCTGCCACCCAACGGAGGCGCGCCAGCAGTTTGGCATCGGTTATGCATTGGCCTACCCCAGCGATCGACGCCCGCCGATTGTAGCAAGCCGCCCCACCCGATTCATCGTGGTTGTGCCGCCGTCCATTCACGCCTCGCACGGCGGTGCTCTGCCGGGTCGGCTCCCCCCAATTCCTCCCCCTGCAATCAACCGCGTCTCCACACCGAACGACGATTGTCATCTGGGTTCATCCTGCCGGAGTTCAAGAGATGAGGTTTCACCGTCTGCGCCATCGGCCTGGTTTCACGCTGGTCGAGCTGTTGGTGGTTATCGCCATCATCGGCATTTTGATCGCGATGCTGCTTCCTGCCATTCAAGCTGCCCGCGAATCGGCCCGCCGCGCCAACTGCGCCAGCAATCTCCGCCAATTGGTTACCGCGGTGCTGCTGTATTCCGACCGTAACAGTGAACAGATTCCTCCCATGGGCGTGGGCGCCCACCAGTCGAACCATAGCTGGATGGCGCTGCTGCCGATGATGGAGAACGAAGTGGCTTATCGCCAGCTCACGTTTTCCGCCAGTTCGTTGGGCGGTACGAGCCTTACCGTGGGCAAAGAGTTGCGTGCCCCGGTCTATTACTGCCCAACCCGTGGGTTCCGCATCAATGGGCACACATCGTACGGTGGCCAGGCCACCGATTACGTGAGCGTCAGCCTGACCGCCACGCAAAGCACCTGGGGCGGTTCCTCCGACCTGTCGCGGTTGATCGCCTGGGGCGCCAGCAGCATGGCTGGGCTTAACCAATTGATCAACGAAGGCAAGCTGGGCGGAGCCATCAACGCTCCGGCGGCCTACTCGGCCACCAACTTCACTTCGCGGGTTACGATCGGCGGTGTGACCGACGGCATGACCTATACGGCCCTGGTCGGCGAGAAACACCTGAACCCGTCAAAGCTGGGCATGACGCTGGAAGACGCCCCGTACAACCTGCTGCACTTCAGCAGCAGCAGTTCCGCCGGTGGTGTGCGGATTGCCGCGCTGGGTCTGGCCACCGATCCCAGCACCCCTCTGGTCAACAACGCTTCGGCCGCCGATGCCGATCTCGCCTACCTGCGGTTTGGCAGTTGGCATCCCGGCATCTGCCAGTTTGCTTTTGGCGACGCCCGTGTGGTCCCGGTCAGGAACTTCGCCACGGAAACGGCCCTGCTCTATATGTCAGGCCGCGCCGACGGCATGCCCTACGACCTGCCGTAGCGCGCGCTGCAGGCTTTTCTTCGAACGAACCTCGCACGCCCCCATGTCTGTGTTCTGTTCTTTTTCTTATGGGAGTGTTGTGCAATGGAGTATCGATCGAACCGTTTTCGGCCTGGCTTCACGCTGGTCGAGTTGCTGGTGGTAATTGCCATCATCGGCATCTTGATCGCCATGCTGTTGCCGGCCATCCAGGCCGCCCGGGAGTCGGCCCGTCGCGCCAACTGCGCCAACAATCTGCGGCAGTTGGGGACAGCGATCCAAGTGTACTCCGACCGCAACGGCGAACAGCTTCCGCCGTTCAGTGCCGGTCCCAGCTACTCGGCCTGGAACCACAGTTGGACCGCGCTGCTGTGGCCGATGATGGAGGCCCAGAACAGTTACAACTCGCTGCAACTGTGGGTAGCCGCGAATGCCGAACCCAATCTGACCATCCATCGTGACTTCCGCTCCGACGGCCTGGTGTGCCCCACGCGAGGCTTCCGAGTGTTCACCAGCGGCGACCTGGTCAATGCGCAGGCGATGGACTACGTGGCGGTGGGAACGGTCATCATGCCAGATGAGTACTACACCTCCAGCGGTCCTGGCGCGATGATCATCACGCACACCTCGGCCTCGTACTTCAAGGCCGACGGGGCCATCATCAACCCGGTCAACTACGTGACCGAACCGAACATGCCTGTCCGCTCGCGCGTGACCATCGGCGGCGTGACCGACGGCATGACCTATACGGCGCTGGTGGGCGAGAAACACGTCAACCCCACGCGTCTGGGCAGCTCGACGTACGACTGGCCGAGTCCGGGCCAGGTCGTCTGGTACATCGGCGGCACGCGTTCCCTGGGTGGAGCCGTGAATGGGCTGGCCCAGCGGCCCGACTTCCCCGTGCAGACCACGACCACCTACAGCCTGGTGTCCAATCCGGAAGCGGTGAACAACTTCTACTACGGCAGTTGGCATCCGGGCATCACGCAGTTTGTGTTCGGCGATACCCGCGTCGTGCCGGTGAAGAACCACACCACCGAAGAGACGCTGATTTACATGGGCAAGCGGGCCGACGGTCAACCCTATAACCTGCCGTAAAGGGCGACAGCACCAAGTTGCCGCGTGATCTTCCGCGGTGATCTGCCCGAAGTCCCGTTGAGCAAGTCCGTCGAATCCCGTTAGGCGCAGGAACCTCCCCCACCCACCTGCCCTACACTTGCGACGCCCAAGCCAGTTGCGGCAACTCGCCACCGTACCGCAACTGGACTTGGGCGTTTTGATGCGCGCTGGGCGATGACAGAGGTAGGCCGCGGCTCAGGACCGCGGCACCGTACAAGAACCGGCGTCCTGCGGAACGCAAGCTACTGCTGCGGCTTGGGCGGCACGCCCAGCGATTTGCCGCCATCGATGGCGATCATCGTGCCGGTGACCATCGCGGCGGCGCTGGTGCACAGGTAAAGAATCGAGTGCGCGACTTCCTCGGGCGTGATCATCCGCTGATGGGCAGCCGCCAAGGGACTGGCGGCAATCATGCTTGCCACCAGGGCATCGGGATCGGGAGCCGCGGCAATATCGGCGTTCATCATGCCGGTGTTGCCCACCGGACCAGGGCAAACGGCGTTCACCCGAATGCGATCGGGCGCGTGGCAGAGCGCCAGGCTGCGCGTGAACGCCACCAGCGCGCCCTTGCTGGTCGAGTACACCGGATCGTGAGCCCGGGGAAGGAGACCGGCGTTGCTGGCCACGTTGACGATCGATCCCCCGCCTGCCTTACGCATCCAGGGGATCGCGTGCTTGCAGGCGAGGAAGGCGCCCTTGAGGTTGGTATCGAGCACGCGGTCCCATTCTTCCTCGGTCACGTCGGGAATCTGCTTCACGAGCCCGATGCCGGCGTTGTTCACCAGGATGTCGATGCGGCCGCGCTGCCGCGCCGCCGTTTCGATCAAGGCTGCCACGTCCGCTTCGCGGCGAACATCGCACGGCAGTTGCTTGATGCCCCAGGCGGCAAACGCGGCCTCGTTTTCTTGCAACGGATTGAAGTCGCCCACGAACACCACGGCCCCATGCGCGGTCAGCAGCTTGGCCGTGGCGCGGCCGATGCCGTTGGCACCGCCCGTCACAACGGCAATCGCACCGGGCAAAAGCGGTTCAGGAGAACGATTGGCAGGCGGTTGAACTGGCGTCATGGTCGGCTCGCAGTAGGTCAGAACAAGCAAACAGAGCAGGCAAGCTCCCCGAAGCAGCCGCCCATTGTTGGCGTATGCGCCGGCACCTTCAAGCTTGCAGCGAGCGGTATGCCAGCCCGGCAAGAAAGAAACCTTGCGCCGCAAGGCTGCCGCGACGCCCATCCCCCGGGCGGTCGGCCTGCGCCGCGGCGACTTGCCTTCCGCACGCGATGCCCCCTCAAGGTCAGCGGCGAACTTACTCGCCTGTACGGGTCGCGCTTGCCAACCGCCGCCGGCGGGTGACCACCTTCGCCCGCCAGACGGCACTGCCCGCAAATTCGCTCGAATCCACAAGTTACAAAGAACTTTCCACGGCCGCGGAATCTATTTGGCCGTCCGGGCGTCTATACTTGTAGGTGATACTTTCGCCAGAGGTGCGCGCTAAGTGCGCACCCAGCCCCGTCTGCGGCGAAGGCAACCGCGCACGACATAAACCGAGCAGCGGCACGGGGGACAAACGCCGCCCGTGCCGGCCGCGGACCTTGGCACGTCTCCACGGTCCGTTGCGGCCACCAGGTCGGTTTTCAGGAGATCCCCGTCATGGCGACCGCTCCCGTTCAGCAGCCGCAAGATGCAACGTCGGGCCGCGGCCAAACGACCATCGCCTACAGCAGCTACATCGAGCAGCAGCTCGGCCGTACGCGCAAGCAGGTGAAGTGGGTCGAGATCTGCACGCACGTCGTGATGCTGCTGGTGGGCCTGTTGTCGGCGCTGCTGGTGATCGCGGTCGTCGATCACTGGATCATGCCGCTGGGCACGCTGGGGCGGTGGATCTGCCTGGTGGGCCTGCTGATTGGCGGCGGATACTACGCCACGCGGGTCATCCTGCCGCTGTTGCTGCGGCGGGTAAACGCCGTGTACGCGGCCCTTGCGATCGAGCAGAATCTGCCCTCGCTCAAGAACTCGCTGGTGAACCTGCTGCTGTTGCGTAACAGCGACGCGGCACCGCCGGCCGTGCTCGAGGCGGTCGAAGCCCAAGCCGCCAGCCGGCTGGCGCAGGTCAATACCGAGGTACACGTCGACCGCTCGCGGCTCATCCGCCTGGGCTATGTGCTGATTGGCGTGATGGCGATCGGTGCGTTCTACAAGTTCTTCTCGCCTAAGGACCCGCTGCAAACCTTCCAGCGTGTGTTCTCCCCCTGGGCGGCCATCGCCGCGCCCACGCGCGTGCAGATTGCCCGAGTAACGCCGGGCGATACGCAGATCTTCACCGATCAGCACGTGGAGGTTCAGGCGGTTGTCCACAACCTGCGGGGCGAACCGGTTCAGTTGGTCTATTCGTCGGTCGATACGCAGCGGCGGATCAACGAGCGGCGCATCACGCTCCGCGAGAAATCGCCGGGCGTGTTCGAAACGCTGCTGCCTGGCGGCGTGGACGGCTTGCAGGAGTCGGTGAGCTACTACATCCAAGCCGGCGACGCCCGCAGCCCCGAATACCAGGTTGTGGTACGCACGCCGCCCGCGATCACTGTCAAGCAGGTTGAATACAAGTACCCCGATTACACGGGCCGCGAACGGCCACCCTCGGAAGGCGGCGACATCCAGGCCCTGGTGGGCACGGTGGTCACCGTGCGCGCCGAAGCCAACCAGGACATCCGCGAGGCCTGGCTGGACCTCAACTGCGACGGCCGCGCCGACCTGCGGATGCAGCACCAGGGGCGCATCGCCAGCGTGAGCTTCCCGCTGCGGCTGAGCGAACGGCCCGGCGAACGCAACCGCCCCGAGCACGAAAGCTACCAGATCCGTTTCGTGAACAGCGAAGGGCACGAGAACCCGCGTCCCATCCGCTACAAGATCAACGTCATCCCCGATGATCCGCCGGTGGTCTCCATTCGGCAACCGTCGGAACGGATGGTCGAATTGCCGATCAACGGGCAGCTCGCCATCACCGTCGCGGCCGAGGACCCGGACTTCGCACTGTCGCGCGTGGCCATCCTGGGCGAACGCGCCCAAGCCAGCGGCCGGCTCCTCATCAAGCACAACCTGCTGGAGCAGATTCACCCCGGCAAGTTCGAAGGCCAATACACCTTCGTGCCGCGGGAACACAATCTGCAAGCCGGCGAGGAAGTGCAGCTTTGGGCCCTGGCATTCGATAACAAGCAGCCCGAGGCGCAATCGACCAAGAGCGATCTGCTGCGCATCAAGCTGGTGGAACCGGCCGAGCAGCAGGGCGAGAACCCGCCCCAGGGTGAGCAGCAGCAACAAAGCAATCAGCAGAAGCCCGACGCCAACAACCAGCGGGCAAACCAGCAGCATCAGCAAGGCAACCAGGACCCCAACGCCCAGAACCGGCAAGGCGGTCAAGGGCAGCAAGGCCAGGACCAGCAGGGCGCCAATCAGCAAGGGCAGCCCCGGCAGGGCATGCCGCAAGAAGGCCAGCACGGCGAAGGGCAGAACCAGGAAGGCCAGAACGACCAAGGCCAGCCCAACCAGAAACAACAGCCCGGCAACCAGCAGCCTGGAGCCAATCAGCAGCAGCCCGGCGAGCCCACGCAGAATGCCGAGGGTCAGCAGGGCCAGCAGCCTGAGGATCAAAACCAGCCTCAGCAAGGCATGAACGATCCAGCCGGCCAGGGCCAAGGCAACCCGATGCAGCAGCCCGGTCAGCAGCAGGGCGACCCCATGCAGGGCGAGAACCCGCAGCAAGACGGGCAGCAACCGCAGGGCCGGCAAGGTCTCAACGATCAACAGCAGCAACAGCAAGGCGCACAGCCGGGCGATCAACAGGGTTCGCAGAAAGAAGAACCGGTCGATCCGCAGCGTGATCCCGGCAAGGTGATCGAGGAGTTGCTCAAGCACCGCGAGCAGAAACAACCCGAGCAGGGCGAACAATCGCAGGATCAGCAACAGCCCGGTAATCAGAATCAGGGCAACCAGGATCAACAGCAGCCCGGCAACATGGGCAACCAGCCTCAGGGCGGCCAGCAGAACGCGGCCGACCGTCATCAGCCCGGCGGCAACAACCAGCAGTCGGCCCCGCAAGGCGGCGATCCACAAGCCGGCGGCGGTCAGCAAGGCCAGGGTCAGAACAACCCGAATCAGCAATCGCAATCGCCTTCCAGCGATCAGCCCGGCGCGGGCGACGAGCCCAGCGATCCGCGGGGCAAGAGTACGCAAAAAGGCGGTGGCCAGCAGCAGGGCGGCGGCAAAGAACGCCTGGACACCAAGGACGACATGACCACGCCCTCGGGCCAAGAAAAGCCTGAGAATGGCGAAAGCGCCAACGGCCAGCGGGCCGGCAAGACGCAGAGCCAAGAAAGCCGCGATACGCCCGACGCCGCCACCAAGGAAGGTACCGACGCCCAAGGTCAGGGCGGCCACACCAAGCCCAATCAGGAAGCGAACAAGAACAAGCCCGAAGGTGACAAGGACGCCAACGCCGCCAACCAGGGCGGCGACCCCAGCCAGGAGAAGGGCGCCGGCGGCGCCGGTAATCCCGAGGGCAGCGACAAGGGCAGCCCCCAGCCGTACGAAACTGCCAAGCCCAAGCAGGGCAAGCAGGACGATCAAGGTCCGCCGCAAACGCCCAACGATCCCAACAACCCGCAATCGCCCAGCCACAGCAAGCACGAATCCAGCTCGCAGGGCGATAGCTCGGGCGACCGTTCCGGCGGTGGCAAGGACGGCGGCGGTCAGGCTGCGAACCAGCAAGGTACCGGCAGCGCCGGCCAGAACACGGCCGCCGATGAAGGCGCCTCGCAAGCGCCCGGCTCCGGCCGCGGCGAAGATAGCTCCATGGCCGGCGACAAGACCGAGGCCGACGGCCAAACCGGCAAGGCCGGCGAGCGGGCTGGTTCCGGTTCGCAAAGCCGCCAAGGCTCCACCAGCGAGGGCCAAGGCACCACCGGCCAGAACCCTGGCCAACAGCAACAGCCCATGCCCAACCAGCAAGGCCAACCGCAGCAGGGTCAGCAACCACAGCAGCAGCCCGGCGCCACCGGCAAGCGCGAACAGCAGCAGCGCGCCGACCAGGAAGGCCGGCCGGATGAAGGCGGCGGCATCGGCAGCAATCCCAACGGCCAGCCGGGCCCCTCAGGTGCCGGTGCGCAGTCGCCCACGCAGCCGGGCATGGGCAATCGCCCCGCGCACAATGCCAGCGAGCCGGGTGGCGAAGATCCCAACCTGGAGTACGCCAACAAGGCGACCGACCTGGCGCTGCGCCATTTGCGCGAAGAACTCGCCAAAGAAACGCCCGACCCGAATCTGCTCAAGCGAATCAACATGACCAAGGAAGAGGCGCAGGAGTTCCTCCGCCGCATGGAGCAGGACCTGAACAAGGCCAGGCAACCCGGCGTCGAAGGCGAGATCGCGCGCAACCGACTGCGTAACCTGGGTCTGCGTCCCAGCAGCGGCGGCGGCCAGGACGATGCGCTGCGTGGCCTGCGCGAAAGCGCGGTCAGCCGTCCACCGGCGGCGTACCGCGAAGAGTACCGTTCGTACACCGAACGTGGCGTTCGCCCCAGCCGGAATAAATAACCCCGCAGCCAGTCTGGCTACGGGGTGACCATGCGAAGCAGAGCATGTTGGGCGAAGTCGACCGGCTCAACTAGCCGCGCGCCGGCAGCACCAGGAATAACTGCCGGTCTTCTTCCAGCGTCGCGATGTTGTGGTCGATGGCGTCGCCCAGACTCCGGCAGCTTTCGATCGAGCTCCAGCCCAAGGCCGTCGAAGCCAGGGCCAGATCGCCCAGACTGTCCGTCCAGGGCCAGTGCCCTGCCCGGGGAACGATCACCAGCCGATCGGCGTGGTTGCGGCGGCGGACCAGTTCGCGAGGGCTGGTACGAAGCTGCTCGTCCAGTTGCAGCACCACTGTCACCTTGGCGCCTGCCGGCAAGCCCTGCTCCAGTTTCCGCCACTGCTCCCGCAGCTCGTGCTCGGAGCGGTAGCGGCACACCCCGATCGGGTGAATCGGTTCCGGGCCATGAGCCGGCTGCACGCGCACGCGGCCGTGGCACAAGCGGATTGCGTCGTGCAGGGTCATGTCGGTGCTGTCGGCCGGCAGCGTCAGCGGCTCGGCTGCCATGGCACGCTTGAGAAACCGGACCAGGGCTCGCATACCACTTCTTCTCCTTGGCACAGGCGGCCTGCGGGCCGCCACGGGGATGAACGATGTTCTGCGGCCAATCGTAGCCGTGCCACCTGAAACCATCGTGAACCGTTCCTAAAATCGGCTTCATCTTCCGCGTGGCGCGGCCTTCAACCACGTATGATGCAGGTAGCGCTGGCCGCCGGCAGGCAGCGCATTCACCTGCGAGGTGCCAAGGTGAGTAACCGCATCCTGATCGTCGAAGATGAACCCCGCATCGCCGACTTCCTTGTCCGCGGTTTGACCGAGGAAGGCTACCAGATTGCCCACGCGGCCGATGGCCACTCCGCCTGGGCGCGTTTGCAGTTTGAGGAATGGGATTTGGTGGTTCTCGACTGGTGGCTGCCCGGCATCGACGGCCTGCAACTGCTTCAACGTTTCCGTCAACAAGACACGGCCACGCCGGTGCTGTTTCTCACCGCCCGCGATGGCGTCGCCGAGCGTGTGACCGGCCTGGATGCCGGAGCCGACGATTACCTCACCAAGCCGTTTGCGTTCGATGAATTGCTGGCCCGGATTCGGGCCCTGCTGCGCCGCCCTGGCCAACGCAGCAGCGTGGTGCTGGAGTTTCTCGACATCAAAGTCGATCTGCAAACGCAGCGTGCCACCCGGGCCGGGCATCCCCTGGACCTCACCGCCAAGGAACTGTCGCTGCTGATGTACTTTCTGCGCAACCCGCGCAAGGTCCTGTCCCGCACCCGGATCTACCAGGCCGTATGGGACGAGAACTTCGATGGGCTCTCCAACACGCTCGAGGTGCACATCAAGGAGCTGCGCCGCAAGCTGGAGCAGTACGGTCCCCGGGTGATCCAGACGCGCCGGGGCCGCGGCTACGTGCTCGAAGCGCCCGGAGAGGAGGGCCAGGAATGAAGCTCGTCCATCGCGTCTCGCTGTTCTTCCTGACCGCACTGGCCGTCGTGCTGCTGGTGTACTCGACCATTTTCTACGTGGTGGTCCGTAATCGCCTGGTGCAGCAGTTCGACCAACACCTGAACGCGGCGCTCCATGCCCTGGTGGCTGCCGTTGAAGTCGAGCCGGAAGAAGTGAAGTGGCAGCCGCTGGAGCACGATATCGACCTGGGCAACCCTGACGACGCTGACGCCGTGCAGTGGGTTGTGATCGGCGATCAGAATCAAGTGGTGGAACAATCGCGCAATGCCAGCCCCGAACTGGTGGCTCACGCCAAGGCCTTCGCATCGGGCACGGCCGCCATCGATGACGAAACGCTCGGCATGTCCGAAGGCTGGAAAGTGCTGCAACGGCAGCTCATCGCACCTGCCCCGCAGCGAATCAACCGCGAGCTCGACGAGTTCGACCAGATCGTCATCGTCGTCGCCAAGCCGACCGGACCGCTGCACTTTGAGCTGTACCGCTTGCTGCTGTTGGTCTGCCTGTTACCGCTGGGAGTGTGGCTGGCGGCGGCCGCCTTGGGCCGGTGCTTCTGCCGCCGGGCCTTGCAACCGGTGCTTGATATGGCCGCCGACGCCCGGGCAATCCAAGGCGCCGATTTCCAGACGCGGCTACCGGTAGGCAACACGCGCGACGAGCTGGCCGACCTGGCCTGCGCCTTCAACGCCCTGCTCGATCACCGCCAGAAAGCCTACGAACAGCAGCGGCGGTTCACGGGCGATGCGGCCCATGAGCTGCGCACCCCGATCACCGTGCTGCTGGGACAGATCGAAGTTGCGCTGCGGCGGCCGCGCTCGCCCGAGGAATACGCGGCCACGCTGGAAGTGCTGCGCAACCAGACCCAGGAGCTTAAGAGCATTACCGAGTCGCTGTTGTTTCTGGCGCGTGCCGACGGCGATGCCGCCCTGCCCGACCTGGCGACGATCTCCCTCGCGTCATGGCTGGCCGATTACCCCGACCGCTGGCGGCAGCTCCCGCGTCAGGCGGATCTGCAACTGCACATTGATACGTCCGACCGCTGCCAGGTGACCGCCTCGCCCACCCTGCTGGCTCGGCTGCTCGACAACCTGGTGGAGAACGCGTTCAAGTACAGCGAGCCGGGCTCGCCGGTAGAACTGATCTTGAGCCAGCACGGCTCGCAAGCAGCCATCGCCGTGGTGGATCATGGACGCGGGATCGCCGCCGAGGATATGCAGGCGATCTTCAAACCGTTCTTCCGCGCGCAGCACGTGCGCGGCAGCGGCATTGCCGGCGCCGGCCTGGGGCTGGCCATCGCCGCCCGCATCGCCGAAGCCCTGGGAGGGTACATCCAGTGCGACAGCGAACTGGGTCGCGGCAGCCGTTTTGAGCTGTGGCTGCCGCTGGCCGATGCGGAAGAAGCCGCCACACCGCTACCGCAGCCCGTTGCCTTGGGCGACTCAAGTCGACGCTGACCCCATCCTGCTGCTGGCCTCGTTGAGCTTGGCCAACTGCTGCGGCGTGAGTTCCAGGCGCACGGCTCCCAGCAGCTCATCCACCTGGGCGACGCTCGTCGCGCTGGCAATGGGCGCCGCCACGGTTGGTTGAGCCGCGAGCCAGGCCAAGGCAATCTGGGCCAGCGTGGCGCCGGTTTCAGCGGCCACTTCGTCCATGGCAGCCAGCACGTCCAGGCCGCCGCTGTTCAAGTACTGCTCGACCATGCCGCCGCGCGGCTTGCCTTCCAGGTCGGCCTTGCTGCGGTACTTGCCGGTCAGGAAGCCCGAGGCCAACGCAAAGTACGGCACCACCGCCACGTTGCGCTGCTGGCACAGTTGCTGGAGCGGCCCCTCAAACTTGGCACGTTCCACCAGGTTGTAATGCGGCTGGAGCACCGTGTAGCTGGCCAGCCCCTTTTCAGCGCTGATATCCAGGGCCTGATGCAACCGTTCGGCACTGTAGTTCGAGGCGCCGATCGCCCGCACCTTGCCCGACTTTACCAACCGATCGAACGCCGCCAACGTATCTTCTAGTGGGGTATCGGCATCGTCCAGGTGGGCGAAATACAGGTCGATATAGTCAGTGCGCAGCCGCCGCAGCGAGCCTTCCACCGACTGGGCGATCCGCTCGGGCGCGAGCCCCTTGGAACCCTGCACTTCCATGCCCACCTTGGTGGCGATCAGCACGTCGTCGCGCCGACCGCGTTTGGCCAGCCAGGCGCCGATGATCGATTCGGACTCGCCGCCTTGATTGCCGGGCACCCAGGTGGAGTACATGTCGGCCGTGTCGATCATGCGGCCGCCCCCGGCGACAAACGCATCGAGGATCGCGAACGAGGCGTCCTGATCGGCCGTCCAACCGAAGACATTACCGCCCAGGATCAACGGAGGGGTACTCAACCCGCTGGCACCAAGTTTGCGTTCGTTCATGATCGTGGATCCATCAGGGAGAATGTGCAGCCCAACCCTGGCAGCCCGTGCAATTGCCGTACCAGGCGCTGCGCGGATTGCAGGCTCGCAGACCATGCGCGCTGCCCCTCGTTGCTAACATGTCCCGAGCCCAGGGCCGGCGATGATACCGCTCAAAGATACGATTGTGTCACGCAGCCTCCCAGTGGTCACGTGGCTGCTCATCCTGCTCAACGGCCTGGTGTTCTTCCAGGAGTTGCGGATGAACGACGCGCAGCTTGAGCGGCTGGTGGCCTCGCTGGGTTTGACGCCGGCTCATCTGACGCACGAGCCGGCGCTGTGGTGGACACTGATCACCTGCTTGTTCCTGCACGGCGGCTGGATGCACCTGATCGGCAACATGTGGGCCTTGTTCTTGTTTGGAGACAACGTCGAGGACCGGATGGGCCCGGGCCGCTTCCTGGTGTTCTACCTGCTGTGCGGCATCATCGCGGGCCTGACGCACTACTTTGTCAATCCGGCCAGCCCCATTCCCACCATTGGCGCATCGGGAGCCATCGCGGGCGTGCTGGGCGCGTACTTTCTGCTGTTTCCCACAGCCCGGGTGATCACGCTGATTCCGATCCTATTCTTCCCGATCCTGGTCGAGATTCCGGCCGTGGTTTACCTGGGCTTGTGGTTCTTTGCCCAGCTTGCGTACGGCACGTTGAGTATCGGCGCCGAAGAAGTCGTCGGCGTCGCCTGGTGGGCCCACATCGGCGGCTTTCTGGCCGGTATGCTGCTGATGCCGCTGTTCCTCCAGCGGCAGGAAACGTAGCCCCCCCGCTGCGCCCCGGCCCCCACTTCACTCTGGCCCTGGCGCCGCCGGTACGTTAGCCTAGGCTAGTATCCCCCCTGGTTCGCGGTTCAGTCCACGCGTTTGATGGGCGGGGAGATGGGTTACCCGCCGGGCTGGTCTCGCGCGGGCGGCAGGTTGATGCCATTTGGTTCGTACAGGTACGCCCATGACCAAGCAGATGCCTTCCCCTGACAGACGGCACTTTATCCAAGCCATGGCTGCCGGAGCCGTGCTTCAGCCGTTCTCGCTGTTGGTGAATACCGCCGCAAGCGGCCAGGACACGCGGCCCGGCAACGAGGGTGGAAACGGTTACCGCGTCACCGGCGACGTGCTCCGCACCGACGGCCGTCTGCTGCCCGGCGGACGGTTGCTGGAAACGCAGCGCGAAATCCCGGTCGTGGGCCATACCAACGTCTTCGTCTGCGGTGCCGGTCCGGCCGGCATCGGCGCCGCACTGGCCGCCGCCAGGGCCGGCATGTCGGTCCGCCTGATCGAAATGGCAGGCTGCCTGGGCGGCGTGTGGACGGCGGGCCTGCTGACCAAGATTCTCGATGCCGAGAACAAAACCGGCATCATGCGCGAAATCCTCAACGACCTCGCCGCCCGCGGCAGCAGCGTCGCCAAGCAAACCTCGGGCACGGTCTACGATCCCGAACTGCTGAAGCTGATTCTCGAAGAAAAGTGCGTCGAGGCCGGCATCAAGATCCAGCTGCACACGATGGTGGTGGGCGCCGTCACCGACGCCAACAAGCGCGTGGTCGCCGTTATCACCGAATCGAAGTCGGGCCGCCAGGCGTGGACCGCCGACCGGTTCATCGACTGCTCGGGTGATGGCGACCTGGCCGCGCAAGCCGGCTGCCAGTTCGATGTCGGCTTTGGTCCCAAGTGCGAATGCCAGCCCATGACGCTGATGGCCCTGCTGACGGGCATCGATATGAACGGCGTCCAGGAATACATCCGCGAGAACGGCGTGGAAGCCAAGCCGCGGCTGCTGAAGTTGATGCGCGAGGCCGGCATCAATCCCTCGTACAACGCGCCCACGCTGCGGCATCTGCACAGCGGCATCTACTCGCTGATGACCAACCACGAGTACGGCGTGCCGGCGAATGATGCCGGAGCCATCACCGAGGCCACGATCCGGGCCCGGGCGGAAGTGTTCGCCATCGTCGATGGCCTGCGCAAACTGGGTGGCCCGTGGAAAGACATCGCCGTGGTGGCCACCGCCGAACAGATCGGCGTGCGCGAGGGGCGACGTATCCGCGGCCGGTACACCATCACGGCCGATGATATCGTTTCCGGCCTGCGGCACAAGGACGCCATCTGCCGGGCGAAGTTCGGCATCGACGTGCACAACGTCTTTGCCGATGGCTCCAACCCGGCCGAGGTCGCCAAGTACCGCAAGGCGGGCGTCAAGCCGTACGATATCCCGCTGCAATCGCTGATCGCCGCCGATGTCGACGGCCTGATGATGGCCGGTCGCTGCATCAGCGGCGATTTCATCGCGCACTCCAGCTACCGCGTGACCGGCAACTCGGTGCCGATGGGCGAGGCCGCGGGCCTCACCTCGGCCGTGTCGATCAAGCGTGGCGTGATGCCGCACGAACTGAGCTGGAACGACGTGCTCAAGGGTTAACCGCCGCTGTCCAAGGAAGCAACCACGGCCCCCCTGCCCTACAGCGTTTTGAGGAACGCCAGCAGGTCGGCCTTTTCTTCCTTGGTCAACTGCGCGCCCACGATCAGGTTGAAAAACTCGATCGTGTCTTCCAGCGTGAGCAGCCGGCCGTCGTGCAGGTATGGCGGCGAATCCTTGATGCCGCGCAGCGGGAAGGTCTTGATCGGGCCTTCGCGATCGGCGACCCGGCCGTTAATCATCCGCGGCTTGTAAAACCGCGCCACCTGCAGATCGTGCATCGTGCCGTCGGTGTAATTCGGAGCCGGGTGGCACTCGCCGCAGCGTGCCTTGCCGAAGAACAGGGCCTGTCCGCGCAGCTCGGCCTCGGTGGCCTTCTCCGGAATGAGCTTGCCGAAGATGTCGAGCTTGGGTGCCGGCGGGAAGTCCAGCAGCTCCTGGAACTCGGCCATGTTGTGTACCTGGTGGCCGCGTTCGAGGATGTTGATGCCCTTCTTGAGCCCGATCACCGGGTCGCCGTCAAAGTACGCGGCCCGTTGTTCAAACTCGGTGAAGTCTTCCACCGTGCGCAACGCCCGCTGGCTGCCGAACAACCGCTGAACGTTCACGCCCCGCAGGCTGGGCGTATCGATGCGGCGGCGGAACTCCTGCGGCCGGATATCGCCCACCAGGTGGAACGCCGCATTGGTATGCCCGTTGGCATGGCAATCGAAACAGGCCACGCCCATGCTGGGGTTCTTGCTGCGGCGGTCGCTGGTGGCGTTGAACTGCTGCTGCGGGAATGGCGTAAGCAATAGCCGCAATCCATCGAGCTGCTTGGGCGTGAGGATGCCGTCGAACAGCCGGAAAAAGTTCTGGAGCGTGACCAATTCGCCTTGCGACACGTCGCCCAGGTCGGGCCGCGTGGTCAGGTAGATCGGCGGCGGGAACGCCGGCAGAAAATGCTCGGGAATGTCGTAGTCGAGATCAAACCGTGTCAGGTCGCGTCCTTCCTGCTTCTCGATCTCCTTGATCTGCATGGCCGGGAAGACCATGCCGCCCTCGGGATGATTCACGTGCGGCAGCGGCAAAAAGCCCTTGGGGAACAGGTCCTTCTCGCGGATCTCTTCCGGACTCATCGCCGCCAGCTCTTCCCAACTGCCCACGCCCTCGGGCAGTTTCACGCGCACGCCTTCCTGGATGGGCTTGTCGCGGTCGGAGAACTTGGTGCCGTCGCTGGCCGGGCGGTTGCTCAGGTCGTAACGTTCTTCCAACAGCTTGCGCTGCTTGGCCATCACGGCGTCTTTTTCTTTCACCATCTTGTCGTAGATGGTCTGAAAGTCCTCCGTGATATGCACCGGCGCATAGCTTGAGTCGCCACGCTTCTGCACAATTTCGCCATTGCGGGGATTGTTGGGCTCTTCGCGGGGACCGGCGCCTTCCTTGGGGCCCTGCCGCGGCTGGGCCAGCGTCAGGTCGATGGCCGCCAGAGCGATCGCCAACGCGGCGACTGCCATCCACGGGCGTGTGAGCAACCTGCTATTCATCGCTTCACTCCCTACATACGTTTGGACAACTCTGTGATTGGGCCGCCTCGACGGGGATAGCGCTGCGGGCATTTGCCGGCAGCTTCCGACAAACACCGCCAGGCTATGCGATCGCGCTCTGCCTCGCCGCTTCTCAATGTCCGCACCGGCAATCGGTAACGCTCCAGCGTTCAAACCGCCTGTTCGCGCACCTGGCGGAGCGCTTTGCTCCAGGCGATAACCTGGTCGAACATCGTGCTGAGCGACCGCTCATGGTGCGCCGCAGGCTTGAACGTGGAGAAGTTCTCAAAGTCGGTGAACAGTGATAGTGCCACCTGAGCCCGCACGTCGGCGATCATCAACTCGCCCATCACCAGCCGCAGGCTTTCAACCGCCCGGGCACCGCCCACGCCACCGTAGCCCACGAACCCGGCCGCCTTGTTGTTCCACTCGGCAAAGAGATAATCGAGAGCGTTCTTCAGCGCGCCGGGGATGCCGTGGTTGTACTCGGGCGTCACAAACACGTAGCCATCAAACGAAGCAATCTTCGCCGCCCAGCGCTTGGTGTGCTCCTGGGAATACTGGCCCTGCGACGGCGGAATCGGCTCATCCAGCAGCGGCAAGTCATAGTCGGCCAGGTCAACCAGCTCGAACTCGGCATCGTCGCGCCGCTGCGCGTGCTCGTAGACCCAGCGGCTCACCTGTTCGCACACGCGACCGGGCCGGGTACTTCCAATGATGATGGCGATTCTGACCATGAAGCGGGGCCCTCGTGGAGGAGTGGGACGGACCGGACAAACTGTCGCACTTGCGACCAGGTTGGATCGCAAACGACCAGCCGCCGTCAGCCGCCCGTTTCCTCTGCGGCGACCGTTCCTTCAGATTTTGCGGTAGCGGCAGCCGTGCGAGGCGCAGAGCATCAGCGTGGAGAGGTCGCTGCGCGCAGTGCCCCCGGCCCTCAATGCACATCCTGTGCCGGAACCAGAGGGGACCAGCGAAGAGAAAAAGAGAAGCCGCCGCCCACGTCTACGAAGCGCGTAGCCCAGCTGCTCGCATCCGGGGAATGGACCACCCCCTGCGCCGATGATGCGCACGCATAGGCGCTTCGCGCTTGAACAAAGAACTATCCGGTACTTAGCGCCGCAGCGGCTGGTTCTTCTGCGCGTAGATGGGCAGAAAGCGGTAATACACTTCCAGGCAGAGCGTGGCCATGGCCGTGGAATACACGCGGCCGCCATAACCTCCCCAGATGCAGTTATCGGGAGCCCAGCTTCCCTGGTTGGGGCCGCTCGTTTCCTGCCGCGGTAACAGCGTCGCCTGCAAGGCCTCGTTCCAGGCGTCCCAATACTTGCCTTGCAGTTGGTACATCGCCAGCGTGGCATAGTACCAGTAGTAGAGGTTCATCTGCTCGCCCTGGCCGGGCAGTTCCTGGAGCACGTAGTCGCCGGCCTCTTCGCTGGCCGGATTGCTCCTGGTCATGCCGAGCAACTGCCGGCAGAACAGGGCCTCCGCAGTCATCACGCGGTTGGCTTGTTCGCCCGCGCGGTAGCTGGCCAGGCCGCCGTGCTTGCCGTGCGATACGCTCTTGAGGAAGCGGATCATCCCGTTGCGGGCTGCCACCGGGACTTCGATGCCCGCCAGTTGCGCGCTCTTAAGCGCCATCAACTGCCAGCCCAGTTGGCTGGTATCACCGATCGCGTCGCCGGGCCGGTAACGCCAGCCGCCCTGCGTCGGATGCTGGGCCGACAACGTATAACTGATGGCACGTTCCACCGCCGGCCGCAACTCCGGATCGCCGGTCATGCCATACGCTTCGGCCAGCGCGAACGCGGCCATCCCATGGCAGTACATGGCGGCGTACATTTCGGCGTCGCCGCTCAAATCGCCGTTGGATCGCTGGCTACGAATCAAGAAGTTCAGGCCTGCCTGCACCACGTGGCGGTAAGGGCCGGTACGGTGCGTGTGACCATCGCCCAAGAAGGCCAGCAGCGCCAGGCCGGTGATGCCGGTATCGGCGTTCGCGCCCGCGCCATCGCGGTCGTGGCCCAGCACCTTATGTTCCTGGCCGGCCCCGTGCAGGCTGGCATCCCAGCGGCCGTCAGGACTTTGATTGGCGGCCAGCCAGTTGAGCGCTTGCCGTACCGCCGTCTGCGTGGCCGCGTTGCCGCCACGCATCGCCACGAGTTGCTCGCGGTTGGGCTGCACGCGCAGACGATACATCTCCGGCACGTCGTGCGTGGCCAACTGCCGCGGCTGTATCTCCGACGGTGGCGGCGGACTGTCTTGCGGCTGGCTCAACTCGCCGGCGTGCGACTTCGCCACCGGCACCACGCCTCGCGCGGCATCAGCACGCGGCATCAATAACCGCTGGCTGGGCGCAATCACACGCACCACGCTGCTCACCGCATCCATCACGGCCTTGGCGGCAACCGGATCGACGGCCATCTGCGTCAAACCGGCTTCTGTGTCGGCCAGGACCTCGGGCGACGTCGTTTGCGGCGCCGGAGCCAACTGCGGCACCGCCCCGGCTTCGCTGCTCAGCCGCGAACGCAGCGGCCCCTCGGGCGGCGCCGTCGCGTCGATGGTCGGCCCTTCCATGCCGCTGCCCTCTGCTCGGGCCAGGTGCTGCGATTCCGGCATGGGCGCCTGCGGGGCTTCCTGCTGCCTGGCCCGAGGCGCCTCGATGGCGGCCGCGGCGGTCGCCGTGCTAGCCGCCGGGGCACCGCGATCCTCGTCCATCGGCACCGCGGTTTCCAGTACCTGGGCCGGGGCCGAGGTGGCCAGGTTGGGCGCGGCCTCCAGCGAGCTGGTATCGTCGACCACGCCAGCGGTCATCGCCGGCGGCAATGAGTCCACCTGGTCAACCTGGGCACGCTCCAGCGGCTGATCCGGTTTCACCGGCGGCACCGGTGCCGTTGTGTCGTTGGGTTCGGTCGGGGTCGGCCGTTCCCAGGCAGCCAGCTCGCGGGTTTGCAGATCCTGCGAGTTCTCGTGCGATTCGTCTTCGGCAATCTGAATCTTGGTGTCTTCGTGGCGGCCGCGGCCATTGGTCACAATCTTGACGGTGGCTGCGTAGCTCAAGAAGAGCAAATGGGCCAGCAGCGACAGCACCACGCATTTGCGCAGCGGCCGCGAGCGTCCCCACCGCGTTTGCATCAGGATCAGCAAACCCACGGTGAGCAATGCCATGCCCGACCACACGACCCACAACAGAAAGTCGGTGGACGTCAGGAATTGCCAGAGGGAATCCAAACCGATAATCATGGCCTACCGTGTTTTGGGCTGGGCGAGTTTCACGGAAATGGCCAGTTCGCTGATGCCTGCCTGTTTGCAGGCGTTGAGCACTTCGGCAACCGGCTGAAACGATGCCCGGCCGTCGCCCCGCACGGTCACACCCAGGCCCGGATATTGCGCGCGCACGGCCGCCAACTGCTGTTCCAGTTCGGACAGGGTAACGAACTCGTCGTCGAGGGTGATCCGGCCGTCGCGCAGCACGCAGACCACGCGCTTCTCGGGCGCGGCGGTCAGCGCGCCACGGTCGCTGACTTCCGGCACCTGCAGCTCGATGTGCCGGTCCATCTGCGAGAACGTGGTCCCGACCATGAAGAAGATCACCAACTGAAACACGACGTCGATCATCGGCGTCAGGTTGATGGTTGGCTCTTCGTCGCGAAACGTCTTCAGTGGCATGGGCTTGCCCTGCTCATATGAAATCGGCGCTGCCTCCCGAGGCCCGCGCAGGATGAAAGCCTGTCCTACCCGCGGTATGACAGCGCCCTTACCCCGCGCGGCCGATCGGGCGGCCTATGGATATTCGCATCAATCGATCCGGTACACCGCTTGCGCCGTTGTTATGCGGCTTTGGCTGCCGCTTCGCTCTTGCGTCCCTTACGGCGCTTCAGTTCGCCGGCATCTTCCGAAACCAACTGCACCACTTCCTGTCCCAGGGCGTCGATCTCGATGATTCGCCGATCCACGCAGCCAGCGAAGAACAGGTGCAGGATCAACGCCGGGATCGCGACCAGCAGGCCGGCCACGGTGGTCAGCAGCGCCTGGGCGATGCCGCCGGCCAGCAGTTCCGCGCGGCCCATCGCACCGTCGTAGGCGATGCCGTTGAAGGCCTGGATCATGCCCACCACGGTGCCCAGCAGGCCCAGTAGCGGGCTCACGGTGGCCACGCCGCTGATCACGCGCAGGTGCCGCCGCAGGTTGGTGGTGACGCGTTCGCCCGCGTCGATCAACGCCTGCTCCACTTCAACCGCCGAGCGCCCCCACTTGCGCACCGCCCCGGCAAAAACCTGGGCCACGGGGCTGCCGTCCTCCTCGCACCGCTGGAGGGCTTCCTCGGGCGTAAGGGTACCTTCGTTGAGCTGATGCAGGAACCGCTTCACAAACGGCCGGGGAATCACGTGCGAACGCCGCAGGCAGATCGCCCGTTCAAACGTGAACACCAGCAGGATGAACGAGCACAGCAGGATGGGGTACATCGGCCATCCGCCGCTGTGGATGATCTCCAGCAGGTTAGACTCCGGAATACTGGTCTCTTGCGTGGCGGCAGGTTTGTTCTCAGCCACCTCTTGTTCAGCCAGAACGGTGCCGTAAGCCAAGGCGGCGATTACGGTCAACGCGGCCGCCAGCACCAGGCCCCTCACCGGCGAAGGCAGCAGATTCATATTGAGATCCTTCCACAAGTTAGAGGTATCGAGATTCCGTTCCACGTGCTGATGGATTGCCGGCTGCGTTTCAGCAGCGCGTCACACTTGGATGGCGGCGATTTTCATAAGCCATCAGTCCTGATGAAAATTCGGCGCCTTATGACTTCTTGTTCTTGCTCTTGGCCTCGGCGACGGGCAGACGCTGCTGCGCCTCATCCTTATAGGGCGAATCGGGAAACTCGCTTACCACGCGGCTGAACAGCGAGGCTGCCTCGTCATAACGGCCCAGCCGTTCATAACACTTGCCGGCTTGCAGCAGCGCCGCCGCCTGCCACTGCGGATAGGCGAACAGGATCTCGACACGCAGATACTCGCGCAGTGCCGCTTCGTAGTTCTGCTGGTGGAAGAACGTTTCGCCGATCATCCACTGCGCCTTGGCGGCCGTTTCCGTCTTGCCGCCCTGCGGCGAACGCAGCACCGCCCGATAGGCTTCGCGGGCTTCGTCCAACAATGCCCGCGCCGCCAGGCAGCGACCACGAACAAAGTCCAGTTCGTACAGCAGTTCAAACTGCGGATAGGCAGCGATGGTTTCGTCCGCCGCGGCCAGCGCTCGCCGCCACTGCTTCAAGGTCATCAGCGATTGAGCGTGGCGCATGCCGGCCCGGACAGCCAGGTCGGGCCGCGTCTCGTGCAGCAGCTTGGGCAGCGGGGCGAACGCTTCAGCGGCCTGCTCAAACCGCTCAAGCTGGAAGTTGGCCTCGGCCGCCCAGTATGCGGCCAGCGGTGCAAGCGAATCGCTGGCGCTTGCGGCCACGCGTTGCATGGCGTCGGCCGCCGCAGCCCAATCGGCTCGGGCAATCGCCTGACGACCGGCCAGGTAATACAGGTGTGGCGCAATCGTCGCCGGCGGATCGGTCGCGAGCAGCCTGGCGACCAGCTTCTGGCTATCGTCGACCTGACCGGCATCAAACTGGCCTTCGGCCAGGCGGAATCCAGCGTCGTGCCAGTAGCGGCTGTCCGGATGCTCCTCGACGATTCGCTGGAACAGCCGCAGCGATTCTTGCGGACAGTTCAAGTCACGCATCGCCCAGGCCCACTGGTACAACACCGCGTCGCGGTAAGGCACGTCGCGATGCTGGCGATCGAGCCGTTCGTACCAGGCGACCGCTTGTTCCTGTTGCCCGAGAGCCTCGGCCAGTTGCCCAGCCGCCCACTGGGCCAGGGCCACCTGCTCACCATCGGCCGCGTACTGGCCGTTGAACACCTTCTGGTAAAGTTCCAGCGCCGCGGACGCTTGCCCTGCGTCGGCCAGGTGCCGCGCGCGAGCCAAGGCGGCTTCGCCAGCCACCTTGCCCGTTGGATATTGATCGAGCAGCAGCGACCACACTTCAGCAGCCCGGCCGGCTTCATCGCGAGCCGTGTGCAGCCGTGCCAGGCCGGTCAGAGTGCGTTGCCGCAACTCATCGGAGGCCGGCATCTGGAGTGCCGCCTGATACAGCTCGGCCGACCAGTCCTGTTCGCCGGTCACATGCAGCGTCTGGGCCAGTCGTACCGTGGCAGTGGCCAACGCTTCGCCAGCGGCGGTAGCCGTAAGTTCGCGGTACACGTCGTGCGCCTCGGCCTGGCGGCCGGCTTTCACCAGCAGCACGGCCAGTTCTTCCAGGCAGTTGGCTCGCTGTTCGCCCTGGAGATGATGGGCGCGGTAGTACCGCAGATCGTCCAAGGCATCGAGATCGCGGTCCAGCGCCAGCAAGGCTGCCGCCCGGGTCAGGTGCGCATCGGCAGCCAGGATGCCCTGGGCGTGCATTAAGACCCGATCGAGGATGACGAGCGCTTCGTGATGACGTTTGAGCCCCTGGTAGGCAACGGCCAGCAGGTATTCATCCTCGGCACGCTGTAGCAGTTCCACGTCGACCACGCCGCTAGGTTGCAGGTTGCCCAGTTTCGCGGCCGCGGCCTGCGAGGCCGCCGATGCCAACTGCACGCTGCGCACGAGTTCTTCGGTTGAAGTGCCTGCTTCGTCGTTCACCGGGCCGCGAGCGATGGCGTCCACCGGCGCGGCCGGCTGCCGATTCAGCAGCGGCAACAACACGGTCACGGCCTGCTGGTACTTTTTGCGCGTCAGCAGCGAACGGGCCCAAGCGCGATCGACATACACTCGTTGCCGGTCAGCCGCGGGATTGGCGGTTAGTTTCTGAGCAAGTCGATCGACCTCGGCGTGATCCTCGGCCGCGAGCGCCGTCAGCAACTGGCCGAGCTGGCCGTCGATCGCCAGCGTGCTCTCGGGCCAGCCTTGCACCACGCGGTCGTACAGACGCCGTGCGGTGGTCAGCTCGTTCATCAAGCGCGCGGAGTCCGCCGCATGAAACAGCACAGCCGCGACCAGCAGTCGCTGATCGTCGGGCTTGGTGGCTTGGGATGCCGCGGTCAACGCCTGATAGGCTTTGTCCCACTCGCCGCGTGCCTTGTAGGTAAGGCCCAGCCATAAACCGGCTTCCACCGCCACGACCGGGTCTGCCGTCAGTGGGCGGAGCAACGCCTCGGCCTGCTTGTGGCGGTTCTGATGGTGCAGGCACCGCGCCTGGCCGATCATCGCCCTGGCCGCCCAAGGGCTATCGGGGTACTGATCGATCAACCGCTGGTACTCGGCCATGGCGGTTTCGATCCGACCGGCGGCGTACTCGCCCGCAGCCAGACTGTACTGAGCCCGGGGAGCCAAGGGGCTGCCCCGTTTGGCCGCAATGGCCCGAAAGTACAGGGCCGCCTCGTCCAGTTGTTGCCGGCGCTGCAAGCAGCGGGCCAGGCCTAGCCGGCATTCGTCTTCCAAGGGTCCGCGTGGAAACTGCTCCAGCGCATGGCGAAACGACCGCTCGGCGGCCTCCACGTCGCCAGCAGCCAACTGCAGTTCGGCCAGGTACGGCAATGCTCGCATCGCCAGCGGATCGCTGGGATGCTCGTTGAGAAAGAACTGCAAATCCTGGATGGCTTGTGGACCATCGGCCAACAAGTAGCCGGCCTCGCCGATGCGGAACCGGGCCAGCGTGGCATGCCGGGTGCCGCCGCTTTTCAGGTATTGGCGGTAGTCATCGCGGGCTTCGCGATAGCGCCGCAATTGCATCGCGCTTTCACCGCGAAAGAAACGGGCGTCGTCCGCCCGGGGGTGCGACCCGTACTGCTTGAGAAACTGGTCGAACTCATGCCAGGCGAGTTCCCAGCGAGCCCGGGCGTAATGGCCGGCGGCGACGTCGAACTGGTCATCGGCCTGGTCGGCCAGGGCCGGCACGTGGGATAAGACCAGGCATAGGACCGCCCAGCTAGCCGGCCATCGCATCGGCTTGTTCACGGGAGGCACCTCAAATCTTGCTATCACTGGGGAGCGAGGGCTCGTGGGCCGTGGCCAGTACCGCGAGCCTCGCTGGAGATTGGTTTGATAGTGCATCCGCTGCCCTGCGCCGTGCGGTTCCCCTGGCGGCGCAACCGGAGACCGCGCTGCTCCGCCTGGTCGGCGCGGTACCTCGTAGGGGGGCGGCATCGTATCCGGCGGCCCTCACGGCTGACAAGCCGAAACGGCCGCCGCCGGCGGACAGAACTCGCCGGCCTGGGTACTTCCCGGGCCGCGGCGCCGTCGCCCGCTGCCATAACTGCCAGCATCAATAGCAACACGCCCCGGACTCTGGTCCCGGGGCGTGTCGATGGTTTCACTGGCAATGACCCCGGGAAGGGTCGGGTTTAGTGCAACGGGTTGGGCGGCGGGTAGTTGCTGTCGACACCGCCGTTCACGTCGCCCACGATGTGGAAGTGGTTGTGGTCGATGTAGATCACTTCCACGGCGTCTTCGTCGATGGTGGTGTACGGAATCGGCCAGCCGACGCGCGTCACTTCGGTGTAGTACACCGTGCACTTGTAGTGCGCGTGGTGCTGCTGGGCCCAGCCGATCAACGGATAGAACCGGGGCGGATCGACGTAGTCGGCGATCGGTTCCACGGTCATCCGCACGTTGTTCCGCTGCACCTCGTGCAGGAACGGCAGACCGCCCTGCACGGTCGGCATGGCACGCCAGATCTCGTCAGGCGTGGGCGGATCCAGAGCCCGCGGCGGACCGCCCGAGGTGATCGGGCCCAGAATCGGTACGCGAGCGTACCGTTCTTTGATCCAGTAAGTATCTTCAAGATCTTTTTGCCAGAACGGGCTGACCGGCGTGGGGATGCCCAACAAGCCCGACTGGAACCCATAGTCGGTCATGCAACCGGTGAGGCAGCAAGTGGCCAGCAGTAAAGCCACTGCGGATCGAGATCTGACGGACATGAGCAGTCCCTCGACGGATGGACGAATGTCAATCCAACCCACTGCGCGGGGCAGGCGGTTGGCCCCCGAAATTGCACTCATCAGAGGTCGCGAGCTCGGCCGGGCGGCACACGCAACACGGTTTGCCGCCCCGGCGGCTTTTCCCCTCCAATGGAAAAGTACAAGCCGCGGCCCATGGAGAGACTGACCCCCCTTTGGTCCGCACAATCGCTATGAACAGTTATCGTGAGAACCTGTGCGGAACTTGCGGCTTTTTCGGATCGTGCCGCAAAAGGCGCTAAGGCGGAGAGTGCTAGCAGGCCTAAGAG
>CALBRZ010000013.1 GCA_937927735.1 uncultured Planctomycetales bacterium
AACCACTCAACCGGCATTCATCCAAGACCGCTTTTTGGACAGCCTCTTAGGTCTTAGGTGTGGGCCATTGCTCTCACGAGGGCCGCAAGAGGTACGCCGTTAAGCCACCCACCCGGTGGGAATCCCCCCTGCCCTTTAGCTCCCGGGCGACTTTGTGGATCTCGTTCACAAAACGGGCCGCAGGGGGTGAAATGGTTCTCCGCGTACGATAAACTAGGGGTTTTAAAGGCCTGCTGCGGCGGCGCATCGGGCCGCATGCCCAGGCGTGCCGAAAGTGACGTTACATAGACCGCCTGTCGGGGCAGCCGCCTTCCATTCCCCGACCACACAACTGGTTGTCGCCGGCCTAGTTTGAGGAGACCAATCACGATGAGCGATTCGAATGTATCTCGGCGCGACTTCATCAAGAACACCGCCGTTGGAGCGGCGGCAGCGAGCGCCGCTGCGAGCATGTTCACCGTGCCGGCTTCGGCCCGAGCCCTGGGCGCCAACGATCGCATTCGGGTTGGCTTCATCGGTACCGGCGGCCGCTGCCAGGCGCACATCAACACCGTGCTGAACATGCAGGCCGAGGGCAAGCCGGTTCAGGCCGTGGCCGTGTGCGACGTCTACAACAAGAACCGCGAAACCAGCGCTGCCAAGATCAAGAACCGCGGCGGCAACGATCCGCTGGTGACCGGCGACTACCGCGAGGTGCTGGAGAACCCCAATGTCGACGTGGTGTGCATCGCCACGCCCGACCACTGGCACGCCAAGCAGACCATCGAGGCCATGCAGGCCGGCAAGGACGTGTACTGCGAAAAGCCGATGACCCACACCATCCAGGAAGCCATGGATGTGGTGAAGGCCTGGAAGGAAACCGGCCGCGTGATGCAGGTCGGCGTGCAAAGCACCAGCGACGGCCGTTGGAAGGCCGCTCACGAATTCATCCGCAAGGGCGGCATCGGCAAGGTGATCCAGGGCCAGACCGAGTACTACCGCAACAGCGGTATGGGCCAGTGGCGGTACTACGGCCTCAGCCGTGACATGACCCCGCAGAACATCGACTGGGACATGTTCCTGGGCCACAAGTTCGGCCTGGCTCCCAAGATGCCGTTCGACCGGGCCAAGTTCGCCCAGTGGCGTTGTTACTGGCCGTTCGGCAGCGGTTTGTACACCGACCTGTTCGTGCACCAGCTCACCCGCACGATCACGGCGGCCGGCGTCCGCTTCCCGCGGCGCGTGGTCGGCGGCGGCGGTATCTTCCTCGAGTACGACGGCCGCGACGTGCCTGACACCGCCACCGTGGTTGCCGACTACAACGAAGGTCTGCAGATCTTCGTCACGGCCACCATGTGCTGCGATTACAAGATCGAGCAGTGCATCCGCGGCCACCACGGCACGGTGCTGTTCGACATGAGCAAGGACGGCTTCGAGTTCATCCCCGAGCGGCCGCAGGTCACGCGGCTCCGCGACGTGAAGCCGGCCCACTTCAGCGCCTTCAAGCCCAAGGACGAAACGTACGCCCACTGGGAAAACTTCTTCGAGGCCGTGGCCAAGCGCGATCAGCAGTTGTGCAACAACCCGCCCGACCTGGGCGCGGCGGCCATCGTCACCATCACCATGGGTGCCGAGAGCTATCGCAACGGCAAGGTGTACGAGTGGGACGCCGAGAAGGGTGTGGTGAAGGAAAGCGGCACGGACTACGCGGCCGAGTGGGAAAAGATCTCGCACGAGCGCGGCGAGCCGCGGCACATCGCCGGCTGGGATCCGATCGACAAGGACCCGATGTTCAGCCGTCAGAAGCCGCCTTCCTACCAGTCGCTGGAAGGCCCCTGGCCCGACGACAAGACCGACCCGGCCGCCTAGTCGGCGAGCCGAGTTGCCTCGGGCGGCGCGCGGTCCGCGCGGCCGCGCCTGCCTGCGGTAACACGTGAACACCGCAAAACGTTGAGACTCCCAGGCTGGTGGACGATAATGGGCGGCCTCTTGGCCACTGGTATCGTCCAATCCAACCTGGGAGTCTTCTTTATGCGCGCCGCTTCGATTCTGGCCGTCTGGAGCGTGGCTCTGTTTGCCGGGCAGCTCGCCGCCGCCGATCCCAACACGCTCACTCCCGAAGAACAACAGGCTGGTTTTCAACTGCTCTTTAACGGCAAAGACCTGGAAGGCTGGCAACACAACGGCAACTGGGCCGTGGTCGATGGCGCGATTGCCCGCGTCGATCGAGGCGGCAACCTCACCTACAAGGCGCGCAAGGTGCCCGACAACTTCGAGCTGCGTTTCCAGTGGAAAGTGGCTGAAGGCAGCAACAGCGGCGTGTATTACCGGCCGGGCCAGCACGAGTACCAGATTCTCGATAACGCCAAGCATGCCGACGGCAAGAATCCCCGCACCAGCGCCGCCAGCCTGTATTTCTGCATGGCGCCCAGCCGCGACGTAACCCGGCCCGTGGGCCAGTGGAACGAAGGCCGCATCATCTGCCAGGGCACCGTCATTCAGCACTGGCTCAACGGCGAAAAGGTGATCGACTTCGATTACACCGATCCCAAGTACAAGGACAATGTCGAGCTCCTTCGACTCCGCGGCGCCAACCTGGCGGACCGGGGAGCTTACCTGTTCCTCCAGGATCATGGCGATCCGGTCTGGTATCGAGGGCTGAAGCTGCGCGAGCTGCCCGCCGACGAAAAGCTGGATCGCACGTCGGTGGAGCCGGCCCCGATCGCGCCGGAGGTGCTCAAGGCCGAGCAGGAAAAGCTCCAGCGGATTCTCGACGCCCGAAAGAAACAGCAGCAGTAACGCCAGGTGGTTGCTCGGTTCATCCCGGTCGCTGCCCTCCCCCAGTCAGGCTCAACATGCCGCGTGCCGTTTGGCTCAGCGATCTGCACCTGGACTTTGTCGCGCCCGAGGAGGTCCTGGCATGTTGGCTTGCGGTCGCCGCGCAAAAGCCTGACTGGGTGCTGCTGGGCGGCGACATCGGGCAAGCCTGCAACGTGGTGCCGCTTCTGCGGCAAGCGGCTGCCGTGCTCGACGTGCCGGTGGCGTTTGTGCTGGGCAACCACGATTACTACCACAGCTCGATCTTTCAGGTCCGAGCGGCCGTGCGCGAGGCTTGCCGCCAGGAGTCGCGGCTCAGGTACCTGTCGGATGCGGGGCCGATCGCGCTATCGGATCGCGTCGCCCTGGTTGGGCACGACGGCTGGGGCGACGCCCGGGTGGGCGACTACGCCACGAGCGATGTCGTTCTCAACGATGATTACCTGATTGCGGAACTGGCTGGCATCGACCGCGATCAGCGGCGGCTGCGACTGAATGCACTGGGGGATGAGGCAGCCGAGCATGCAAGGCACGTGTTGCCGCAAGCTTTGGCCGGCCACGAGGAGGTGTTCTTTCTGACCCACGTCCCGCCGTTCCGCGAGGCGTGTTGGCACGACGGTCAGCTCACCGACGACCATTGGGCCCCCCCGCTTCTGTTGCCTCGCGTTAGGCGAGGCACTGGTGGAGGTGATGCAAGGCTTTCCCCACCGGCGGTTGACGGTGCTGTGTGGCCATACGCACGGGCGAGGGGAAGCCGCCATCCTCCCCAATTTGCGGGTGCTTACCGCCGGAGCCATCTACGGGCAGCCGGGCATCGAGCGCTTATTCGATCTGGCCTAGCCCCTGCCTCCTCTTTCTCTTTCTTGTGGTCGCGTGTTGCGTGGATCTGGCATTTTGTCCAGATTCCCGCGCATAGAGAAAGTCTAGGCCTAGGAGCTGCCGCCAAGGTGGGGTTGGGGGACGCCGTGGCGGCCACCGCCAATAATTGGCATGGTGTTTGCTTGTGAGCCAAAGGCAAGTTCGGAGCAACCACGCGAGAGCGTTCTTACTGCGAAGTTCTCAAGAGGTTGCTGCGAAGCGACTGGGGCCGGTCAACGGAGAGGCGAAATCCGCGCAGCAACAGGCGTGGGACGCAAAAAAAGCGGCATATATCGGGGCTGGACGGAGAGAGAGGCAAGTCCATCGATCAGTTTGTCCATCAAGACAGACTGATCTCAGCCGCGTTTCGCGTCGAAAAACCGAGTTGGGGGCCCTCAATGAAATTGAGGCCCCCGACTCGACTGTTGCAAAATGAGTGTTTCAGAATTGCACAAGTGTAGCGTTTTGAAGCACCCCTTTCTTCGGTTCCCGCAACGGCGTTCCGCAAGAATCGTTGAAATTTCGGGCAGCAACAACGGGGGGCGGCAAGTGCTGGCATTCTTCCCCGCCGCGCTTGGTGCCGACTCGCGAAACTCTTCTGGTTTCGCAATTTATTGACTTTCACGCCGTTTGCCTTACCATGAACGCTCGCCACGGTGCGCCCGTTCTGGGTGGTTCCCGGCGGAGCAGAGTCCACTTCATGTCTAAACGGGAGAGCAGAGTTATGTTGCATGCAGCGTCGGTTCGATCCGCGCCTGTGTGGGGCTTGCTAGCCCTGAGCGCATGCGCGGTCCTCTTGGCTGCGTCGCCCAGCTTCGCAGCCGACGGCAGCAGCTCAAGTCGCGACAAGCTCGACTACATCGATCAACTGATCCGGCAAGGCTGGGCGGACAACGGCGTTTCCCCCTCGCCGCAGGCCACCGATCAGGAATGGGTGCGCCGCGTGTACCTTGATGTGGTGGGGCGCATCCCCTCGGTCGATGAGGTCAAGGCTTACGTTTCGGATCGCTCGCCCGATAAGAAGCGCAAGCTCGTCCAGAAGCTTCTGTACTCCGACGAATACGTCGAAGACTACGCCCGCAACTGGACTACGATCTGGACCAACATCCTGATCGGCCGCACGGGCGGAACGGACCGCCGCTCGATGGTCAGCCGTGAAGGCATGCAGCAGTATCTGCGTCGAGCGTTCCTCACCAATAAGGCGTACGATCAGCTCGTGTACGAGTTGATCAGTGCCCAGGGGGCGAACAAGCCGGGCGAGCCCGACTACAACGGTGCCGTGAACTTCCTGCTGGACAACCTGCAGGAGAACGCCACGCCGGCCACGTCCAAGGTGGCGCAGATTTTCCTGGGTATCCAGGTGCAATGCACCCAGTGCCACAACCATCCGTTCAACGACTGGAAGCAGGACCAGTTCTGGGGCTTTAACGCCTTCTTTCGCCAGGCCCGCGGCATTGCCACCCGCACCGGCGGCGAAGTCTCGGTGGCCCGGCTGGTCGACGAGGATTTCCGCGGCGAAGGCAGCAATCCTCGCGAAGCCGAAATCTACTATGAACTGCGTAACGGCCTGTTGAAGGTCGCTTATCCAACCTTTGTCGACGGCACCAAGATCAACCCCAACGGCTACGTTTCGGAAGTGAACCGCCGTCAGGAGTTGGCCAAGCTGGTGCGCAGCTCCCCGAACCTGGCCCAGGCCATGGTCAACCGGATGTGGGCGCACTTCTTCGGCTACGGCTTCACCAAGCCGGTCGACGACATGGGCCCGCACAACAGCCCCACGCATCCGGAGCTGCTGGAGCGGCTGGGTAAGGACTTTGCCGCCTACGGTTACGACATCAAGCAGTTGATCCAGTGGATCACGCTGTCGGAAGCCTACGGCCTGAGCAGCAGGTACACCCGGCAGAACATGCGTGACGATCCCAACCTGGGCGAGCGTCCGCTGTTCAGCCACTTCTACATGCGCCAGATGACGGCCGAGCAGCTTTACGAGTCGCTGCTGGTGGCCACCGAGGCGCACAAGACGCGCGGCAGCTACGAGGATCAGGAACGCCAGAAGTCAGAATGGTTGCAGCAGTTCTCCGTGGCTTTCGGCAACGACGAGAACACGGAAACCACCATCTTCAACGGCACGATTCCGCAAACGCTGATGATGTGGAACGGCGAGCTGATTCGCAAAGCGACCAGCAGCGAGCCGGGTAGCCTCATCGCGCGGCTGGCGAGCAGCAAGCTCTCCAACGCCGAGAAGGTGGAATACCTGTACATGGCCGCTCTGAGCCGTGCTCCGAACAGCAACGAGATGAAGATCGCCCAGAACGCCTGGCGGGCTCGCGGTGGCAACACCGTGGCCGCCCTGCAGGACATCTTCTGGGTGGTGCTCAACTCCAACGAGTTCATCTTGCAGCACTAGTCTGCGGTGTCCGCTTCGTCCCGCGGCAGCTCGCCGGGGGCAAAGCGGCAGTGACTGGCTTTCGCCTTGGCGCCGAACCTTGCGCGGCGAGGCGCCAAGGCGGTTGATGCAATCTCTCTTGGTTCATCTTGATCGCAACGCGGCTCGGGCAGGCTGGCCCGGCCTCCTACGAAACATCACCAGTTCAGGGAGCAGTGCTATGGCGTTCATTTCTCCTCGCGGCATGACCCGCCGGCA
>CALBRZ010000014.1 GCA_937927735.1 uncultured Planctomycetales bacterium
TTAGCCGGCCAACGTTCTCGACAAAGTGCAGGTAGCCGGCCGAGTCGCCGCAAATCAGGTCCAAATCGCCATCGCCGTCCCAGTCCACGGCGCTGGGCGTATTGAGCACGCCGGCCTTGAGGTCGTCGGCCTTTTGGCGGAAGAACACTGGTGGCAGAAAGTCAGGCTGCCCTCGCTTGCGATCAAAGCCACGGCACTCGATCAGTGCCACGCGACCATCTTCCTGGCCCACGATCAAATCCACGTCGCCGTCGCCATCCCAGTCGCAGGCGGTGACGCGGAGCATCTCCAGGTCCATCAGGATCGGGCGGCCGTTGTGCTCCAAACGCCGCCCGGCGGCATACCGCGGCTGCTGCCGCGTGCCGACGTTCTCAAAGAACGTGAAATGGTCGAGAAAGCTGCCGCACACCAGGTCCAGATCGCCGTCGCCGTCCCAGTCGGCGAAGTTTGGGGAGGGGCAACCGTACACGTCCAGCGGGCCGTCGCCGGCTTGAAGCTGCACGGCCTCGTCGTATTGCGGCTTCTCGTTGCTGCCGAGGTTTTTGACAAAGTACACGTAGCCGTGCAGCGGGCCGTTGGTCCAGCGACCGGTGCGGTCGTACGCGTCGTCCCAGCCGTAGTCGCGCCAATCGCTGACGCCGATGATCAGGTCGCGCACGCCGTCGCCATCGTAATCAAGCAGTTGCCACTGGTTGGCGCGGCCGATGTGGAATTGCGGTTTGAACGGCAGCGGCTGCCCGCCGGCCAGGCACTTATTCAGGAAGTCGTCATGCCATCGGCCCGGCGTGCAGACGACCGGCTGGCCGTCGTTCCACGCCAGCATCACGTTGGCGTGCGCTTCGCCAATCCGCACGGCCGGCCGAAAGACCGGCAGCTTGCCGCCGCCGGGGTTCTCGAAGAAGTACACGCCTGGCGAAGGCTTGTTGCTGGTGGATACGATCAGGTCCAGGTCGCCATCGCCGTCGTAATCGATCGGCAGTGGTATCGCCCACAGGCCCACGCCCAGATCGGTGACTGCGTTCTCTTGCGCCACCTTGAGCCGCGTGAGTTGCCCTTGGCCGTGGCGCTCGTCGGCCCAGGCCGAACCAAAAAGCATCTGGCAGCCCAGAACCGCAATCCAGCAGGCTGACCACAGTACCCTGCCGGCACGCCGACATTCGGCCGATGCCTGCACGTGCGCATACTGCTGGAACCGAACCGACGGTTGTGGCGAAGGCTGCTGGAACATCATCACCTGCTGCGGATCGTAGGGAGCATCGAACGAAGTTCGCCCCAGGGAAGGCTGGTCACTATATTAGCCTACAGCCCCCTCGCCAGGCGACTCGCTGCGGCGGCTCTGCCCACAGCGCGGGGGACTTGGGCCGATTTCCGGCAGACGTTCCAACCCCAGCGACCCGACGCCATGACGCTGCTCTATACCGATCCGTGTTTTCTCGAGCACGACACCGGCCGGCACCCCGAGAATGCCAACCGCCTCAAGCACATCACCGCCCGGCTGGAGGAACAAAAGCTGATCGAACGCTGTGCGCGGCCTCACTGGCAGCCGGCCACGGTGGAACAGATCGCCGCGATCCATCGCCGCGACTACATCGGCGAGGTGGAGAAGACGGCCAACCGCGGCGGCGGGCAACTGGACCCCGATACCGTGGTTTCCAAAGCCTCGTATGAGGTGGCCCGGCAAGCCGCCGGGGCCGCCATCGATGCCGTGCAGCGGGTCTTGGCCGGCGAAGATACCACGGCGCTGTGCCTGGTCCGCCCGCCGGGGCACCACGCGCTTTCGGCCAGGGCGATGGGCTTTTGCCTGTTCAACAACGTGGCGATCGCCGCGCAGCATGCCCGGCGGCAAGGGCTCGACCGCGTGCTGATCGTCGATTGGGACGTGCATCACGGCAACGGCACACAGGACATCTTCTGGACCGACGGCACGGTGGGCTTCTTCTCGATCCATCGTTGGCCGTTCTACCCTGGCACCGGCAGGGCTTCGGAAACCGGGGCCGGCGACGGCCTGGGGGCCACGGTTAACGTGCCGGTGGAGATCGGCACGCCCCGAGATCGCTACTTTGACCAGTTCCGCATCAAGGTGGAGGCCCTGGCCGACAAGATGAAACCGCAACTGGTGCTGATCAGCGCCGGCTTCGACGCCCATCGCGATGACCCCATCGGCTCGCTGGGCCTGACCACCGAAGACTTTGGCGAACTGACCGCGTTTGTGTGCCAACTGGCCCAGGCTCATTGCGGCGGCAAGGTGGTCAGCCTGCTGGAGGGCGGCTACAACCCCAACCGGCTGGCCGAAAGCGTGGAACTGCACCTGCGGGGACTGCTGGAAGCCTCGGAAAAAGCCAAAGGCGGCACATCCCGTTAAGCGGTGTGGGGCGACATGGTACGTTGCGGCGGACGGCAGTTTTGAGTCGCTTTGGAACAAAACTTTCAGCGCCACGGCACTCAGATAAGGCGTGCCTGGGGGCGGTGAGGCACGCGGCAACTTCCAACGCCAGGAGTGCCACCCATGCTGATCGCTGTCGCCATCTTCGGCTGTTTCATCATTGCCCTGGGCGTCATCGCCCTGACGGCTCCCGCGGCGCTGGTGCGGTTCGTCGAACGGTTTTGGGCCACGCCGGCTGGTATGTACTGGGCGATCGGGTTCCGCCTGGCGCTGGGGGTGCTGTTGATCCTGGCCGCGCCGGAGAGTCGGTTTCCTCGCGGCATGCAGATATTCGGCATGGTGGTCTTGGCGGCGGCCATCGCCATCCCGATTTTGGGCTATGTGCGGCTGAGCCAGTACGCCCAATGGTGGGCCGAGCAACCGAAGTGGGTGGTGCAGTCGATGGGCTTGTTGGCGGCGCTATTGGGAGTGCTGCTGGTTTGGGCCTCGGTCGACGGCCGTGACCGCGCGCAATCCGTCATGCCGGCCACAGGTTCGATTGCCCCTTACGAGTCATCGTCGTATACTCAGCCGCTTACGAGCGGCGCTGCCGCCGGAACCGTATCCACTTGGCCGATGACGTCGTTTCGTTATGTCCGGTACGCCCTTTACTACCGCCGCTCAAGCCACTCCGCCGTTTTACGTGGGGGTGGATCTTGGGGGAACGAATATCAAGGTTGGTGTGGTGGATGACTTGGGGCGCACCCTGCACCACTTCAGCATCCCTACCGAAACCGAACGCGGTCCCGATGACGGCGCCCGCCGGATGGCCGAAGCCGTTCACCGGGTGATCGAAGAAGCCGGACTGAAGAAAGAAGACGTCGTCCGCGTGGGCCTGGGCTCGCCCGGCACGATGGACGTCCCGGCTGGCATGCTGCTGCGCCCGCACAATCTGCCGGGCTGGTTCAACTACCCGATTCGCGATCGGGTGGCCGAGTTCAGCGGCTTCCCGGTGACGTTTGCCAACGACGCCAACGCCGCCGCTTACGGCGAATATTGGGTCGGCCGCGGTCGCGACTTCCACAGCATGGTGCTGGTCACGCTGGGCACCGGTATCGGTTGCGGCGTGATCATCGGCGACTTGATGATCGAAGGCGAGAACAGCCACGGCGCCGAGGGTGGACACGTCGTCATTGATTTGAGCGAGAATGCCCGGATTTGTCCCTGCGGCAAGAAGGGCCACCTGGAAGGCTATGCCAGCGCCACGGCGGTGATCCACCGCACCCGCGAAGCGCTGGCATCTAACCCGGACACGAGCGTGCGGGCACGGCTGGAGGCAGGCGAAGAGCTCACACCGCTGCTGCTGCACGAGGAAGCCCACCGCGGCGATGCCTTCTCCGAGCACATCATCATGGAAACCGCCCGTTACCTGGGCGTGGGCGTCGTGACGATGCTACACATGATCGATCCCACCGGCGTGGTGCTGGGCGGAGCCATGACCTTCGGCGGTGCCGACGATCCGCTGGGCCAGCGCTTCCTCCAGCGCGTGATTCAGGAAGTGAAAGAACGCGCTTTCCCCGTGGTGGCCGAGCGGGCCATGATCGACTTTGCCCACTTGGGCGGCGATGCCGGTTACATCGGCGCCGCCGGCCTGGCGCGTCAGGCAGCCCGCAAGGCGGCCCAGCAAGGCTAACCGACCAGGCGGCTGTGCTGTGATGCCCGGCCGCTGCCGCGATCTTCCAAGCGAGCCGACACGCTTCCCATGAAAACGCTGCTCATTCTTCGCCACGCCAAGAGCAGTTGGGATGATGAATCGCTGGATGACTTCGACCGCCCGTTGAACGAGCGTGGGCAGCGCGACGCGCCCCGCATGGGGCGGCTATTGCGCGAGCGCGATCTGCTGCCGGAACTGATCCTGTGTTCGACGGCGCTGCGGGCCCGGAGCACGCTAGAAAAAGTATGCGAAGCCGCCGGCTACCAGGGGCCGTGCGTACTGCGCGACGACTTGTACCTGGCTCCCGCTGCCACCTACGTGTATCTGCTGCGGGGCGTTGAAGAGCCGGTTAGCCGGGTGATGGTGATTGGCCATAATCCCGGCTTGGAATCGTTGGTGACCGAATTGACCGGGGCGACGGAGCACATGCCGACGGCTGGCCTGGCCGTGGTCGAACTGCCGATCGACCGGTGGCTTCAGTTGCGGCGCACGACGGCCGGACGGCTGGTGCACTTCTTCCGGCCCAAGATGCTCGGAGACTAAGGGCCGCCGTTCGCGGGCGGATGCGGCCGAAAATTGCCTGCCCCGGCTGTCGTATCTTGACCGCTTTGCGCTATCTTTCTGCGGTATCCATCCGGTGGCGTTTATCATTTCGGCTGCTTATGCTGGGGGGGGACCCCATCATTTGGGCAGCACGCATGTGGGAGCTGTGGCTTGGTTGCACGCCTGGCTTGGCACTGGCCCACCGTGATTTTGGTTTCTTTTTTTGAGCTGGAGACGATGCAACGATGAATCGAGGATCGAGGCTCATTCCTTCCGAACAGACCCGGCGGCAATTCATATTCTCGGGGGCGGCGCTCGCCAGCTTGCCGTGGCTGGGCGTGAACATCGCCCAGGCGGTCACCGCGAAGGCCAGGTTCTCCAACGATCCTTTCCAGCTCGGTGTGGCCTCGGGCGATCCCTGGCCGACCGGAGCCGTGATCTGGACGCGGTTGGCTCCTGAACCGCTTGCCGGCGGCGGCATGCCGCCGGAAATCTACGAGGTTGAGTGGGAAGTCGCCGACGACGAAGGCATGACGAAGATCGTGCGCAGCGGCAAGGAGTACGCCACGCCCGCTCTGGCGCACTCGATCCACGTCGAGGTCAAAGGGCTCGAGCCGGATCGCTGGTACTGGTACCGGTTCCGCGTGGGCGATGCCGAAAGCCCGATCGGCCGGCTGCGGACCATGCCCACCCGCGACACGCTGGCCCAGCGGCTGCGGTTCGCGTTCGCTTCGTGCCAGCATTATGAGCATGGCTTGTATACCGCCTACGAACACATGGCCCAGGAAGATCTCGACCTGATCTTCCACCTGGGCGACTACATCTACGAGTACGGTGCGACTGCGAACAAGGTGCGCAAGCACAACAGCCCGGAAATTGTCTCCCTGGACGATTACCGCAACCGCTACGCACTCTATAAGACCGACGAGCATTTGCAGGCTGCTCACCGGCTCTGTCCGTGGCTGGTGGTGTGGGACGACCACGAGGTGGAGAACAACCACGCCGGCGCACATTCAGAAGACTTGTTCGTGTCGCCGGAGGAATTCCTGCTCCGCCGGGCCAACGCCTACCAGGCGTACTACGAGCACATGCCGCTGCGTCGGCGGAGTATGCCGCGCGGCCCCTTCATGCAGATTTACCGTACGATCTCCTTTGGCCGGCTGGCCGAGTTCCAGATGCTCGACACTCGCCAGTACCGCACCGATCAGCCCAACGGCGATGGCTACAAGCCGCTCAAGGGCGGGGCGCTGGATCCCAAGGGCACGATCCTGGGCAACAAGCAGGAGCACTGGCTGATGAGCAGCCTGATCCAGTCGCCGGCCCAGTGGAACGTGCTTGCCCAGCAGGTGTTGATGGCCGTCGCCAATCGAAACACCGCCAAGGAACCGCTGTACAGCATGGACAAGTGGACGGGCTACGAAGTCGCTCGTGCCCGCCTGATGGACTTCATTGCGACCCGGAAGATTCTCAATCCGGTGGTGATCACCGGCGATATCCACGCCAACTGGGTCAACGACCTGAAGGTGCACTTCAATCGCGAGGATGAGCCGACGGTGGCCACCGAGTTTGTCGGCACGTCGATTTCCTCCGGCGGCAACGGCTCGCGCTCTCTGGAAAACGAGGAGAAGCTGAAGTCGCTCAACCCGTTTGTGAAGTTCCACAGCGCCGAGCGCGGCTACGTTTCCTGCACGGTGACGCCCGAGCAGTGGCAGGCCAATTACCAGGCGGTCGAGTACATCGACCGGCCCGGTGCGCCCCTGGTCACACGCAAGGCGTTCGTGGTCGAAAGCGGTCAACCGGGCGCCAACGAACTGGGCTAAGCGGCCGCGGCTGATCGCCCGGTTCGGCGTCAGAAAGCCGATTGGCCGGGATGTCACCAAGAGCGCAAAACCGCGGGGTGCCATGGCGACATGGCACCCCGCGTTGTTCTTGGTGGTCGATGGTTGGCCCGCGCTGTGGTAATACCGCTTACAGCATGCTTTCCAGCAGCAGCCGCATCTTCCGCAGTTCGGCGTGGTGATCGATGCCCGAGTCGGGTTCGTCGACGATATCCACGCAGAGGGCCCGCGTGTACCGGTGTTGCTCCAGTTGGGCGATCAGCCGGCCATACTCCACCTGGCCCTGGCCGACGCGCACCTGAAGCTTTTCGGGCGTGGTGTCGCGGAGCTGCACGTGCGAGACGTACGGCAGCAACTGGTTGTACGAGGCGCCTTGGTGTGGGCCGCAGATGAAGTGGCTGGGGTCGAGGGTGACACCCAGGCCGCGAATGTGCTTGCACAGCACCAGGGCCACGTCGGGGGCCTGGGTCATGCGGCCCGATTCGGTCTTCACGCACACGCGGACGCCTTCCAGGGCGGCCAGCCGCACCATTTCGGTGAGCCGTTCCACTTCTTCGTTGAACGGCGTGCCCACCTCGCTGGCGCGGACCACCATGGCCACGACCTTGGTCGCCTTGGCCAGGCGGCAGCAGGCGTAAAATTGCTTGAAGTATTCATCGCCCGGCGCCAGGTCCACAAAATAGGCCACCGGCGTCAGACGGTGCGTATCGCGGCACAGGTAGATGGCGCGATCCAGATCGGCGGCCACCTCGGAGGGCTTCAGTTGGTGGCCGTGTTCCCACAGAGCGATCTCAACCCGGCTAAACTCCAAACTGTTCAAGCGATCGATGGCGGCATCCAGGGCCAGATGCGGAAAACAGGCAGTGGATGCGGCAACAAACATAGTCATCTCCTCTCGCCAGTTTCGAAAACGCGGGGGCGCTCCGGCCCGCGTCCAGGTGCGGACGAAACGCCGGGCAAAAGAGACCGCCCGCCGCCATGTGTGCAGCCGCCGCTCACAATGCGCGGCTGATGCGGGGGCGGCGTACCATAGCCATTTGTCGCGCCGCGACGAAGAGCGGTTTTTCGGGGGGCATGGTAGCATTGCCTCGCTTGCGCCACCGGCATAGCCGGCATCGGCGCGCCCCGGTGATGGGTGCCGTCGCAGCTCGGTGGCCGGGGCCTCGATGGTCCCCCCCTGCGCCTCCAAATGCTGGTCTGCTACAATGCCGGACAACCGTCGCCGTGCTAGCTTCCAACGCAAGATTTCGCCTGTGTCGTCCCCCAACTGGGATACCGTTGCCATCGTGGGTGTGGGCCTGATCGGAGGTTCACTGGGGCTAGCGCTGCGCCAACGAAAACTGGCCCGCCGTGTGATCGGCGTGGGACGCCGCGAAAGCAGCCTGGCCGCCGCCATGGAGGTGGGCGCGGTCGATGCTGTCACCACCGATCTGGCCGAGGGCGTCCGCGAGGCGTCGGCCGTGGTGGTGTGCACGCCGGTTTCGCGCATTGCCGAGGACATCGTCCGCGCTGCCGCCGCGGCTCCGGCTGGCGCGCTACTGACCGACGCTGGCAGCGTCAAACAATCGGTGGTGCAAGGAGTTGTCGAGCTGGCCCGGCAGCAATCGCTCATGCCCGAGAAGTTGCGATTCGTGGGCAGCCACCCATTGGCCGGAAGCGAAAAGTCCGGCCCGCAGTATGCTACGGCGGACCTGTTTGTCGGCCGGATGGTGCTGATCACGCCCGAGGAAGACACCGATCCGGCGATCACCGCCGAAGCTACGGCGCTGTGGCAGGCCGCGGGGGCGGTGGTGCAAACGATGTCGCCGGCGGAGCACGATCAGATCCTGGCCAGCACCAGTCACCTGCCGCATGTGGTGGCGTCGGTGCTGGCCGCTGGCATTCCGACCCCCTGGTGGGCGTTCTCAGCGGGCGGACTGCGCGACACCACGCGGATCGCCGCGGGCGACCCCGAACTGTGGCGCCAGATCGTGATGGCCAACCGCGAAGCACTGCTCGGCCGGCTGCAACAATTCGAACACGACCTGGCCGAGTTCCGCACCGCCCTGGCGGCCGGCGACGGCGACCGCCTGTTACAACTTTTGGCCCTGGGAAAAGAACATCGCGATGCTTTGGGAAATTGACATCTACCCGGCTGACAACCAGCACGACCTGGATGCCGCCCGCGTGGCCGAGGAAGCCGCCGACCTGCACCTGGTGAGCGGGCTGCAGGTACGCACCGGCCGCGGCTACCTGGTGCAGGGCGACCTGGACCAGCAGGCGGTGCTGCGGATTGCCGGGCAGCTTCTGGCCGATGGCGTGGTCGAGCGCACCGTCGTCGCTCCGGTGGGCCACGGCGTGCTGACCGATCCTCCCGGGCCGGAGTTCAAGCACCTGGTCTACGTGCTTCCCAAGCCGGGCGTGATGGACCCCGTGGCCCTCAGTGCCCTGCGCGCGATTCACGACCTGGGACTGGCCGCCGACGAAGTGCGGACCTTCCGTAAGTACTGGTTCGCCGACCTCGATCACGAAACCCTGGAACGGCTGGCCGGCCGCATCCTGGCCAACGATGCCATCGAACAATGCGTGTTCGGCCCGCTGGAGCTGGGCTCGCTCTCGCTGGGCAGTAAGTACGAGTTCAAGCTCGAAACGGTCAAGCTGGCCGGTCGCAGCGACGACGAACTTCTGCGCATCAGCCGTGAAGGGCAGCTCTCGCTGTCTCTGGCCGAGATGAAAACCATCCAGGCGTACTACGAGAAGCTGGGCCGCGATCCGACCGACGTCGAGCTGGAAACAATCGCCCAAACCTGGAGCGAGCACTGCAGCCACAAGACGCTCAAGGGCCGCATCCGATACCGCGACGAGAACGGCGAGCGGCAGTTCGAGAACATGCTCAAGGAAACCATCTTCGCCGCCACGGTGAAGGTCCGGCAGGACCTGGGCGAGAGGGATTGGTGCGTGAGCGTGTTTGAGGACAACGCCGGCATCGTCCGCTTCGACGACAAGTACAACGTGGTGTTCAAGGTCGAGACCCACAATCACCCCTCGGCCATTGAACCCTACGGCGGTGCCAATACCGGCCTGGGGGGCGTGATCCGCGACAGCCTGGGCACCGGCCTGGGCGCCCGCCCGATCTGTAATACCGACGTGTTCTGCTTCGCCCCGCCCGACTTCCCGCCCGAGGAACTGCCTCGCGGCGTGCTGCATCCCCGCCGCGTAATGCGGGGCGTGGTGGCCGGTGTGCGCGATTACGGCAACCGGATGGGCATTCCCACCGTCAACGGCGCGATCTTTTTCGACCGCCGATACCTGGGCAACCCGCTGGTGTTCTGCGGCAACGTCGGCCTGATCCCCCGCGACAAGTCGCACAAGGAGCCTAAGCCCGGCGATCTGATCGTGGTGGTGGGCGGCCGCACCGGTAAGGACGGCCTGCACGGCGCCACGTTCAGTTCGGTGGAACTCACGCACGAGAGCGAAACCGTGTCCGGCGGGGCCGTGCAGATCGGCAACGCGATCACCGAAAAGATGGTGGTCGACGTGATCTTGCAGGCGCGCGACCGCGGGCTGTTCAACGCGATTACCGACTGCGGGGCCGGCGGCCTGTCGAGCGCCGTGGGCGAGATGGGCGAAAAGATCGGCGCCGAAGTGCACCTGGAACGTGTGCCGCTCAAGTACGCAGGGCTTTCGTACACCGAAATCTGGATCTCCGAGGCCCAGGAACGCATGGTCCTGGCTGTGCCACCGGAGAAGTGGGAAGAGTTCTCCGCGCTGTGCCGGTCTGAAAGCGTCGAGGCCACGGTGATCGGCACCTTTGTGCCGACCGGCAAGCTGAACCTGCTGTACGAGAACTATCCGGTCGGCGAACTGGAAATGTCGTTCTTGCATGATGGCCGGCCTGGCGTGGTCCGCGAGGCTACTTACCTGCCGCCGCCGGTCACTGAACAGCCGCTTCCCGACAAGTACAGCTGGGATTACACGCCGGAGCTGCTCTCCATCCTGGGTTCACTCAACGTATGCAGCAAGGAATGGGTGATCCGGCAGTACGACCACGAGGTGCAAGGCGGCAGCGTGGTGAAGCCGTTGGTGGGCATCAACAACGACGGTCCCAGCGATGCCGCCGTGGTCCGGCCGGTGCTGGGCTCAAACAAGGCGGTGGTGATCGCCTGCGGCATGAACCCCTGCTATGGCGATTACGACCCGTACCACATGGCGGCCGGCGCCATCGACGAGGCGGTGCGCAACTGCGTTGCCGTGGGTGCCGATCCCAGCCGCATCGCCATCCTCGATAACTTCTGCTGGGGCAATACCGAGCGGCCCGAACAGTTGGGCTCGCTGGTGCGGGCGGCGTTGGGCTGTCACGATACGGCCATTGCCCTGGGCACGCCGTTCATCAGCGGCAAGGACAGCCTCAACAACGAGTTCCGGCCCGAGGACGGCGGCGACCCCATCGCCATTCCGCCGTCGCTGCTGATCAGTGCCATTGGGCAAATGGACGACGCCATGCAGGCGGTCACCATGGACCTGAAGCAGGCGGGCAACTTCCTCTACCAGCTTGGCTGGACCCGCGATGAGATGGGCGGCTCGCAGTTCGCGATCACGCAGTCGCTTCCCGGCGGCCAGGTGCCGCGCGTGGATGCCCAACTTGCCCGGCGGATCTTTGAAGCCCTCCACCGTGCCATCACGGCCGGGTATGTGGTGAGCTGCCACGACCTGAGCGAAGGCGGTCTGGCCGCGGCGGCCGCCGAATCGGCATTTGCCGGCGGGCTGGGGGCGCGGTTGTTCCTCGCCCAGGTGCCGCACCAGATCGAGCTTGATCCGGAGTCCAAAGAAGAACTGGCCCAGCTCAGCGAAAGCTGGAGCGGCGATCCGCTGCACCCGCTTTGCGCCTGCCCGCAGGCAACCTCGATCCTGCTGTTCTCGGAGTCGCACTCGCGGTTCTTGTGCGAGGTGCCCGAGCAACACGCATCCGCGTTCGAGGCCCTGTTTGCCGATCTGCCGTGCGGGCTGATTGGCGAGGTGATTGAAGAGCCTCGGCTGCAAGTGGTCGGGATTCCGCGCCCGATGAAGGACGATGCCGGTGCGCCGACCGAGGTGTCGGCCCCGCTGGTGATCGACGCCGAACTGGCCACACTCAAGGAAGCCTGGCAGGCTCCCTTGCGGTGGGATTGAGCGGCGACGGGCTACGCGTACAGATGCTGTGGAGCGCTGTGCCGCTAGTAGTGCGCGCCGGCTATTCCTAGCAGCGCGTGAGCTTGAGCAGCGCCGGCAGCAGCACCAGGTTGCCAAGCATGCCGCCCAGCATGGCCAGGCCGACCAGGATGCCGAAGTACATCGTCGGCACAAAATCACTCAGGCACAGGGCCGAAAAGCCCACGATCAGCGCCAACGTCGAAAAGACTACCGCCATGCCGACGCTCTGCTGCACGCGGATTAGGGCATCGTCGGTGGACAGCCCTTCGCGCCGTAGCCGCTTGAAGGCGGTGATGTAGTGGATCGACGAATCGACGGCCAGGCCCATGCTGACGGCTGCGATCATCGCCGCGCCCATGTTGATCGGCAGCCGCAACCAGCCCATCACGCCGGTGATCATCAGGATCGGCAAGATGTTGGGCACCAGTGCCACCAGCGCCAGCCGCAAGCTGCGGAAGGCCACCAGCATCATGGTGCCGATCCCAGCGGTCGCGATGCCAAAGGTGACCCACTGGTCGCGCAGCATGCTCTCGATCAGGTTGGCCAGCAGCACGAAAAAGCCGGTTACAAGCGGACGCCCGGCGTGCGGTTCACCCGGACCGGATGCGGTCGCGAATTCGTCGTCGCAAATCGCCTGAACGGCCGCGATGAGTTCTGCCTTGGCTTCGGCTTCCTGACGTTCGTACGCCCTGAGCATGATCCGCGAATAATGTTGGGGCGGTCCGGCCACGGCCATCCCGCAGCCTCCCAGGATGCCGTAGGCCGGCCAGGCCGGATCGGTGCCGTAGGCGGTTGCTACAGCGGCCGGCATCAACGCGGCCAGCAGGTTCAACAGCCGCTGCGGCGGCAACCGCTGCAAGAGGTGCTCGCTGCCGCCGGTTAGCCAGGCCCCGGCCACGTAGGCGACGTCGTCCACCGGAATGTTGGCGTTCCAAAGCGACTCGGCACTGACCGCCAGCGGCATCTGCCGGGCAGTATCGAGGATGTCGGCCAGGCTCAAGACTTTGGTCAGGCCCGTGCGCGCGGCAGGCTGCGTCGCCGCGTCGCCATCGGCCTGGGACGCGACGGCAGCCTGGGCTGCGGAGGCCGGCGTCCCCAGCTCTGCACGCAACCGGTTACTTAGCCGCCGCAGCTTTTCGAGGTAGGCTTCGTCGATGGTGGCCGGGGCAGGCATGATCACGTCCCACACGCCGGCCCCGCCCAGGCGACTTTCGACAAACGAGTATGACTGCACGATCGAACTGCCGTCGCGGAAGTTTTTGGTGAAATCGGTTTCGACACGCAGCCACGGTAACCCCGCTATGGCGGTGTCGCCCACCGCGGCCATGACGGCCACGACCAGCCAAGGGCGGCGCAGCACGGCCGCCAGAACGCGCTGCAAGCTGTTCTGCACGAGCTGATCGCCCCAGGAGCGGCGTGGATCGGTGTCCCAGCTCCCGGCCAAGGCCAGGCCCGGCACCATGGTGCCCATCGCGACGATGGCCAAGAGAGCTCCGGCCGTCATCATCAGACCGAAATCCTGCACCGGCCCCACCGTGGCGGCCAACAGCGAACTGAAGCCGGCGGCGTCGGTCAGGCAGGCCCAGAAAACAGGCACGGCCAACGCGGCCAACGCCGTGTGAAAGGCCGCCAGTCGCGGCAGGCCTTGATCGCGGTTCTCGCGGAACCGCACGATCACGTGGAGCACGGTGGCGATGCCTACCACGGTGATAATCGCCCACAGCATGGAGCTGACCATGCTCAAGCGGATCTGACTGGCGACCAGCAGCCCTTGGGTCCAGAGCAGTGTGCCGTAAACCAGGGCCAGCGGGATCAATACCCAGCGGAGGCTGCGGAAACACAGCGCGATGGTGAGCATCAACAGCACGCTCGCGACCGCTCCCAGTCGGCGGCCGTCCTCGTCGATCAGGCGGAAGCCTTCGACAATCATCACCGGTTCGCCGACGATCACCCCGGTGGGATCGTGTTGTCGCACCACCTCGCGGATCGCCAGCACGGCGGCTTCGCGGGCGGACGAAGGCCGGGCCGGATCCAGCAGCACCACCACCGCCGGCACTTCGTGGGCGGCATCGACCAGAAAGCCTTCAAACTGGGCCAGCAGCGCATCGCGGCCGGGCGTGGTGGGATCGAGAATCGCTTCGCCCAGCGGCGTGGAGGCCAGGCTCATCACCGCCGGTTGGCCGCCCGTCGTGGCCACGCCGTCGATGGCCGCCAACTGCCGCGTGAGGCGTGCCAGGCGGTGGTATCCCTCGGACGTCATCAATTGCGGATCGACATACGCCGCCAGGACCACTTCATTGCCGCGAAACGTGCGTTTGAGCAACCGGTACGGTGGCAACAGCGGATCATCGGGCGCGAACATGTTCTCGACCGAGCGGTCGAAATCCAGCCGCATGGCCGGCCCCACGGCCAGCACCGTCAACAGCGCAGCCAGCGCCAGCAGCGGCCACCGCCAGGCGATCAACACATTAGCGATCTTCAGGCCCATCCATGTTCCTTCGCGTGGAGAGTGGTCAACGCGTTGGGCATGCCCCGTGCAACCAGTGTAGCAACTGCGGTCCGACTTGGGGGCCGCCGCGGACGAGGCCCTTTGACAGTACACGGGAAGGCACCGGTGGCACCTTCCGCGTGAACGATCAGCTCGGCCCGATGCGTCATGACGCAATTCCCGTATAATGGCCGCAATCCTGACTTGGCCCTTGGCAAAGCATTGCCAAATACTGATAGCACCCTCCGGCGGAGAGAAACATGCATCTGGAGTTGAAACGTATTTGTGTTCCCACTGATTTCAGCGAAGCCGCCGAACGGGCGCTACTCTACGGCGTGACACTTGCCGAAACGCTCTCGGCGCAATTGCACGTGCTGCACGTCCTGCAGGACGTAGGCGATATCGTGGCGCACCCGGACTTCACCCGGCATGGCGAATCAGCCCGCAAGTATTTCAACGAATTGGCACTCGAGGCAGGCGGGCCTGAGGGCGAGGACGAACAAACCATTCATTTCCTCCGCACCTTGCAGCAAGGGGCCGAGAAGCAGTTTGAAGAAGCACCGCTGGGCGAGCGCATGGACGCCCTGGGAGCCATCAAGGCCATCCGGTACGGCAACCCGGTGGAAGAAATCCTCAAGTACGCCGACCGGCACGAGATCGACCTGCTGGTACTGGGCACCCACGGCCGCACCGGCTTGAAGCGGATGCTGATGGGCAGCGTGGCCGAACGCGTGGTGCGCGGCGCGTCCTGCCCGGTGTTGACGGTTCGCGACCGCGAGGTTCGCGACCTGTTACGCTACGATTGAGCCGCCCAGCATGGCCCAAGGCAGCGCACGACAAGCGAAAGCGACCGCCAATGGCCAGCCCGGCTCTCTTGAGCCAGGCGGCTGGGCGATCGATACGGTGCACCAGGTCGACTGCGTCGAATTGATGCGCAGTATGCCCGATGACTCGGTCGACCTGGCGATCGCCGATCCGCCGTACAACCTCGCCAAGGGAGGGCACTGGTCGTGGAATGCCGCGGTGCCGCTGCCTGGCTTTGGCGGCGCATGGCAGAAGGCGATGCCCGCTTGGGACAATCGCTCGCTGGACGAATACTTCGCCTTCACTCTGACCTGGCTGCGGGAGCTGGGCCGCGTGGTGCGGCCCACCGGCTCGATCTGGATCCACGGCACGTATCACAACGCCGGCATCCTCAATGTGGCGCTACAGGTCTTGGGCATTGAGATCATCAACGAGGTGATCTGGTACAAGCGCAACAGCTTTCCCAACCTGTCGGGCCGAAGGCTCACGGCCAGCCACGAAACCATACTTTGGGCACACACCGGCGGCAAACGGCGGCAGTACTTCTTCAACTACGAGGCAGCCAGGGCGATGGAGTGTCCTGAGGATGCCCTGAAGACGCCGGGCAAGCAGCTCCGTACGGTGTGGGACATTCCCAACAACAAAGACCCCGTGGAACTACGGCACGGTAAGCATCCCACCCAAAAGCCGCTGCGGCTGTTGATGCGGATGCTGGCGATCTCTGCCCGCCCCGGCGACCTGGTGCTGGTGCCGTTTGCCGGATCGGGCTCGGAGTGCGTGGCGGCACGAAACTTTGGCGCCCATTTTCTGGCAGCCGAGATCATGCCGGAATACGTGGAAATTTGCCGCCGCCGGCTTTCGTCGCTTGAAGCCGAGGGGACAAGCCGCCAGGAGAAGGCAAACAAGCCGCATGTGGCCGTATCGGTCCAGGGGGCGTCTGCCGGGCCGCCTGCATCCAACGGTGAGCGTAATGCCGGAAAGCCACGCCGCTGCGTACCACCGCTGCTGAAATGGACCGGCAGCAAACGCAGCCAGGCGGCGTCGATCGTGGAACTGATGCCACCGTACGAGCGGTACTTCGAACCGTTCGTGGGCGGCGGAGCCGTGCTGTATCATGCGGCTGTGCCGGGTTCGGTGGCGGGCGATCTCTACCGTCCGCTGATCGAGCTATGGCAACTCGTCCAGACCGAGCCGGAGCGACTGATCGACGACTATCGCCGCCAATGGATGTTGCTTCAGGAAGAACTGGACGGCCTGGGGGATGCCTGGAAAACGGCGGCCGAGCTGCAGCTTCCCAGGTATTACTACGAGGTGCGGGACCGCTTCAATCGCAACCCTAATCCGTTGGATTTGAACTTCCTGCTGCGGACATGCGTGAATGGGATCGTGCGGTTCAACAGCACTGGACAGTTCAACAATTCGTTCCATCTCTCGCGGCGGGGCATGCATCCGGAGCGGTTTGCCAAGAGCGTGGCGGCGTGGAGCCCGCGGCTGCAAGGCGTGCGGTTTGTATGCCAGGATTACGAGGCGAGCGTGGCTGAGTCCCGGCCGGGCGACTTTGTGTACTTCGACCCACCGTACGCCGGCAATCAGCAGCGATACACGCAGAACCTGGATTGCGAGCGGTTCTTCACCGTGTTGGAGGGTTTAAACCGCCGCGGCGTGCGCTGGGCGTTATCGTTCGACGGCCGCCGAGGCACGCGCGACCTGACGTATGCCGTGCCACGCGAGCTGTATCGCCGCCAGGTGTACCTTGCCAGCGGCAACTCGGCCGTCCACAAGGTGCTCAACGGCCCGGTCGAAGCGGTGCAAGAATCGCTTTACTTGAACTACGACTGAGCTGGTTCCGCAGCGCTGCGTTTGCGGGGTTGCCCGGGCGCTAGAATGCATCAACCGGTGGTGCCGAACCGCAACCTGCTGCTAAGGAGTCCAGTCGTGGCGGAAACCAAGAGCATTCTCGTGCTGGGGGCTGGCGAACTTGGCATGGCGGTTCTGCGCCATCTGGCCCACCATGCGAAGGTGTCTCCCGAGACGACGGTTAGCGTCTTACTCCGCCCGCCGTCGATCGATTCCCCGGAGCCGGATAAGCGACGGATGGTCGACGAACTTCGCTCTCTCGGGATCGAGATCGTGTCGGGCGAGCTGGCCGCGGCATCAACCGCCGAGTTGGCCGACGTATTCAAGCGGTTTGATACCGTGATTGCTTGCACCGGCTTTGTCACCGGGGCGGGCTTTCAACTCAAGCTGACTCAGGCGGTGCTCGATGCCGGCGTGCGGCGTTATGTCCCCTGGCAATTCGGCGTGGATTACGACGTCATCGGCAAAGGGAGCGCGCACGACCTGTTCGACGAACAATTGGAAGTGCGCAACTTGCTGCGATCCCAAGAGCGAACGGGCTGGATCATCGTCTCAACGGGAATGTTCACCAGCTTTTTGTTCGAGCCGTGGTTCGGTGTGGTGGATCTCTCCCAAGACACGGTTCACGCCCTGGGGAGCTGGGACAACGCCGTCACGGTGACCACGCCCGATGACATTGGCGCCCTGACGGCGGAAATCCTCTTTGCGCAGCCGCCGATCATCAACCAGGTCGTCTACACGGCCGGAGACACGATCACCTACGGCCGCCTGGCTGAGACTGTGGAAGCGATCGTAGGGCGGAACGTACGTCGAGAAGTGTGGAGCGTGCCCGAGCTTAAAGCCGAGCTGGCAAAAGACCCGGACAACGCCATCAAGAAGTACCGCGTGGTATTCGCGGAGGGACGCGGCGTTGCCTGGGAAAAAAGTAAGACGTTCAACGCCCAGCGGGGAATCGAAGTCGTGGACGTCGATCGCTGGGCACGCGAGCATTTGCGATAGGCGGTGCTTCGTCACTTCGGCCGGCGGAGCGGCAGCTCGTTGTTGGCCACGGCGGCCGTATCGCCCAGCCTGGTGAGGATCGATGGCGAAATTCGCGAGTAACTTTCGTACCCCCGCGCGGCCTGCTGGCCGATGCCGCCCATCTCGGGCAGCAGCCAGGCGACAAATTGCATGAACTCGTGCACCAGGCCGGGGGCCAGCCGCTGAAGCTTGTACAGCGGGTTGCCGACAATCACCTCGCGGTCGCCGTTCTGGCAGGCGGTGATGATTTGCCGAGCGGCCGTCTCCGCGCTACTGGTGATGCCCGGCAGCGAGGCCCCGATGCTGAACCAGGCGTACTCCTTGCGGTGCTGGCCTTTGAAGGTTGCCCTGGGCGCGCTGCCGGTGCGCATCAGCGTAGGGCAGACAGTGGTGACATAGATGCCATGCCGCCGCAGCTCCGTCCGAAGCCCATTGGAAAGGCCCACCAGGGCAAACTTGCTGGCCGTGTACGGCAGCATGTGAGGGATCGCCTGCTTGCCGCCGATGGAGGCCACGTTGACGATCCGGCCCCAGCGACGTGCCTTCATGCCCGGCAACACGGCGAGCGTGGTATTGAGCGGCCCCCAGCAGTTGGTGGCCATGGCGTCTTCGAAGTCCTGCATGGTCATGGCGTCTAATGGCCCCACCTGGATGGTGCCGGCCACGTTGAACAGGACCTCGACGGGGCCGAACCGCTGGGCCGCCTGTTCGACCATCTCCGCGACGTCATCGCGGTTGCGGATATCGCACTGGATGGCCAGGACCTCGCCGCCCCGGGCAAGCAGTTCAGCCTCGGCTTCGGCCAGATCGGCCGCGGTGCGGGCACAAATGGTTACGCGGGCGCCGGCGTCGACCAGTTGTCGGGCAAGTACCAGCCCCAGGCCGCGCGAACCGCCGGTCACCAGGACGTGCCGCCCCCGGAAATCGAACCAGCGATAGCTGCGGACCAATGCCCTGGCGGCGACGGCCGTGGCCGCGCCGATACCGCCCAGTACCAGCACGCGTTTGAGCAGGTCGTTCACGAGGTAGCACTCCTGTTGCATAAAAGGCGGCGGCGCTACGGGCCGCAGCCTTGTCGTAGGCGCAGGCGCGGGCGCGGCCTGACGGTTCTCAGTTCATCAGCGGCTGCAGATGGCATGCCGACAAAGACAAATTGCCGCGGTCGGTTTGAGCCGGTCGTATCGAAGAACACGGCAAAAACAAAAAGGCCACCTGCTTGGCGGCAGATGGCCTTCAGAACCTGAGTGGAGGCGAAGGGAGTCGAACCCTCGACCTCAGCATTGCGAACGCTGCGCTCTCCCAACTGAGCTACGCCCCCAGGGATGCGGCGAGATGGCCCCGCCAAGCGGGGTTCGTCGCGTCGCATTCAAAATCTATTCATTGCCGGCTGGTTTGTCAAAGCCACTGCGGCAACTCCTCCCTGCCACGCAGGATCGTCTTCGCGCAGCTTGACTTACGTTCGCCACGCTCTTGGGTGGATGGCAAGCGGAATGTCCGGGAAATATGGCGAATTTCACGCGGTGGGAAACTTTGGCATTCGGCTGCCCGGCCCCGTAGAATCGAGCCCGTCGCGGTTCACTTCGGTGAGGGCGGCAGGTTCCTCCCGTCACATCATCCGCCATGTCTTGAGGTGCCAGGATGAGCGCGTTACGACCTGCCCGATGTCTGAACCCGTGGGTCCGGCCAACTTGCGGAACCGCCTGGTCCGTGCGGTTGGCGACCATCGTAGCCGCCGCAGGCTGGGCCGCGTGTTCTGGGCTGTCACATGCCGAGGACTGGCCCCAGTTTCGCGGGGTGAACTGCTCCGGGATCGCCTCAGGCTCCCACCCGCTGCCGGCCGAGTTCGACCTGAAGAAGAACCTTGCCTGGTCGGCCAAGTTGGGCGACGGCATCGGTTCCCCGGTGGTGGCGGCCGGGCGGCTGTTCATCTCCGAAATGAGCGGGCCCGAGCAGGTCTCGCTGGTCTGTTTCAACGCGGCCACGGGCGAGGAGCTCTGGCGGCGGGCCTTCGATACCGGAGAACTGCCCGATATCCACAAGACCAACAGCCACGCGGCGACCACGTGCGCTGCCGACGAGCAACGCGTGTATTTCTACTTCAGCACGCTGGGCATGATTGCCTGCGACGCGGCCACCGGTGAGCAGCTTTGGCGGCGCGAACTGCCGGAGCCGTACTTTGTGTTCAAGTGGGGCGCCGGCATGTCGCCGGTTCTGGTGGGCGACAAGGTGATCTTCTGCCAGGACGACGACCTGAACCCGGCGATCTACGCCCTGGACAAGACCGATGGGCGGATCATCTGGCAGGTGAATCGCGACGACATGGCCGTGAACTACTCGCACCCCGTAGTGTGCGAAACCAAGGATGGCCCGGAACTGATCGTGGCCGGCACCGGCAAGCTGATTGCCTATCATCCCGACACCGGCGAGGAACTGTGGTTTGCCCGAGTATTGCTGCGGAACATCAAGACCACGCCGGTGGTTACCGATGGGGTGGTCTACATTTCGTTGCAAAGCGGCGGCATCGCCAACCAGTGGCTGGCTTCGGTCGATCGGGCCGAAACCGGCAACAGCGACGGCAAGCTCACCAAGGAAGAGATCCAGGCATTTGTCGGCCAGCGCAAAGTGCCCGAGGCATTCTTCAAGAAGTTTGACCGCGGCGACCTCAATGGCGACGGCATCCTGGAGGGCGAGGAAATCGATCGGGCATTTCTCAGCGAGAACAACTTTGGCGGGGCACGGTGGAACTCGGCCAATCCGTCCGATCAGTTCATCCTGGCTGTACGGGCTGGCGGGCGCGGCGACGTGACCGATACCCACCTGCTCTGGAAACACCGCAACCGGGCCCCCGACCACATTGTTTCGCCGCTGGTGGTCAATGGACGGATGTTCGTGGTTAAGGGCGGCGGCATCTCAAGCTGCTTCCGCACTGATACCGGGGAGCCGATCTGGTCGCAGAAGCGGATCGAGAACACCGGCGACTACTTTGCGTCGCCCGTCTGCGGCGATGGCAAGATCTACGTGGTGGGGGAGAACGGTTACGTGGTGACTCTCAAAGATGCGCCGCAGTTGGAAGTGCTGGCGGTGAGCGACCTGGGCGAATCGTGCCTGGCCACACCGGCGATTGCCGACGGCCGGATTTACTTCCGCACCCGCCATCAACTGCTGTGCTTTGAACAGAAGCAGCCGTAGCGGCCCCGGCAAGCATTTCACGCTGGGCGCGGCGTGGAGACACGCCGCCAGCGGAACAAACGCCCGAAGGTGGCACCAGCCGCGGCCACGGCGGCAATCAGCACCACGCTGACCAGGGCTGCGACCACGTTGGCCGTGGTCAGCCGGGCGCCAGGTGTCCAGCCCAGCTCCCAAAGCTGCCGCCAGAACAACACCACCAGCGTCGTGGCGGGCCACAGGGCGGTAGTCCAGGGAATCCGCGAAGCGGCATGAACGACCGCGGCCAAGAGTGCCACGGTGAGCACCGCCTGCCAGCCCAGGAAGGCTCCAACGGTGGCCCCGGCCAGGATCGCGTTGAGCCGGCGAACCTCCAAGCGGCGCAGCGGAATTTCCGGGACCTCCGGAGTTTCCACGGCTTGCGTGGTTGGCGGCTCGTCTTCAGGGCGAGAAGCGGCGAGCTCGTCCGCTGCGGCGTCTTGGTTCGCCTGATCGGAAGCCGTGGTCTGCTCTGCGGCTTCGCCTTCCACAGATTCACGTTCCACGTCGGGGACGCTTGTGATCCTCGCTGCGGCGGGCAGCGGGGCTGCGGCAGGCGTTTCATCAGCTGGCGGTTCGGCGGGAACGTGAGGGCTGCGCCTTCGGGAAAGCCCGACCACCAGGGCTCCCAGCACGCCGCCCAAGCCCATCCCGATCAAGGCTCCCAGGCCGGCAAAGGTGTGCGTCGCTGTGGCGGGGGCCACCATCGCCTGCCAGAATGCGGGATCCAGCGGCGGCAGCGGATGCAACGACGGCATCACAATCGCCAAGCCAACGCCCGACACCAGGGCAAACAGGGCGAACCGTCGCGGCGGCTGCCGGCCGTCCCACACCATGAGCGCCCAGGCCGTAATCAGCAGCAGTAGCAGCGCGTGGTACGCGAAAATGGCGATCAGGCCCCAGTCCGGCGTCCATACCACCCAGGTGGCCCCAGCCAATCGGTTGAGCGGCCGCACTGGCAGGCTGGCCCCGCCGGAAATCAACTCCCGCTGGGCCAAGGCCCAAACCATCCAGCCGACGGCCAGTTCGACCAGCGGATACCGCATCGAGATCGGCAGCCAGCAATCGCGGCAGCGGCCCCGCAACATTACCCAGCCAAAAAGCGGGATGTTATCGGTCAACCGGATCGGGCTATGGCAGCGAGGGCAGTACGACGGCCGCCAGATAACCGACTCGCGCCGCGGCAGCCGGTACACCACCACGTTCAGAAAACTGCCCAGCGACGCCCCAACCGCCAGAAACCACAGCGAGGTGAGACTTTCCACCGCCATGGCCTGGTACAGCTCGTTGCCGCTGAGGCGGACGTCGGTCGGTCGCTGGGAACCGGTCAGCAGGGGCCGCAAGGCGGGCACGATGGCAGCGACCACTACGGTAACCATCACCAGCGAGAAAATGACGCGAACGCGTCGCGACGACCAGCTCATGGTTCAGGCGGCAGGACCAATAGATCAGTGGGGAGCAGCAAGGGACCACTGCGCTAGTCTAGCCCCGGACAGCCACTTGAGGCAGGGCGTTTTCTGGTCCCTCGTGTGGCGAGGCCGGATGAACCGGGCCCAACGAAGGACGCTGGTCGTTACGGAATGATCGCGCGTTCGACCCAGGGGCCCCCCTTACTGGCCCGGTCGGATCGTCACGTAATACGCGATCAACAGGCCGGCGATCACATACATCAGCCAGGGGACCTGCTTCGCTTTGCCGGCAAAAATCTTCATGATTGGCCATGCAATAAAGCCCAGGGCAATCCCGTCGGAGATGGAAAAGAACAGCGGGATGCCCAGGATCACCAGGAAGGCCGGCACCACTTCGCTGGGATCGTTCCAGTCCAGGTACCGCACCTGGCTGAACATCATCGCGCCCACGAACACCAGGGCGGGGGCCGTCACGGGGGCGTAGCCGCCCACCGCCAGAATCAAGGGGCTAACCACCAGCGAGAGCAGGAACAGCACCGCCACGGTTACGGCCGTCCAGCCGGTGCGGCCGCCCTGCTGCACGCCGGCGGCGCTTTCGATATACGCTGTCACGGTGCTGGTGCCCAAGAGCGCCCCCAGCACGGTACCGGCGGAATCGGCCAGCATCGCCTGTTGCAGTCGCGGCACGCGGCCATCCTTCATCAGCCCCGCTTGCTGGGTGACAGCCACCAGCGTGCCCAGCGTGTCGAACACGTCCATGAAGAAGAACACGGCGATGTAGGGCAGGCATTGCAGCGTGAGTGCGCCGCTGAGATCGAACGCGAACGCCGCCCGCTCGCTAACCTGGGGCAAGCCGAAAACGCCGTTAAACGCGAGCTTGCCCAGCAAGCCGGCCGTGATGGCCGCCGCCATCAGGCCCAGCAGAATGGCGCCCGGCACGTTGCGCAGCACCAGCAGCACGGTGACGACAAAGCCGACGAAGAACACGGCCGAATCGCCCGAGAGCAGGTTGCCGGCGTTCAGCGTCACCAGGGTCGGGGCCGCCGTAACCAACTTGGCGTTCTGCAAACCGATGAACGCGATGAACAGGCCAATGCCCACGGCCACACCGCAGCGCAGGCTAGGACTGATCGCTTCGAACATCGCCGCGCGTACGCCAAAGAGGCTCAGCAGCAAGAACAAGAGCCCGGCGATCAGCACGATGCCTAGTGCCGTTTGCCAGGCGTTCTCGTAGCCGGCGGCGGTCAGGGCGGCAATTACGCCTGCAAAGAAGTAGTTCTGCCCCATGCCGGGCGCCAAGGCGATCGGCAGGCGGGCGTGTAGGCCCATCAAGAGGGTTGAGCCGGCGCTGGCCAAGGCCGTGGCCCATAGAACGGCCGCGGCATCCAGTCCGGTCGGTTGTCCGCCCGCACCGGATAGCACCTGAGGTTGCACCACCAGGATGTATGCCATCGCCAGGAATGTGGTCAGCCCCGCGATGAACTCGCGGCCGAGCGTGGAGCGTACCGCGGGATTGGACGCGAGCGAGATATTGGGCCGGCTCGGGCTAGCCGGCGCATCGGCGGAGGTGGGCGAAGGTACGTCCTGAGATTCCGGTAGGGCTTCGGTCACCGCTGCATCCTTGGGGAATGCTTGCTACTTGGTGCTTGCGTCTATACCGGTCGACAATCAG
>CALBRZ010000015.1 GCA_937927735.1 uncultured Planctomycetales bacterium
ATGATCTGCGCTGCTCAGCCTCACATGGGGGGAAATCCGTTGTGAACGGCTTCTAAGCGTTAATCTTCCTGCCATCAGGCTCGCGGGCAAGCGGGGCCTGTGGCACGGCAGTCAGGGGCCAAAATTTCCCCGGCAAATTCGGTGAAACCGTACGGACCCGCCATTGGTATGGTCTACTGCCCACGGCAGTCGCGGCGGACTTGCGGCGGTCGGACCGAAGCCGCCGTCCCCGCCATGTCCTGCCGGTCTTGGTCAGGAGTAGCCGGATGAATCCCCCGACGATGCGCACGCTGGCCCAGGTTGATGCCGCTTGGGCCTGGGCGCCCTTTGAGCCGGGAACGGACGGAGCTTGGGACCTCACGGCGGCCGTGCACCTGTACCGCCGGGCCGGCTATGGCGCCACCTGGGGTGAGCTTCAGCAGGCGATTGCCGGCACGCCTGCGGCGGCCGTGCAGCGGCTCGTACGCGGAGGTGAGGGGAGCGACACCTTTGAGCAGCAAATGGCCGATGCGGCGGAGCCGCTGCTGGGCGGCAGCCGCATCGAGAGTCTGGCAGCCTGGTGGCTATACGGCATGCTACAGACGCCGCACCCGCTGCACGAGCGGATGACGCTGTTCTGGCATGGGCATTTTGCCACGAGCTTCGCCAAGGTAGGCAGTGTGGAGCTCATGTATCGGCAGCATCAGGAGCTGCGCCGTCATGCCTTGGGACGCTTTGGCGATCTGCTCACGGCCATTGCCCGCGATCCGGCCATGTTGATCTGGTTGGATGCGGCCACCAATCGCCGTTCGCACCCTAACGAGAACTTTGCCCGGGAGGTGATGGAACTGTTCTGCCTGGGGCCTGGCAACTACACGGAGAACGATATCCGTGAGGCCGCCAGGGCTTTCACCGGTTGGGAGCTGCGGCAAAAGCGGTTCACGTTCAATCGCTACCAGCACGACGATGGTCTGAAAACAGTGCTGGGCAAGACGGGCCGCTGGAGTGGCGACGACGTATTGACCATCCTGCTGGAACACCCGGCCACCGCGCGATTGCTTACCGCCAAACTGTTCCGCCACTTCATCACCGAGACCGAGGAGCCGCCGGCCCGGCTGATCGAACCACTGGCCGATGAATATCGGCGGCGCGACTACGATACCGCGTGGTTGTTGCAAACCATGTTGGGCTCCAAGCTGTTCTTCTCGCCGCTGGTTCGGCGGCAAAAGATCAAGAGCCCTGTCGAATTGGTGGTGCTCCTGCTCCGTAGCCTGGAAGGCACCACCAACTACTTTCGGCTGGCTCGCGACGTGGCTGACCTGGGCCAGGCCCTGTTTGAGCCACCCACGGTAAAAGGCTGGAACGGCGGCCGTGAATGGCTGCAATCGGCGTCCATGGTGGGGCGGTTGAATCTGGTTTGGGCGTTGGTCAGCGGCACCGATCCCGAGTACGGCAACAAGGGCGACCTAACTTCCCTGCTGGCCCGGCAAGGCATCGACACCATCCCGGCAGCCATCGAGCGGTTGTCGCTACTGCTGTTGGGCGAAGTTCCGCCGCCGGCTTTGCAAGTGAAGTTAGCCGCTGCGGCAGGAAACGATTCCCAAGGTCGTTCGGCGGTGGATCGGCTCCGCTATGCCCGGTTGGTGCAAGCCATCGCGGCGCTTCCTGAATTCCAACTTGTCTGAGGCGGCGGTTGTTGACTCCGCGTAGCTTCGATCCATCTCTTGGTGCAGTCTGGAGACCGCGACCATGGCCACCTCGCGACGCCAGTTCTTGCAGAACGTGCTGGGCGGATCGGCGTTGATCTCGGCCAGTTTGACGGCGCCAGCCTTTCTCACGTCCACCGCAAGGCTGCTCGCCGCCCCAGGCAGCCGCGATCACAAGGTACTGGTCGTGGTGCAGCTCTCGGGCGGGAACGATGGCCTCAATACGGTCATCCCGTACCGCGATCCGTTGTATGCCCGGAATCGCGTGGCACTGCGGATTGCCCCGTCGGCCGTGTTGCCGCTGGCCGACGGCATCGGGCTGCATCCTCAAATGCGCGGCATGGCCGAGCTTTTTGAACGCGGACGATTGGCCATCGTGCAAGGGGTGGGGTACCCCAATCCCAACCGCTCCCACTTTGAAAGCATGGATATCTGGCACAGTTGCCAGCGCGGCGACGAAGCGACTGGTGGCGTTGCGACAGCCCAGGCATGGACCGGCTGGCTGGGCCGAACCCTTGATTGCCTGCCAGGCAAGCAGCGAGGCGAAGTGACGGCGCTGCACTTGGGCCGCGGGGCTTTGCCGTTGGCCTTAGTTGCCCGGCAAACGGCAGTGCCGTCGGTCGAATCATTGGATCGTTTCCAGCTTCGTTCGTCCGATGGTGGGCTTTCGGTGGCGGCGCTGCGCGAACTATCGGCTGCATCGTTATCGCTCGATTGGCCGACGGCCAACAACGACGCCGCCGAGCATCCTAGTGCCGCGCTCGTCCAATTTGTGCGGCAAACCGCGCTCACGGCCCTGGATGCCAGCGGCAAGCTGCAAGAATCGCTTGCGCAGGAGCGGGCGGCGGCCGGCTATCCGGCGATGCCGCTGGCCGGGCAGCTTCGCACGGTGGCCCAATTGATCGATGCCGGTCTGCCGTGCCGAATTTACTATCTGTCGCTAGGCGGCTTTGATACCCACGCCAACCAGGCGGCGACGCACGCAGGGCTATTGGAGCAGCTTTCGCAATCGCTGGCCGCGTTCATGGCCGACATCGAAGCCCGAGGTCACGCCGACCGGGTGCTGGTGATGACCTTCAGCGAGTTTGGCCGCCGTGTGCAGGAGAACGCTAGCGCCGGTACGGACCACGGCGCGGCCGCGCCCATGTTTTTGGTCGGCACCGCCGTCAAGCCAGGCCTGATCGGGCCGCACCCGTCGCTTGCCGACCTGGACGCGGGCGACCTGAAACATCACACCGATTTTCGTCAGGTGTACGCGGCAATTCTTGAGCATTGGCTTGGCTGCCCTGCCGCTGAGGTATTGGGCGGATCGTTCCGCCCCGCCGACGTGCTTAAGCCTTCTTAACAGGACGCTGCCTGGCCGGAGCAACACGCAGCAGGATCCGCTCACCGCCCTGGTCGGGTCGTTGCAATCGCGCGACGCGCAAATGATAATCAACGTCACCCGATCCGTCCCTCCGCAGTAAGGCGGATTCAGGCAATCTCCACTTGGTGCGCATCCTCCCTCCCCTGCTGCGACTTTTGATCCCCGCCACACCGGTAGTCTGCCGTGTTTGCTCGGCCGTTCACCATCACGCCTACGCCACGCCGCCGTCGTTTCGTCGGCTGGTTGTCGCTGGTGGTGTATTTCGCGGCCGCGTTCGGTTTGCCGATGCCTGCCTTACCGGCGACGGGCCCCTTCCCGTGCCAATCGCACCACTGCGGTTGCCGTTCCGCAGAGCAGTGTTGGCGGTCGTGCTGCTGTTTCTCGATGGAAGAGAAGCTGGCCTGGGCACGCGACAACGGCGTGGAACCGCCCTCGTACGTTGTTGAGGCCGCTGCGGAGAAAAATTGCTGCTCGTCGCACGGCAAACGCCAGAGCGAACCCGCTTCGGCAAAGTCGAAGCGATCTTGCTGCTCGGCCAAGGCCGATCGCGCGTGTGAGGCGGCCGTGACGCCCGAGGTGGTTTCCAAGGTTGCCTCGTGCTGCTCGGCACCAAAAGCGCAGCCTCCGAAGCAGGTCGCAGGCAGTTCGCACCGCGGCGTCCAATGGGTGCCGGCGATCAATGCGTTTCGCTGCCAAGGGTTGGGCTCGGCCTGGATGGCGATCATGGACGTGATCGCGCCACCGCCGCCACTCTTGGAGGTTCACATTGCCCTGCCCTGCTGTGGGCACCTGATGCCTTCTGGCGACGTTCTCGTATCGGTGGCCTATGCTCCAGCCACCCCGCCCGGCTGATCCGATTCGCCGGGGAACCCCCCAGCGGGTGTGCGTCGCCGCCTGCGCGGTAGGCGCCTTCGGTAGCGTCTGCTAGGCGGTGCGTAATGCGCTCGCGTAACAAGCGCGGGTTTCCCCGTCTTCGCTCGTCGTTCTGTTTACCCGACGTTGTTTTTTCCTCGGGGACAAGGCGGTGCCGTGCGCGCTGCGCATGCGCGGCCATGAGCCTCGTCCTGTCCTAGCGAAGTTCGAGTTTTGATCTGTCCCTTTGCGGGACGGAAGGATCGCCGCAATGACCACGCGAAAAGCATTTACGCTGGTGGAGTTGCTGGTGGTGATCGCCATTATCGGCATCCTGATTGCGCTGCTCTTGCCGGCCGTGCAATCGGCCCGCGAGTCAGCGCGACGCACCAACTGCGCCAGCAATCTTCGTCAATTGGGCCTGGCCCTCCATCACCATTTGGACCGGCACCAGGTGCTCCCTGGCATGGGCACGAGCAGCCAGTGGAGTTTTTCCGTTCAGGCTCGGCTGTTGCCGTATGTCGAACAAGAGAACCTTCAGAACCTGATCGATTTCGATCAGCCGGTGATGTTCGGGAACGGCGGCAGCCAGTATCTCAACCCGGCCCAGGCTGCCGCGGCCGCCACCGAAGTGCCGCTGTTTCTGTGTCCTAGCGACGGCCCGGTGGTGATCACCGTCCGCCAGATCGAGGGTCAGCCGCCCGAGAGCTGGGCCGGCCTCAACTACATGGGCAACCTGGGCAGCGGCAGTGGGCTGAACTACGACGCCTCGGTGCCGACCGATGGGCTGTTTTATTACGGCTCGCGGATTGGCCTGGGCTCCGTCACCGATGGAACCGCTTATACCGTGGCGATGACCGAATCGCTGCGGGGTGCGCCGGTTGCCACAACCTCGCCCCTGGAGGCCGATCCGCAGAAGGTTTACGCCAACGTGAGCCAGTGTTTGCGGCCCGCCAATCCAGGCTTGGGGTGGGGCGGCCCGCCGGCCATCACCGATCCCGATCTCCGGGAGATCGTCGCCAGTTGTGGCTCGGCCACGGTGTCCACCGATCGCGGCTTCTCATGGCTGTGGGGCCGGGAACACCTGACCACCGTCACCGGCTGGCAACCGCCCAATAGCCCCGTCATTGACGTTTCGGGCAACGGCCGCGGTTGGCTGAGCGCGCGGAGCAACCATCCCGGCGGTGTGAACGTGCTGTTTCTCGATGTGCATGTCACGTTTGCCCAGGACGCCGTGGATCTTACCACCTGGCGGGCGTTGTTCTCACGCTACGGTGGAGAGACGGTTGCCGGTTTATAAGCCGCACTATCGCATGGATGCGACCTTCACACCTTCATAACAAGAGTCAACATCCTGTCGAGGAGTTTCATCATGCGATTGATGAAGGCATTTCATATCACGTCTGACGCCGTCCATAGCCGCCAACGTTGGATGAAGACCGCAACTTGGATGACCGCGGTGCTGGTGATGTGGGGCGGTTACGCTCGCCCGGCTGCGGCCCACGACACCTGGGTGCAGACCAACACCAACGTGGTGCGGGTGGGCGACGTGGTGCACGTTGACTTGATGCTCGGCAATCACGGCAACGATCACCGCGACTTCAAGTTGGCTAGCAAGATCACGCTCGACCCGTGCACGCTGGCGGTGATCGCTCCCGGCGGCAGGTCGTACGACTTGAAGCCCAGCGTCGTTGATACCGGCTACGCGCCCAAGGAAGGCTACTGGTCCGCGCGGTTTGTACCGGGCGAGCAGGGCCTGCACATGGTGGCCCATACGCTTGATACGCTGCATCGCACCACGCGGGCGATCAAGAGCGGCAAGACGTTCTTTGTCGCCAGCCAGTCGCTTGATCGGCTGCAGCGCAAGCAGGCCGGCGACGAGAACCAGGCCTGGTTCGCCAAGCCGCTGGGGCATCCGCTGGAAATCGTGCCGACGCGGCATCCGGTGCTGGGAACCGGGCCGGGCGAGCCGATCGCCGTGCAGGTCCTGTACCAGGGCAAGCCGCTGGCCGGCGCGCGGGTGTCGTTCATTCCGCGCGGCGCTGTGCTGGCCGAAGGTTTCGACGACCAGTACGAACGCACCACCGACGACCAGGGGCGTGCCCAGTTCACGCCCACCGAAGGCAATTACGTGCTGGTGGTGGTGCACCATCGCGAGCCTGAGCAACGCGGCGAAGGCTACGACCAGACGGCCTATTCGGCCACGCTGGTGGTGTACGTGCCGCAGCTCTGCCCTTGCTGCGACGAATAAACACCAGCGTTGATGACTGAGCCAACCGGCGGGGCCGGCGTCTTTCCCCGGCTCCGGTCCCGCCGTACACTCAAAACAGTGGGGGGGCAGACGGCATGTCCACTGCCCCTTGCGACCGCTGGTTGGCGGCGGTTTCCAGGAGCCGCCCGGCAGCGGAGCGGCCCCCGTTGGGAGCGTTCGGGGCCGCCCAAGCACTGCGTCTTGCCGGGATCCACCATGACGATCGAAGGACGAAAGCCGCGCTCGGCCGAGCAGCGACGACCACGCACGATCGTGCTCACGCTGTGTATCGCGGCGGCCGTGGCCTCGCTGGTCATGCCTGGTTGCGGTGGTTGCTCCCAGGACGAGCAGACGGAGCTGGAACGCAAGCTGGCCGAACAGAAGGAACGCAAGGAAAAGGCCAAGCGCAAGGCTCCCATCGATCTGCAGCCGCTGCGCGTGCAGCCCGGCGGGACCGGCAACGTGTTGGTGAGCGCGTTCAAGCCCGGCCACTGGACCAGCGCCACGATGCAAGCTGTGGCCAATGAGGAGGATTTTGCCGGTCGGTTGATTACCGAGCCGCTCCCGCTGGACGGCATGCCGTATCAGTTAGGTACGTCGCGTCCGGCCGTGCTTGCCAAAGGCCAGCCGAAGGATCTGGAGCTGGTCTTTTTCGTTCCGCCGGGCACACTCAATGCCCGCATCACCGCGCGGCTCTTGCCCCAGGAGAGCGAGCGCGAACTGGCCCGTCGCGACGAGCCGGCCACTCGGATGCCGGCCCGGCAGTTCCACCTGGTGGTGCTGAGCCCTCAGAGGGAACGCTACCAGTTCTTGAACGCGACCAAGATGTACAGCATCCGGCCGCCGGCCGAGAGTTTGGGTTCGGCGAAGCATAACTACCGGGTGGTGATGCCGGAGATCGACCACCGCGTGGCGCTGCCGTCGCACTGGCTCACCTGGACCAGTATCGCCTATATCCTGTGGGACGGCGTGCAGCCTTCGTCGCTATCGCTCGATCAGCAACAGGCCCTGATCGATTGGCTGCATTGGGGAGGGCAACTGATCGTGAGCGGGCCGGAGTCGTTGGACCTGTTGCACGGCAGTTTTCTGTCGTCCTATCTGCCGGCCACGGCGACGGCTGATGTGGAACTGACGCCCGCCGATCTGGAAACCTTCAATCTGCACTGGACGCGTTGGGGGCCACGACTCGCGTTGTCGCGGCCTTGGCCGGCCAAGCGGCTCCAGCCTGTGGAAGCCGACACTGTGCGGACGCTGGTCCAGGCTGACAACGACCTGCCGCTGGTAGTGGAACGTCGCGTGGGACGCGGCCGCGTGGTGCTGACGGCGTTCCGCCTGACGCAGCGCGAGTTGGCCGTGGACGTCTGGCCCAGCTTCGATGGTTTCTTTCGTGGTTGTTTGCTGGGGTTGCCGCCGCGGCATCTGGTGGCCGATCGCGAAATCCTGGACTTTGAGCCGCAGGAAGCGGTGCGGGTGCAGTTGGACCGCGGATCGCTGACCGATGCCGAGATCAACAGCCGTGTGCGGATCCTGACCCGCGACTTGGATCGCTTGGACGACGCCCGTTGGGCCGAGGCCACCGGCGTTTCCGACGCCCGGTTGGTGGCCAGCGGCGTGGCAGGTTGGTCGAGTTTCAATGGAGCCGCCAACGACGCCCGGCTCGCGCTCCGCGAGGCCGCCGGTATCTATATCCCCGATGCCTCGTTTATTGCCCGGCTGCTGGGGCTGTATCTGCTGGTGCTGGTGCCGGGCAACTGGCTGGTATTCCGGCTGCTGGGCCGCGTGGAATGGTGCTGGATTGCCGCTCCCATCATCACCTTGGTTTTTGCCTTGGTGGTGGTGCGCGAGGCCCAGCTTGATATCGGCTTTGCTCGGGCGCGGACCGATGTGGCCGTGGTCGAAATGCAGGCAGGCTATCCGCGTGCCCACGTGACCCGGTACACCGCGCTCTATACCTCGCTGGCCACGGCGTACGACCTGGCGTTCGACGATCCCGGGGCGCTGGTACAACCGTTCCCGCTGTTCACGCTCGACGAACTGGCCCGGCAGCCGCGATTGAATCTGGCCACCGTGTATTACCACAACGATGCGGGCGGCGTCACGCTCGATGGCTTTGAGGTCCGCTCCAACGCGCTGGGCATGTTGCACTGCGAGCACACGCTTGATGCAGGCGGGACGATCGAAACGGTTACCACCAGCGACGGCACGCTGGCCATCCGCAATCGTTCGCGGTTCGCCCTGCGCGACGCGGCGGTGATCGACGCCAACGGGCAGGTGGCCTGGTTGGGCGACTTGCCGACGGGGGCGATCAAACCGCTCGAGTTCCGCTACGCCAGCTTGGACGCATTCCGGGCGGAACATCCCCGGTTTGCAGCGCCTGCCGCGGAGGCTGCCCAAGACGGCGAACCGGCCGCCGAGAACACCACGTTGCCGGCCGAAACCGCCGAGACGCCCACGGCCTCGCCAGCGGCGCCGCTGGCCGATGAAAACCCGGTGCCAGCCAGGTTGTGGCAGCGGTTGGCCGCACCGGAGTCGAAAGACCCCAACCTGGTAGGCAGTCTGCGTCTCTTGGCTTTCACCGATGAGCCAATCCCCGGAATGACGATCGAGCCGGCCGCCTCGCAGAACCGCCACTTGGCGCTGGTGGTGGTGAACCTGCAATTCGCACCGACGCCCACGCCACAGCCCGACGACGTTGAGCCCGCGCTTCGCGATGCATTGAGCCGGGTTCGCGCGGCCGCCGCCACCGAGGCCGAGCCATGAGCGGTCGCCAGCGGCGCTTACCAGGCCAGAACGGGCAACCGGCATGGCTGAACGAACGGATGGGCAACCACTAACAGCTCCGCGCGCATGATTACGCTGACCAATTTCACCAAGGTATACGGCGACCTGGTTGCCGTTCAGAACCTGAACCTGCATATCCAAGCCGGCGAGATTTTTGGCTTCATCGGGCCGAACGGGGCCGGCAAGAGCACCACGATCCGCTTCCTGGCCACGCTGCTGCGCGCGACCTCCGGCGAAGGCACCGTCAACGGCTACAGCGTTACCCGCGACCCGCTCAACGTGCGCCGCAGCCTGGGCTACATGCCCGACGCGTTCGGCGTGTACGACGGCATGCGGGTTTGGGAGTTTCTCGACTTCTTCGCCGTGGCGTACGAAGTCCCCAAGAAGCGGCGCAAACAGGTGATTGGCGAGGTCCTCGAACTGTTGGACCTCACCCACAAACGCGATGACTTCGTGAACGGCCTGTCACGCGGCATGAAGCAGCGGCTATGCCTGGCCAAGACGCTGGTCCACGATCCGCCGGTGCTGATCCTGGATGAGCCTGCCAGCGGCCTTGATCCGCGGGCCCGCCTCGAAGTCAAGGCGTTGCTGAAAGAGCTGCGGCGGATGGGCAAGACGATCATCATCTCCAGCCATATCCTTTCAGAACTGGCCGACTGCTGTACCTCGATCGGCATCATCGAGCGGGGCCAACTGCTGATGCATGGCCCGATGCCTGACGTGTACCGGCAAATCCGCAAGAACCGCGTGGTCGAGATCCGCTTTGTGGAACATATGGATCGAGGCTTGTCGATCCTCCGCAGTTGCCAGCATCTGCGCAACTTGGAGGTTCACGACCATCAGGCGGTGGCTGAGCTCCAGACCGACGACGCCGGCGTGGCCGAACTGCTGGAGCAACTCACGCGCGAGGGCGTCAAGCTGCGGTCCTTCGCCGAGAAAGATCCCACGCTGGAAGACGTGTTCATGCTGGTCACCAAGGGACACGTGATCTAAGCGGGAGCGCGCCTCAACGCTCGTGGCTGAACGGGCCGCGGCGTTTGGCTGCAAGCGCGCCGCTGCCGGCTCGCTACGCCATCTGCCGGATTGATCTACCGGGCAGAATCCATCACCATAGCTGCAGGAACCTGCTGGGAGTGTGCCTGCCGTTGCGGCCGGTGCCCAGCGGGGCAACTGCTACATAGGATGGTCGCCGCCGTATGCCCCGAGTTTTTCAGCCTGTTTCACCCGCCGCCAGCCGGTTTGCGATCGCCGTTTCCGAGTACAACCGGCACATCACTGGCAAGCTGCTGGACGGGGCCGTCAGTACGTTGCAGGCGGCCGGCGTGGCCGACAATGCCATCGACGTGGCCTGGGCACCCGGGGCGTTTGAACTGCCGCTCATCGCTCAAAAGCTGGCCCAAACCGGCCGTTATGCCGCCGTGCTGTGCCTGGGGGCGGTGATCCGTGGCGATACCACGCACGACCAGCACATCAATCGGGCGGTGAGCCTGGCGTTTACGCAGATCAGCCTGGCCACCGGCGTGCCGGTGCTGTTTGGCGTACTGACCTGCAACTCACTGGAACAGGCAATCCACCGTGCCGGCGGCAACAAGGGCAACAAGGGGCAGGAATGCGCCGAAGCTGCCTTAAAACTTGCGGGCCTGCTGCCGGTGCTGGATGATGAACCCGCCGGCAGCTAGCCTGCCCCCCGGGGCGTGGTTAGGCCTGCCACCTGCCGGTTGCGATCGCTTCTGCTTTCCCGCCGTGGCCTGCGCCCGATGGCAACGGCCGCACCAACCCTCCCTCTTGACCACAGGAAAACGGCATCATGTTGCGCAGCATCGCTCTCGTTCTTTCCGCAGCGCTGTTCGTTGCCACCGCCGGTTGCGGTAATTCGTCCAGCACCTCGAGTGATTCCGGCTCACCCGCCGCGGGCAACCATGCCCAGGAGACGCAGTTTGCCGCCTCGGAAGCCGGCCCGGTCGAACTTCAGGTTTTGGATTACGAGGGCATCCAAAAGCTGATCGCCAGCAAGAAAGGCAAGGTGGTCGTCGTCGACTGCTGGAGCACCAGTTGCGGTCCCTGCGTCGAAGAGTTCCCCGGCTTGGTGGCCTTGCACAAGCAGCACGGCGATAAGGTTGCGTGCATTTCGGTCAGCTTCGACTACAACGGGTTGGGCTCGGTGGACGACGTTAAGGGCGACGTGCTGGCCTTCCTCCGCGAGCAAGGGGCCACGTTCGATAACGTGATTTCCAGCGAGTCGGACGAAGAGCTCTCCAAGAAGTTCGGCTTCGCCGCCATTCCAGTCGTGTACGTGTACGACCAGGAAGGCAACCTGGCTAAGCGTTTCGACAACGAGAACGCCGAGAGCGAGAAAGACCTCTTCACCTACAAAGACGTTTCGGCCTTGGTGGAAGAGCTGCTGAACAAGCAGAACTAAGCGAACCGCACGCGGCGCCGTTAAACGAACGTGCCGCCGGTGCCGAACCGATCTCCTTTGACCAACATAACGAGGCGGCCGGCTTGTTTAGCCGGCCGCCTCGATGATTTCCAAGTCGATGTGCCGGTACGACTCGCCCGAGCAGGGGCAAAGCTCCAGGCGGTAGCGGATTTCACCCCGCAGTTTGTCCAGGGCATCTTCTTTTGACGTGCCGGTGACGTGGACCTCGCCCACGTCCTTGCCGCGGTGGCTGGCTTGCCAGGAACCGTCGCGCCGCTGCGCGATGTAGCATGGGAACCGCATGGCTGTCGCCTCGCTGTTGCGGAGCATCGAAGGCCCCTTTTGCCAACAGTGTCTGGCGTGCAGCTCCGGTGCCGAATTCCGGCGGCGGATCAATCGGCCTGCGGCAAGACCAGCACCCACGCGGGGCTGGCGCCCACGTCGTAGGTGGCAAACCGCTCAAGTTTGCCGGTGGCGTCATCCAAGCGGTAAGCAGCCAGACGGCCTGACCTCTGCCCTGCCGCATAGACGAAGCGGCCGGTGGGATCGATGGCGAACTCACGCGGCGTCTTCTCCGTGGCCGCGTGGCCCAGCGGCTTCAGCTTGCCGGTGGCGGCATCAACGGCAAACATCGCCAGGCTGTCGTGCCCTCGGTTCGAGGCGTACACGTACCGCCCGCAGGGCGTGACCTCGATATCGGCGCACGTGTTGTTGCCCGTGAAGCCCTCGGGCAGTGTCGAGAGCTTCTGTTTCTTGGTCAGTGCGCCGGTCTTGGGATCGATATCGAACACCGAAACGGTGCTGTCGATCTCGTTGACCACAAACAGCCACGGCTGCGTAGGATGCTGGATGGCGTGCCGCGGGCCGGACTTCGCGGCGGTTACCGTTTCGTGGGGCTCGGCGGGCACAAGCTCACCGCCGGGCTGCTGTTGGCGATAGTGCAGAATCACGTCCGAGCCGGTGTTGGGCACATAAATCCAGGGCAGCCCACGGAGCGGCAGAATGCAGTGCGGGTTCTTCTTGGTGATTAGGACCGAAGCCGCCTGGGCGTCCACCGTGCCCAGCTCGCTCAAGCGGTAAACGGCCGCTTTGCCATCGCGGTAATAAGCCGTGAGCAGGTAGCGCTGGTTCGGGGCCACGGCCACGTAGACCGGATTGCCGGCCACGGGCACAGTATCGAGCAGTTCCAAGCGTCCGGTCGTGCGATCGACGGCGAGCGTCGACACCGACTCCTTGGAACGCACCGCCGCATACAGCCTCGTACCGGCGGCGTTGATGGCGAGTGAACCGGGCGAGCCTGGCAGTTCGACCTGGCCGTGCGGCTTGAGCTCGCCGGTCTTGCCGTCGCGCTGGAAGATGGCGATCCGGTTCTCGCCGCCTACGGAGACGAACACCCAGGCTGTTGCCGCCTGCGATTCGGCAGCCCAAGTTTCCTGCGTGCCCAGCAGGTAAGCCAGCGACCAGGCAAACGAAACAGCCAATACCAGCAGTGGCAAACGGCGACGCATGGCAGTGAATGCTCCGGAGAGAACAGCGGACTTACAAAGACTGCGGCCTCCTGCCTGGCTACGGTGCCCAACGTACCAGCCGTAGCCGGCCGAGTCGAGCAGCGAGGGATAACTGCGGATTTGCGGCAGAACGCGACCGGCAGCAGCGGCAAGGCCCCCGGTTTACACGCTTTCAGCTGCCGGCGTACCAGGGGAAGGAGGAGCGGCCGGGGACGCGGCCACAGGTGGCGCGGCCGGCACGGCAATCGTTTGAGCATCGGCCGCTTCGCGAAAGATCGCTTCCAGGAAGGGGCTGACGTCGGCGATGGAGACCACGGTCATCTTGAACAAGCTGGCAATGGCCGAGGCTGTGGTGCGCGACAAATCGGCCAACACCATAATCGACCGCGATGGCCCCAGTCCCAGCAGTGATGAGAGCCTGGCGTACTTCTGGACGTACTGTTGATAGTCGCCCGATTTGACCTCAAACCAGTAGATATCTTCCTCGCTGGCGACCAGCAGGTCGAGTTCGCCGTCGTCGCCGTTAGGCAGGGTGACTTGAACCCCTTGGAGGATATGGACCGGCTTGCCGGGCCGTGACCAGCTCAAGGCCGCCAGAACTTCGTTCTTGAGATAGCGTTCGAGCCAACCGCCGGTGAAGAAGTTGATCGCCCCGGGGAACCGGCTGGGTTCCGCCCTAAGCAGGCACTTGGGCGAACGCTCGTAGCGATACCGGGTCAGGAAGGCGATCTCGTGCAGCATGGACGCGACCTGGCAGATGTGGGAAACCACCTCCTGCCGCTCGTTTTTCAGGAAGAGATGGATCGGCTTGTCGTGGCGTAAGCTCCATTTGATCGCGTCGAGCAGTTTTTTGACCGAGGCGTAACGTGACCCGATCTGTTGTGCCAGCCGGTTCAGGACTTCGTCGCCCTCGTCGGCCTGGGGCAGAGCTTTGATCGAGATTTTTCGCTTGGCAAGAAATGCAACGAGCGGATGGCTGGTATCCAGCGGCCGGTTCTCCATGACCACGGGCGGCGGTGACGCCGGCCTGGCCGGATCGATCCGGGGTGCAGGGGGCCGCTGCAGTTTTTCGTGTGCGGTTTCAGCGGCCCCGGAGGGCTCCAGGCGCGAGGCGATGGTTTCTAAAGCTACGGCGATGCGATTGAGTAACTCAAGTAGCTGACCTTTGAGGCTATCGGCCATAGCTTCATCCTTTTCCGGGGTGATTCAATCATAAACTGAAAATATCAAGTCTCCCATTTTCGGCTTGAGAACGTGCTGTGTAGTGGACTCCTTGAGTTATGAAAAAAATAATGATAGCGGATTCTAGTTGCGGCCTACCCTGTTGTCACGCGCATTCCATAGAACACCGCGCAGCACGCGACAGGCCCGCAGAAAATGGACTTTGGGGGTGGCGAATTGCCGGCGGTCGGTAGAGATGGCAGCCGGCCCTAGTCGGCGGCGTCCAGGTAGGGATCCTGGCCCAGTTGCAGCAGCATCTTGGCTCGTTGCCGCGTGAAGTAGAGAAGTTTGCGCCGGTCGCGCGCGTGGCGGCGTTCCATGCGGCGCTGGGCCGCGATGAACAGCCGCGCGAAGGGGGCGAGCGAACCTTGCGTGGCCGCGGCTTGCTGTTGCCAGCGCCGGGCGCGTTGCGGCCCAAATGCCGCCGCCAGCAGGTCGTCCTCAAGGGATAGATACTGGTGGAACGAGCCCACGTCACCCTGGCGGCCGGCGCGACCTGCCAGTTGGCGGTCGATACGGGCCGACTCGTGCATCTCGGTGGCGATCACGTGCAGGCCGCCCAGTTCGGCCACACCTTCGCCCAGCATGATATCGGTGCCGCGCCCGGCCATGTTGGTGGCGACGGTCACTTTGCCGCGCTGACCCGCCTGGCTGACAATGGCCGCTTCGGCGGCAAGGTTCTTGGCGTTAAGCACCACGTGCGGGATGCCGGCTTTGCTGAGCATCTTGGAAAGCAACTCTGACTTGTCGATGCTACGGGTGCCGATCAGCACCGGCTGGCCTTTAGCATGCCGCTGGCGCACTTCTTCGACCACGGCTTGCCAGCGGGCTTCGCTGGTGGCGAACACGCTGTCGGGTTCCCGGACACGGCGGCATGGTTTGCGGGTAGGCACCACCACCATGTTCAGCTTGTAAACCCGGCGCAGTTCGCGGGCAGCCGAAGCGGCCGTGCCGGTCATGCCAGCCAGGTGGGTATAGCTGGTAAACAGTTCCTGCACGGTAACGCGCGCGGCCTGCCGCGTGGGGGCGGTGATCTCGAGTCCTTCCTTGGCTTCGATGGCCTGGTGAATGCCGTCACGCCATTTGCGGCCTTCGCCCAGGCGGCCGGTGAACTCGTCGACGATCACCACTTCGCCATCGCGGACGATGTAATCCTGGTCGCGATGGCTGTCGCGAGCCACTTTGATGGCGCGTTCGACGATCTTGTACAGTTCGGCCGTGGCGCAGCCATCGATCGCGGCCGGCTTGGGCAAGGCCCGCACCAGCTCGCGCCCCGCGGCGTTCAGCGTGACGGTGCGCTGCCGCGGATCGTATTCGTAGTGCTGGCCTTCGCCAAAGCGGTCGGCAACCGCTGCACCCCACCGGCAGCCTTCCACAAAGGCTTCTTCCTGGGGGCCCGGCGGCGCGCTGATGATAAGAGGCGTGCGGGCTTCGTCGATGAGGATGCTGTCGGCTTCGTCGATCAGCGCGAAGTGCAGCCCTCGCATCAGCCGCTGCGTTTGTTGCGGCGCGGTGCCGATCATGGTCCCCAGCAGGTCGTGGCCGCCTTCAAGCTGCTGACGTTGTTGGAGCCGGTCGCGCAAGAAGTCGAAGCCGAACTCCTTGGCCGTGCCGTAGGTGATGTCGGCGGCGTAGGCGGCTGCCCGTTGGTGCTGGGGTGTGTCGGCCGTGACGACGCCCACGGTCAACCCCAGGGCCTGGTAGACGGGCCGCATTAACTGGGCGTCGCGCTGGGCCAGGTAATCGTTGGCGGTGGCCAGGTGGGCTCCACGGCCCGCCAGGGCGTGCATGTACAGCGGCAGTGTGGCCGTGAGCGTCTTGCCTTCGCCGGTTTGCATTTCGACCACGCTGCCCATCATCAACGCGGCGCCGGCGATGATCTGTACGTCATAATGCCGCATGCCGATGGTGCGCCGGGCGGCTTCGCGCACCAGGGCGAAACCTTCGGCCATCAGCTTGCGGAGCGGTTCGCTGCTCTTGGCCCGGTAACGCAGGGCCAGGCTTTCGCGCAGTAGCTCTTCGTCGCTTAAGTTGGTGAGCCTGGGCTCGCAGGCCGCGACGGCTGCCACCTGCTGCTTGGCGCGGCGCAAGGTGAGCGCCGACGCAAGCGCTGGCCACTGGCTGGTGACGACCTGACTGATCAATCGCCGGCTCCTGCTGAAGTTGGGACGGAAAGCCATCCTGGGGCGCCTGCCGCCGGCAGCGGTAGGGCGAGGGCTGGGGGCCGATATTGTCGCACGGGCCGCTGCGCGGCGACAAGCCGAGTTGCCCACCCCCCGCCGGGTGACAGCAGGTCGTTGACCAGCGTCGCTGGCAGCACGTACCATCCATGGAAGCACGCGGCATGGGGGGATGCCGCGCATCCCTGAGGCTCGCCCTCCCCCGTTGGAAAAGGAGACCCGGCTTTGACCGACAGCGGATTGCAGACCATTTGTGCCTGTATCGGCCAGCCGGTGGCCGGGAACCCGACGCAGTACATGATGGAGCGGGCCTTCGCCGCGTTGGACCTGGATTGGCGCTACCTCACGCTCGAGGTCTCGCCCGAGAACCTGGGCGACGCCATTCGTGGCATGCGGGCGATGGGGTTCCGGGGCGGCAATGTCACCAAGCCGCATAAGGTGCAGGTCATCCAATACCTCGATGGCACCAGCGAAGCCGCCGGCCTGATGGGGGCGGTCAACTGCATCGACCGTCAGGGCGACCGGTTCATCGGCGAGAACACCGATGGCAAGGGCTTCGTGCAGTCGCTCTGCGAAGTTACCGATCCCAAGGACAAACGTGTGGTGATCCTGGGGGCCGGTGGAGCGGCCAGGGCGATAGCGGTTGAGCTAGGCTTGGCTGGCGCGGCGCATATCCAGATTGTCAATCGTTCTGAAACCAGCGGCCAGGAACTGGTCAAGCTGCTCACTGACAAGATGCAGCGTTCGGCCGAGTACGTGCCCTGGCACCACGAACTGGCCGTGCCGGAAGACGCTGAGATCTTGATCAATGCCACCAGCATCGGGCTGTTCGATCCCGATGCTCGCATTCCGCTGGACGAGAAGACGCTGCGGCCCGAGTTGGTGGTCGCCGACGTCGTATTCAACCCGCCCGATACGCGGCTGCTGCAAGTAGCCCGCGACCGCGGCTGCCCCACCGTGGACGGGCTGGGCATGCTGGTGAACCAGGGCGTGATCTCGTTCCAGATCTGGACGGGCCTTGATCCCGACCCGGCAATCATGCGCGACGCCCTGGAAGAGTTCTTCGGGATCTAGCCGCGCTAACCGCTCCAGGCGCGTTTTTGGTACGGCCTTCCTGCCGCAGGGGGATTGTCTGCCGTATTGGCGATGGGATCATGGGGTGAAGTAAGTTCCGCTTCGGCTTCAGCTTGGAGGACTCGGCGAACTGGGGGCATGGGGATGAGATGGGCATGGGCATTGGCGCTCGTTGCCGCGCTGGGATGTGGCCGCTCCGAATCGCCAATCACGGTTTCGCAACAGTCTGAACTGCCGGCGGATCACAGTTCGCAGCCGCCGCAGAACGAAGTCGCCAAGCAAATCGATGCCGGCAAATTGTTCATGGAAGCGGGACGTTTCGAAGAGGCGCGAGCCGTCCTGCGCGAGGCTGCAACCAACCCGGCCGCTACCGCTTCGGACAAGGCGTTGATCCAGGCCCTATTGGCCAAGATGGACGCCATCGAGGCGTCGTCCCCGGCTTCGGGCACGCCGCAAACCGACGAACCAGGCGCAGCATCGTCGTCCAGCTCGCAGCCTGAGCATGGCGCTGGTGAGCGGGAAAAAATTGGGACATCGCAGCCGGGTAGCCAAGCCAATGCGCCCGAGGTTGCGCCGGTTCCTTCACCCCCTGCCCAGCAGGAGCGCAACGATTTGCCTGCGTTGATCGCGCGTGTGCGTCCGTCCATTGTCGTGGTTCGCACGGACGTAGGCCTGGGCAGCGGTTTTGTGGTGGACGGAGGGCTGATCGCAACCAACCGGCATGTGCTGGAAGATGCGAGGGTTGCCTCGGTCCAGTTCAGTAATGGGACCAAGTACGCCGTTGAAGGGGTCCTCTACGATGGCGGCGACCTGGACTTGTGCATCGTCCGTTGCAAAGGGCTTTCGAGCGAAAACGCAAAGCCGCTGAAGATCGCGATCGTACCACCTCGGCAGGGCGAGGAGGTTTTCACCTTCGGGGCGCCAAAGGGCCTCGAGTTTAGCGTTTCGGAAGGCATTGTTTCGGCCCACCGGATCATCGACGAGATTGTGTTGATTCAAACCACGGCGCCCATCTCGCCGGGGAATTCGGGAGGTCCGCTGCTCTCGGCTTCGGATGGGGCCGTTGTGGGGATCAACACGTGGAGCCGGGTTGATGGGCAGAACTTGAACTTTGCGATTGCGTCGACCCATTTGACCGGCGCCTTGGATGCGCTGCGCAGCGAACCGTTGCCGTTGAATCTGAAAAAACGAGACAGGCGTTCTTTGGCAGCGGATTCGGGCGGCGAAAGCTCTCCCGGCCTGCTGGAATTGCTCGTGGCTTGCTGGGATCGCGAGGTCCGCGAGAAACGTCAGCAACTGGAAGCGGAGATTGCCGAGGTTCGTGAGGCGCTCGAGAACGCGCAATCGCCGGGGGCGCGCAGCGCTTACGCGGTGCGTCTGGCGAAATTGCAGCACGATCACCGGACCGTGGCCTGCACGCTCGATCTGGAAGTTCCCAAGTTGCAGCTATCCCATGTCGGCCAGATCTACGTGGGAAGCTACGGCTATGTGCAAGAGAAGATGCGGATTTTCCAGGTGCTGGGGGAACGCAGCTGCCTGGTCTATCTGGACGGACTGGTCTACTTCCTGGAGGACTATCCCACGAAGGACTTGACGACCGACGTCATCCTGGTGGCTAACCGCGGCCCGGTGATCTATGTGTCCGGGACGTTCCGTTACACGAACAAGGCGGGCGAAGACCGCCAGATCTTTCGCATTCGACCTGCCTGGGACGCGGACAAACTGCTTGCGGAATTGAAGGAAAAGCGGCGAAAGCTGCTTGTCGAAAGCGAGATTCAACGCGATCAAGCGATCCAGGAGGCGTTGATGCGCGAGTGGACCTCGCCGACATTTCGCGGTCAGGCAATGTTCGACACGACGTATGGGATCTTTGGCAAGTTTGTGGTCAAGTTGAAGCTGCCGGAGAAGGTGGAAGTTCGCGTCGAACTGGAGGAGTTGAGCGACGAAGACCGGCAATGGATTACCGACTACCAAACGCACGCTCGACGCTAGGCGGCTGATCAAGCTGCCGGTGGCCGGCGGGGAGACACTGAGGCGGGGCTTCAATGGCCGTTCCACGGACCGCGTGCCGGGCCGCGGCACCTTGAAATTTGGCGGCTCAGCCGGGAATATCGAGTATCTCGTGCCGCGCGGCAGGATCGTGACGTTTGCGCGGCGGCCCCCCTGCGGTACTGTATGGTGCGGGAAGGCCGCTGCCTCCCGTGGCATGCGGGCAGTGCTAGCGAAGCGTCCTGTGGCTGCCCTGCCGTCGTGCCTCCCCTCCCCTGCCCTGCCCCTACTTTCCTGCCGCTGATTTATGATCGCAGCATTTCTTCACTGGCTCGATCGGCAACGCAGGCAGGTGCTGGCCGTGGCGCTTTCGCTGTTTGCCGTGGCCTTGTTCTGCACGTCGCGGCTGGAAATCTCGGACGCGCCCGAGCGATGGATGCCGCGCAGCACGCTGACGGCCTGGCAGGTGTTTGAGGAACATTTTGACGCGGGCGACAACCTCGGCGTGGCCCTGCACTTTCGCCGGCCGATCACCGACGACGATCTGCCGCGGCTGAAAGCCCTGCGGCAAAAGCTGGCCGCCGTCGATGGCATCCGCCAGGTGTATGACACCTCGCTGGTGGCCGAGGAAATCGAGCAGGTATCGCTGACCGAACTGCTGAACCCGGCCAACGCCGCCCGGTTTGACGTCTACAACGGCGCCCTGTGGGACAACCCCGCACCTGGCGATCCCTCCCGCACGCTGATGATCGTGTGCGAGCTGGAGTTTTATGCGGGCGAGGATCAGAACAATGCCGACGCCCTGAACGCCCGACGGCGGCACGTGGCCGAGGAAGTAGAAGCGATCGTGGCAGCCGAGCAGGCCTTGCCGCAGTGGCGCGATGTCGACTTCCATGTGGCCAGCAGCATCACGATCATGCGCGAGATCGAGAAACGTACCCGCGCGATCGCCTACACGTTTCTGCCGGCATCGATCGTGATCGGCCTGCTGAGCCTGCTGATCGGTTTTCGCAGCGGCAGTGCCCTGGCCGTAGCGATCCTGGGCAGTGTATGGGCGATGGTGCTGGTGCTGGGCTGCGTCGGTGCGCTAGGTGGGACGCTCGGCGTGGTCACGGTGGGCACGCCGGCTCTGATGTCGGTGATCGCCATCGCTTCGACGGTGCATTTCGCCGCCCACGAGCACGAAGCCCACGAGAGCCACGAGCCGGAGACGTTCGCCGCGGTGCCACACAGCCCAGGGCATGATCACCAGGCGGCTTACGAGCGTCGTCGTCGCTGGCAGCTTGTCCGCTGGGTGGCGGTGCCGTGCTTTGGTTCGGCGCTGGCGACCGGGATCGGCTTCTTGATGCTCTGCTACAACGAACTGGAGCCGATCCGCGAGCTGGGCTTTCAGATGTTTGCCGGTTCGCTGCTGGCGTTCTTCGGCGTGTTTATCGCCACGCAGGTCTTGCCGATCCGCCGCACCTACCCGGGCCGCTGGTTGACTGAGGAAAACTTTCGGGCGTTCGCCGCGATGGTGACCGTGCGGCCTGTAGCAATGGTCGCATTGTTTACGGCGATGGTGGCCGCTCTGACGTTCTTGGCCTGGCCTCGGCCCAAGAGCGAAACGTTTGGGCTGTACGTCGACGCGGACCCGTTTTCGTTCTTCTCCGCCGATCAGCCGATCAAGCAGGCCTTGGATCACTTTGAGGAACGGCAGTTCGCCGTCTATCAGCTCGAAGTGATCCTGGTGCCCAAGGAGCCGGCCCCGGCTCCGGCCGGTCCCACGGCTCGTTCCGAAGCGTACGAGGCCAACGTAGATGCCGCCCGCCAGTTCATCGCGCAATTGGAAAAGCGCAACGACCTGGGTGTGATCCGCGTGTTGTCCACGGTGTCGTTCCGCGACCGCTATCAGGAATTGATTCGGCAGTTTTCCTCGGGCGAAGCGGGAGCTAACGCCGGCCTTTCGGCCTCGCGGTTGGCGAACGCCGCGGCCCTCTATCAAACCTTTCAGGCATGGAACCGCGACAAGCAGGACGAAGGCGCCCTGCGCGTCACGCTGGTGGCGCTCAACGGTCCGGCCGGGTTTGCTCCGCTGGTGCGCTTTGTGGAAGGATGTTTGCCGACCGACCGTTTCCATTGCCACCTGGCCGGCAGCGTCAAGCAGAACGTCGACCTGGCCGATGGGCTAGGGCACGGCATGTTGTACGGCCTGACGTCATCGTTCTTGGCGATGGCCGTGGTTTGCGCGGTGCTGTTCCGGTCGGCATGGCTGGCCGCGCTGGCGGTGGTCCCGAACTTGTTTCCGGTGCTCGTCGTGTTTGGCGTCATGGGGGCGTTTAAGATCCCCATCAGCTCGGGCACGGCCATGGTGGCCACCATTGCCATGGGCATCGCGCTGAACGACACGATCCACTTTATGCTGCATTACCGGATGCGCACGCGCGTGGAAGGACACCCCATCCGCGAAGCCATCCAGCTTACCATCGCTTCGATTGGCCGGCCGGTGGTTTGGACGTCGTTGGTTCACATCGCCGGGTTTGCCATTTTCCTGACAACTGACTTTATCCCGCTGTTCCAGTTTGGTGTGTTCGCCAGCCTGGCCATGTTTGCCGCTCTGATTGGCGACGTGGTGTTGCTGCCGAACCTGCTGCTGGTATTCGATTTCGCAGCCCGACGTATCAAGCCCACTGCCCCTCACGCTGTCATTCTCCATGAAAACGCTGATTAAGAACGCCCAGGTTGTGTTGCCCCAGGAGGTGGTACAAACGTCGGTGCTGATCGATGGCCGGACGATTGCCGCCATTGATCCGGCCATTCAGACCACCGCGGACGAAGTGGTCGATGCCACAGGGCTGACGCTGCTGCCGGGCGTCATCGACGACCAGGTGCATTTCCGCGAGCCGGGCCTGACCGCCAAGGAAGACCTGCGCACCGCAACCAGGGCTTGCGCCAAAGGCGGCGTGACCACGTTCCTGGAAATGCCCAACACGGTGCCCACCACGACCAGCCTGGAACGGCTGCACGAGAAGCTGGCCCTGGCCGCCGAAAAATGCCTGGTGAACTACGGCTTCTACATCGGCGCCACGGCCGACAACCTCGACCAGTTGCAGCAGGCCCAGCGGACGCCGGGGATCAAGATCTTCATCGGCTCCAGTACGGGCGACTTGCTGGTGGACGACCAACAGGCCCTGGAGCGGATCTTTGCGGAAACCACGCTGCCGATCACGGCGCACTGCGAGGATGAAACCACGATCCGCCGCAACCGCGAGCAGTACGGTCAAAGCGGCGACGTGGCCGACCATTCGCGCATTCGTTCGGCCGAGGCCGCCATGATCGCCACCCGGCGGGCGTTCGACCTGGCGCTGCGGCATCAGCACCGCTTCCACCTGCTGCACTGTTCGACAGCCGCCGAAGCACAGCTGCTGGCCGACCACCACAACCTGCTTACGGCCGAGGTTTGTCCTCATCATTTGTTTTTCAACGTGGACGATTACGCTCGGTTGGGCACGCTGATTCAGATGAACCCGTCGGTGAAAACCCGGCAGGATAACGAAGGCTTGTGGCAAGCCTTGCAGCAAGGGCTGATCCAGGTGATCGCCACCGATCACGCGCCGCACTTGCTCGAAGAAAAGCAGCAACCCTACCCGAAGAGTCCCTCCGGCTTGCCGGCTGTGGAGAACTCGCTGGCCTTGATGCTCAACGAGGTGAATCGTGGCAGGGTAACGCTCCAGCACGTCGTGCATTGGATGTGCGATGCGCCCGCCCGCGTGTGGGACATCGTCAACAAGGGCCGGATTGCCGTGGGTTACGATGCCGACCTGGTGCTGGTCGACATGAACCTGACCAAGACCGTGCGCAACGAAGAGCAGCAGACCAAGTGCCGTTGGTCGCCCTGGCATGGCGAGTCGCTAACCGGCTGGCCGGTTCGCACCTGGGTGCTGGGCCGCGAGGTGTATCGCGACGGCCAGTTTGATGAAACCGTGCGCGGCGAAGAAGCCCAGTACGATCACGCCCGGGGCGGTTACTGGGCGACCGCCTAGAAGTTAGCGGCCACTTTTGGATCCATGCGGTGGCGCGCTGGATGCACGGCTTTCACCGCCAGCTAGGTTAAGATGGAAGCGGTCGCACTACGCGCACCGTGTTGTCGTATGTTGGGTACGGTTGTCCGTACTGTCATTCCACACCTTGCCGTCGCTAAGGAGACCCTCCATGCGCATCTTGATGGCTTTGGCACTGGTCGTGCTTACCATGGCCCCCGTGGCTGCCCAGGAGAAACTGGTTGCCCCCAAGGGCGTCCGTTTGACGTTGGCCGGGGCCGAGTATGCCATGGCTGCCGCCTTGAAAAAGGCCGAGGAGATGAACCTGAAGGTGTGCATCACCATTGTTGACGACGGTGGGCATCTGCTCCATTTCAGCAGGATGGATGGAGCCCGTCCGGGCAGCGCCTACACGGCGCTCACCAAGGCTCAGACGGCCGCCCTGATTCGTGGAGAAACCGGTCCGCGTCCCAGCGAAGACAACGTGGACATACACTTGAGCCTGTCCTTGGAAGGCAGCGCGGCGGTGAGTGGCGGTAAGTTCACCACACTCAAGGGCGGCGTGCCGATCGTGGTCGACGGCGAAGTGATCGGTGCCTTGGGCGTTGGCGGGGCCACCGGGGAGCAGGACCGGGAGATCGCCCGGGCCGCGGCCAAGGCTTTGGCCGATGCGATCACGAGCGGCGCAGCACGTTAGGATTCGTAAGAGCGTGTCCAAAAAGCTAGGAGTTGCTTAGTCGCCGAGCCATAAGGT
>CALBRZ010000016.1 GCA_937927735.1 uncultured Planctomycetales bacterium
TGGATCATCTCTACCGTGCTGGCCGCCAAGGCGGACGATCGTATCCACGACATCGTTCACCAGGACTTTTCGGATACGCCCATCACGATGACCCGCAACCGGGCCGTGGTGTGGGGCCGCGAGAACAAGGTCGATGTGCTGGTGATGGTGGACAGCGACATGGCCCCGGATATGTACGTGGGCCACGATCCTGCCGCCAAGCCGTTCTTCCAGAGCAGCTTCGACTTCATCTACGACCGCTGGGACAAGGGGCCGCACGTCGTGGTGGCTCCCTACTGTGGTCCCCCGCCGCACCCGCTCCACGGCGGCGAGAGCAACGTCTACGTGTTCCATTGGACGAACAGCGCGCCGCACACCGACCCGGACGGGATCGACTTCGCGCTCAAGGGCTACACCCGGTCTGAGGCTGCGGTGATGACCGGCATCCAAGAGTGCGGTGCCGGGCCGACCGGGCTGGTCATGTACGACATGCGGGCGTTCGATCTGATCGACCCGGCCAAGACGGTTCCGGCCCTTCAGCAGCGTGGACTGAACCGCCGCGAGATCAACGCCTTGGTGACGAGCTTCTTCGACTACGAGTGGACCGACATCTACCACTCGCAGAAGGCCAGCACTGAGGACGTGGTGAATCTGCGGGACATCTCGCTGATCGGGATGCAGACGCTGGGCTACAACCCGCTGTACTGCAACTGGGATAGCTGGGCGGGCCACTGGAAGCCCATGCTTGTGGGCAAGCCTACGCCGCTCCGCGTGGACCAGATCAACCAGAAGTACCGTCTCGCGGTGCAGGAGAACGTCCGCAGCGACGAGAAGATGCGGGTGCTTCCGATGGAGCAGCCGGCCAGTAAGCCAAAGGTGGTTGAGGCGAGCCGGCAGGCCGAATCGCAGAAGCCCACGCTTCACCCAGACGCCCAGGCTCGCCAGGCCCAGTACATGGCGGCGACCGAGCCGAAGCAGTCGGAAGGGCAATTCGGGGCTCCCAAGTCGAAGACGGAAGAAGTGGTTGAGTTGTTTGGCCCAGGCTTCGACGAGAACGGCAACCGGATTACGCGCCGCTACACGGTGCAGCGCAACGTGGGCAGCGTTGAGCAAGCTGGCCCGTTCAACCACACGACGGATGGCCCCGTGATTCCCCGTGGATACGGCATCCCTGTATCGCCGTAGGGTGACGGCCATGCCTGACCACGAAGCGTTCGAGATCCCCCCCAGCGGCCAGATTTCGGACGTGCCGGACCTCCAGTGGTGCTGCGAACTATGCGGCTGCTGGCGACCCCAGCAGGAGTTCTACGTCAAGGGCAAGCAGGTCGCGGAGTGCCGTAGCTGCCAAAAGACGCGGCCGCTGCGGCTGTACTCGGAGCGGGAACGCAAGGAGCGCGGCAAGCAGTTCAAGAAGCTGGTCAGCTTGTTGGCTGGCGAGCAACGCGGGGCGACGGCCAACGCCGCCAGCATCGAGCAACTGAACAGCGCCTTGATGGAGCAGTTCGGTGGTGTCGAAGGGTTAGCCAAGGAGTACTACGAGCAATACCTGCTGGTCAAAGAGAACAACCCAGGCAGCTACACGGCGCTGCGGGCGCTTGAAGGCCCCATGAAGATCGTGGCCGAAACCAGCAAGCTCCACGGTGCTGGCGACCCCAGCAAGTTGGATGACGACGACCTTGAGGCCGCCATCATGCAGCAAATCCTGAAGGTGGCCAAGAGGAACCCCGAGGTGGCACGCAAGGTGGCTGCGGCGCTGCAAGGCGAGGACGAAGAACAGCCCTCCCTGCCGCCGCACCTGATGGACGACGAGGACGAGGACGACCACGGCGATGACTAGCGCGACGGCAGACATCCAGCGCCTATACAGGCTCGCGGCTGAGAAAGCCAACCGCGACCTGGATGCGCTGTCGCTGTACGAGCCGCTGCCGTTCCAGGACAGGTTTCATCGGTGCCGGACGAAGGAGTGTATACTTCAGAAGGGCAACCGAGCTGGAGGTTCAATCGCCGGTTTTGCCGAAGATGCCCGCGCGGTTCTCAACCGCGACCCCTACAAGAAGTACCGCAACCGCCAAGGCCAGAAGGTGCTGTTGCTGCTGGGATTCGGCGTCACCCACGTTGGCACGGTGATCTACCCCAAGCTGTTCCTGGAAGGCGCGTTCAACATCATCCGCGACGAACGCACCAAGCAGTGGCGGGTGTTCAAGCCGTGGCAGGAGTACGACGAAGCCTACAAGGAGAAAGCCCGTCCGGCCCCGCCCCTGATTCCGCCTCGCATGGTGATTCCCAAGACCTGGAACTGGGAAGCCAAGAGCGCCGGCATCTTCAAGAGTGTGGAACTCAAGACAGGCTGGAAGATCTGGTGTTTCCCCTCCAGCGGCGATCCCCGGCAGGCCCAGGGCTTCAACGTCGATCTGGCCCACATTGACGAGGACATCGAGCAGCCTGGTTGGTACACGGAAATCATCGCTCGCCTCGGTGAAGTGCATGGCTTTCTGCGATGGACCGCCATGCCACACATGGCCAACGAGGTGCTGCTGAAGATCATCCAGCGTGGCCGCGAGCAGGAAGGTGAACCGGATGACAAGCGGACCACAACCATCGTGCGGGCCAGCGTCGAGGATAATCCCTACTTCCCCAAGGACGAGCTGGAGCGAAACAAGCGCATCTGGATGGACGAGGGCGAGGACGTTTACCGCATGCGTATGCACGGTGAACTGACCTACGACTCCGTGTTGTGCTACCCCTCGTTTCGCGAGGAAGTACACACCATCAGCCTGCACGACCTGCCTGATGGCCGCATTCCGCCCAACTGGTGCCGCTACATGGTGATCGACCCCGGCCATACCAAGGCGGGCGTGCTGTACGCGGCCATCGACCCGGAAGAGAAGTTCGTCACGGTCTACGACGAGATTCGCCCGGTGCAGTGCGATGCGGAGTTTTTGGCCAGCATCGTAGCCCAGCGGAACCGGGGCCAGCACTTCCACGCCTTCATCATGGACGACCACGGTAGCCGCCGCACGAACGCCGGCACCGGCACGACCGACCGCGAGGAGTATGTCAAGGCGTTCAAGCGACACGGCATCCGCAGCCACATCACCGGCCACGACTTCATCCCTGGCAGCGACGACATCGCGGGCCGGCAGGACGTGGTGCGGCAGTGGTTGCGTCCGCGTGAGAACGGCTTGCCGCCTCGACTGCGGATCGTCCGCGAGTGCTGCCCGCAGCTTATCAAAGAGTTCAAGAAGTTCCGCAAGAAGCAGCAGTACGGCGTCACGGTCGACGACCCCCAGTACCGTGGCGAAACGGACGTGATTGTGTGCTTGGAATACTTGGCCGCGTTTGGCCCGACCTACGTGGCCCCCAAGCCGCCAAACGCAACCTATGACGCATATGAACGGTTCTTGGCTGAACGCCGCCGCAAGGCTCGCAGAGCCCCAGGCGGAGCAGCCGTGTACTTTTAGGAGCGCCACATGCTGATCCCATTCCCCAACGCCCCGCAACCCCAAGTGGGCGACCAAGTGCTGTACTGGCCGCTGTGCCGCAAGAGCGCGCCGCCCCGGTTCGGCTACATCGAGGAAGTGTACGACAGTGCGGTTGTGACGATCCGCCTCTCGAATGGTCAGATCATTCATGCAGTTCACCACCAGGACGACCCCGGCCTGAGCATCAACGAATCCTGGCGGGACTCCGGCTGCTGGGACTACACGCACGAGCATCGCCTGCGGCAGATTCTCGAAGGCCGAGTGGAAGCGTTGGAGCGAGAGGTCGAATCGCTCAAGGCCAAGCTGGGAGGCGGTTCCAGGCCAACGAAAAAGAAGGCCACCAAGAAGAAGCCACGCAACGCGGACGAGTTCATTCAGTCGGTCCAGGAAGAGGCCAGCGAGTTTGCGGAAGAAACGGTTGACACCTGATGGAAACCCATCCCCTCGGCGGATTGTGTGAGGCTTGGCGGCGCGTCATTCGCAAAGCCAAAGACCTCAAGAAAGAGAAGTTCGGCGACGACGCTGCCGAATGCATGCGCTATTTCCGCGCCAACTCTGCTGAGGTGTGGGACGACAAGATCATCATGGGCGAGAGCGGGTACGTGTTCTCGGGCGACAGGAATCAGCCCGACATTAGCCCGCCGTCCTTCCGCATCGTGGTTGCCAAGGCGGCGGAACTGGTGCAGCTCTTTGGGCCGCACCTGTACCAGACCAACCCGCAGCGGATGGTGATTCCCAAGTCGTTCGACATGCCGCCACCGGAGGCCCTGACGCTGATTCTCCAGCAGCAGATGGGCGGGATGCCGCTGGACCCAAACGATCCGATGGTGCAGCAACTGATCCAGCAGCAGATGATGCAGTGGCAGCAGAAGCTCGGGCAGGACAATCTGCACATGGGCTTGGTGGCCACCATGATGGAGAAGGTGCTGAACTTCACGCCGAACGAACTGGACCTGGAAAAGAACTTCCGCCGCGTGCTGGACGAAGCCCTGATTAAGGGCATGGGCATGTTCGTCCACGAGATCGACTACCGCTACCCCGGTTCCAGCGGCCTCGTAGGCAGCTTCTACCGCAGCGTGGACGACCTGATCCTGGACCCGGAGGCTCGCCAGTGGGATGACCTCTGGTGGATCGCCATTCAGGGCTTGGCACCCTACTGGGAGTTGGAGGAACGATTCGGCCTGCCCGCCGACTCGCTCAAGAAGTACGCAAACACCAGCGGCATCGAGAGCTTGCATTCTGCCGCTGATGCGTTCTCGCGTGACGAACGGGCGGACATGCGGCGGCGCGGCGAGACGATGGACCTGCTGCCGTACTGGGAGATCTACTCCCGCTGCGGGATCGGGGATCGGTTCAAGAGCGTGCCCGAAGAACTGCGGCAACGGCTGCGGGATGCCAATCTCGGCCCCTACGCCTATCTGGTGGTGGCCGATGGCGTGCCGTTCCCGCTGAACCTGCCTACCAGCCGCCTGAATGACCCGGCCACGACCGACGACGACATCTTCGATGCTTTCCAGTGGCCGGTGCCGTTTTGGGCCGACAAGGAATGGCCGGTTACGCCGCTGTGGTTCCACGAGGTACCTGGCGAAGTGTGGCCGATGAGCCACCTGAAGCCGGGCCTGGCCGAATTGCGGTTCATCAACTGGGCCATCGGGTTCCTGGCCGCCAAGGTACGCACGAGCAGCCTGACCGTGCTGGCAATGGCCAAGGCACTGGACGAGGACTGGTTCAACACGTTCCTGCAAGGCCCGGACTTCTCGATCCTCAAGACCGAGCATCGCCTGCTGCAAGGCCAATCGCTGGGCGACCTGATCCAGTTCATTCAGGCTCCCCCGATGAATAAAGACATCTGGGAAGTGCTGGCGGCGGTGATGGAGCAGTTTGACCGCCGCGTGGGCCTGAGCGAGCTGCTGTATGGTCAGCAGAGACGGCAGTTCCGCAGTGCCACTGAGGCCGATCAGGCGTCGAAGTACGCGACCATTCGTATCGACGACATGCGTTCCCTGGTGAACGAAACCAGCCGGAAGATTGCCCGCAAGGAAGCCTTGATGTGGCGCTGGGTGGGCACGGGTCGCGACGTGTCTCCCATCCTGGGCGATGGCTACGCCTACGTGTGGGACAACACCGTAGCCACGCTCGACATGGACCGGATCGTGCGCGAGTTCGACTACCAGATCGAGGCCAGTACGGCGCGTCGTCCGAACATCGAGACGCAGCTTGGTTCGCTGATGGAGCTGTCGCAGCTTCTGGTGCCGGTGTACCAGCAGTTGGCCTTGGGCGGCAAGCCCCAGCAGTGGAACGCCTTCGTTGGTCAAATCGCCAAGCTGAACCTGCTACCGCAGCACGTTATCGACGGGATGATGATTCCCGAACCCGATCCCAACCAGCCTGATCCGCAGCAGCAAGCGATGGAAATGCAGCAGCAGATCGAGCAGGCCAAGCTGCAAATCGAGCAGCAGAAGGCTGAGTTGGAGATGCAGCTTAAGCAGCAGGAGATGGAGAACAAGCGGCAACTGGCCGCCTTGGACCTGGAGAAGAAAGCGGCCGGCGCCCAATTCGAGGCCCGCCGCCGCGAGGCCGAGCTGGCGTTCCAGCAGCAGAAGTGGTCCGCCGAGCTTCAGATGCAAGCGCTACAAAGTCGCCAGCAGCAGGCCAACTGGGAACGTGAAAACCAGCAGGACTGGGCAACGCACCAGCGCGAGATGCAGCAGCAGCGTGAAGCGGCGGCGGTGCAGGCCCAGACCATGAAGCAACTGGCGGATGCCAAGGTGCAGGCCGCTCGTAAGCAAGCTGCGGCCAAGCCAAAGCCGAAGGAAGGTGAGAAGTGAGCAGCGAATCCCCTGAGCAGCGCTACAAGAAGCTCCGCAAGAAGGGGTTGGCGCCCAAGCTGGCCGAGATGCTGGCCTACCAGGCGCCGCCCGGCACCAAGGGTACCGACCGTGCCTTTTGGGATGGCCGGCTGTCCGCCTTCGACGGGATGCACCCGGTCAATGCCGCCAAGCTCCGCGCGCAGGCAGCGGCGGCCGGCATCGACATCAACGGCAAATACTACGTGGGCCAACTCGCGGACAAGCGCGGGGGGGGTGATCCCAAGGCATGGGTGAGCGACCGGCACGACATCAAGAAAGCCGCAGAGATTGTCGAGGCCCAACGCATCGCGGAACACCTGAAGCCCAAGCCCAGGCTGAATCCACGCATCGTGGAACGCATCGCGGCCCGAATGATCAAGCAAGACCCGGCCCAAGCCCTCCGCGACCCGCGTGAGTTGCGCGAGGAAATCATCGAGAAGCACGGCAGCAAGAAGGCACCGGAGCCATGAGCGCCACCAACGACCAGAATCGAGTTCGCATCTACTCCATCCCCAGGAACTTCTTACTGGACCTGCTGAACGGCTACCGCGAAGGAATGTTGGTGCGGTTGGTTGAAAGCACTGGGCTACCGCAGGATGCCGAGATTGTCGAAGTGTCCCACGACATCGAGACCCGCGGCATCAAGATACTTGTGCGCAGCGATGAGTTCGATCCGGTTCCCGCGTTTGAGCGTATCCCCTTCGAGCGAATCATTCCCGTCAACGCGAAGGTGGCCGTCTGGAAGAACATCAAAGAATCGCATGAGCTTGTAGCATGAGTCGCCCCTATGTGATGACCTTTGCCGATGCGATCCAGCGAGCCGTGGCATTCCTGCGCGGCGGCGGGGACAGCTACGCGCAGGATGAGATCTACCAGGCGGTGCAGTCGGCCTACATGGAGGTGTGGCAGGCCCGCAACTGGAAGTACCTCTGGACCTACGGACGCATCAACACGGTCCAGCCGTACCAAGAGGGCACGATCGAGTACGACGCTGGCACGCGGCAGGTCACGCTCTCGGGTGGTACATGGCCTGATTGGGCACGCTACGGCACGATCCGCATAGCCAACGTGCTGTACAACGTGGCCGAAAAGGTCAGTCCGACCGTGGTGACGCTGGAGGCCACACAGGCACCAACGGAGAGCATTGCGGCTGGCACCAGCTACACCCTGTTTCGCGCGATCTACACGCTGCCTGCGGACTTCCAGCGGGTGTTTGGTTTCAGCGCCGAGGATCATTGGTGCGACCTGCGGCTGGTCGATCTGCGGGAGTGGATGCGGTGGCAGCGGCAGACCCGCTCAACGGGGACGCCAACCAGCGTGGCGATTGGCCCCGACCCGGACGTGCTGGGGCAGTTCGCGATCTACCTGTACCCCGCACCCGAAGCGGCCAGGTCGATCGACTTCATGTACCTGCGGAAAGCCCGCCCATTGATGATCTCTGGGGAAGCGGAGGCTCACTCGCAGGGCACCATCACGGCCAATGGCACCACGACCATCACGGGCACGGGCACGCTGTTTAGCGATGCGATGGTGGGCAGCATCCTACGGATCGGCACGGGCAATAAGGTGCCGCAGAGCTGGGGCAGCCGCAACCCGCCGTGGGACGAACGGGTAATCGTCGCGGTGAACAGCCCGACTAGCATCACGGTGGACGCCAATGTGCCGGCCATCAGCGGCGTGAAGTACGTGGTGTCCGATCCCGTGGACCTGGACGAGAGCTTGATTAACTACTTCGATGCGGCGATCAAACGGCAGCTCATGCTGCACCAGAACCGCGAATGGCAGGAACTACGCGGGCTGGAGGTGCTGTACGACTCCGCGAAGCGGAGTGCCTTTGAGGCCGACAACCGTTACGACGGGCCGCGCCATGCTGGTCCACGCGACACCCGCGTTCCTTGGGTGTGGGGGTTCACGCGATGAGCGCTCCTGAAGTGAATCGAGTCACGTTCAAGGACTGGCCCGGACTGGCCAGCAACGCCGATCCGCTGGACCTGCAGCCGGGCGCGGCGCAGGAACAAGACAACTGCTATAGCCCACGGGCCGGTGAATTGCGGGCGCGGCAAGGGCTGCGGCCGGTGGTGTTTGACACATAACGCCCTAAAGACGACGCATAACGATGGCACGACGATCCGCAACCGCACCTGTCACGCTGGGCAGTACCGCCTATGTGGCCTTCATTGCGACGGATACGGGCGCTCCGACCGCAGCAGATTCCACGCCCACGGCCAAGGTGTACGCAGCCAGCAGCTTAGCCAGCGATGAGGACATGGGCGTGCCCGTGACCGTTACGGCGGTAACGGGCAAGGCTGGGTTCTACGTGGCCAGCTTCGACGCGACCAGCGGTAACGGTTTTGGGGCCGGCGAGAACTACGTACTGGTGATCGAGTACACGATCAGCACGACGGCCTATGCCGACTTGGTGGACGTTCCCGTGGTGTAGGAGCCAGTAATGCGACCGCGTAAGAAACTCAACCGCTACCAGCGGAGCGTCCGGTGTGTGGCTCGTGCCGCCCGGCAACTGGCCGACCGCCTTGGCGGCGGATACCAGGACTCGGAGTTCAAGGCGTTTTGCTTGGAGGCTGCCTGCGAGTTGTACCGCATCCGCAGCTACGAGTTGCAGCGCGCCCGCGACCGCCAGCACGAACGCGAGATGGCCATACTGCGTGATGGCGACAAATCCACCGAGGTCGAGACGGTCGAATGATCCACCTAGGCCGATTCCAGCAGGGTGATTGGGTGCCGATCGTGGCCAAGACCGTCACGACCGCCGGCACCCCTGCGCTGCCGGATGACGCCCCAGCCGCCACTGTGTACGCCGCCAGCGACCCCACCAGTTCCATCGCAACACTAAACCTGCCGATCCGCGACCGCTACGGCACAACGGCCCTGTTCGGGGCGGACCTGCGGCTGGACAGCAACTATCCGACTGGCAGCTACCTGGTGGTGATCGAGTGGGAGCATACCAGCGTAGCGGGTGGTGACGTGCTGGCCTTCGATGTGGTGGACGGCGGCGATGCCGATGGCAATGTGATTGGCCAGTACGTTTCGGAGCGGCCTGAAGGGCAGATGGTGGTGTACCAACTCGACGGTGGCAAGCTCCAGAAAGCGATGAATCCAAGATAAGCAACTTGCGCGTGGGGTATCCGGGGCGGGGGCTCGGCCTGCCGACAGCCGAGCGGATGTGTGTGGCGCTCATCCTCCCCGCCCCGGCCCCCCTCGCGTTCATTGTAGCCCACAGTAGCCATGCCCAGCACGATTGCCAGCGGACGATCCTTCGAGCAACCGCCCTGCATCATCCAGGATCAGGCTGGGAATCTGTACATCGCCAACGGGATCGACCCGCCCGTTCGGTACGACGGGCTGTCCGCCAGCGTCGAATCCTGGGGCATGGAGGCTCCCACCGCCGCCAGCACGACCACGCTCGACACGGGCGGTGCCTCCACGGCGGGCGATTACGTGCTGTACTACCGCTACGTGGACGATGAAGGCATTCCGTCCAATCTCTCGCCGGTGCAGACTCTCACGGCGACGGACAACCAAAAGTTCAACTGGGTGGTGACCGCGCCCACGGATAGCCGAGCAACCGGCATCCAGCTTTTCCGCAGCGCGGCGAACGAAAGCACCACGGTCTATCTCGTCGCCACGCTGGCTGCGAACACCACAACCTACACGGACCAGCTTTCGGATACGCAGCTACAAGCCAACACCCAGCTTCGCATCGACAACCAGGACGGAACCACCAACGCCAATCGCTTCACCCCGCCGCCCGCCAAGGCGTACTTCGCCAGCTTTTATGACCGCTTCTTTGCCGCCGGCGATGTGGTCTACAGTCGGGGCAACGTCGAACTGACAAACAACGATGCGACCGTGACGGGTATCGGCACGGCGTGGACCAGCGCGATGGCTGGCCGGAAGATTTACTTCGCAGGCGATCCTACCGAGTACGAGATCCAATCCGTCACCAGCCCGACCGAATTGGAGCTGACTACCACCTACGCAGGAAGCACGGCCAAGTTCGTGCCCTATGCGATCCGGGCACCACGGAGCGAACGCCAGAAGTTTTACTACACGCGACCGCTGGAACCGGAAAGCTGGCCGGTGCTGGAGAACGTCCGCATCCAGGAGGACGGCGACGACATCACCGGCCTGATGCCGCTCAAGAACTTTTTGTTCGTTCTCGAAAAGCGGCACCTGTACGTCGTCACGATGAGCAGCCAGCCGAGCCGCCCCAGCAATGACCAGTTCCCTGGGGTGATCGTACGGTACGGGGCGGCCCGCGGCTGCATCAACAACCGCTGCTGGGTCCGCGTCGAGGATGAAGCCTATCTGCTGGACTACGAGGGCATCTATCGCTTCAACACCAGCGGGATCGAGCCGATCAGCCCGCCGATCCAAGACTTCTTCCGCGAGGGCAAGCTGAACTGGAAGGCGAGCCGCTACTGGTTCGCCAGCATCAATCGCGGCGAGGAAGTGATCCGCTGGCACGTCTCCCTGGGTGGCAGCTACCTGCCAAGGCACGCCCTGTGTTACGCCTGGCGGCGCAGTGAGTGGTGGACCGAGAGCTACCCCTGGGCGCTGGGGGCCGCGAGCGAAGCGGTTCTGAACGGCCACCTGCGGCCGTTGTTTGGCGGCGAGCACCAAAAGCACTACAGCCCGGAAGGAACCTTGGATGGACTGGCCGGTACAGCGCAGATTCGTGGTTCGGTCACGGCCGCAACCCTCGTTTCCCTCACCGACGACAGCGCGGCGTTTGATGCAAGCCTCGTGGGCGCACCGCTGTGCATTGTCCAGGGAAAGGGCGTGGGCCAAGTCCGCCGCATCGTGGACGCCACCGCGACGACGCTAACCGTCAAGCATCCCTGGCGTGTTCTTCCCGACGCCACCAGCGTCTACCTCGTGGGCGGCGTGCCTTGGCGGTTCCGTTCCAAGGTGCTGCGGTACGCCGAGGTGCCGCAGCAGAACGCTCGCAGCATCGAACTGACCGCTGCCCCCACCGATGCGGACAGCACGGTTTCGCTGCGGCTCTACATCGACCGCAAGCGGGAACCGTCCCTGTGGGCCACTGACGGCAGCGAGAACGGCTTTGTGTGGAACCGTGGCGAAGCCGAAGCGGTGTGCAATTTGAAGCGGCACCGCAGCGAGGGACGCCGCGAGTGGGACCATAGCGGTTTTGCTGTGCTGCCGCTGGAGGGCCGCTTGCAGGAACGCAGCATGACCAACCGCTTCCTGGAACTGGAAATCCTGGGCTGGCAGGGTGCTGAGCGACAGGCCATCAGCAGCGTATCCGTGGAGGGCGTGCTTTGATTGACGACATTGTTTCGATCCTCGACGCGCCTGGTGCCTTCCTGCGGAACTCGCTGGCCGGTCGCAATCCGCTCCAAGGCATCACCACCGACGAGGACCGCACAAGTGGCCGCGACCTCTTGGAAGCGTGGGGCCTTCTGGACCCCAACGAGGAAGGCTTGCCGCTGGGGCTTGGCCTGGGGGCTGGCGCATTGGCTGCTGATCCGCTCGGAATGGGCGAGGGGGTGTAGGCCATGTTCCGCATCCAATCCGAATTGCTGCAAGGCTTGCCCTGGGAGGTGTTCCAAGCCCTCACCGGCTGCGGCCCGATCTACCGCGACGTGCTGCAAGGCCCATTTGAGATTGTGGGCGCGCCGCTGGAAAACGCCGACCCTGCTCAGCACGCGATCTTCAAGGTTACCAACCAGGGCAACCTGAACATCCCCGTCGCCATCTTCGGCGGCAACGTCGGCGTCACCGGCACGCTGAACGTCACCAACATTACCGTGGACGGCCAAGACGGATACACCACCACGGTCACGCTCAACCACCTGACCTGCAATGAAGGTGGAATCCAGGTCACGCCGTACACGTTCACCTTCGAGCGTGGCGTGCTGGTGGATGTGACGATTGGGGGGACGGAGCCGTTTGGCTGCCAGGCCCAGCCAGGGTTCATTCGGGGGATACTGTTGAGTTCGCTGGAGGCAGGCGGAACCGCCACCCTGCAAACTGCCGTCAATGAGGAAGAGTACACGGTCCACGACTACTTCCTTGAGTCGGGCTACAAGATTGATAGTGGCACACGCGTAGGTGCGAGTCTTGACCCAGAGGACGGCAACTACTACGTGACCGAAATGCGTGGTTGCCCCACGGAGGTGTAGTGATGGCGCTGGGGTTTAGGTGTTGTTGTGGGGAGCCACTACCCACGGAAGATTGCGTCGCATGCACCAGTGGCAAGGCTCCGTTTTGTTGGAAAGTGACCATTAGCGGGATGGAGCAAGTTGGCGGCGCGCAGGGGAACGTCAACAACGTCAACGGCGTGCATTATCTGACATGGCAGGAAGGCCAATCGGAATGCACCTGGCGTTGCCGACATATCCTGACAACGTCGGGAGGCAATACGGTCCCGATGGCCGACTATCGTCTGTTCTTTTTTGAGCAAAGCCTAGGCAATTATCAGATCGTGCTACAGCTTTTCGGTGAGCTACTTACGCTCAACTTCGGCATCACACCAACGCCTGTGCGTTTTATTAAAGAAGCGGGCGCTGGCGTCGATTGCAGTGTTTCTCACGAACTGACCTGGATTGTCGGCGGCGACGGCAGCAATGCCACCTGCACCATCGAGCCGGTAGATTGCCTGTGTCAGTATCCGCACATCACATCGGGTGCCTGCTGGTGTAGCAAGTGCGGAGCGTGCAAACAGGGGACGGACGACAATATCACTGGCTTCCGCGTGGTGGTAGCAGGGTTGGCCGATGCGGGCGGCTGTCCCGGCAGCGAACTAAACGGCACCTACGATTTTGATTGGCCGTGGGACGCTGAAAATGACGAGCCGGCCGATCCATCAGAATCCGACACTTTCGGACAAGACGGGCAGACTATCCAAGGGTGCTGGGGGAACTATATATCCACGTCGATTGGCTGCACATGCGGAAGCAGCATTCAGATCCGATTCCGAATCACTCGCCCCGTTGGGATGATTTCGCCAGTACCAGCGCGCATTGAGTTTATAATCTCATCAGCAGGATTTGCGGGGCGATGGATAAAAGACCTTGGCTTAAATGGCGAGCTTATCGACTGCCAAGCGATCGAAGAAGAAATGGACAACTCGCACTTTTCGTTAGTCGGCTTCCCCACTTGCACCTTGTTTGACGCGACTAATGCCACCGTAACCGTCACCCCTATCACCGCATGATCTGCGACCTGGAACCTATCGCCCCCACCGATTACCGCTGCCGCGTCTGCGGCCGGGAGTATCGCGGCATCACGCACCCGCCGCTACGGGTGGCCTGCAAAGGGCTGGCGCCAGCCGACTCCCCGCCCCTCCCCGGCATCATTAAGCGGGCCGGGCGGTACACTAAGGCGGTGTCCAAGTGGATCGCCGCCGGTCGTCCCACGCGCACCCAAGAGGAAATCGACGAGCGGCTCGCGGTGTGCCAGAAGTGCCCGTTCTACAACGCCAAGCACAAGGCGTGCAGCGAGTGCGGCTGCAACGTGAATAGCCAAGCCGAGGGGCTATCCAACAAGCTGGCAATGGCAACGGAGCAATGCCCCAAGGGGTACTGGACCTAGCGGCTCCCGCCCCGCCGCACGGTCACTTCCCGAATCTGGCCGCTATCGGGATCGCAGACGCGAATCTTGACCTGGATCGAAAACACGCGGTGCGGATACGGCGGGGCGGTTTCCCGCTCGCCCGGATCGTCCACGCCAAACTGGCCATCGTTGTCCAGGCCATCGGTGCCCTCGTCAATCAGCGGGACCGTGTTGCCCATGCTGTCCGTGGTTTCGTCGCCGTCCTGGTTGAGCCCGTCATTCTCGTAATGCGTGGACCACGTACAGTAGACCGCCGCATCATTCGGCCCCGCCCTGAGGCCGCTGCGGGCATCGCCAGGGCCAGCAAACGCCGACAGACTTTCCGGGGCCGTCGTCCCCCTGGTGTAGTACAGGTCCACGTAGGCACCCTTGCCGATGGGCGTGGCGCCGTCATTCAGCCGGTGCTTGTGGGCATAATCCCCCGGTAGAATCGGCTCACTCATCAGATCGTAGATCGGCGCATCGGGGTCGTAGATTTTGACGTCGAAGCCAATCACGTTGGTAAGGATCACGTCTTCGCCCGCGCGTGAGCCTTCGTCCATCGCAGTCAGGTGGCCGCGCAGGGGATGAAGCGGCAGGCCGACCAGCGGGTTTGCCAGCCAGTAATCCATCGAACCGGGTGGCGTCAATGGCACGCCGGGAATGGGTATCAACTGGCCCGCGGTTTGTGGGCCGCTGATTTCGGGCAGCGGATAATCGGGCGAGGTGGTTTCCTGCATGATGGGCAGCCCCAGCACGCCCCAAAACGTGGCATCGTGCGGGAACTTCGCAGGCTGGTGGGCGAAGCGGTTCTCGCGATTGGTCAAGTCGCCCAGCGTATTGGCCACTAGCTGCTTTTGGCGCGACTCCCAGCCCGCGCGATGATCGGTCTGGCCGCCTTCGAGGTGGACCGACACGTCCGACTGGTTGTAATGGTTCACGTTCACCGGCCGGCGGCCTTCACGCGGCAGCACCAGCAGTTGGCGGCGGTACAGCGTGTTGCCCCGCACGAACCAGGCGACCTCGGCCACCCGCGATTGCACGTTGCCATCGTACGAGCGGCCCAGGAACGGTTCGTCCTGGCTGCGGGTGGTGAACATGATCACGTCGTCCATGTCGCCCACGGACGAGTCGAACGCACCATCCTTCACCGGCTGAATGCCGGCCGGGAAATCGGGATGGTAGGGGCCGGGGCCTTCGATGTATTCGAAATATCCCAGGTCACGGGCAGGATCAAGCGGAGGCGTTAGCGGGGCCGTCATGCCGTCCAGGTCGGCCTGTAGGCGAAACTGGGCGCTACGCAGCCGGCTAGATGCCTCCATGAGGCCACGGGAGGTGGCCACGCTGGAGCCGATCAGCGAGATCGCCTGAACGGCCGCGAACACCACGACCAACGAAAGGACCGTAGCGATGAGAATTTCGATCAGCGAAAAGCCAGAACGGCGCATATGCCACCCCAAGTTGAGCGAAGTGTACCCCCTAGCGATCCAGTCTGCCCCCAGTTGCCGCCGCCGTCAAGGATTCCTCCGCCTCTTGCGGCCAAAACTATCGCGTCTGTGGGGGGGATCGGATAATATAACAGCGGAGAGCGCCACACTCCCAACCGACACCCAGGGAGGTGTGCGCGATGGCCAACGGAAATGACTGGTGGGACGAATTCTGGCAACAGCGTGCCCAGCAGAACCAGCTACGCAATCTTCTCTTCGGCGCTGGTGGGGTTCAGCGGAACCGTTCTGTTTACAACCCCTTCGCCCAGCAGCAGCAGATGGCGTCCATCCCCGGCGTGCAAGCCACGATGGGGATGGTGAACCCCACCTGGAACTACTACGTCAACCCCGAGACGGGCGAGCGGGTGCTTTCGCAAGGCCCGACCGGCTTCGCGGCGATGATGGACAACGCCATGAACCAGATGGCGAACATCAACAACGCCAACGCCGACCGGGTGAACGCTCTCAAGCGGACCTACATTCAGCACGCCCTGCCGCAGTTGATCCGCACCCAGGGGCTCCTGTCCGCACTCGGCAGTTTAGGCAATCTCGCCGGAAGCGGTAGCTCTCGCCGTCCTCGCGGCGACTATCGCATCGACTTCCGCGCCAACACGGGCGCTCGCGTATGGGGATAAGCCGTGCCCTACCTTCGTACCAGCGTTACCAAGAATCCGGTCTTTGACGACGCGACACGCGGGCTAGCCAGCCAGCAAGCGTTCGGGAACCGCCAGAACGCCATGACGGGCCTTCAGGGCACGTTTGGCTGGATGGGTGGCGGTGCATCCCAGCCCGCGTTCAGCACGCTACAGACGCCTCAGGTGGGCGGCGTAGGTGGCGGCGGTATGGCTGCCCCAATCCAGCAGCCATACCAAAGCCAGCTCATGAAGTGGTTCAGTGCCGCAGGCGAGCGACTCAGGAAGGCCTTTCAGGCGATGCAGGGTGGTGCATTGCCGGGGGCAGGCCCAGCCCAGCCCGGAGTAGCCGGACCTGTCACCGACCCGTCCTATACGGCCTACGGCGGGTACAACCAGCCGACGCAAGGCTTGCCTGGCCTGCAAACGGCGCCGACCCAACAGATGGGAAGCCCCATGTTCTCGGCGGCCGAGATGAACGCCCTGGCGATGCAGGCCAATCAGGCTCTGCGGCGTGGGGCCGAGCACGGCTTGACCACGCTCCTTGGCTATGAGCCGCAGGCCCAGCGTGCCCAGCTTCAGCGGGAAGACTTGGCGGCCCAAGAGGAAAGTGCTCTGGGCGACATCTACAACCAGATGGCGAACCAGAAGAACCTGTACGACTTGGCGAAGCAGCGTTACGACCTGGCAAATCAGGCTCGCACTAACACCTGGCTGGCCATGCTGACTAACATGCTGGGAGGGTAGCGGGATGGCACTTTCCAATCGCAACCCGTTCGCTGGCGGCGCGTTCCCCAACCCCTATGCGAACATCGGGGACTACCTGCGGGCCTCGGGCGGCTCGATGTACGGTGTCTCCACCAGCATGAGCCCGTACCAGCGGACGCTCTACAACATCCCTGATCCGCAGTCGTTCATCCAGCCCAAAGGTCCGGCTAGCGGTGGTGGCTACCTGTCGAACCGGCTGCCCAAGCCCGGCGGTGGCCCGCCCAAGCCGCCTAACATCAACGTGAACAGCAGCATCAAGGGCGAGAACTACCTGCCGCAGAGCTACACGCAGCGGCTGATGAACCAGACGCACGCGGACATGGCACCCACCGCCCAGTTCGCCCACCAGTACGCTGCCAATCAGGACAACATGGCGAGCCTGTCGAGCGGTCAGGCGATCAGTGCCCTGGCGAACGATTTTGCCCGAGCCTACAACCAGCAGGCCGACGCGGTGGCCCAGATTCCGCTTCAGCATGCGATGGACCGCTACGACTACCAGACGAACCTTCAAGGCATGCAGGCGAAGGACGTACAGCGTAAGGCTCAGCTTGCTTTGGATCGGTACTACAACGACTTGGATTTCTACGGCGGCAGCCTGCAAAACTACTTGGCCGGTTTGCAGCAGAAGGCCCAACTGATGAATTACTTCGGGTAGTTGAACGATGCCAATTCCTCCTGTCCCCCCGCCGTTTGACGCCGTACGTCCGAGCCGGTTCCCGGCCGTGGACCCTCGGTTCCTGCAGCCTAGCGCGCGGATTCAGAATCCGGCCATCTTTGGCGCGGTGCCAGATATGTCCGAGCTCACGCCTGCAATGCCTCGCGCCCAGTACGATCCGTACACGGCCCTGCTGGCGCGCCATGCTGCAATGTCTAGCACCGAGTACGATCCTCCGGTAGAGGCCCCGCCGCCTGACGCTCCAGACCAGGCCGGCGTGCCTTCGCTGTCGGATGCGGTTGGTGCCGTTGGCGGCGTTTCAGCGCGCGGCGGAGCGGCGGCATCCTCCCCCGGCATGGCCCCGCTGGATGCTGCTGGATTCGTTGGCGGCGCTTCAGCACGCGGAGGAGTAGCGGCAGCATCCTCCCCCGGCAGGAACCCTGGACTGCCCGATGGCATGACCCCGTGGGATGCTGCTGGACTCGTTGGCGGCGCTTCAGCGCGCGGAGGATTAGAGGCGGCATCCCCCGGCATGACCCCGCTGGATGCCGCTGGATTAGCT
>CALBRZ010000017.1 GCA_937927735.1 uncultured Planctomycetales bacterium
GGAAGATAGGCCTGACCAGACTTCACCGTGTTTCTGCCTACACGAGTTCGACACCATCAGGAAGATCGCAATGAACCGCAGTGGCGAAACGCCTGCGCCTCCCACAACGCAGCAGAAACAAGCGTGGCATACGCTTTCCGCCGATGAAGTTCTGGCCACTCTGCAAACCAGCCCTGATGGGCTCAGCCCCGACGAAGCTCGGCAGCGGCTCAAGCGTTACGGATTGAACGAGCTCACCGCGGCGGAGCATGTCTCTCCGTGGCGGATTCTGCTGTCGCAGTTTCAGAACGTGCTGATCGTGATCCTGTTGATCGCGACGGCGCTCTCGGTGATGGTGGGGCACGCCGTGGAAGCCATCGCCATCGCCGTGATCGTGCTGTTTGCGGTGCTGCTGGGCTTTGTCCAGGAATACCGGGCAGAACGCGCGATTGAAGCCTTGCGCCAAATGGCGGCCCCCTTGGCAACCGTGATCCGTGGCGGCCGCGAACAGCAAGTCGCCGCCCGCGAGATCGTGCCGGGCGACATCATCTTGCTGCATGCCGGCGACAAGATTCCGGCCGATGCGCGCTTGCTGGAGGCCGTGAACCTCAAGGTCGAAGAAGCAGCCCTAACCGGCGAATCGGTGGCGGTGCAAAAAGACACCGAGCCGCTGAGCGATCCCGAGGCCGGCGTGGGCGACCGCACCAACATGGTGCATGCGGGAACGGCGGTCGCCTATGGCCGTGGCCGTGCCGTGGTGGTGGCAACCGGTATGCAAACGGAGTTTGGGCAAATCGCCCAGATGCTGCATACCGTAGAATCGCGCGAAACGCCGCTGCAACGAAACCTGGCCAAGGTAGGGCACGTGCTGGCCATGGCGGCCCTGGCGATCGTGGTGTTGATCGTCATCCTGGGCCTGGTGAACGAGAAACCGTTCATCGAGATGCTGATCTTCGGCATCGCGTTGGCCGTGGCGGTGGTGCCGGAGGCGCTTCCGGCCGTGGTCACCGTTTCGCTGGCCATTGGCGTACAGCGGATGGTCAAACGCCATGCCCTGGTGCGGCGGTTGCCAGCGGTGGAAACCCTCGGCAGCACCTCGGTCATTTGCAGCGATAAGACCGGCACGCTGACCAAGGACGAAATGACGATCCGCCGCATCTATGCGGCCAACCGGGTGCTCGACGTCACCGGTTCGGGCTATCAACCTTCAGGCACGTTCACCGAGCACGACCGCGAAGTTGAGCTGCCTGAGGTCTTCCGCGAACTGCTGCGGGGCGGCTCGCTGTGTTCCGATGCCAACGTGCGCCATGACGACGAGCAGGATCGTTGGATCGTGCAAGGCGATCCCACTGAAGGCGCCTTGGTGGTGGCCGCGGCCAAGGCCGGCATGAACAAAAAGGAGCTCGACCAGCAGTATCCCCGAATTGCTGAAATCCCGTTCGACTCCGATATCAAGCGGATGTCGACGCTGCACGAGCTGCCCGAAGGCGGGCGGGTTGCCTACTCCAAGGGCGCTCCGGAAGTGCTGCTCAACAGTTGTTCGCACATTGCCACGGCCGACGGTGATGCTCCTCTGGACGAGGCGATGAAGAAGGCCCTCAAGGATGCTTCGCAAGCGATGGCCGAACAGGCACTGCGCGTGCTGGCCGTGGCCCGGCGTTACGTGGACGACAACGGCACATCGCTGGAAGAAGCCAGCCAGGAGATGACGCTGCTGGGCCTGGTCGGCATGATCGATCCACCGCGGCCCGAAGCCAAGGATGCCGTCGAGAAGTGCAAACAGGCCGGCATCAAGGTCATCATGATCACCGGGGATCACCCGGCCACGGCCAGGGCAGTCGCGCGTGAGCTAGGGATTCTCAACCACAACCGGGTATTGATCGGCAACGAGCTGAACGACCTGTCCGATGAGGAGCTGGAACGGCAGGTTCACGAGGTGGACGTGTTTGCCCGGGTTTCGCCCGCTCACAAACTGCGCGTGGTCACGGCGCTTCAGCAGCGCGGTTTTGTGGCGGCCATGACGGGCGACGGCGTAAACGACGCCCCGGCACTCAAGAAGGCCGATATCGGCATCGCCATGGGCATCACCGGCACCGACGTTTCCAAGGAAGCCGCGGCGATGATCGTCACCGACGATAACTTTGCCTCGATCGTGGCGGCGGTGGAAGAGGGCCGGGTAATCTTCGGCAACATCAAGAAGTACTTGATGTACCTGCTTTCTTCCAACATCGGCGAGATCGGCCTGGTGCTGGGCGCCAGCGTGGCCCGTTGGGAGCTGCCGCTTACGGCCGTGCAGCTCTTATACGTGAACCTGGCGACCGACGGTTTGCCGGCCCTGGCCCTGGCCGTGGATCCGCCCGAGCCGGACATCATGCAGCGGCCGCCGCGCGACCCCAAACGCAGCATTTTCACGCGGCCGGTGGTCACGCTGATGGGCGTGGGTGGCGTGTGGTCGGCGCTGGCCAACCTGGGCGTGTTCATGTGGGCCATGAAGTCCGACAGGAGCTACGACGAAGCGGTGACGATGACCTTCGTCTCGCTGGTCCTGATCCAGTTCTTCAAGGCCTACAACTTCCGCAGCGATCGCTACTCGGTGTTCCGCCGGCCGTTTGCCAACAAGTGGCTGAACCTGGCCATCGTGTGGGAACTGCTGCTGTTGCTGCTGGTGGTGTACTTGCCCATCCTGCACGAGCCCTTTGGCACGTACAGCTTGCCGCTGATCGACTGGGTGATCGTGATCTGTGTGGCGTTTACCGTGATGCCGGTCTTGGAAATCGCCAAGTGGATGGAGCGCCGGGGCTGGTTCGGCGAACTGGATTAGCCGCGTTTAAAGCAGCATCACCAGGCCTTCGATCTCGCGAAGCCGCGAGTACACCCGCAGCACTTCGGCCGGCGAAGCCACCATGGCCCGCACCGTCACCGACACGTGCCGCCGGCCACGGGTGTACCGGAGGTGATGTGCGGGTTCTTCGTTGAGAAAGAGTTCGGTTTTGACGGCCGCCACCACGCGGGCAGTGAAGCCGTCATCGACCTTGCCGACTGCTTTGAACCAGTACTCGCACGGAAACTCGTGCGTCGCTTCCAGCAGTTCCACTGCTTGTTCGTAATTCACGGAGCTTCGCCTATCGGTCTGGATGGTTGGTGAGTGTTGCTTCTTCCATGGTAGGCGTTAAGCGACGCAGAGCGTAGGGCGTGGCGGTCAAAACCGCTATGGCGGTTAGTCGCCGCTGCCGGCACCGCCCCTCAAGTGCGGTTCGGGCGGAGGGAGCTTGCCACTGGCTTGGCGGAAGGCGGTGTGAAAGACGTTTACAAAGCTGCCGGTCAAAAAGCCCACCTGCCCGCCAATCACGGCAGCCGAGACGCCCCCGACCAGCAGGCCCAAGGCAGGCGGCCGGGGCCGGACGCCAAAGATCAGGTAGGCCAGGACCACCAATCCGCCGATGGCTGCCGAAATGGCCGTCAGGATCACCATGCTGCGGCCGAACGAGGCCTTCTCGCGCAGCCGCGTCGACGGAGCAGCCACCACGCGGGGCGAGATGAACGCGGGCCCCTCGTCCATGATGCGATTGCCGCGAAACAAGCTGCTGCCGGTGAGGTTACCGCCCACGTGCGCCGTGATCATTAGCGACGCCCAGGCCAGGATAACCATCCACAGCGTATTGACCGCGGACATCAAGGCCAGCCAGGCACAGATGACCGATAAGGCAATGAACGCCGTACGGAGCGAGAACCGCGGTATCCGCAACGAAGCGCGGTACCGCTCCGCCGGATCGGAGTCGGTTGCACTCGGTGGCTGCGGACATGGCTTGGCCGTGGGGGCCAATGGGGTGACAGCGGCACCGGACCGCACTGCGGCTTCGAACGGCTGATCGCTGGATGCTGTGAACGCCATGGCAGGCCATCCTCGCTCGCGGCCCATCGGTTTGGAAAAACACTGGGGCCACGTCACATTGTAGATTCCGGTCCTATCCAGTCGATGCAATTCGTCCGCCAGGCTGGTTGCTGGTTGGGCCCACGATGGCGGACAACCAGCCTGCGGGCCTCCTGTCGGATCGACGGGGCGTCGAGTATGATTGCGACCGCATTCGCCGTGCCGCAGTACTAGCGAGCGGCTGGAGGGCGGCCATGCCGGTCGGGGCGGGCTCTTGGCTTTGCAACCTCAACTGCGGCAAGGAGTTTGTACTGCTGGACCCGAGGCAGATCCGCGGGCGGTGCCGGAACCTGCCGAACTTTTACGCGATTGCGCGCCTACAGGAGCCTTGCCGTTGTCTCCCCGTCCTCCCCAGTGGCGGCTGCCGCCGGGCGTTCCCAAGGGCCTGTGGGAATACGCGCACCTGGACCATATCGCCAACGACTACGACGAGTACTTCGCCGACAACACCCTCTTCGAGTTCGATACCGCCACGCTGAAGCGGCATTTCACCAGGCCGGGGGTGTTGGTCGACTTGGGCTGCGGCACGGGGCGGCTTTTGGTGCCTTTTGCCCGCGAGGGCTTCCAGACGCTGGCAGTCGATCTGTCGCTGCCGATGCTCAAGGTGGTGGGCGAAAAGGCCCAGCGCGAGAACCTGCGGATCGGCCGCGTGCAGGCCAACATGGTGCAGTTGGAGTGCATTGGCGACGGCGTGGCCGACTACGCCATTTGCATGTTCGCCACGCTGGGCATGATCCGCGGCCGGGCCAACCGCCGCAAAGCCCTGGCGCACGCAGCACGAATTCTCAAGCCCGGCGGCCTGTTCGTGCTGCACGTGCATAACCGCTGGCGGAACCTGATCGAGCCGCTCAGCCGGCGTTGGCTGCTGTGGAACCTGATCGAAAGCCGGTTCCGCCGCGACATCGAGCCGGGCGACAAGTTTTTTACCTATCGCGGCGTGCCGCAAATGTTTCACCACGTGTTCACGCGGCACGAGCTGACCGCCGACCTGCGCAGCGCAGGCCTGGAGATCGAGGAGTTCATCCCGCTGGATACCGAACGCCGTCACGCGCTACGCCATCCATGGTGGCTGGGCCGGTTGCGCGCCAACGGTTGGATCGTGGTAACGCGCAAGCCGTAGCTGCCGTCGAGGCGTAGCCCTCTCTTGGCCCGCGGGGCATTGAACTAAATCGCTGTGCTGGCAACGGCCACCGGCCCGGGGAGCCTGGATTCACCGCCACGATGCGTTCCAGCGGTGGCCGTGAGCAGCGTCAGCCGACAAGTCGGTCGGGCAGGGTTAGTGCGAGAACTGCAGGCACCAGAAGATCCGGCCGCCGGCTCCCTGATAAGCGGTGGCGCCGATCCGCGAGTAGCGGCCGCCCAGGATGTTCGCCCGGTGCCCCGGCGAGTTCATCCACGATTGCATGACTTCGGCCGTGTCGCGCTGGCCCAGGGCAATATTCTCGGCAACCGGCGCGGTGGTGTGCTGGAGCGACCCGCTGTTGGCCATCCAGTAGCAGTGTTGCCGGGCCGAGCTCATCAGGTTCTCGCAGACCTTCAGTTCCGGCAGGCCGTAGCGCTTGCGCGTTCCGTTCACGTGGCGGATCAGCAGATCCTCGGTGGGGAACAGCAGGAACTTCTTGGCCGAGGCGGTTACCACTTCCACGGCCGCGGTCTTCTTTTCGGCGGCTGCCGAGAAGGTCGGCAAACCCATCACCACCGCCAACATCAAAGCCAGGGCACGCTGCATGGTCGGGCTCCTTGAGCGATGCAAAACACCATCGCACTGCCCGACCGTTTTCAGGGGAGTGCCGGCGGGCAAGTACGAACAGAACAGGCCGGCTAGGAGGCAAAGTCTGCGGAATCTACGTCTGTTGCCGCAATTAAGACGGTTACGGTAGCCGAATGCAGCGACTTGGCAAGCAGGCAAAATGAGGTAGAAGGTGTGAAAGCGTGAGGGGTGGTGTTGTAAATAACGTAATAATAATCATTTAAGGATATTGATCTACGCCAGGATTAGATTATCCAGATGCCGCCTTTTTGCCAGATTGGGCCAAAGAATGTGCGTTTCGCAGATTGCCTGGATGGATTCAGCTTGCCCCGGAGCGAAGCGGCAACGCTGGGCGGCACAGCGGTAGGCGGAAGCAGGTTCGCTGCTCCAAAGCGTTCAGAAGAAGGCGGCAAGAAGCCCGAAAGCACGCGCCGCGCAAAAAAGAAGGCGAGGTAACAACCTCGCCTGCGGAAGAACCAATGGGCCGACTGGAT
>CALBRZ010000018.1 GCA_937927735.1 uncultured Planctomycetales bacterium
CTATGAAACGCATCCGCAGGTGGGAGTGGCTGGATTCTATATCGATTTGGCGGTAGTCGATCCCGATCAGCCTGGTCGATACCTGATTGGGATCGAATGCGACGGTGCCAATTACCACCGAGCGCGGTGGGCACGCGATCGCGATCGCCTGCGGCAAAATGTACTGGAAGATCGTGATTGGATCATTCACCGCATTTGGAGCACGGACTGGTTTCAGCGGCCGGACGAAGAATTGCGGAAGGCCGTGGAGGCTATTGAGCAGGCCAAGATTGCATGGGCGGGAAGGGACAACGGCAATGAAGATTCGCCGCCGATTCTTCCGATGGAGCGGAGCCCCATCAACCGAGTTGACGATAGCGGTTCCGAGCGGCACATGGCGACGATTCAAACCGTCCCCTACCGTGTCTGCAGCGTTCGCATTTCCACTTCACTCGGCATCCATGAACTGCCACGCAGCGAACTGGCTGCGGTGATTGCTCGTATCATTAACGAAGAAGGTCCGATTCACCGCGAGGAGATCGCGCGCCGAGTTGCACAGCTATGGGGTCAGCGCGCTGGCAGCCGTGTCCGCGACAGAGTCGACGCGGTGCTGAACGAGTTTTACCTCCAAGGACAATGTGTCCAAGAGCGGGATTTCTTTGCTCCCAGTAACCTGTCCAAGCCGCCCATCCGCGACCGTAGTGATGTCGATCCGCGGCTGCGCCGGCCAGAGTTGATTCCGCCGGCGGAAATCCGCGAGGCGATGCTGGCGGTCGTCCAGCTTCATGTGGGGGCCAGTCGCGCGGACGCAGTTAGCGAAACGGCCCGATTGCTCGGCTACGGTCGTATCACGGCGCAAATCCGTGAAGTGATTGAAGAACAGGTGCAATGGTTGCTGGAACAGAACCAGTTAGATGAACGAAACGGCATGTTATATGTCGTTGGCGGATGCGGAAACTCATCGGCCTACGCGAATTGACTTACCTAACGGCCACATCGATTCGACTGTCGGCTCGTGTTGCGCGTCTGCCCTCGCCATACTTGGCGAATTTGGGAGCCAGAACGCGCTGAGGCTGGCATAGGGCCCTTGATGCCTGAACAGACGGGAAAGCGCTCGTTCGCCCATTACGACGAGCACGGCGAATACAACTGAGTCTACGTCCTGAAGGCCGTTGAGAGGGGCCGGACTTCACTTATCGTGCGGCTTCGCCGGCGGAGATTGCAGCCGTATTGCCGGACGTCGTCACTACCTCGCCTCCGTATTGTTCAAACCATTTCAGGATGTAGGCAACTTTCATCATCATTCGACTGGGCCGGTCGTCGAAGTTGTGCGACGCCTCGGGGATGCGGACCAGCATCGTGTCCACCTTGCGCAGCCGCAGCGCCTGGTAGTACTGCTCCGACTCCGACATCGGCGTGCGGTAGTCGAGCTCGCCGGTGATCAGCATGGTCGGCGTCTTTACGTTGCCAACCAGCGACAGCGGCGACCGCTCCAGGTAATGGGCCACGTGTTCCCAGGGCGGGCCAGGGAACCAGTAGTACGCGAAGTAGGTGTAATAGTCGCTCGTCAGCACCCAGCTATACCAGTTGATGACCGGCTTCTGCGATACGGCCGCTTTGAAGCGGTCGGTCTTGCCGACCAGCCAGGCGGTCAGAATGCCGCCACCGCTGCCGCCGGTCACATACAGCCGATCGGGATCGACGTAGCCGCGGCGAATGACCTCATCCACCCCGGACATCAGATCCTGGAAGTCGCCTTCGCACGGATAGTTGTAATGGATCAGGTCGGCGAAGCGCTGGCCGTAGCCGGTGCTGCCGCGCGGGTTGGTGTAGAGCACCACATAGCCGGCGGCCGCATAGAGCTGCATGTCCATGCTGAAGCGGTCGCCGTAGTTGGCGAACGGGCCGCCGTGAATCTCCAGCACGAGCGGATACTTCTTCTTGGGATCGAATCCGGGCGGCTTGACGATCCAGCCCTGGATCTTTTCACCATCGAACGACGACTTGTACCAGATGGTTTCCGTCTCGCCCAAGGTGCGCTGGCTCAACAGGTCGGCGTTAAGCTGCGTCAGCCGCTGAGGCGCGAGAACGGCTGCGCGTGCGGTGCTGGCAGGCTGAATGGTGTTGCCAGACGCGGCAGCCTTTTCGCCGTCGCGGGGCGCGGCGGCTTGCCGGTTCGGCCCGACCTCCACGATGGCCACGTCGGCTGGGTGCTCCGGGGTGGAGTAGGTAAAGGCCACCAAATCGCCGCCACCGGAGAGGCCCCGTACGGAGAACGAACCGCTGGCGTACGGCCGGCCAAGCGTCGTGCCGCCGACATGCGTGGCCACGGTCTGCACGGTTCCGTCCAGGGTGATATGGCCCAGCTTCGTCGTGCCCTGGTCGTCGTACTGGAAGTACAAGCCGGCGCCGTCGGAACTCCACACCGGGTTGGAAACATCGCGGTCGAACTTGTCGCTGACCAGGCGCACCTGGCTGCCGTCACGCTGCATCACGTACAGCCGCCGCACCTGGTAGCCGTGGCGCCCGTCGTCGTAGCCGGTGAACGCGATCAGTTCGTTGTTGGGGTGTACGGCCGGCGTATCGTCCGGGCCATTGCGATGCGTGAGCCGCTTCAGCGGGCCGCCGTCGACCGCGACGCTGTACAGTTCGCTTTCGCGCCGCTGGTATTCCCAGTCGTCGTTGCGATTGGCCGAAAACAGCAGATGCTTGTTATCGCGCGTCCAGGCCAGCGGGCCGCGGTGGTGGTAAGGGCCGGAAGTCAGTTGCTGCGGTGTTCCGCCCGAGGCCGAAACCACAAACACGTGCTTGAAGCCGTCTTTCAAGATGCCCTGCCCGTCAACGCGGTACTGCGCCCGATCGATCACCTTGGGCGAGTCGGCCCACTTGGCCCCTTCGGGCTTTTCGGGCAGTTTCACGAAGGGGGGCCGCTTCTCCGGCACCAGCATCGTGAAGGCGATATGCTCGTCGTCGTACGACCAGGCCAGGTCGTCCGGGCTGTTGGGAAGCTGGGCCAGCGATGCCGTTTGGCCGGTGGCAATCCAGAGCACCATCAAATGGCTGCGGCCATCGCGTCTGCAGACGTACGCGAGGCGGGTGCCATCGTGCGACCAACGCGGCTGCGATTCCTGGCCATCGCCCGCGGTGAGCGGCTGCAGGTTGCGGCCATTGACGTCCACCTTCCACAACCGGCCTCGCTGCCGGTCGGTCATGATATCCATGCTGTTGCGGACGAAGGCCACCTGCTGGCCATCGGGCGAAACCTGCGGATCGGAGGCAAACTCCAGTTCGAATACGTCCATCCAGCCAAGCGGTTTGGCGGGTTTGGAGGGGGCTTCCGCCGCGCAAGGCGTTTCGCTGGCCGCCAGGCAGCCCAACAGCAACAGGGCAGCCCAGCAGGCCGGCCCCGGAACCAACCATCCGTCGAACAAGCGCATGGAGCGTAGAAACATGGTGAACTTCCCGGCGATTGACGGTTGCCAAGTGACCTTCGCGGCGAGGTCGACGCGGCGCCAGTATAGTCACGTTCGGGGGGCGAGGGCGAACAATCGGCCGCGGTTGTCGAGCGGGGCTTTCCGGCAGCTCCGCCCCCGGTGACGAACCATCCGGCCGGCTTGTGCGTAGCGGTGGGCGAAACGCCGTCAACAGCCCGATAGGCAAGTGCCTTGGGTTCGTTTAACTTAGACCCACGTTGGCGGTTGCGTCTGGGAAGACCGCCGGCATCCCCCTTCTCGTGGTCTAGCTGACAGGTACGGAGTTTATGTCGCAGGAACACACGCCGGGCGCAAAGGTGTTGGCGGGGCAGGTGGCGCTGGTGACCGGCGCCGGTCGAGGGATTGGCCGAGGCATCGCACTGGCCCTGGCCGAAGCCGGTGCCAAGGTGGCCGTGAACGATCTGCCGACCTCGCCCGACCTGCAAGAAACCGTCCGATTGATCGAAGCCGCCGGCGGGAACGCCTTTGCGGTGCCATGCGACGTGACCGACCAGGCAGCCGTCGAGGCCGTGGTGGAAGAAACCGTGGCCCGGGGCGGTGGGCTCGACATCGCCGTGACCAACGCCGCGTACAGCGACCGCGAACCGTTCCACACCGCTAACATGGACGGGTTTCGCCGGACGGTCGACGTCACCATGTGGGGCACCTTCTACGTGCTGCGGGCGGCTGCCAACAGCATGATCCACCGGGGTGTGCGCGGTTCGATCGTGACGATCAGCTCGCCCCACGCCGAGGTGCCGGTTCCCACGGCCATGGCGTATAACCTCTCCAAGGCGGCGGTGGATCATATGGCCCGCACGGCGGCCATCGAACTGGTGAGCTACGGCATCCGGGTGAACATCATCCACCCCGGCTGGATCGACACGCCGGGAGAACGCAAGTTTTTTACCGAGGAACAGATCGCCCAATCGGCCGCCCGGCTGCCGATGCACCGGTTGGGGACGCCGGCCGAGATCGGCCGCGGGGTGGTTTTCCTCTGCGATCCGGCGAGTGAGTATATTACAGGTAGTATGCTGCGGATCGACGGCGGCATTACGCTGCCGTGGTGGACCTCGCCGGGTTCGGGGGCACCTCCGGCCTGATGGTGGTGGTTCGCAGGCGGCACCGGGACGCAATCGCTCGCCATACTCGTTCGCAACAGATCAAGCCATGAGCCAATACCGACTCCCTTGCACCAAGGATGATTGTGGCGGTTCGACGATTGTCGATATCAGCCAGGCCGGTCTCAGCGTGCCATGTCCCAAGTGCGGTACGTCGCTCGATGTGCCCACCATTCGCGGTCTGTCTCAGTTGGAACGCGTTGCCACCGAGGCTCCCGAAGAAACCCAGCGCAAATGGGGAGTGCCGCAGGCGCTGATGACCGTCGGCGGGGTGATCCTGGCCGGTTTCCTGGTGCTCGGCTTGTGGCTGCTCACGGTGACGCCGCCGCCTCCCAGCGGTGGCGAGTACAAGCCGCCTACACCGCTCAGCGTCGACTCGCCATTTGGTGAGCTGTACCGGGCCTGGAACGAGGTGCAGAGTGGGCTGCGGTACATCGACAGTTTTGAAGTCCGCGAGTACCGACGCCGCCTGGCTGCCCGGGGCTACTGGGGAATCGCCTCGCTAGTCGTGGCCGCCTTGGGCGCGGTGGTGATAGGCGTGGGCTGGGGGCTGCGCAAGTCGCCCACTCCTCCGCCGGCGCGCAAACCGCCCGCACCCGCGGCAACCGCCGCCAGGTAAGCTCCCGCGCAGCAGCCGCAGCTTCGCCTCTTAAACCATTAGCGCCACCCTGGCCCACCCTCCCATGCTCGACCGCCTGATCCTGCCGCTGCTGTGCTTATCCTCATGGGCGGCGTACCAGTGGGACCGGTGGTTCACGTTCGACCCGTTTGTAGCGACGCAGGGCTGGTTGCTGCCGTCGTTTGCTTTCACCATGTTCATCATCGGGATGCTGCTGCCCCGCGATGAACTGGTGCAGGTCGCCCGACGCTGGCCGGCGGTGCTCTCCGGCACGGCGATCCAGTACACGGCGATGCCACTTACCGCCTGGGGCCTGGCAACCGCATTTGGGCTGTCCGGGGCCGACTACGTGGGCGTGATCCTCGCCGGATGCGTGCCGGGAGCGATGGCTTCCAACGTGCTGACGCTTATGGCCCGCGGCAATGTCAGCTACTCGGTGAGCCTGACGACCTCGGCCACGATGCTCTCGCCGCTGGTGGTGCCGGCTGCCCTGTGGCTTACGCTGGGGAAAACGGTCGAGCTTCCCTTCTGGGAAACGCTGAAGACACTCACCTGGACGGTAGTGTTGCCGGTGGTGGCGGGCTACGTGGTGGGAGGCTTCTTGATGCGGTACCGACGTGTGCTCCGCGCTGTCGGCGGCACGATCGCCAACCTTACCATCTTGTGGATCATTGCCGTGGTGGTGGCGCTCAACCGGGACCGCGTGGAGAAGGTCACCTGGCTGCTGCCTACCGTGTTGCTGCTATTGAACATGGTCGGGTATGCGGCAGGGTACGTTGGCGCACTTGCCTTGCGGCTCGATCGGTCGATGCGGCGGGCGTTAACGCTTGAGATCGGCATGCAGAACGCCGGGCTGGGGAGCACGCTGGCCGTGAGCCTGTTTGCGGCTTCGGGCGGAAAGGCCGTGGCCGTGGCACCGGCGTTGTACACCTTCGGCTGCATGCTCACCGGTACCATCCTGGCTGCCGGGTGGGGGCTGTTCGATGACCTGCTGGCACGCCGGGCGGTGGTGGGTGCGGCGTCGGCCGACGGCGCCAGCCTCGAGGATACCACCTGAAGATCCACAGAGGGGATCGCCAAACCCATGGCCCGATTCGAACAAGATCGCGAAGACCTGCTGGCCGAGGCCAAGACGCTGGTCGCCAGGGCCGAAATCGCCGTCGAAGGCAGCGAGGAACCCCTGGTGCTCGGCTTTCGCCGCGAGGGTGGGGCCAGCTTCTATTTCTCGCCCGACGAGGCGTACCACTTTAACCCGGCCGGTGAGTTGCGCCGGGCGTACGTCAACGGCCTGCTGTACAAGGCCGAGAAAGGTCGGCTTGCCTCACTTCGCCGCAACCGCACCGAGCAGGAAACGCAACTGCTGCGGCACGACTTGACCGACGACGAGCAGGCGGCGTTTCTGCACCGCGTCGCGGAACAATTGCAGGCTCTGGAGCAAACGCTCCAGCAGGGCAAGTACCGCGTGCTGCGCGAGGTACTACCAAGCCAAGACGCCCCAGAGAACGCGGCGGAGAACGCCGCGGGCGTCATCGAACGAGCCATCGCCTGGTTGGCTGGCCGCCAGGTGAAGGTGGCGGCCAGCCCCAGGGCGTAATCGGCATGGCGGGCATCATTCAAAAAGCGTGCCCGCGTTTGATTGCGATTGCCTCTCTGCGACCCGCCGCAATCGCCTGTCGCGATCAAGCGTGATGCGCGAGGCCGCATCGCTATGTGTTAAACCTTCGGCTCCCAGCCTTTGCGGTATTCGCGGCTCCAAAGTTGCATGGCATCTTCGTCGCCGACGATGTGGCCATTCTCGGGATTGCACTTGAGCGTGCGGCCCTTGCGGTAGGCGATGTTGCCGAGGTGGCACAAGAGCGTGCTCTTGTGGGCTTCCTCAATATCGGAGTTGGGACGCTCGCCGGAGCGGATGCAGTTGAGGAAGTTCTGCACGTGGGTTTCACCGCCGGTGCCCTTGCTTTCGCGGACCAGTTTGTTGGCCCGGTCGTAGACCTCGTAGCCGTTGGCGGTGAGGTACAGCGAACCTTCGGAGCCGTGGAAGCTGGCGCCAAAATTGGTGCGGTCGCAGCCGTGGCGGTTACAGCTTTGGCCGTCCCAGATGATCATCTTTCCATCCGGGAACTTGAAGGTGACCACCTGCGTGTCGGGCGTTTCCTGGTCGTCCTGGAAGTAGAAGCGGCCGCCGGTCGACGAAACTTCGATCGGGAAATCGACGCCCAGCCCCCAGCGCGACAGGTCGATGGAGTGGACACCGTTGTTGCCCAGCTCGCCGTTGCCCCAGTGCCACCGCCAGTGCCAGTTGTAGTGGATCAGGTTGTCGACGAACGGCCGCTCCGGAGCCGGGCCTTGCCACAGGTCGTAGTTCAGGTAGCTGGGCACCGGAACTTCCTTGCCGGTACCGATCGAACCCCGCAGGCTGGCGTACCAGCTGCGCGAGTAATGCACGTCGCCGATGATGCCGCGGCTTAGCTCGTTCATGGCCTCTTGAATGCCGGAATAGCTCCGCCGCTGGTTGCCCATCGTCACCACGCGGTTGTACTTGCGGGCGGCTTCGATCATCAGCTCGCCTTCACGCGGGTTGTGCGAGCAGGGCTTCTCGACGTACACGTGCTTGCCGGCGGTGCAGCCCAGGATGGTGGCCGGACCGTGCCAGTGGTTGGGGGCGGCGCACACCAGGGCGTCGATCGACTTGTCGTCGAGGATCTTACGGAAATCGGACACGCCCTTGGGGGCTTCCGCCTGCAGATTGGAGATGGACTTGAGGCATTTTTCGATGGCCCGTTCGTCCACGTCGCAAATGTACGCGATGCGGGCGCCGGGCGTGCTGGCGAACTCCTTGGCCAGCGCCGTGCCTCGTCCGTTCACGCCCATCACGCCCACCACGATGGTTTCGTTCGCGCTGCGGGCGATCGCGCGCTGTTGGGCGGTCAATGCCAAGGAAGCCGCGGCGGCGGCTCCGGCCGAGGTATGCAAGAACTGGCGGCGGCTCACACTCATGACGTCTTACTCCGGTCGGGAAGATGGAACACCAAGCCGCCCGCAGTGGCAGCCGCGGCGGCCTCGTCCGGTTCGTCCTAAACATTGACTATACCAACGAAAGCTGCACGATGCGCCCGGCTTTCGACCTGTGGGCTGGTGGGCGGCAGGGGGGCTATACGAAGTCGCCCGGAGGGCAAAGCGAAGCCGGCTCGCGGCGTAACCAGCGCCCTCCTGGTGCCAAATAGCCTTTGGACCGATCAATGCGCGCTGTTAAGATAGCTCCACCCCCCATCATGCGTACACGCCGCCCGCCGGAGACGTTCATGCTTGGTCTGCTGACATGGAATGGGGCATTCAGGCACCGCCTGGAGTCCTGGGGCTGGTTCACCGCACTGGCGGTGGTATCTCTTGCGATAACGCCTGGCACGGGCCGGGCAGAAACGCCCCTGCACGAGCGGATCGACGCGGCTATTGAAGCTGCCCTGCCGCGATTTCTTCCCCAGGGCGTAACGCCCGACCAGGTGCTCAAGCTTGCCGACGACGAAACCTTTGTCCGGCGGTTGTATCTCGACCTTACGGGCGTGGTGCCTTCGGCCGATGATGTGCGAGCTTTCCTGACCGACCAGTCGCCGGACAAGCGAGCCAGACTCATCGATCAACTGCTGGCCAGTGAAGCCTACCCTCGCCGCATGCGCGAGCTGTTTAACGTGATGTTGATGGAGCGCCGCGGCAGCAGCCCGGAATGGAACAAATACCTGGAAGAATCGTTCGCGGCCAACAAGCCCTGGGATCAGATGGCGCGGGAGATCCTGGCTGGCGATCCGGGCGACGACGACAGCCGGTTGGGTGTGGAGTTCTGGTACACCAAGCGGCTGGAGAGCTACGGCCAGAACCCCGTGGATTACGACGGCCTGGCACGCGACGTGGGACGGTTGTTCTTTGGCGTTGATCTGCAATGCGCCAACTGCCACAACCACCTGTTCATCGATGACTACAAGCAGCCCGACTACAAAGGCCTGTTCCTGTTGATCTCAGGCACCGCCAACTTCAAGGACGGCAATCGCATCCGGCTGGTGGAAAAACCGCTGACGGCCAAGTTGGAGTTTTCTTCGGTCTTTGACAACGTGCCGATGGCGATTGGCCCCAAGGTGCCGGGTTTACAAGAAGTCTCCATCCCGGAGTTTCCCAAGGGCGAAGAGTACGCGGTGCCGCCCGATCCCAAGAAGAAGCATCCGGGCGTGCCCAAGTTCAGCCCTCGCCGCGTGTTGGCCGAGCAGGCTCCGGAAAGCCCCAATTTCCGGCTTAACGCGGCCAATCGCTTGTGGTGGACGGTGATGGGCCGTGGGCTTGTAGAACCGCTGGACCTGTCGCACTCGGACAATCCGCCCTCGCACCCGGAACTGCTGGCCCTGCTGGCCAACGAGCTGGCCGCCCATGACTACGACATTCGGTGGTTCGTCCGCGAACTGCTGTTGACCAAGACCTACCAGCGCGGCGGCACGATGCCCGAGGGCGTGAACATTCCGCCTGAATCGTTCGCCGTGGCGCAGGAGAAGCCGCTTTCGGCCGAGCAGTTGACGTGGAGCGTGCTGCAGGCGACCGGCAACCTCGCCGCCATTGCCGGTGGCGAAGCGGCCAAATTGCCTGGGCTGACGGGGGCAGGGCAGACCGAAGCCAAGGGCGAAGCGAAGGTGGACCCACTGCCCAAGCTCAACGTGTTGCAACAGAAGTTTGAAAAGGCGTTTGCCAATCCGGCGATGGAGCCGGAGGTGGAGTTCAAGCCGTCGGTGAAGGCCGCATTGTTCCTTTCCAACGACGACTCCGTGATCACGTTGCTGGAGCCGCGGCCGGGCAACCTGACCGCTCGGCTGATGGCCGCGCCCGATGCGGCCGCCGTGGCCGAGGAAGCCTACCTGTCGGTTTTGGGGCGGCGGCCTACGCCTGAGGAACAGGCGATGGTGGCCGAGTATCTCGCCCAGCGGGCTGATGATCGTCTGCAGGCCGTCAAAAATCTGGCGTGGGCCTTGCTGGCCTCGACGGAGTTCTGCTTGAACCACTAGTCGCTGGGCAACTGCCGAGCATGCGGGCCGCGGAGCCGGCCGCGATGAATCTTTCTTCCCCCTGGGAAAGTTGGTGCCATGAAAGCATCGTCGCTGTGTAAGCCTTGGGAACACCGCCTTTCGCGCCGCCAGGTGTTGGGAGGTTTGGCCGGTGCCGCGGCGGCCGGGCTAGGCTTGGGCACGCTGGCCCAGCCCATGCTGGCTCAAGAGCTGAAGAAGCAGCAAAAGCAGGTGATCTTCATCTGGCTGGATGGCGGCCTCAGCCAGCTTGAAAGTTGGGATCCCAAGCCCGGCACTCAGTTTGGCGGTCCGTTCCGGGCGATTCCCACCAGCGTGCCGGGCCTGCATATCAGCGAGTTGATGCCGCAGATGGCCAAGCGGATGCACCACATGGTGTTGGTCCGTAGCCTATGCACCAAGGACAACTCGCACTCGGCCGGCGTGGCCCGGATTCAACGAGGCGACCCCAAGAACCGCGGCGTCACGTACCCGTACTTTGGTTCGGCCGTGGCCAAGCTGCTGGGGCCCGGCGACAGCGGCCTGCCGCCTTACATCTGGGTGAAGCCTGGCGGCGGCGGGTTCATCGATCAGGATGCCGGTTTCCTCGGAGCCAAATACGGGGCCTTGGCCCTGGGCGATGGCAAGCCGCCTGAGAATCTGCTGCGGCATCCCAAGCTCTCGCAGCGAGACGACGAAGAACGCAACGCCCTGCGGCGAATGATCAATGAGCGCTATGCCCGCAACCGCCGCCCGCAATCGAACGAAGCCAACAGCTACGTGTACGACATGGCTTCGGCCCTGATGCGGCGGATGGACCTGTTCGACGAATCGAAAGTGCCCGACAAGGAGTGGGACCGTTATGGCCGCACCGAGTTCGGGCGGCACATGCTGATTGGCCGGCGGTTCGCGGAGGCCGGGGTGACGTTCGTCAAAATCAATTCGTACGGCTGGGACACCCACGGCGATAATTTCAACGGCCATCAAAGCCTGGTGCCCAAGGTCGATCAGGCTTTGGCGGCCCTGGTCGATGATCTCGTCGACCGCGGCATGTGGGAACACACGCTGCTGATCATGATGTCGGAGTTCGGCCGCACGCCGCGGATCAACGGTCACATTGGCCGCGATCACTGGCCCGAGGCCTGGAGCGTGGTGATGGGCGGAACGGGCCTCAAGCGGGGCGTGGTCGTCGGCAAGACCAACCAGCAGGGCACCTGGGTCGAAGGCGACGAACACGATATCGGCCACATGTTCCATACCTGGTTCCACGCCCTGGGGATCGACTCACACCGCGTGGAGTACGACAACGCCGGGCAGCCGCTCCCGATCGCCCACGACGAATGCCACGAGATTCAAGAGGTGCTGGCGTGAACGAATCACTGCTCAAGCGCTACCGGCTCAAGGAACAAACCGTCCTCTCGGTCCCCGAAACGCAAATGACGCTGGCCCGCTTCAGCAGCGACAGCCAGTTGCTGCTCACCGCCGGCTTCGACGGACGCGTGCATCGCTGGCGGCTGGGCGAGGGCGAGCCGACGGAGCTGCAAGCCGTGGGCGGCCACGGCGGCTGGGTGACGGGCCTGGTCTGCCATCCCGAGCAGGCGATGGCGTATTCGGCCGACTCCTGGGGCAAACTTCAGGCGTGGGACAGCCAGGCGGAAATGCCGCAGCCTGCCTGGGCCATCGCCGAGGCCCACGACGGCTGGATCCAATGCCTGGCGATTTCGCCCGACGGCAACCTCTTGGCCACCTGCGGCAGCGACGGGTACGTGCGCATCTGGAAGGCCGCCGACGGCAAGAAGGTCCGTGAGCTTCCCCGCCGGCCGCATCCGGTGTGCTCCGTGGCGTTTCACCCCTCGGGCGAACACCTGGTGTGGGGCGATCTCCTGGGCCACGTGGTCGAAACCAACCTGGCCGATGGCGAGCAGGTGCGCACGTTCGATGCCGGCATCTTCTACATGCTCTCCCGGCTCCAGGATGTGGGCGGTGTCCGCTGCCTGGCATTCGATCGCGAAGGCAAGACCCTGGCTGCCGGCGGCACGATTCCCACGGGCGGCGGCACGGTGCAGGGCGAACCGTGCGTGCTGCTGTTTGATTGGGCTAGCGGCAAGCAGCTTCACAAGGTGGTGCTCGGCCCCAAGAACGAGTGCTACGCCCACGAAGTGATCCTGCACGACGAGGGCTTCCTCATTTCCGTAACCAGCGGCACGCCGGGCTCGGGGCGGCTATCGTTCACGGTGCCCGGCGAAGCCCAGCCCTTCTTGGTGGCCCCCAACTCCATCCAGAACTGCCACAGCGTGGCCCTTCATCCCAGCGGCCAGCGACTGGTGGTGGTCTCCACCTCGCGCGGCAGCAACGGGAACGGCCGGCCGCTCAAGGATGGCAAATACCTGGGCAACCACTCGCCCATCACCTTGATGGAACTGGGGGTGGCCTAGGCCGGAGACGCCGCGTCCCTTGGCACTGGAACTCCGACGTGGGGGAGGTTCTGCCTCCATGGTGGGGGCGATCGTGGTCAGCGCGTGACCTCCCCTAGCCGCCCAATCCGCCAGTGAGTGCGCGCGGCAGCGGTGGCATTGCTAGCACGCCTGGGACGATTTTCTCGCGTGCTATCTCTTGGTCAGATAATGATTTAACTTCCAGTTTGCCGCCGGTTGCCCGCCTTGACAGGCTATGGGGGACTGCTAGAATCCCCTGGGCGCAAGGCTTGCAATGACAGGCCCCTAGGTCGAAAGGTGGGTGGAGTAGGCACGCTGGGGTGCCCCCCGCTGGCTCGGAACGGAAACTGCCATGAAATGCCAGAAGTGCGAGAAACCGGCGACCTTCCACATCACCGAGCTGACCGGCGGAACCCCCGAGGAACTCCACCTATGTGAGGATTGCGCCCATCAGTTTCTGACCTCGGGGGCAGCTTCGGGGCCCGGAATGGGCAGTCTGGCGGGAGCCTTGGCCCAGCAGTTGGCTGTGTCCAGTACCGCCGAACAGTTGGCCGAGCTGGACCGGCAGGTTTGCCCCATGTGCGGCATCTCGTTTTACGAGTTCCGCAAGGGGGGGCGGCTGGGGTGTCCGCACGATTATGTGTGCTTCGCGGAAGAGCTTGAGCCGCTGCTGCTGAACATCCACGGCGAGAACGTGCACGCCGGCAAGCAGCCCAAGTTCGGCCCGCTGGACTCCAGCGAACAGACGACGCTGATCCGCCTGCGCAAAGAGATGCAGGAGGCCGTCGCCCACGAAGAGTACGAGCGCGCAAGCCAACTGCGTGACCAGATGCGTAATATTCAACAGGCGGCCCGCGCCCAGCGGCCCCGTGACTGATTGGTTCACCGGCAGCGGCCCCGGCGGGCGTTCCCCCGCGACCGCTGGACCGTGGTAGGGATTCGGGTGGCGTCATGACAATCCAACTAGACGATTTGGCGCGGAGCAGCGGAGAGTGGCTGCGCGGCTCCGGGCCCGAGTCGGACATTGTCATCAGCAGCCGGATCCGCCTTGCTCGGAACCTGGCCGACTACCCGTTCATCAATCGCTGCACTCCGACCGATCGCCAGGAGATCGAACGTCGTCTGCGCGACACCGTGTTGAGCATGCCCGGTGCGAGCAACCTGATGTATGTCGACGTGGCCAGCCTGCCCGGCTTGGACCGGCAGTTCCTGGTCGAGCGGCAACTGATCAGCCGCGAGCACGCCGAGGCCGACGGCGCGCGGGGCGTGGCCATCGATCTGAGTGAACAGGCCAGCCTGATGATCAACGAGGAGGATCATCTGCGCATCCAGGTCATGCACAGCGGCTTTGACCTGGCCGGCGCCTGGGAACAGATCAACCGGATCGACGACGAGATCGAGCAGCACATCACCTATGCCTACAGCCGGCAGCTGGGTTACCTGACGGCCTGCCCGACCAACGTGGGCACCGGCATGCGGGTGAGCGTGATGCTGCATTTGCCGGCCCTGGTATTGGCGCGGCAGATCGACAAGATGTTCCGCAGCCTGCAGAAGATCAACCTGGCGGTCCGCGGTCTGTACGGCGAGGGGTCACAGCCTGCCGGCGACTTCTACCAGATCTCCAACCAGGTGACGCTGGGCCGCAGCGAGGAAGAACTGCTCAAGCAGGTGGGCGACGTCGTTCCGACGATCATCGACTACGAACGCAAAGCCCGCGAGTTCCTGCTCAACGACGGGCACGAAAAGCTGCACGACCGCATCAGCCGGGCGTTCGGTATCCTGCGCACCGCGCAGACCATCAGCTCCGAGGAAACCATGCACCTGCTCTCAAGCGTGCGCATGGGCGTCAACATGGGGCTGATCAAAGAGGTGGAAATCCCCACCGTCAACAAGCTCTTCATCTATACGCAGCCCGCTCACCTGCAAAAGCTCAGCGGCGGCGAGCTGGATTCGGCCGACCGCAATATCGAGCGGGCTCGCTACCTGCGGCAGCATCTCAACCGCGGCAACGGCGAGTAACACCGCCCCGGCGGTACGGCCAGGCAGTACAATCACGGCAGTTGGCGCTAGGAATATGCGCTGATTGTGGGTTGATTGTGGATTGATGCCGCCGGGAGCCGTCGATGCCTACGTACTGTCTCAATACCAGCACCATTCGGCCGTGCCCGCTCATCGACAAAATTCGCATCGCCGCGGAGGCCGGCTATCAGGGCGTCGAGCTGTGGATCAATGACATCTATGAGTACATCGGCCGCGGAGGCGAAGCGCGCGATGTCGAGCACGCCCTGGCCGATTATGGTCTGATCGTGCCCTGCATGATCGCCATGCGCAACTGGGGCGAACCCGTCGGTTCGGAGTACGAACTGGCCCTGGGCGAGTGCCGGCGGCGGATGGAGCTGGCGGCCCGGTTTCGTTCGCCGTACATCGTGGCTACGCCGCCCCGCGAGGTGTGCCCGCTGGAGCAGCTTCGCGATCGCTATTGTGACCTGTCGGCGATCGGACGCGAGGTGGGCGTGAAACCCACGTTTGAGTACATCAGCTTTTTCGCTTCGGCCCGGTCGTTGGCCGATGCCTGGCAAGTGGTTCGGACGATCGACGACGGCGACGCCACGCTGCTGTTGGATTCGTTCCACAATTTCAACACGAACAGCGCGGTAGCCCAGCTCGCGGAGATCCCGCTGGAGCGGATCAGCCATTACCACGTCAGCGACGGGGGCCGCGACAAGCCGGCCGGGCAGCAGACCGATCCCGACCGCGTGATGCCAGGCGACGGCGTGGCCGACTTGGCGGCGGAAGTCAGCCATCTCAAGGCTCGCGGCTACGACGGCACGGTGAGCCTGGAACTGTTCAATCGCGAGCTCTGGGAACAGCCGCCGCTGGAAGTGGCCCGGCAAGGGCTGGAGCGGCTCCGGGCACTGTTTGAAGGGTGAAGCCGCTTGTCGCGCTTGTTGATTACGGCGGTACCGGTTCCACATTCCGCGCCGGCATTAGCTTGACAATCCTTCGGCCGCACGGCTGAATCACAAATAGGACGCAAGTGGCGCAAGCAATGCTCATCCGGCTGCAAGGCGGTGGGAGCTTGGCGAGAATCACCGGCCCGGCAAGAACGCCTGCAGCGAGGATTTCAAATGGAAGGGGTTCATCTTGAAATACAACCCCAGCCCGATGACACCACTTGCGGGCCTACCTGCCTGCACGCCGTGTACGGCTATTTTGGGGATCACTTGCCGCTGCAGCAGGTCATCAACGATTGCGTGGCGCTGGAGGAAGGCGGCACCTTGGCGCCGCTGCTGGGGTGCCACGCTCTGAGCCGTGGCTATCGCGCCACGGTGTTCACCTACAATCTGAAGGTGTTTGATCCGTCGTGGTTTTTCGCCGGATCGGCGCCGCTGGTCGAAAAGCTCACGGCCCAGATGGCCGTGAAAACCGATCCCAAGTTGATCCTTGCCTGCCAGGCCTACCTGGAGTTTGTCCGGCTGGGCGGCAAGGTCCTGATGGAGGACCTGACCCGTGGCTTGATCCGCCGCTATCTCAACCGGGGCATCCCCATCCTCGCGGGCCTCAGTTCGACGTTTCTGTACCGGGCCCCGCGCGAGTTCGGACCGCGTTGCGAACCGGACGACATTCGCGGCGTCCCGCAAGGACACTTTGTCGTGCTGTGCGGTTACGACCGTGATAGCAAAACGGTCCGCATTGCCGATCCCTACTTGCCCAACCCAATTGCGCCACTGGACCACTACTACGAAGTGGATGTCGACCGCGTGGTCTGCGCAATTCTGTTGGGAACACTTACTTACGACGCCAATCTGCTGATCTTGGAGCCGGCGCCCAAGTCGGTTCCCACGCGAGCAGAACAGCAGCGCCGCGTCAATCACGAGCCGCCGCAGCCATCCCCGCCGCTCAATCACCACGCGCATTGAGCTAGTTGTCCGGGAACGCACGCGCGGCCGGCCGTGCCGCAGGCAGAACATTCGAGCCATCATGAACCAACTAAGGTACCGGTCCAGCCGGTCGCCGGTGCGCTTTCGCGGCGTGCCCGTTCGGCGCGGAACTATCAGCCGCCAGGACTGCACCTGCTAACCCCTGCCCACGTGGCCAAGGAGGCATTCGTGGCGATCCTGATCGTGGTCAATGATCCACGAAAATGGCCCTTTAATATCCCCGGCGTGGAGGTCGTTGACGCCCGCAGCTATCTCACCAAGCCGCAGTACAGCGATCTGCGGTCGATCAAGGTTTTCAATCTCTGCCGCTCGTACCGTTACCAGACCACCGGGTACTACGTTTCGCTGCTGGCCGAAGCCCGAGGCCATAAGCCACGCCCCAGCGTGACCACGATCGAGGACCTCAAAAGCCAGGCGATGATGCGGTACGTTTCCAGCGAGCTGGAGGACCTGATACAGCAGAGCTTAAGCCGCATCCAGTCGGACCGCTTCACGCTCAGCGTGTATTTTGGCCGCAACCTGGCCAAACGCTACGATCGGCTGAGCCGGCAGCTCTTTGCGCTGTTCGAGTCGCCGTTGTTGCGGGCTCACTTTGTGCGGGACAAGAAATGGGAACTGCAGCGCGTTTCGACGATCGCGGCCAACGATATTCCCGAGAGCCATCGCGAGTTCGTGGTTGAGGTGGCCGCCCAGCATTTCGCCGGTCGCGGCAGCCGGATCAAGAAGAAGGCGGCTCCGCGGTACGACCTGGCGATTCTCTACCGGCCCGATGATCCCGAGCCGCCTTCGCACACGAAGGCGTTGCAGAAGTTCATCAAGGCGGCCGAGCTGCTGGGCATGCGGGCCGAACTGATCGAGAAGGACGACTTTGGTCGCCTGGCGGAGTTCGATGCTCTGTTCATCCGCGAAACCACCGCGGTCAACCATCACACGTACCGGTTCAGCCGCCGCGCAGCCAACGAAGGGCTAGTGGTGATCGACGACCCGGTGTCCATCCTTCGTTGCACCAACAAGGTCTACCTGGCCGAGCTTGCGGCCCGTCACAAGATCCCCACGCCCAAGACCATGGTGGTCCATAAGGACAACGTGGAGCAACTGCGCGAGGAAATCGGGTTTCCGATGGTGCTCAAGCGGCCCGACAGCGCGTTCTCCGCGGGCGTGTCCAAGGCCAACAACGTGATCGAGCTGGAGGCCGAACTGCGGCGGATGCTGACCGATTCCGACCTGGTGATAGCCCAGGAGTTCTTGCCGACCACGTTCGACTGGCGGATCGGCGTGCTCGATCAGCGGCCGCTGTACGCCTGCAAGTACCACATGGCCCGTAACCACTGGCAGATCATCAAGCACAACGACCAGGGGAAGAAGGCCGACTACGGGGCCGTGGAAACGATCCCGGTGGAGTTGGCACCCAAGAAGGCCGTGGCCGTCGCGCTCAAGGCGGCGAACTTCATCGGCGACGGCTTGTATGGCGTGGACGTGAAGCAGTCGGACGACAACTTTTACGTGATCGAAGTCAACGATAACCCGACCATCGACTCGGGTGAAGAAGACAGCATCCTGGGCGACGAACTGTATCGCCGCATCATGCAGGTATTCCTCAATCGCATCGAGCAGCGCAAGCTGGGAGCCCGCTTTCTATGAACCATCGCCCGGCGCTGCAGCTGTTCGAAGCCTTGGGAGTCGAACTGGAATACATGATCGTGGCGGCCGATACGCTCGATGTGCGGCCGATCACCGACCGCGTAATGTACGCCGTGGCCGGCGAATACGTGGGCGAGTGGGAGCAGGACGCCATTTCGTGGTCGAACGAACTGGCCCTGCACGTGATCGAGCTCAAGACCACCGAGCCGGCCCATTCGCCTGCTGGATTGGCGGCGGCTTTTCAAGAGAACGTGCGGCGGATAAACGAGCTGCTTGCGCCGCAGGGCGCGCGGCTGATGCCCACGGCCATGCATCCCTGGATGGACCCTGAGCGCGAAATGCGGCTCTGGCCGCACGATTACAGCCCGGTGTACCAGGCGTTTGACCGAATCTTCGATTGCCGTGGTCACGGCTGGGCCAACCTGCAAAGTGCCCATTTGAACCTGCCGTTTGCAGGTGATGAGCAGTTCGGCCGGTTGCACGCCGCCATCCGCTTGCTATTGCCGATCCTGCCGGCGCTGGCGGCCAGCAGCCCGGTGGTCGAAGGCGTAACTACCGGCATGCTCGATACCCGGCTGGAGGTGTACCGGGGCAACGCCCGCAAGGTGCCATCGGTATCGGGCTTCGTTGTGCCTGAGCCGTGCTACACGCGTTCCGCGTACGAGCAGGAGATCTTGCAGCGGATATATGCCGACCTGGCCCCGCATGATCCGGACGGTATTTTGCAGTTTGAATGGGCGAACGCACGGGGCGCGATCGCCCGATTTGACCGCGGTACGATCGAGATCCGCGTGGTCGACGTGCAGGAATGTCCGGCCGCCGACCTGGCAATTGTGCAGGCTGAAATCTGCGTGCTTCAGGCCCTGGTGGCCGAGCAGTTCGCCCCACTTCCGCAGCAGCAGGCCGTCGATACCCGCGAGCTGCATCGCCTGCTCTTGGCGACGGCCCAGGCCGGCGACCAGGTGGTGCTGGATAGCCCTGAGTACTTGGCGATCTGGGGGCTGAAGCAGCCGCTCACGGCCGGCGAGCTATGGCAGTATCTGCTTGAAGCAACGGCGACGCCGCGCAAACTGGAGCCGGCCACGGCGGAGGCCTTGCAAACCATTGTGGATGAAGGGCCACTTGCACGCCGCATCGTCCGTGCCCTGGGCACCAACCCTGATCGCCGGCACTTGCACGAGGTGTACGGCCGGTTGTGCGATTGCCTGGCTCAGGGGCAGATGTTTCGGTTGTGAGCCGATCACGAGGTGGCAAAGGCCTGCGGCTAGCGCGGCTCCAGCCGCATGGGCAAGCCGCCGCGAGGATGCAGCGAAATCTGCGCTTCGGCCTCCACCTGGACCGTGCCCTCGGGCACCAGGCGGCAGCGCGCCAGCAGCGTGGCCAGCACCAGCACGCATTCGAGCATGGCAAAGCCGGCGCCGATGCATGCCCGGGGGCCGGCTCCAAACGGGATGTACGCCCGGCGCAGAATTTCGCTTTCGTCGGTGAGGAAACGCTCCGGGCAAAATTCGTCGGGCCGATCAAACCAGCGTGCGTCGCGGTGCATGATGGCCGGCAGCAGGACGACATTCGCTCCCTTGGGAACCAGGTAACCGCCGATCTCGACCGGTTCGACAGCCTCGCGGGTCAGGAGGTAAACCGGCGGATAAAGCCGCATGGCCTCCTTCAAGGCTGCCGTGGTCAGCGGCAGCACCGAGGCATGTTCGGCCGTGGCCCTGCCGCCGTTCAAAACGTCGCGGACTTCCTGGGCGACCTGGTCTTGGACGTTGGGATGCTGGGCAAGCAGATGCGCTGTCCAGGTAAGCGCCGTGGCGGTGGTTTCGTTGCCGCCCAACAGCAGGTTCACCGCTTCGTCGCGGGCTTGCCGGTTGGTCATCGTGCCGCCTTCACCTTCTTCATCGATCGCCGTGAGCAGGACGGAAAGCAGGTCGCCACGGTCCTCGCCGCTTTCACGCCGCTCGGTGACAAAGCGGTTCACCAGTTCGTCCAGGAACCGGATCGAAGGCAGCAGTTGGCGGTTCCGACGCGTGGGCATCCAGAGCGGCCAGATGATCGGGTCGCCCAACATCTGCGTGCCGATCACCTGGAGCCGCTGAACGTGGGTGCGGAACGTGTCGGCAATGGAGGAGACTTCGGCACCGAACAACGCTTCGGCCGTGGTGGCAAACGTGAGGCGGCTGAACTCCTCGGCCAGGTCGACGGTATGCCCTGCGCAGCGGTTGGCCAAATGGCAGGCGTGATCGACAAATAGCCGGCCGTAACTCTGCACGCGGCGCGGATGGAAGGCCGATTGCACCATCCTCCGTTGCCGGGCCCAGCTATCGCCCTCGTTGAGCAATAGGCCCCGTCCGTTCCACTTGCCCAGCACCTGCCGCAGACGCTGTGTCTTCTGGAACGACCGCCAATGCTTGACCAGCACCTCGTGAGCCTGGTCAGGATGGGTGAACTGGAAGCAGGGGATCGGGCCCAGGCGGTAATAGACGGCGTCGCCGTACTTCGCCGCGAGCGCGCGCGAAATCGCCAGGTAATCAGCTCGTACCTGGCGGTAAGTGGCCAATCCGAAGATGCCGCTGCGCGGGCCGGGAGGACGGCGTTTTGCCATGGCCTGTTTGTATGCCAAGGCCGTCAGCTGTGCAATTGCCCTCGATGGGCCATACCTTCGGCCTGGGGGGCCGGAGAGTCATTCCGTGCCGGAATGGAAATGGTTAGAATCGCCGGAGGAGACCTATTGAACGCCTAACGATGAACCGCGTATAGCATGCAACCACTCCCGATCCGCGCCGTACACCATATCAGCCTGCAGACCAAGCGGCTGGCCGAAAGCCGAAAGTTCTACTGCGAAATCATGGGCTTCCGCGAAATCGAGCGGCCCAATTTCAACTTCGCTGGAGCCTGGCTCTACAACTACGGCGTGCAGATCCACCTGATTGAGCACCCCTCCGCGCCCGATCCGCAGGGCGAAATCATCACCCGGGCCAATCACGTGGCCTTCCACGTGGACGACCTCCAGGCTGCCCGGCAGCGGCTGGTGGAGGCCGGCATCGAGTTCCGTGAGAACCTGATTGAGGACCGTAACCTGCACCAGTTGTTCTTCCGCGATCCCGACGGGCATCACCTGGAACTGGCGACGTATCCCGACACGCCGGCCTTTGTTGAGAACGGCTGAGCCTAGTGCACAGACGGCACCGGGCGGGGGGCGTCATCACTCGGGCAGGTCTTGGCCTCGCGTCTCCGGGGCGATCAGCAGCACGAGCACGCCGAGCAGGAACAGCAGGCTCAGCAGTGCTGATGCGCCGTTGAGCGAAAAGCCCCAATCGCTTTGCATCCAACCGGCGAGGAAGAGAATCGGGGCTGCCACCACGCGGCCGCCATTGAAGCAGAAGCCGCCGCCGGTTCCTCGCAACCGTGTGGGGAAAAGCTCCGGAAAGTACACGGCATAGCCGGCGTGCATGCCCAGTGTGAGAAAGCCGAACACCGGCAGCGCCGTGCCGATGACGGTGGCCGACTCTCCGGCCAGCCCCAGGAACAGCAGCAGCGAAATGCCCAGCCCACCCAGGTGGTAAAAGAGGAAGGCTCCGCGGCGTCCCAGGCGTTCGCTGATCGGGCCAAAGGCGACCAGCCCAACGCCGCCACCGATGGTCACCAGGATCATGCCGAGCATTTCCCAACGCTTGATCGACTGGCGATCCACGTCGAGCAGTACGTTCTTCACCTGCTGTAGATCCTGGGAGACCTGTTTCCGCTGCATAGGGCTGGCTTCGGAGGTGAGCTGCGCCGCGATATTGGCAAAGCTGCGCTGTGGCAGTTCGGCTGCCACACGGTCAAACAGTTGGGCGGCATGCTCGGCATCAGGCTGGTTGCCACGCGGCTGTTGATTGGCCGTGCCCGTTACCTCGCTGTCCGGCGTGCTTGGAGCAAGTTTTTGCCGCAGATTCGCCAGGACGGATTGACGCTGATCATCGGGCAGCTTGGCGATGCCCTGGAGGACCTCGGCCTCGGCGGTGCGCATCAGCAGGTTCTTGCCGTTGACGTGTACTCCCCAGAACGTGGCCAGGCCGACGGCGGCCAGCGTCAAACCAACAAACGTGTGCCGCAGGAGCGTGCCTTGAAACAACTCGACCAGCCGGCCCATCTGGGGGCCGGTTCCTTCGGCGGCTTGCGCCTTGGCGTGCTTCCACTCCTCAGGCTCTTTGAGGCTCATGCGAATCCAGAGCACCAAGAGCGCCGGCAGCACGCCGACCACGAACGCCCAGCGCCAGCGGACGCCGGGGCCACCCAAGGCCGGGTTCACCACCAGGAACGCTCCAGCCAGCGCGGCCAGCAAGGTACCCAGCACGCTGGATGCATGAAAGATGGCCAGCGACCAGGCGCGTGCCCTTTTGGGAAACACCTCGGCGACCAGGGCACTGGCCACCGCCCATTCGCCGCCGACGCCCATCGCCACCAGGAACCGGCACACCAGCATATGCCAGGGCTGCATCGCCAGCGCGGAAACGAACGTGAACATCGAATAGACCAGGATCGTGATGATCATGGTTCGGGTGCGGCCGATGCGGTCGCTCAGGTAGCCGAAGAACACGCCGCCCAACGCCCCGCCCAGCAGAAACACCGCAAACGAGGCGTTCTTGAACAGCTCCTTATCGCCTTCAGCGGCGGAGGCCGGCAGCAGGCTGGCGCTCACTTCGCGCTCGGCGGCCACGAAGATCTGGCCTTCGAAGATGTCGAACACCCAGCCCAACGAAGCAATGACCAGCACCAGCCATTGATACCGGCTGATGCCTTGATACCACCGCTGCGATTGATCGATTGGGGGAAGGGCTTGCGACACGGTGTGCCACCTGGGCTTGTACGGAAAGGGGCGTCTTCCGGGGTAACATTGGGCACGCTCAGCATAGCCAAAACTGGGGGTAGGCTCGAATGCAAGCCCGCGAGTTTGGGACGCCACGGCTGCCGCGTCTTGAGTTGGATCGGTGAAAAGCGCCGTTGCTTTTCCCTCAAGGGGGGAGCCTTGCCCCGCACAATCGATAAACACGTTGTGGAGCGACCTTAAATACAGGCGGTTTCGGCTAACCGATTTTCCACAAGGGGATACGACAATGTCGTAGACTTGTGCAGCCGTCGGCTTGGCGACGACTGCCGGGCGAGCGGTTAGACGTTCCGATTCATACAGGTGCCGTGATGCCCAAGCGTGTGCTGATTTGCGACGACTCGCTGTTGATGCGGCGGATGGTGGCCGAAACGTTGAAGGACGTCGGATGGGAGGTCGCCGGCGAGGCGTCCGACGGTCAGCAGGCGATCGAACAGTTTCGTCAGACGCGGCCCGACGCCGTCACCATGGACGTGGTGATGCCGGATTACGATGGCATCTACGGCCTGGTTGGCATCCGGGAGATTGATCCCAACGCCAAGGTGGTGATGATCAGCGCGGTCAACCAGACCAAGCTGATTGCCGAAGCCATTCGCAAAGGTGCCTACGACTTCATCGCCAAGCCGTTCTTGCCGGAGCATCTGCAAGAAACCATGGAAAGCTGTCTGAGCTGAGGCGCCGCGGCAGCATCGGCTTACGCCTCATCGGCCACCAGATGGCAGGGCTGCTTTCGGGTCTGCCAAGTCAGGCCCGCCAAATCCTTGCGATTGGGAAAGACAAAGCTTAGCAGCCACGCTGAAACCATCAGTACGGTCAGCGAGCACGGCATAATCCAGGCGAAGCTGATGCCGGGCACCTGCGTGAGCGCGCGGGCGGTGCCGGTGACGGTGCCGCCAAGCAATGCGATGTTGGGGCTGGTATAGCCGATGCCCGGCAGCCAGCTCTTGCTCTGCAGCCAGTGGCCAATCTCAGTGAAGTAGCCGAGGCTGATGCTGGTCGCCAGGCTTAGGATGATGCCGATGATCATGGGCTTGGCGCCCACACGCGGCATGAACACGCGACCAGGAACAGCCCCCCCATGGCTGGTGTGATGGCGTTGAACGTGCGCGGCATGGCGTCGACGGCGCCCCACTTCTCGGGCAGAAAGCTCAAGCTGTAGGCGGCCACGGTGATGAATAGCCCGCAGGCCAGCGTGATCCAGCGGGCTTCTTTCACGTGACTCTGCGCGGCCGTGTGCGTGTGCAGTATGGCGTCCTCGGTCTGCTGGTGCCGTTTGATCTCCACCGAGATCACCGTCGCGATCGAGTTGATGCCGGAGTCGATGCTCGACATGGCGGCGGCCAACAGAGCGGCCATGATGGCTCCGCCCAGCCCGGCCGGTAGTCGCTCGGTGGCGAAGGTGGCAAAGATCAGGTCGCGGTCGCGGCGCTTGAGCTCGTCGAGGTTGCCGTCCAAGGGAATGTCGATGGTTCCATTGGCCGTGATCGTGGCCTGGGAGAAGTAGAAGTACAACATCGCCATCCCGACCACCAGCAGCATCAGGTTGAGCACCACGCCGGCCAGACTGCCGGTGATAAAGCTGCGGCGAGCCGCCTTCAGGTCTTTGGTGCTGAAGTAACGCTGAAGTGTCATCTGATTGCCGGCGTGCGTGCAGATGTGCCAGACTGACATGCTGATGGCCACGGTGATAATCGTCGAACGCACAAAGGGGCTACTGTCGAAGAAGGCCGCGGGCTCGGGGCGGCTCTGACCGGCAGCCAGGTTGGCGGCTGGGGCAAGCTGCAGCCATTGGCCGGCGGCTTCGTACCACTGCGGCAGCCAGGTGCCGGTGGTCCAGGCGACATACCCGATGGCAAACAGGCCGCCGCCCAGCAGAAACAGAACCTGGATCACGTCGGTCCAGACCACGGCTTTCAGTCCGCCCATATAGGTGTAAATGGTGGAGACGATGCCTACGGAGAGGATCACCACCAGCAGATTGACGCGCATCACTTCGGCCAGGGCCCGCGACGAAAGGAACACCACAAAGCCCATCCACAGCACGGCCATGGCCACAAACAGGATCACGCCCAGCGTGCGGACGTTGCGGCTGAAGCGGTACTCCAAGTATTCGTACGCGCTGGTGAAGCGGAACCGCATCATGAACGGTACGATGAAGATGATGACGAATGCCATCTCCAGCGGAATCGCCAGCATCTTGCCGAAGAACTGCGTGACGCCTGAGTTCCACACTTCGCCCGGTTCGGAGAGATACGTCAGGCTCGACAGTAGCGATGCGATGACGCTTAGCCCCACGGCGAACCAGGGCATCTTACGGCCGCCCAGGAAGTAATCGTCGTCGGATTCCTGGTAACGCGAAAACCAAACGCCCATCGCCAACATCGCCGCCATGTAACCGATCAAGACGGCGTAATCCACGTTTTGCAGCACGGCGAGCATGGCGGCAGTCTCTCCAGAAGTACACCGTACGCGGTATCACCGGCCTGACAGCGGCAAGCGAGGGAGCACGCTGCTCAACAGGTGCTTCGCAAAATCCGCTGGGACCAGCGTGACACGGCGTAGCTCGTCCCCCCATCCGTCGGGCAGAACCGCATGATAGCGTGCGCGCGAAGGCGATGCACCTACAGATGCGGTGGGCAGGAAGTTGGGGGGCGGCTGCGCACACGATTCATCCAGGTAACAGCACTGCGCTCAACGCTGGCTGCGGCGAACGCAAAGTAAGAAGACAACTTTCTGGATAACAACCGCAGGCTGTTTGCGATTGAAATGGTAGTCCGCCAAGTGGCATGGTCTCGCCACAGGCGGCTTTCCCATTACCGGCTCAAGCTGTTCGGCCTGTCAGCCCGAAGAAACGTCTTGGTGGCTCCCCTCAAATGTGGTAATTTGGGGGAGGTTATGCCGGTTGTTCCTATAGGGGCTGCAACATGGGAACGAACGGAATGCACCGAACATTTCGCGTCCATGAGCCCTGGCGTAGCTTGGCTGCTGTGGCGGCGTTGATGGGTGGCCTCGTCGCGCTGTTGTGGTACGGCCGCAACGCCCTGCTGTGGCTGTTGACTGGCCTGGCCCTGCTGGCGTTCGTCGTCACGTTGATGGTGGCCGTTAGGGCCAATCGCTCGCTCCAGTGGGCGACAAGCGGTCTTTGTGCGCGGTGTCTGCTGGGAGCTGCCCGGCGGATAGTCTAGTGGGCCGTTTCTGATTCGGCTGTCACGCAACATTGCGGTCCTAGGTGAAGCACACCTGGGGCCGAATCTCTTCGCACGTCGCCGAGCTATTCGTTCAACCGGGCGACAAGGATGCGTACCGTAGCTAGGACTCTTAGAGGATTCGACCGACCCCGGGAACACCATCCTGTGGCGGTGTAGCCGGTTCAGGCCGCGAGGTGGCTGCGATTGGTTCTCCGCTTGGGCAGCGGTACGCGACGCATCAGACCAGATACGTACTTTGTCATTGGTTTTGTTGTCTATTGGGTGACGATCGCACCGAACCGCTTCTTAAGCGAACGGAACTTCAAAACGCTGACGCCAAAGAAAAGGTGCGAGTAACCGATGCCTTCTCCGGCCATCGGTCGCTGTCGACGTGCGGGACCATTGCCATCCTGCTGGGGTTGGCGGGCGTGGCCTACTTCTTCCCCGCCAGCTTTAAGATCGCCGGTCCGATTGCCTTTGGGATCTTGCTGCTGTTCCTGGTGCTGATCCAAGCGACGATTGTCCGTCGCCTGTGGGAATTGGGAATCTTCGCGCAGAGCGTCGCCAGGTTCCGCGTTCAGGCGGTGTAGGTCCAGCTTGGCAACCTGGTGGGCGTCGCGGTGTTGGGTATGGCCATCGTTGACAGCCTGAGCTCGAACGGCGCAACGCGTTCTCCTGCTGGCGTTGCTTTCCACCATTGTCGCTGGGCGGGGCGATTGCTAGCATGCCGGGCATGACCGCGTCCGTGCCCCCAGCCGCCGAACCTGCCGCACCTCAAGGCCATCCTCCAACGACGCCGTTGGGACGGGCCATCGTGTGGGTGGCTTGCGGTTTTGGGTTGGGCTTTTCGCGTTATCTGCCCGGTACGGTCGGCGCCCTTTGGGGCGTGCCGCTGGCCTGGGGGCTGGGCCAATTGCATCCCGGCTGGCAACTGGCGGCGGTGGTCGGCCTGCTGCTGATCGGGATTCCCATCTGCGGGCGAGCTGCTGAAGCCTTGGGCCGCAAAGACCCCGGGGCGGTGGTTTTCGACGAGATCGCCAGCATGCCGATCGTATTTACCCTGGTCGACCTGCAGAGTGGTCCGCCCAGCCGCGTGATTGCCCTGTTGGCGATGGGCTTTGTGCTGCATCGCATCTTCGATATCACCAAACCGCCGCCCGCCCGGCAGCTTGAGCGGTTGCGACCGCCCGGGCTGGGCATCATGATCGACGACACCATGGCCGGCATTTATGCGTGCCTGGCGTTGCACGGATTGATTGCGGCGGGGATGCTAGAGTTTTTGCTGTGAATCCAAGCGGGGCGGCGCGCATCGCCCTTCACGGATGGAAAGAGAGATCAGCGTGACGGCGAATATTCTCGATGGTAAAGCCTTGGCCGCCGAACTGCGGCGTGAAACGGCCGAGCAAGTGGCGCAGCTTCGCGCCCAGGGAGGTCCCACGCCCTGCCTGGCCGCGGTGTTGGTAGGCGACGACCCGGCCAGCGAAGTCTACGTGCGCAACAAACGCCGTGCCTGCGAACAGGCCGGCATGGATAGCCAACTGCATCGCCTGCCTGCCGACACGAGCGAAGCGGAACTGCTCACGCTGTTGGATCGGCTCAATGCCGATCCGGCGGTGCACGGCATCCTGGTGCAGTTGCCGCTCCCTAAGGGGATCGATACCACGCGGGTGTTGGATCACGTCGACCCCAGCAAGGACGTCGATTGTTTCCATCCGGTGAACGTCGGCCTCATGGTGCAAGGGCGGCCGCGGTATCTGCCGTGCACGCCGGCCGGCGTGCAGCGGCTGCTGCTGCATTACGGGATCGAAACGGCCGGCAAGCACGCGGTGGTGGTGGGCCGCAGCGAGATCGTCGGCAAGCCGCTGGCCAACATGCTGTTGGGCCGCGGGCCAGGCGGCGACGCAACCGTGACCGTGTGCCACAGCCGTTCAAGCAACCTGGCCGAGATCACGCGGCAGGCCGATATCCTGATTGCCGCGGTTGGCCGGCCGGAAATGATCACCGCCGATATGGTCAAGCCTGGTGCTGCCGTGGTCGACGTGGGCATCAACCGGACCGACGCCGGCCTGGTGGGCGACGTGGCGTTTGGCCCTGTCAGCGAGGTTGCCAGTTGGATCACACCCGTTCCCGGCGGAGTTGGCCCGCTGACCATCGCCATGCTGCTTCAGAACACGTACACTGCTGCCAAGGCGGTGTCGTAAGCGGCGATTGCGGATGACGTGCCGACGAGCCATATTCACGCGGCGGGCGACCGCATCGCTCTGCTGCCCTCGCGCTAGTTTCGCTCCTGCATCACGCGCACAAAGGACTCAAAAATGAGCACCGAAGCCAAGATGTTTGCCGATGCCCCCGCGCCTCCTGGTCCGTGTGCGATGGTGATTTTCGGGGCGACCGGCGATCTGACCCAGCGAAAGCTGTTACCGTCGCTGTGCAACCTGGCGGACCGCAAGCTGCTGCCGGAGCAGTTTGCCGTGGTGGGCTTCGCCTTCGACAAGCTCGATACGGACAGCTTTGCGAAAACCATTTCGCAGGGCGTCCACCAGATGGCCAGCCCCGGATTCAATCCGGCGCGGTGGGATGAATTAGCTAAGGGACGTTTGTTCTTCCAGCAGGGCGATTTCGAGAATCCCGCGGCCTATCAACAGCTCAAGCAGTTACTGGCCGAGGTCGATGCCAAGTGCGGCACCGCCGGCAATTATCTGTTCTATCTGGCGACGCCCCCGCGGTTTTTCGGATCGATTGCCGAGCAACTGGCGGCGGCCGGGCTTACGACCGAAACCCGCGAGAATGGCAAACCGGCGAACTGGCGGCGGGTGGTGATCGAGAAACCTTTTGGGCACGATCTGGCCTCGGCCCGGGAGCTGAACCGCCGTCTGGCCCGCTGCCTGGACGAGTCGCAGATTTTCCGTATCGATCATTACCTGGGCAAGGAGACGGTGCAGAACCTGATGGTGTTCCGGTTCGCCAACGGCATCTTTGAGCCGATCTGGAACCGCCGATACATCGATCACGTTCAAATCACTGTGGCAGAGACGGTGGGCGTTGAGCATCGGGCGTCCTATTACGATCACGCCGGCGCGCTGCGCGACATGGTGCCCAACCACATCTTTCAGGTTTTGGCGCTAGTGGCGATGGAGTCGCCCATCTCGTTCGACGCCGATGCCGTGCGCGACGAAAAAGCCAAGGTGCTCCGGGCGATCCGCCCCATGCGCGAGGACGAAGTACTGATCCATGCCGTACGGGGACAGTATGGGCCCGGCACCGTGGACGGAAAGAAGGTGCCCGGCTATCGCGAGTCCGAAGGCGTGCGTCCCGATTCGCCGATCGAAACGTTCGCCGCCCTGCGGCTACAGATCGAAAGCTGGCGGTGGGAGGGCGTGCCGTTCTACATCCGCACCGGCAAATGTCTGCCGGAACGCACCACCGAAGTGGCCGTCCATTTCAAACGGGCACCGATGACGTTGTTCCGGCAAACGAACGTCGATGCCATGCCCACCAACGAGCTGATCCTGCACATTCAGCCCCAGGAGGGCATCTCGCTGCGGTTTCAGGTGAAATTGCCCGGCATCACCGTCCGCACCCAGCCGGTGGAGATGCAGTTCCGCAACGACGAGGTGTTTGGCAGCTACCCGGTGACGGGCTACGAAACGCTGCTGTACGACGCGATGATCGGCGACGGCACGCTGTTTCAGCGGGAAGATTTCGTGGATGCGGCGTGGAACATTCTTACGCCAGTCCTCGACGTGTGGCAGTCGCTGCCGCCGCGCAGCTTCCCCAACTACGCCGCCGGAACTTGGGGCCCCAAGGAAGCTGCGGAACTCTTGGCTCGCGACGGCCGTGCGTGGCGGCTCGGCAGCTAAGCATGCCGCGGGCCCGTGGGACCCGCGGCGGTGGCTCTGCGACCTGGTGATCCAGAAACAAGGGCGGCTTATTCGCGCTCTTCGTGCAGGTGCGAGTGGATGAGCTTGGAGGCGCGGTCGGCGTCCTCGGCCCGCACCAGGATGCCGATCTCAAAAATGCCGGAAAACCCTGCCTGGTTCTGGTCATCGAGCCGACACTTGATCCCCTCGCTTTCCAGGAAGTTTCTGATAATCTCGGCTTTGACCGAGTCCTGGAGCGTGTACACGGTCACCAGATCGTCGTGTTCCATTGCGTAATCTCAAGGAGGTGGGGTGCAGCGCCACGGCAGACCGAACTGGCTGCCCGGACCAGTGGCAAGTGATGATCCAATTGCTTGCTTGTAGGATACCTTATGGTGGCGCGGTGGGGCAAATCGGTCGTCGCAATGCGCATGGGTATGTGCCGGGCGCCGGCCGTATGGATGGTGGTTGAGGCAGTGCCAGGTTGAAACCGCCGTGATGCCGACTCGCCACGTTGCTATGGCTGCGATAAACTGACGCAGAATCTGACCCAGGCAGCCGCGCACCGCCTGC
>CALBRZ010000019.1:2500-43370 GCA_937927735.1 uncultured Planctomycetales bacterium
CCGCTTGGACGGCTGGCCTGGCCCTGGCGGGCAGTGCCGACTTGGACCGCGGCATTCTCCACGCGGACCAGGGCGCCCCGTCGGCTCCCAAGGCCTCCAAGCCCGGACCGCACCGGTACCAGGGCCTGAAAACCAACCGCTACCTCGGCCCGGTTCAAGTGGTCGCCCAGGTGGAAGATACGCAGATCTTCACCGAAGGACCGGCGGTCGATGCCCAGGGCAATGTCTACTTCACCAACGTGCCGGTCAGCAAAATCCTCCGGTGGGAGCCAGCCACCAGGCGGCTCTCGGTATTCCGCGAAAACAGTAACGAAACGAACGGCCTGTACTTCGATCCGCAGGGCCGCCTCTTGTGCTGCGAAGGCGGGGCCGGCCGCATCACGCGCATCGATCCGAAGACTGGCGAGCTCGAGGTGCTGGCCGACAAGTACAACGGTTTTCCGTTTGCGGCCCCCAATGACCTGTGCTTGGATGGCCAGGGCCGGATCTACTTCACCTCGCGGCCGGGCGTGAAAGATCCCAACCAAGGCAACGTGAACGCGGTGTACCGCATCGATCCCGATGGCAAGGTCACCCAGCTCCTGGCCTGGCCGCACATTCACATGCCCAACGGCATTGTGACCTCGCCCGACAACAAAATCCTGTACCTGATCGAATCGCATCCCGAGGCCGGCCATCACCGCGATATTCGCGCCTACGATCTGGGAGCCGATGGCAGCCTCAGCAATGAGCGGGTGCTGATCAACTTCTATCCGGGCCGCAGCGGCGACGGCATGTGTATCGACGCCCAGGGCAATCTGTACGTGGCCGCCGGCCTGCACAAAACCCGTAAGACAAGCGAAACGCTCGATACGCGACCGGGTATTCACGTCATTTCGCCGGCAGGCGAGCTGCTGGCGTTTCGCGAAACGCCGATCGACACCATCACCAACTGCGCCTTTGGCGGCCCCGACCTGCGGACGCTGTATGTGACCTGCGGCAACCTGCTGCTAGCAATTCGCACGGAAATTCCCGGCAAAGCCAGCTATCGGCCGCAGGGGTAGAGTGGCCTCAAGCCGACCGCGGTAATGGTCGATGATGGCCCTGCGGCGTAGGCGTGTTGCCCCCGATCTTCTCTTGACCCACCCAGCCAAGCCGCTATGGTCCCAGACCCGGCAATAGGGGTGGCTTGGTGTAAAGGGAGCGGGCTAGCAGCCCGGGGCCGATGTTCATCCTATTTTGGCTCTACATGGCGTTCTGCGGTTACGCCCTCGTGCAGATTTTCTTGATGAATCTGCAAGTGTGGGAGAACCGGCGGTTCGTGCCCAAGCGCCTGGCCGACGATCGCGGCGACACCAACGGCCCCAAGGTAGCACTGCTATCGCCCTGCAAAGGGTTGGACCTGGAACTGGAAGACAACCTCCGCTGCCTGTTCGAGCAGGACTACGAGAACTACGAGATCCTGTTCATTGTCGAAGCGGCCGACGACCCCGCCCGCCCCACCATCAACAAGCTCATGCAACAGTATCCGGCCGTGCCGGCGAAACTGATCGTCGCCGGCCGGGCCGAGAACTGCGGACAGAAGGTGCACAATCTGCTGGCCGCGGTCGACGCCACGACCGACGACGTGGCCTACCTGGCGTTTGTCGATTCCGACGCACGCCCTCGCCGCGGCTGGCTGCGGTTGTTGGTCCGCCGGTTGGACAATCCCAAGGTGACGGCCACCACGGGCTATCGCTGCCTGGTGCCGCAGCACAACACGCTGCCCAACCTGATCCTGACCAGCATCAATACGTACATCCTGTCGCTGTACGGCTCCGGCGGCATGAACCCGATCTGGGGCGGCTCCTGGGCGATTCGCCGCGATGCGTTCCTCAAGCTGATTCGCCCAGCCTGGCCGGGTACCCTCAGCGACGACGTGGTGGCAGCCGCGGTATTGCGCAAAGCCCGGCATCGGGTCGAGTACGAGCCGGGCTGCACGGTGGCCTCGGCCTGCCATTACACGGCCTCGCAGGCGTTCGAGTTCATGCGCCGCCAGGACAAGATGATTCGCTTTTATGCGCCGTTCTGGTGGTGGGTAGGGCTGGCTGCCTCGACCGCGGGTACCTTCGCCTTCTGGGGCAATCTGATTGGCGGCATCGCCGGAGCAGCCGTCGGCGCGGCCTGGGCCTGGATGCCGCTATCCGTGTCCGCCGCCATGTACGCCGGCTACCTGTTCTGCAACTGGCAGCGGCAGCGGATCGTGTCGTACACCGTGCCGCATTTGAGCCGAGAACTGCGGGCAAGCCGCTGGTTTGACCTGCTGTGCGGGCCGATCACCGGGTTGGCCAACTGGATTGGGCTGGTGTGTGCCTGCTTTAGCCGCAGCGTGGTCTGGAGGGGGATTCACTACCGGGTTGCCCGAGATGGCCAGGTGCGGATCGTCGCCCGCGACGGCGTGCCGGTGACGGCCGCGGTGCCGCCCGAACCGCCGGCTACCGCACAACGCCGTGCAGCGTAAGGCATTTTGAACAATATAGTTACGCTACGCCACTTCGCGGCGGCCGTACGGACCGGCGAGGGCGTCGGCCCGCTCTCTTGTCGGCGTTGGCTAAGCACGGCTGATACATCCGTGGCACCACCTTGCTCCATATCCCCCATTGGTCACGGCTGATAGTTCCGTGGCGCGCATACGTTTTGGCTGCCGTGATACCGGTTCCAGGCGCGCGGCGGGCCGCCTTGTCGGCAGGTGGGTAGGGCAAACTTGAGCCAAGATTGAAGTGCCCTTGCCGGGGGTCGGCCAGCCCGCTATTCTCCGCCCCGCCTTTCTCCCAGCGGGTTCTCCGTGGCCGGCGGGCGTAGCGTGTTTCCGAACGGGGCCGTTTGCGCCGATTGTGTGGAGCCGGCAACCTTGCGAAGCCCTGCGGAACGGGCAGTTTTTCCTTGAACTGGGTTGCGGGCCTTCTAGAATGCAAGGAGGTTCGCGACCTAAGCCCATAAGCCAGAGGTGACTTATGCGGACGGCACTGGTCGCGGCCTTGTTAGCTGCAGGTCTGGTGACCGCACTCGCGGAACTTCGGTCCGGCCCCACGGCCCTTCAGGCACAATCCGCGTTGCCTGGCGGCGGGTCTCCCGAACTGATCACACACGTGCTGCCCGGCGGCGAAAAGTACCAGCTGTTGCTGGTGGTGGATCCCCGGCTGCGGGTAGCGAGCGTCTATCACATTGAAACGGCCACGGGTGTGATTGCGCTGCGGAGTGTCCGCCAAATTCATTGGGATTTGCAGCTTGCTGAGTACAATGGCGTGAATCCGCTGCCGCGGGAAATCCGCCTGATGTTGGACCACCCGTAGCGTGCCCCTCCCACCTTTTTCCCGCAAGGAGGGGCGCAGCCGGCCGCCCCCCATAGGGAAGAGAGAGAGACTCCGGAGACGCTCATGGCTCAGAACTTACTCAGCCTCGAAGAAGCTGCCGCGATGCTCGGCATCAGCACGGATGAGCTGAACCGGTTGCGGGAGGACCGCGAAATTTTCGGCGTGCGCGACGGCAACACCTGGAAGTTCAAGCGCGAGGAAGTCGAGCGCTACCGCGACATGAACGCCGGCAACTCGGGCATCGGCAGCGGCGCGCTGGATCTGCCCGTCTCGCTGGACGACGAGGAGAGCCACGAGGGCGATTCGGTTCTGTTGAGCAACATCATGCTGGAAGGCCCGTCGTCGAGCATGTCCAGCACCGTCATCGGCAAGGCGGGCGACCTGGACGACGGCGACGTGGATATCCAGCTCGGCGGCGAGGATGAAGACGTACAACTAGGCGGCGAAGTCAGCGACCTGCAACTGGCCGGTGACAGTGGCCTGTCGCTGATTCCCACCGATGGCGGCGGCATGGATAGCGACCTGAAGCTGGTCGCCGACGACGAGCCGCAAGCCAGCTCCCCGGATCAAACCACCGTACAACACCAGGCCTCTGGCGACAGCGATCTGGAGCTGGCGGCCGACGACGACCTGAGCTTCAGCGGCATCGGTCTGGCCGATGATTCCTCGCCGAAGCAGCCCCAGGTGGCGCCCCCGGCGCAAGCCGGCGGCGAAAGCGACCTCACCTTGGGCGGCAGCAGCCTTGCCCTGGAAGACGACGAGTTCACCCTATCGGACTCGACCGTCGGCGGCGGCCTGGTCGAGGAAGGCTCGCCCGAGAGCACCATCAACCTGGTCGAGGACGACGACGCGGGCGACCTGGTGCTGGGCGGCAGCGGCATCGGCAGCGACATTGCCGATAGCGGCATCAACCTGGCCGCGGCGGCCGACAGCGGCCTATCGCTGGAAGAACCGCTGGGCGAACTGGGCAGCGATCAGGCCCTGGGTGCCGTGCAAGAGCTGGAAGAAGTCAGCGACGACGACTTCCTGCTCACGCCGATGCTCGAGGTCGAAGGCGACGAGGCCGACGCCAGCGGCTCGCAGGTCATCGCCCTGGATGCCGACGAGCCGTTCGACGAAAACGCGGCCACGTTGCTGGGCGAAGACATTCAAGGCATGGACATGCTGGGCGCGGCGCCCGCGTTTGGTGCCGGTGCCGTGCCGCAGCCGACCATGGGCGGCCCCCTGGCCGCGCCGATGCCGGCCACGGCGCCCGTATTGGCCGAGCCTGAAGGCAAGTACGGCCTGGGCAGCGTGCTGGGCCTGGCCGCCGTGACGGTGGTCTTGGCGGTGTCCGGCATCATGATGTACGAGATGCTCATCTACATGTGGAGTTGGGAAAGCCCCAGCCCGATCGTGGGCACCATTTCCAAGTCCCTTGTGAACCTGTTTGAACAATAGGAACCAGCCAAAGCGCGGCGTTTGAGCCAGGCTGCCGGGGCGAAGGAGCGTCCCCAAGCTATGGCGAGCCGGCTTGGTTGGGCTAGACGTGCCGTGGCGGCCAGCCCGCGCGGCGCATGTGGCTAACCGCCCCACGTGGACCAGTGATCGGGGCGGCCAGGCCGCGGCGCCCGGTTCGCCGCTGCCAAAGCGGCACGGCATATGGCGGATTCGAAAGGAGTCGAATCATGAAGCGGTTCGTGCGGCGTAGCAGTAGGTGGTTGTTGCTCACGGTGATGTGCTGCGCCCTCGCCGGCTGCGCTGGCAAGAAGAAAGCCGTGGCTCTCCAGGAGCAGAACCGCGCCCTGGGCCAACAGGTGCTCAATCTCCAGAAGGAAAACGAAGAGCTCACCGCCCGGCTGACCTCGGCCATCGAGGCCCAGCAACGGGCGGAGCAAGCCCTGCTCGATGAGCGCAATCGCGCCCTGGCCAGCACGCGGCCCCGCCGCGACGGCCGCAGTGGACGGTACGGCAGCCAGTTCGGCGGGCCGAGCATGGCCGATCTGGCGCAGCGGTATCCCTTCCTCCAGTACGATCCGCTGACTGACTCCGCCGTCATCCGCGACGAGCTGCTGTTCGACAGCGGCCGCGCCCACCTGCGTCCCACCACCGAATCGGTGCTCAACGATGTTGCCCAGATCATCAAAGAAAACGGCAACTCGCTGCGCGTGGTGGTGGTCGGCCATACCGACGACCGCTCGATCTCCAAGAAGCCCGGTGCCGACATCTGGGCCAACAACTTCCACCTGAGTACCGCCCGGGCGAACGCCGTCTCCGACTACCTCCAGGCGGCAGGCGTGCCTCCCCAGCAGATCATCGTGCAAGGGCTGGGCGAGCATCAGCCGATCGCTCCCAACGAATCGCCCGACGAGCGCAAGTACAACCGCCGGGTCGAGCTGTACCTGGTGCGGGCCGACGCCCCGCTGGTGGGCTTGAGCAGCGGCCCGATCCGCCGCTAGTCGACGGTGTGCTCGCAGCGTTTCGCCATGACTTGCCACGCCACATTGTCGCGGCGCACGTTCTACCGTCTGTGAGCTAAAGCTATGCGCCGCTGGGCCGCTGCGTTGATAGCCCTGCCCGCGTTGCCAATAGCGGCATGGCTGGTTTGCTTGCGGCAGCAGCGCTGGCACTGCTGAAACCTCAGCGAATTCCGCTGCGCCATGCGCATTTGGCATCGCCACGCCCTGGCATTTCGTCTACAAGTCCGCGGGGCCTTAGGCTCGGACTGTTTGCTCCCCCTCGCTGCGAAAGGATGTCGCCATGAGTCGTGTGTGGGTGTCTCGCATCATGGGCGGTGCCGCCTCGGTGGCGCTGGCCGCCGCAGTGCTGGCCGCGCCGCTGGCCGCCAGCCCGCCTGAATGTACCCAGGGCAGTTGTCCCACCAGCTTCGCCGGCAAGCTCTTCGACACGATCCCCGGCCTGGCCCGGCTGCTGCGTGGTGAAGGCACGGCCTGCGATTCCGCGTGCCAGCCTGCCGTCTTTGAACTGGTTCAGACGGCCGAAGGCTTCAAGCTGAAACCGATTGAGCCGGGCACCTGCACCGCGGCTTGCGAAAAGGCCTGCCAGGACGAAACGGCCCCCGCGTTCTCGCCGACCGAAACCTTCGTGGCCGCCAAGGCTGACTGCGCCACGTGCGACAAGGCCCAGTGCGAAAAAGCCCTGTGCGACAAGACAACGTGCAGCACCGCGGCTTGCAGCACCAGCGCGTGCAGCAAGTCGGCCTGCAACAAGCTGGCCAGCGCCGTGAGCACCTGTGCCGCCGGCAACTGCGCCAAGACCTGCACCGCTGCGTGCAACCAGGCGGTCAGCACCTCGTGCGCCAAGAACACCAGCGCGAAGCTCGCTTGCGCCGCGGGCGAATGTGCCGCTGGTTGCAAGGCCGCCTGTGCGACGGCGGCTGGCACGAAGGCTGCGTGCACCCAAGCCGCTTGTGCCAAGGTGGCCGTTTGTACCCAAGCTTGTGACAAGACGGCCTGCACTAAGGGCGAGTGCTTGAGCACCTGCTCGCAGGTCGCGTGCCATAAGGGTGCGTGCGCCAAGACCGGCGCCGCCGCATGCAAGACCGCCTCTTGCACGCAAGCCGTGTGTGCCAAGGCTTGCAGCGCCAAGTCGGCCTGCCAGTGCGGCCCTGCTTCCAAGTGCTGCGCTTCGTGCACCTGTGGGACGAGCGATAAGACCACCGCTTGCGAAATGGGCTCCTGCGGCAAGCTGTGCGGCGTCTTCGACATCGACCGTTGCGAACTGACCGGCGATCCCACGCTGTCGCAACTGTGGCAGATGGCTTCGTCGCACTGCCCGTTGTTCAACGGCACCAAGAAGCCGGCGATGGTTCCCGCCGCGGTTGCCAAGCTCGAGGCCAAGATCGCCGCACTGGAAACCAAGCTGGAGGCCCAGGAGTCGGTGGCCGAGCAGCGCGAAGCGCTGTACGAGAGCCTGCTGCACATCCAGAAGGAAGCCAACGACACCAAGGCCGCGATGGCCGAGCTGGTGTTCAGCGCCATGTTCCACGCCCTGGAAGCCAAGGCTCAAGCCGCCGAGGAGAACCTGGCCGAGTACCGCCGGATCATCGAGGAGGCTGCCGAGGTCCACGTGACCAACGCCACGCTGAAGGCCAAGCTCGAAGCGGCCGAAGCCAAGCTCGAAATGGTCCACACCCTGGCCCGGCTCCAATTGGAGAATGACCGCCTCAAGCAACAGCTTGCCGCCAAGGGTAGCCAGAGCGAAGCCTTCACCAGCAGCACCTGCCCGGTACCCACGACCGCGGTGCCCCAAACCATCGGCACCTGCACGACCGGCGTGCGGGGCGCTACCGCCTCGGGCGTCTGCACCACGAAAGGCTGCAACAGCTCGCAGCCGCAGATGCTGCCGGTTCCGCCCACGCGGCTGACGGCCAGCACCACCGCGCCGCAACAGTTTGCGGTGCATATCCGGCTGTATCAGGAAACGCCCGGCCAGCCCGCCAAGCAGTTGTGTGCGCCGGTCCTGTTGACCTCGGCCGGCCGGAAGTTCTCGTTCCTCTCCGGCGGCGTGATCCAAGCGGGTGCGACCGATCAGGAACTCTCGCTGGGCACGCAGGTGCAAGGCTGCCTCGGCCAATGCACCAGCGAGGGCGTGGAACTGGAGCTCTCCATCCAGCACTGCGTGCCGACGACTGGCGTGGAGCAGGCTGCCGCGGCGGTTGTGCAGCATGGCGGCCAGATTGCCGGCTGCATCCCCCTGGGCAAGCCGGTGAAGTGCACGCTCGGCCAGCCAAGCGGCCAGCCCGTCTGGCTTGAACTGCGGATCGAGCCGGCCAGCGCTCCGGAAGTTGCCGAGCAGCGTTAACGGCCGCGTCAACGTCTGCGTTGGACCATCACTGCCCGTCCCGCGACTCGCCTCGTGCCGCGGCGTCCGCTATAACCTAGCGAGCGCTGCGACCGCACGTGCGGGCGTGGGCGGGCAGTTTTTGTTGGCGTTTCTTGCTTGGGGAAAAGTGCATCGCGCGGTGCGGTCCCCCCTGGCCTCCCAAGCCGCCGCGTGTGTCCCTTGGCAACATTCATCACCCGGGTTACTGCTGCCGTGAAGATTGCTTACCTGGACTGTATCAGCGGGATCAGCGGAGATATGACCCTGGCGGCCCTGGTCGACGCCGGCGTGCCGCTGGAGGCCCTGCAAGACGCCATCGACTCGCTGAACATTCCCGGCTGCCGCCTGGTGGCCGAAGAGGTCAAGCGGCACGGCTTTCGCGCCACGCATGTCCGGATCGAGCACGAACCGGAGCATGCCCACCGGCATCTGCACCACATCGTGAGCATGATCGAGGGCAGCCGGCTCACGCCCGCCCAGCAGGACCTGGCCAAACGCATCTTCCAGAAGATTGGCGAAGCCGAGGCCAAGGTGCACGGCACCACGCTCGAAAAGATCCACTTCCACGAAGTAGGCGCGGTGGACTCCATCGCCGATATCTGCGGCGCGGCCGTGGGGCTCAACCTGCTGGGCGTCGACCGCATCGTGGCTTCGCCCGTTCCGACGGGTACAGGCTACATCAAGATCGCGCACGGTCGCGTGAGCGTACCGGCCCCGGCCACGGCCGAACTGTTGCGTGGGATCCCGCTGGTCGAAACGAGCATCAACTGCGAGCTGACGACGCCCACCGGCGCCGCGATCCTGGCCACGGTGGCCGACAGCTTCGGCCCGCTGCCTGGCATGCGGATTGAAACCATCGGCTACGGCGCCGGCACCGCGGAGCTGCGCGAGCAAGCCAACGTGCTGCGGCTGATCGTGGGCGAGAGCGAAGACGGCCTGGCCGCCGATCAGATCTGGGTATTGGAAACCAACCTGGACGACATCAGCGGCGAGCTGATCGGCCACTGCACCACCAAGCTGGCCGAGGCCGGCGCCCTGGATGTGTACACCACCGCGGTGCAGATGAAGAAGAACCGGCCCGGCGTGGTGCTCACCGTGCTATGTCCGGCGCTGCTGGTCAACAAGCTCGAAAAGATCATCTTCCGCGAAACGACCACGCTGGGCGTGCGGCGTTGGCCGGTGAGCCGGCACAAGCTGGAGCGGCGGCCGCACCAGGTGGAAACGCCTTGGGGCCCCGTGTCCGGCAAGTTGGCCTGGATCGCCGGTATGCCCGAAAGCTTTTCGCCCGAATACGAATCGTGCCGCGAGGTGGCCGAGAAGCACCAGGTGCCGCTGAAAGACGTATACGAAGCAGCCCGCCGGGCATTTCATGGGGAGTAGCCGCTCCGGTGGTCAATGGTCCCTCGGCCACACCGCTGCTCCGCCGCCCAATCATGTCCGCACCGCAAGCCGGCTCTCCATCGTCGATGCCCAGATAATGGAGCAATCCCTTGGCTTCGAGATCCCCTCCACGTGTCGCCGGTGATTGGTCCGCGCAAAGTGGCTCATGCCAGCGCTAGCGCTGCTGTCGCCGCTAGCGTGCTAGCTTCCAATTTTAACGCTTGTACTGGAGATAACGCTCCAGCTTGCCGAACGAGATGCAGTTGGACTCCCCCTGGGAGCCGGTTTTCTCTATAGGTAGGCCTTCTGCGCCGCATCAACCACAGGGATTGGCACCGGAAGCCGTTCCCTCCGCGGCGGCACCTTGCGCGACGGAACGAACCCATGTTTGCGAAGCTCCACCCGCTTCTGAAAATTGGCATCTGGGGACTGGCTGTGGCCGTCTCCGCGGCGGCCGTGCAAGGCATCACCTGGCTATTGGGAATCGACTTCGCACTGCACCTGGGTGCCGGTAGCGGCGTGATCCTGGCGTTCGCCCTGGGCTATCTGCTGGTGATGATGTCGCTGGATCAGCGTCCGATCACCGATTACGGCATCTTCGTCGGCCCACAGTGGAAGAAGCTGCTGTTCACCGGCGTTGCCATCGGCATCGCCACGTATGGCGGTTACATGGCCGTGGCGTATGCCGCGGGGGCCTACCAACTCTCGCCCAATCCGGCGCCGGCCAAGGCCTGGATCTATGTCGTGCCGGCCATGATGATGGCGCTGCCCGTGGCCATGGTGCAGCAGATCCTGTTCAGCGGTTATCTGCTCAGCGTGCTCCGCGACCGGTATAACGCCGTGGTGGCCGTGCTGATCACCGCGTTCATCTTCGCCGTGCCGGTGCGGCTGATCGATCCCGAACACGCTTTCACCGCCCGCAGCGCGGCGACCATCTTCGGCCTGTTCCTCACTGCCACGCTGCTGGGGCTGCTGCGACTGATCACCGGCAGCATTCTGCTGCCGGCGGGCCTGTTGGCCGGCTGGATCGTCACGCGGCGTGCCATCCACAAGGGCGACCTGCTGCACCACACCAACAGCGAAATCGCGTCGTGGTTCGTGGTGAACTCCGATCCGCGCCAGGCTCCCATGATGTTCATCTTGCTGGGAACGGCCGTCGCCGTTTGCGGCGTGGTGCTCTCGCGGCGGGGCGAAAAGAAGATCGCCGCCACCGAAGCCACCATCGACCCCAACTTCAAGCGCATCTTTCCGCTCTCGCAGGCGAGCATGCTGGCGCCGCTGGACGTGTGGATTCCGCGGCTGGTGCACGCCCGCTTCGCCATCGGCCCGGCCTACATTCCGCGTTTGATCGCCACGCTGGTCTTCAGCACCGCCAACACCATCCTGACGCTGCCCGAGCGGTTGATCCTGCCGCTGCTGATCCGCAATCGCCAGGTGAAGCCGCCGGTGTTCATCCTGGGCGTTCACCGCAGCGGTACCACGCACCTGCACAACATGCTGGCGCTCGATCCGCAGTTCTGCTCGCCGCGCGCCTACCACATCATGAACCCGGCCGGCTTCACGTTCTCGGGTTGGCTGGTCACGCCGCTGCTGGGGCTGTTCATGCCGTGGAAGCGGCCGATGGACTCGGTGCGGTTCCACCTGTTCTCCCCGCAGGAAGAAGAGTTCGCCATCCAGGGCGTATCGCACGCCTCGCCTTACTGGGGCATCGCCTTCCCGCGGCAGTGGGCCCACTACGACAAGTACATCTTCCCCGATTCGCTGCCCAAAGACGAAAAGCGCAAGTGGCAGCAGGCTTACCTGGGCTTTGTACGGCGGCTGTGCCTGTTCCGCGGCAGCCGTACGCCGCTGCTCAAGAACCCCTACAACACCGGCCGCCCCGCGGCGCTGCGTGAGTTGTTCCCGGGCTGCAAGTTCATCCACATTTCGCGGCACCCCTACGCCGTGTACCGCTCCAACATGCACATGGCCAAAGAAGGCCACGTGGTGAGCCAGTTGCAGGATCCGGACGAACGCGACAACTACCAGACGCGGTTCCTCGACAACTACCACGCCATGGAGCAGGCTTACCTGGCCGAGACCGCCGACCTGCCCCAGGGCGACCTGGCCGAGGTCCGCTTCGAAGACCTGGAAGGCAACGAGCTGGAGCAAATCAAGCGGCTGTATGCCGAGCTGGGCCTGGAATTCAGCCCGGCCTTCGAACGGCGGCTCACCCGCTACCTGGAAAGCATTGCCGGCTACAAGAAGAACTCGTACCGTCCGCTGCCCGACGCCATCCGCGCTACCATCGACGGCAAACTCTCCTGGTTGATGCAGCGTTACGGCTACACCACCGACGGCAGCGCGCTGCCGCTGCAACAGCAGCAAAGCACGGTCAGCCAACGGGCCGCATAATCGCCAGTTGCTCGGAGCATCATCCGCAAGCCATGAACGCCTACCTTGTTGAAACCGGTCGCGCCATCGCACCGTTTGAACGGCCCGTCGGCCAGATGAAGGTCCATACCGGCACCTTGGCCCAAGCCCAGGAACGGACGTTGTCGCGGCTGGGCTGCAAGGTTCGCCGCGTCGCCTCGCTGGAGCAGGTCGATCGCTTCCCGTGCCTGGTGGCCGACGACGATCTGTTCTTCACCTACCATGCGGCCAGGCGGTTCCTGCGCGCCGCCCGGCAAAACAGCGGGCAAGATCGCGGCGCAGCGCTTCAGGCTGCCCTGGAAGTGAGCGAGCTGACCGAGCGGTTCTTCCCCGTGCTGCAAGGGCCGCAGCACCAGGACGAAACCGGCCGGCAACTGCGGAGCTTTGGCCTGTACTACCTGACGGGCCCCGAACAATTGCAGCGACTGGAAGCCGCCAGGCTGTTGCCGATTCCTTACCGGTTCACGCGGATCACCGCTCGGGCGAGCCGGTACTTTGAGGAGTCGGGCCGGTTCGTGGTGCCGGTTTCGCAGGTGTTCATGATGCCGATCCGGCACTGGGCGGCGCTGTTGCCGGTCAACCTGCTGGGCATGACGAGCTTCGTGCTGCGGCACGCGGCCGAACATCCGCTGGCCGCCGCTACGCTGCCGCTCAAGGCCGCCTGGCGATCGGGCAGCCTGCGGCCCTCCTGGTGGCTGAGCAAGACCTACTTCGCCGGCAAAGGTTGCCGGATTGCCCCTTCAGCCCATGTGGAAGCTTCCATCCTGGGCCGCCGCGTGAAGATTGCGCCCAACGCCGTGGTGCGTAACTGCATCCTGGGCGACGGCGTGCAGATCGGCCCGGCCGCCGTGGTCGAAGGCGCCGTGCTGGGCGACCGCTGCATGGTCAACGGCTCGGTGCTGGTACGCTCGGTTGTGGCCGAAGAAGAAGTCAGCCTGGGCACGATCTTCGTGCAAATGTCGGTGCTGGGCCGCGGCTCGGTGCTGTGTCCTCAGGCGGGCTTTCTGGATACCAGCCTCCGCGGTGACGCCCAGCTCAACCTCGATGGACGCCGCATCGGCTCAGGCAGCCGGCTCTTGGGCGGTTGCTTGGGCGAAGAAGCGTTCTTGGGCCCCGGCGTTCACGTCGGCAGCGGCTTTGAGATCCCCAACCGCTGCATCCTGCTGCAACATCCGCACGACGTGGTGCGCGACGTCGACGAAGCCGTGCCCCGCGGCGTGTGGCGGTTCGATCGCGGCGGCCGCCGGCGTAACCGGCAAGTGGCCGTCGACGAATCCCGCGCCGCGTAGCTCGTTGGTAGCTGCAGGGGCCGCTGTACGGACCGTCATCATCGCGTTTACTACGCGTTCGGAGTGTTGGTCGGTACGCCCAGGTGCCACAGCACGGTGTGCCGTACGACCATAGTACACGCGATGACTTCACAAAGATCGCACACCGGGTATTCGCCCCGGGTTACGGGCTCGCGGGCCGCAGGTCATACCGCAGTTCAACCAGGTGCTCGTTGAACTGCCGCACGCCGATCAAACGGAACGGTGGGCTGGTTGCGCGCCGGGGAAACAGCGGTTTGCCGCGGCCGAGCGTGACCGCCCCGACCTGAACGAACATCTCATCGAGCAGGCCGGCATCGTAAAACTGTCCGGCCAAATCGCCGCCGCCCACGATCCAGAGATTCTTGTCGCCCGCGGCTGCCGGCATGGCCTCGTGGATCGGCCTTACATCGCCTTGCACGAAGCGAATGTCAGCCCCTTCGAGCCGCGGCAGCTCGCGGTGCGTGAAGATCCAGGCCGGCTGCGTGTACGGCCAGCGCGCCCCCAATTCGGCCACGACCTCATCGCCGTGCCGCAAGATCCACTCGTAGGTGGCCGCGCCCATCGCGATGGCACCGATGCCCGCGATGAACGCTTGATAGCCCGCCTCGTTCGCCTCGCCTAGCGCAAAGAGCCAATCAATGGAATCGTCCTCGGTGGCAATGAAACCATCGAGGCTGCTGGCCGTGTAGTACAGGGTTTTCATGCTGTGAGGTGCGGCTCGCATAGTGCTCGCGCCCGCCATGGATACGTGATGTGGCCGCAGGGCGCATTGCCACGGTCACGACGGCGGTCCGCACAGCGGCCCCTACTGACTATTGAGCAGTCATCGGTTCGTGGTGGCTGCGATTACCCACCTACTTGGCTCGCACAACGGACCCTACTTGGCGGCCATCCGCAGCGCGCCGTCCAGCCGCAGCACCGTGCCGTTGAGCATCCGGTTTTCCAGGATGTGCTCTACCAAGGCGGCGTATTCCTCTGGCTTGCCCAGCCGCTGCGGGAACGGCACCTGGGCAGCCAGCGATTGCCGCACTTCCTCGCTCATCGCCGCCACCATCGGCGTCTCGAACACACCGGGGGCAATCGTGACCACGCGAATGCCAAAGCGGGCCAGCTCGCGTGCGATCGGCAGCGTCATGCCGGCCACGCCTGCCTTCGATGCCGAATAAGCGGCCTGGCCAATCTGGCCATCGAACGCCGCGCACGAGGCCGTGTTGACGATCACACCGCGTTCGCCGTCCTCGCCCGCCGGCGCCTGCGAGATGGCCTCGGCCGCCAGGCGAATCACGTTGAACGTGCCCACCAGGTTCACCTGGAGCACGCGCACAAAGTCATCCAAGGGATGCGGCCCGGTCTTCGACAAAACCCGAGACCCCAGCGCAATGCCGGCGCAGTTGACGGCTCCGTGCAGCGGGCCGAGCTTTTCCTGTCCCTGGCGGATGGCACCGGCCACGTCGGCCTCGGAGGTCACGTCGCCGGCAATACCCAGCGTGCTTGCGCCAAGTTGCTGGGCCATTCGGGCCACGCCGTCGGCATGGCGGTCAAAGAGCGTCACTTTAGCGCCGGCCGCAACCAGCCGCCTGGCCGTGGCAGCTCCCAAGCCCGACGCCGCACCCGTAACAAGAAAATGATGGTTGGCAGGTTCCATGGATGGCGTGCTCCCGCGGTGGGCAAGAGGGGTGGCAATGTTCCGGCCCGGCGGCCGGCATCAACCGCTGCCCAGTGTAGCTTACGGGGCCTCCGACGCCATCACTCCCAGTCGGCCAGTTGCTTGCGGATCTTATCGAGCGTGAGCACGTTCCACGGGATCAGGTCGCAGTTGCGGTGGCTCAGCTCCGGCTGCCGCTCGGCCATCACGTCCATCACTTCATCGTCGAGCGCGGTCAGCCAGCCCGGCACGTCGAGCCCCACGCCGCGTGGCGTTTGGGCAAACTGGTTGATGCCTTCCTCCAACCGGTCGAATGTTTCGGTCGGCTTGCCTTCCTGAAGCTCGGCGATCGCCGGGGCGATCAGCGCCTTGAGGCAATCCAGCTCCAGGTTCCGCACGAACCGCTCCTGCAACCGGTCGGCGACCGTCGGCAGTTGCATGCCGTACTTGTGCGTCAGCTCATTGTACCGGGCGATGTGATGGTCGGCCGCGTCGGCCGTCTGATCGGCCACGCTCCGCCGCCACAGTTCGGCCGCCTCCACGCGGCCGTGCCGGACCAGCATCTCGTGCACCAGCACCACCGGTTGCAGGTTCCAGGCAATGCGGTCGTAGCTGACTTTCACCCGCAGGAAATCCAGCAGGCAGTACAACATCTCGCCGCGGTCCGACTGCGTGGTGGTGTGGTTGTAGTCGTTGTACTCGGCGTAGTTCTCCAGCAAGGCCTGGATGATGCACTCCAGTTGCGCGGCGGCCGCCTTGAGCGACTTGCCCTGCTGGATGGCCCGCAGCAGCGAAAGATCTTCGGCCGTGTCGGGATCTTCGAGCAGTTTCTCGAGGAAGGTTTCGGCGCCTTGGTGGATGATGCCGCGGAGGTTGCCTTCGCCCAGGAACATCGGCACGAACAGGTCGTGGCCGTACTTCTCGATGAAGCGTACCGTCTTCCGCCAGGCGGCTTCGCTCATCAGCGGCTCAAGCACCGACAGCCGCAGCGACGAACTGTGCGCCAACCAGAGCCGCAGCAGTTTCTCGGTGACTTCGTTGAGGCAGTCGACCAGGTCGGCGTCGTCATCGCCGTCGGACCGGCCATCGCGCGTGGCGCTTAAGATGATCTGCTCGACAATCGCCCGATAACCGGTGGTGAACAGCCGGTCGAACTCGCTCACCGCGCCGCGGCCAACGGGGTATTCGATCTCGGTTTCGCGGGCAAAGTGCAGCAGGTTGCAGGTGAGATCGAGCCGGCCCAGCCGGGGCAGTACCGTCAGGATCTGGCAGTGCGTTTGCAGCATGGTCTGAGCAACGACCATCGCCTTGGGTTCGCCGCCTCGCGACACAGGCACGTACAGCAGCGGCTGGTTGTAGCAGGCCTTTTCGTAGTCGCGGTACCGGCTCTCGATCTGGTTCTGCTTGCCAGCCCGGGCCGAGCGCAACAGTTGCACGGCCTGCACTTCCCAGTGCCAGAGGCCCTCCGCGGGAATCTCGCACTGCTCCATCGTGAGCAGCGACCGGATCGCGGCCCCCGCGTTGACAATGGTGCGAATGGCGTGATCCAGCAGCATCTCTTTGACGTACTGCCGGCGATCGTACTCCACCATGCTTTCGTGGCTGGTGGAGGGCTGAGGCACCGGATGCCGGTGGATCTGTTGGGCAAACTCTTGCAGTTCCTTCCGCAGGTACACGCAGCGGGCCAGCCACGCCTGCGCGGCATCGAGCAAGGCCCGGTCGATTTCGCACTCGGCCGGCTGGACACCATGGCCGGCTTCGTCGGGCTGTTGGCTCTTCTGGTCTGCCGACTTGGGAGGCGGCACCGTTTCGCACAGCAGCACGCCGGCGATCCGCCACAGTTCCATTAACGTGGCCAAGAAGCCAAGCCGGCGATGCAACCGGGTCGATTCTTGATCGAGTTCGTACTCGGTAGGCTGGCTGGTGGGATCGAACAGTTCGCCTTCGATGCCGTCGCGCGTGGAGTCGCGGTAGACCACACCTTCGTACGCGGCGGCGAAGGGATCGTCGTCCTCTTCTTCCTCCTCGTCGTCCTCGGCGAACGGTTCCTCGATGGGCACCATGCCGCCCTCGGGCCAGGTGGCCGCAGGCACTTCCCAATATTCGCCCGCGTTGGCTTCCAGGTAATCGAAGAACCAGCGCAGCAGTTGCCACCGCTGCTCACGCGGCATGTCGTGCTTGAGCCGCAGGGTATTCATCCACCGCAGGGCCAGGCGATTGAAGCTGTGATCGCCTTCTTCCAGCGGAGCCTGGTCCACGTTGCTCAACCAGGCCATCATCAGCGCGGCCGAACCGCGCAAATCCTGCTGATCAAGCAGGGCGGCTACCACTTCGGCATACGCCTTGGTGCTGTTGAACTGATCGACGTGGCTCCGCCAGAAGGCAATATCGCCCGCGGCGGCGCCCGCTTTGTGCCAGTCGCCAAGCGCCCGGGCCACGTGCCGGGCCGACTCGGCGGCTTCCTTGCCCGAGAAACCTTCCACCTCGCTGACTTCGACCGATGCAAAACGGTCCCACCACTGGGCCAGGCGATCGGTCTGGCTGGCGACCTGTTCGGCCAGATCGACCTGACCGGCTGCCGCGGCCTCGCTCTGAATGCGCGAACGCAGCGCGAAGATGTCGCGCATGGTGTCGATCAGATCGTCCGCCCGCACGTCGCGGACGCTGTTCTCCAAGGCGGGGAACAAGCTGAAATGAGCGCCGAACCCCAGCAGGTTCCAGGGGTCGATCATCGCCCCGCACTCGATCGCGCGGTGCAGCAGGTCTTCGATCTCGTCCACAATGGCGGCCGCGCCGGCCAGATCGCCCTGCTTGATCGCCAGGTTGGCCGTGGTTACCCGGCAATGGATCTCGCACATCATCCGGGCGGAAGCCACCGGCACAATCGCCACTTGCCGCCGGCTGGCCTCGGTAAAGCCCATCTTGGCGAAGATTCCGGCCAGGTAGACGTGCTGCTGCTGGATCGCCCGCAGGCGCGCCAGCCGCCGGTTGAGATGCTGCCGGGCGTCGGCGAAGGGCTGCTGCCGCACCCGGGCTTCTTCGCGCAGCCGCTCGCCGTGGGGGCCGCTGAGTTTGGCCAACAGCCGCTGATAAAAGACGTCGCGGTAATGCGCAATCCGCGGCAACAGCGTGGCCAGCGTGGTCGACGAATCGTGCGTGTCGGGGCCGCGACCGCTCACGCCGGAAGCCATCAGCATGGTGCCGGCCAGTACCGCGGCCGCTTCAAACAGCAGTTCTTCAAACGGAACGCCGCGGGTGCTGGTCGTGCGGTCCAGCAGCGCGTCGATGGTGACCTGGGTGATGACGAACCGGCGGTACTGCCCGCGGTTATCGATCCGGTTGGGGTCCCACTGGCCGAACTGGTAATTGATGCGCTGGTTGGCGGGATGGTCGAAGTCGTAGGCGCGGGGGTCCAGCGCCAACTCTTCCATCCGCTCCAGCTCGAAGTAGGCCATGTCGAGGATATCGCGGTCGGTACCCCGCAGAATCTCCAACGCGATGCTGATCACATCGTGGTACTTGCCGACCGCGACGCCGGCCCCCTCGATATACAGCGGGATCGGCCGCACCCATTCGTGCTTGTACGGCTCCATCCGCTGGTTGTGCAGCACGGCCACCGGCCGGTGCCCGATGAAATCGTTCAGGCGTTCGATGGCCGCGGGGATGATTCGCTCGGGCTCGTCCCAGGGCGAGCCTTCTTGCAGCACGGCTTCGCACGCCCGGCCGAGGAAGAACGGCCGGAACAGCGCATCGTCGGGCTGGTGGAACAGCAGATCGCGATGGAACTCGCGGTAGGCCGGCAATAGCCGCGTGAAAACCAGATCGAGCACCGCCTCGGCCTGGCTGGTCTCGCGAAAGGCGGCGGAACTGCCGCGGGCGCGCACCAGTTCGGCCTGCAGCAGCTCGTGCAGGCGCTGGCACACGTTCCAGGGTTGGCCGGGCTGCTGGTCGGCTTCGAGGGCGGCAAATAGCGTGTTGAGTTGGCGCAGAAAACGGGCGTCGGGCGTGCCAGAGGATAGATTGAGATACCCCAGCACATCGTGTGCGGCTTGTTGCAGTTCGCCTGACAGCTCCGTGGACATAGTATTCCGCTTTCCCTCAAAGAGTTAGCAGTTCATGGTAGGCCGCAACTGCGGTGGGGTCTAGCGGTCGGGCGAGGGGGCCACAATGGCGTAGAAATCGCCTGGCGGCGAGGAGGGTGGCCCCGCCTGAAGCGGGGGCTGAGCGGGGCCGCGTTTGGCGTGGCGATCAAATCGCCCTGGCCGTTTTCCGGCGAAACCAACGCCGAGCTTCCGGCAATTTTATGGGGACGGCCGTGGATGCGTCGTGCGGTGCCCCCCAGCGCCAACGCATCAGCGCCTGTTTATTTTTTGATCAAAATGTGCCAATCGAGCTTGCAAGTGGTAGTTCGAGGAGTGTTATAATCGGCCTTTGATCCGACCTGCGCGTTGTTCCGGGGGGCTCGCAACTGCTGCCTCGGTTGCCCAGCGCGCTACCTGCATCCAACCGACCACACCTACCATACCGACCTGCCACCACCACACCGCGGTCTTTGCGGTGCGGGCTCTGAAGTCTGTACACGACCAAGCCTGCGCAAACCCGACACGGGGAGGGACACCAATGGTTCTTCAGCGATTTGCCTGGTTCGCGATCATCGCAGCGCTCGGGGTTGTCCCTGCCACCGCTGCCGAAGCGCCGGGACTGGGTGACCCGGGTAAGCTGCAAAAGCTGGAAATCATTGCGGGCACGGAAGATATCGGCCGGCTCCGCGGGGCGGATGACCGCCTGCAACTGGTGGTGTCGGGTCTGTACGACAGCGGCCAGTACCGTGATTACACCCGCAAAGTCACCTACGAGAGCGATCCCTCCGGCATTGTGCAGATTGACGCCACGGGCATGGTCACGCCACTGGCCAACGGCAAGGCGGTGATCACCGCCCGCAGCCCCGAAGGCGTCGTGGGCCAGATCGCGGTCGAAGTCACGCACATCGGCAACGAGCTGCCGATCAACTTCCCCAACGAAATCGTGCCCATCTTCACCAAGCTGGGCTGCAACGGTGGCGGTTGCCACGGCAAGGCCAGTGGCCAGAACGGTTTCAAGCTGGCTCTGCTGGGCTTTGTACCCGAGGAAGATTACGAGTACCTGGTGAAGGAAGGCCGCGGCCGGCGTTTGTTCCCCGCCGCCCCGGATCAGAGCCTGCTGCTGCTCAAGGCGATCAACAAGCTGCCCCACGGTGGCGGCCAGCGTCTGGAGGCCGACAGCCACGAGTACCGCCTGATCCGCCGCTGGATTCTGCAAGGCATGCCCTACGGCAGCGATTCCGATCCCAAGGTGGTCAGCATCGAAGTGCTGCCCCGCAGCCGTGCGATGGTTCGCGGCGGTGAGCAGCAGATCAAGGTGGTGGCCCACTACACCGACGGCTCCACCCGCGACGTGACCCGGATGGCTCAGTACGACGCCAACGATCCGGAAATGGCCGAGGTCACGCCCGAAGGCATCGTCAAGACGCTCGATCTGACGGGCGACGTGGCGATCATGGCCCGATATCAGGGCCACGTCGACGTGTTCCGCGCCAGCATCCCGCTGGGGGTCGAGGTGAAGAACCTGCCCGAGCCGGTCAACTTTGTCGACGAGCACGTGTTCAACAAGCTGAAGGTGCTGGGCGTTCCGCCTTCGGAAGTGTGCGACGACGCCACCTTCATCCGCCGTGTGACGGTCGACATCGCCGGCCGCCTGCCCACGTTGGACGAAACCAACGAGTTCCTCAGCGACACCGATCCCAACAAGCGCGATAAGCTGATCGACCGCCTGCTGGCGAGCATCGACTACGCCGATTACTTCGCCAACAAGTGGGCGGCCGTGCTGCGGATCAAACGGGCCAACAGCGTCTCGGTCCGCGGCAACTACGCCTTCCATGACTGGATCCGCACCAGTTTCCACAACAACCTGCCGTACGACCAGTTCGTGCGTGAGATCCTGGCGGCCTCGGGCGAGGTCAGCCGGCAGCCGACGGTCACCTGGTACCGGCAGGTGAAGACGGCCAACGAGCAGGTGGAGGACACCGCCCAGTTGTTCCTGGGGCTGCGTATCCAGTGCGCTCGCTGCCACCACCATCCGTTCGAGAAGTGGAGCGAGGACGACTACTACGGCTTCCAGGCGTTCTTCTCGCAGGTCGGCCGCAAGCCGGGCCTGGAACCCAACGAAGAGCGCATCTTCCACAAGCGCGGCGTGGCCGGCGCCACCAATCCCAAGTCGGGTCAGCGTCTGGCGCCCACCGGCTTGGATGCCGAGCCATTGCAACTGTCGCCGGATGAAGATCCCCGCCACGCGCTGGTCGACTGGATGGCGGATCCGAACAATCCGTTCTTCGCCAAGTCGCTGGTCAACCGGTACTGGAAGCACTTCTTCGGTCGCGGCATCGTCGATCCTGAGGACGACATGCGCGTGACCAACCCGGCTTCTAACCCCGAGCTGCTCAATGCCCTGGCTCAGCACTTCATCCAGAGTGGCTTCGACCTCAAGGACTTGATCCGGACCATCTGCCGGAGCAAGACGTATCAGTTGAGCGCGATGCCCAACGATTACAACGCAAACGACAAGCAGAACTTCTCGCGGTACTATCCCAAGCGGCTCAACGCCGAGGTGCTGCTGGACGCCATCGATCAGGTGACCGGCACCAAGACCGCGTTCAACGGTCTGCCCACCACGGTCCGCGCGGTGCAACTGCCCGACAGCGGCAGCATGAACTACTTCCTCACCGTGTTCGGCCGGCCGCAGGCGGAAAGCGCGTGCGAGTGCGAACGCTCGTCGGAAGCCAACCTGGCCCAGAGCCTGCACCTGCTCAACTCCAACGAGGTGCAGGGCAAGCTGTCGGCTGGTGACGGCCGGGCTCGCAAGCTGGCCATGGATAACAGCCGGACCGACGCGGAAAAGATCCGCGAGTTGTACCTGTGGGCGTTCTCGCGTGAACCGCAGGCCAACGAGCTGGAAGTGGCCCTGGCTCACATCAAGAAGAACGAGAGCCAGAAGCAGGTGGCTTACGAGGATATCCTCTGGGCGTTGATCAACACCAAGGAGTTCCTCTTCAACCACTAAACCGGCTTCGCTCACATGGCTGCCTGCCAGTGCAGCCCAGGTGAGCGACCAACGATTGCCAATACTCCGGGGCGGAAGGCCGCGATGCCTTCCGCCCTTTTTTGTTGGATGGAGTGCGCCTTAAACGAGAGGATACGTTCGTTTTAGGCCTGATCACCATGCGTGCTTTGAAACAGTTTCAACAGACGCATTTGGCGCAGTGGCATCTACCGGAAAAAGCGGTAACGACCGTGCAACTCGCTGCAATTGATAGTGACCGCATCGCGGCTATTGCATCTGTGCGCTGTCAAAACGCACAGCGTGGCAGCCGCCGCGGAAAGCAACCATGTTCTGCCGGCAACAGCAGTCCAAATTCGCAGTGGCGTTTGGCCTGTCGTAGGGCTTCCTCACCCAAGTGCTGGGGGCACTTACGGCGTGTCAGGCTGTCGCGGTTGGCTGGCCCGGTCGGCTTGAAGCGCTTACACAAAATCCGTCCGATTTAGCGATACGAAAGGTGCGAATGGGTGCGGAAGCGATTATAGTATGATCCAAGATTGTGGATCATTCCTGCCGGCGCGTGCTGCGCCACTTGAGCTTACCTGCATCCTAAGCGAGTCCCGCCCGCCCGGCTTCGACAGTCACGCGTCGCACGGCGCACGCTGCCCGCCCCGCCGGTGAGTCTTCTATCGAAGGAGTTATCCATGTCGTACCAGGCTTTCGCAGTTTGGTTGTCGCGCGCCGCAGGCATCATGGCCTGCCTCGCGTGTAGTGCGGCGTGGGCCCAGCTTCCTGCCAGCCGGCTGAACTCGATCTTTCCGCCCGGCGGAACCCGCGGCAGCAGCGTCGAAGTAACGATCGCAGGCACCGACCTGGACCTGGTCGAGAAACTGCACTTCTCGCATCCCGGCCTCACGGCCGTGCCCAAGACGCGCGATCCCAAGCCGTTTGAAGATGGCCCGCAGCCGATCCCGAACGTGTTCGTGGTGACGATCGCCAGCGACGTGCCGCCGGGCACCTACGATGTGCGCGCAATCGGCAAGTTTGGCATCTCCAACGCCCGCATCTTCGCGGTGAGCGATCTGCCCGAGGCGATCGAGACCGAGCCCAACGACACGGCCGAGACCGCTCAGGAAGTTCCGCTGGGCGTGGTCAATGCCCGCTCCAACCGCGCGGCCGACGTCGATTGGTTCAAGTTCAACGCCAAGGCCGGCCAGCGGCTGATCATCCAGGTGCTGGGCCAGCGCATCGATTCGCCCATCGATGCCTCGATCACGTTGTTCGATGCCCAAGGGCAGCAGATCGATGCCGACCGCGACACGATCAGCAAGGATCCGCTGATCGACTTCACCGTGCCGGCCGACGGCACGTACGTGGTGAAGGTCAACGACTTCGTCTACGCCGGCGGCAACGATCACGTATATCGGCTCCAGATCGCCGATCGGCCATACATCGATTTTGTATATCCCAACGCCGCTGCGCCCGGCAGCAAAGCCAAGCTCCAAATCTACGGCCGCAACCTGCCCGGCGGACAACCGACCGATGAACGGATCGCGGGCCGGCCGCTGCAGAAGTTGGAAGTGACGATCGACGTGCCGGCGGCCAACGGCGACGGCACGCTGGATGCCGAGACGTATGTGACCTCGGCCGGCGCGTGGATCGATGGTTTCAGCTACCGCCTCAAGAGCCCGCAGGGCGACTCCAATCCGGTGCTGCTGGGCTTCACGTCGGCCCCGGTGGTGCTGGAGCAGGAGCCTAACCAGCCCGCCGCCAAGGCCCAGACCGTGACGCTGCCGTGCGAGTTCGTGGGCCGGTTCCAGCAGCCGCGCGACGTGGATTACATCCAGTTCGAGGCCAAGCAGGGTCAGACGTACTGGATCGAAGCGTTCTCGCAGCGGTTTGGCCTGGCCACCGATCCGTATCTGCTGCTGCAGCGTGTGGAGAAGGGCCCCAACGGCGAAGAGAAAGTCACCGACATTCGCGAGATCGACGATACCGCGACCAATGTCGGCGGCCTTTCGTTCAACACCGCGGCCGATGATCCCAGCTACAGTTTCACCGTGCCGGCCAATGGCACGTATCGGCTGCTGATCCGCGACCTGTATTACAGCGGCGATCCGCGGTTTGTGTACCGTGTGGCGATTCGCCCGGCGGAGCCCGATTTCCGCCTGGTGGCCATCGCGCCGCTGCCGACCAACCAGAACAACCAGGTGAATATCTGGTCGCCGCTGCTGCGGCGGGGCGGCAGGGTGATGCTCAACGTGCTGGCCCTCCGCCGCGAAGGCTTCACCGGGCCGATCGAGGTTTCGGCCGAAGGCTTGCCGCCGGGCGTGAGCTGTCCCACCATTACGATCGGCCCCAGCCAGAACTCGGCTCCGCTGGTGTTCACGGCCGCCGAGGACGCCAAGAAGTGGGCCGGCGCGATCCGCATCGTCGGCAAGGCCAAGGCGGGCGACCGCGAACTGGTCCGCGTGGCCCGGGGCGGCGCGGTGGTGTGGCCCGGCGCCCAGAATAACCCGGCCTTCTCGCGGATCACGCGCGAGGTCGCGCTGGCCGTCAGCGAAGTGGAAGAAGCGCCCTTTACCGTGCAGGTGGGCGACGGCAAGCCGCTGGAGATGTCCAAGGCCGGCAGCCTTGAGGTGCCGGTGAAAGTCACCCGCCGCGGCAAGTTCAACGGCAACGTGAACCTCCAGGCCATGGGCCAGCCCAACACGGTGCAGGTGCCGAGCCTGGTCGTCAACGGCAATCAGAACGAAGCCACGCTGAAGATCAACATCCAGAACAACGCTCCGCCCGAACCGCTGACCTTCTACCTGCTGGCGACCACGCAGGTGGATTACGCCCGCAACGCCGAGTTGGTGCCCCAGGCCCAGGAATACCAGAAGAAGATCGACGGCCTGGCCGCCGAGGCCGACAAGGCGGTCAAGGACCTGACCGCGGCCGCAAAGACGGCAGCCGATGCCAAGGCCGCCGCCGATAAGGCGGTCGCAGAGAAAACCGCCGCCCTCAAGGCGGCCGAGGACAAGCTGAAAGCCGCCGAGGCAGCCGCCGCCAAGGAACCTGAAAAGACCGAGCTGGCCCAGGCCAAGGTCGAGGCGGCCCAGGCGGTGGAAGCCGCCAAAACGGCCCTGACGCAGGCTCAAGAAGCGGCCAAGGCCGCGGCCGCCGCTGCCACCGCCGCCGAGCAGGCCAAGGTCGAGGCCGAAAACAAGGCCAAGGCCCTGCAAGCCGAGAAAGCGGCCGCCGCCAAGGCGGTTGCCGACCGGCAACGCGATGCGACCGTCAAAAAGGTGAACGTTTTTGAACCTTCCACCGCCGTGGTGTTGAACGTCACGCCCGCGCCTATCAAGCTGAAAGAATTGGCCACGGCCAAGGTTCGCCAGGGCGAGAAGGCCGAAGTGACCGTCGCCATCGAGCGGTTGTACGGCTACGCCGATCCGGTGACGGTCGAGGTCACCGTGCCCGGCTCGGCCCGCGGCGTGAAGGTGGCCCGCGTGACCATCGAAAAGGACAAGAGCGAAGCCAAGCTGGCGATTGAAGCCGAGGGCGGCGCGGCCGTCGGCTCGCACAATCTGCCGCTCAAGGCCACGGCTCGATTCAACAACCAGAACCTGGAGGTCACCGGCACTGTGCCGGTGACGGTTGAAGCCGCCGCCAAGTAGCGGTGGCACGTGTTGCCCCCGAGGGGTAGCGGCGTGCGCTGCCATCCCCGGGGCGCTCCCCGGTTAACCCACCAAGCTGCCCCGCTCCGCAAGGCCGTCCATCGGCCGCGAGAGCAGCAGCTTTAACCTTCAGCCCCCCTTAGAGAACCTCCCGCACGTACCTCCTCAGACAGGTTTGACCATGCGTTACGTCATCCAACTTGGGCTGGCCGTCTGCTGCACCCTGGCGCTGATGCCTGCCGCCGCGCGGGCCGCCGGGCCGATCGCCATCGCCGAGATCAAGCGCGATGAGCCGGTGGATTTCGAAAAGGAAATCCTGCCGATCATGAAGCGCAACTGCCTGGCCTGCCACAACGCCTCGGACGCCGAAAGCGACCTCGTGTTGGAAACGCCGCAGTCCATCCTCAAGGGCGGCGCGCTGGGGCCGGCCGTGGAGCCCGGCAAGGCTGACGAAAGCCTGCTGCTCAAGGTGGCCGCGCATATCGAAGACCCGATCATGCCGCCGGCCAACAACAAGGTGAACGCCAAGAACCTTACGCCCGAGGAACTGGGCCTGATCAAGCTCTGGATCAACCAGGGCGCCAAGGGCACCGTGTCCTCCAGCAGCAACAAGGTGGTGTTCACGCCGCTGCCGCCGGGCGTCAATCCGGTGTACGCCGCGGCCATCACCCGCGACGGCCAGTACGCCGCCGCCGGCCGCGCCAACCAGATCTTCATCTATCACATTCCCACCGGCCGCGAAGTGGGCCGGCTCACCGACCCTGAGCTGATTTCGTCGGGCTTGTATAAGAACCCCGGCGTGGCGCACCGCGACCTGGTGCAGTCGCTGGCCTTCAATCGCGAGGGCACGCTGCTGGCTTCGGGCGGTTTCCAGGTGGTCAAGCTGTGGGAACGCCCGCAAAACGTGCAGCTCTACAAGTTTGAGCTGGCCGGCGAACCGACCGCCACCGCCATCAGCGCCGATCGCAAGAAGCTGGCCGTGGCGACGGGCAAGGTTGTGCAACTGTTCGACCTGGCCGCCGGCAAGCCTGCCGCCAAGCTGGAAGGCCATGCCGAGAACGTCACCGCCCTGGCGTTCTCGCCCGATGGCGCCAAGCTGTACACCGGCTCGACCGACAAGACGGTGCGGGTGTGGAGCACCGCCGACGGCAAGGAACAGGGCAAGATTGAAACGCCCCAGCCGGTTGCCGCCCTGACCGTGGTGGGCGATGGCTGCAAGATTGCCACCGGCGGCGGCGACGCGGTCATCCGCCTCTGGAAGGTGACCGACCTGAGCAAGCCGGCCGCCGAACTGCTGGAGAAGGAACTCACCGGGCATAGCCAGCCGGTGACCTCGCTGATCACCCAGCCCAACGCTCCCACGCAGATCGTCTCGGGCAGCACCGACGGCACCGTCCGCCAGTGGAGCACCGAGAGCTCGGCGGCCCGGACACTCAATCACGGCGGCCCGGTGGTGGCCGTCGCCATCAGCCCCGATGGCCAGAGGCTCGTTTCGGCTTCGACCAACAAGGTCGCCAAGCTGTGGAATGCCACCAGCGGCCAGCAGATCGCCGAGGTGAAGGGCGACCTGCGGGCTCATAAGGTGGTCGCTCAGCTCACGGCCGACGTGGCGCTGGCCCAAGCCGTGGTGAACGATGCCAAGGCCGCCGTCGAAGCGGCCAAGAAAGACGCTCCCACCAAGGCCGAGGCTGCCAAGAAGGCTCAAGAAGCCGTGGCCGCGGCCGAGAAGGAAATGAAGGCCAAGCAGGAACCGGCCGACAAGGCCAAGGCCGCCAACGAAGCGGCCGCCAAGACGCTGGCCGAGGCCGACGAAGCCGTGAAGAAGGCGACCGAAGCCGTCGAAAAGGCCAAGGAAGCCCTGGATAAGGATCCCAACAACGAGGACCTCAAGAAGGCCAAAGCCGATGCCGACAAGGCGCTGGCCGACGCCCAGGCCAAGCAGAAGGACGCCACGGCCAAGCTCGAAGCTACCAAGAAGCCTCTGGAAGACGCCGAGAAAGCGCTGACCGACGCCAAGCGTTCGCTGGACTCGGCCCAGAAGGCTCTGGAGCTGGCCCAGTCCGATCTGAAGAAGGCCGAAGAAGCGATCCCCGCCAGCGAGAAGCAGCTCGAGAAGGCGGAAGCCGACCTGAAGAAGCGGCAGGACGAACTGGCCGCTGCCCAGAAGGCGGCCACCGACAGCGAGCAGCCCTGGCAGGCCGTGGCCTTCTCGGCCGATAGCGCCGAGTTCGCTCTGGCCGGCGACGACAAGCTGGTGCACACCTTCGCCTCGGCCGACGGCAAGGCGTTGGACGTGCTGGTGGGCCACAACGGCGTGGTCCGCAGCCTGGTGTACACCGGCCCCGCGCAGGTCGCTTCGATTTCGGACGACAAGGCCGTGGTGGTCTGGGAAACCAGCCCCGAGTGGAAGCTGGTCCGCATCATCGGCGGCGACGAAGCTCCGCTGGTCGATCGCGTGATCGCCCTGGACTTCAGCCCCGACGGCAAGCTGCTGGCCACCGGCGGCGGTGAGCCTTCCCGCAGCGGCGAAGTGAAGATCTGGAACGTGGCCGACGGCAAGCTCGTCCGCGAGCTGACCGACGCCCACAGCGATACCGTGTTCGGCGTCAAGTTCTCGCCGCAGGGCGACATGCTCGCCACGAGTGCGGCCGACAAGTTCCTCAAGGTGTGGAACGTGGCCACCGGCGAACTGCACCGCTCCTACGAAGGTCACACCCACCACGTGCTGGGCGTGAGCTGGAAGTTCGACAGCAAGGTGCTGGCCACCGCGGGCGCCGACCAGGTGATCAAGGTCTGGGACGTCGCCACCGGCGAACAGAAGCGCACGATCAGCGGCTTTTCCAAGCAGCTCACCGCCATCGAGTTTGTGGGCACCACGTCTGAAGTGGTGGCCTCGGGCGGCGACAAGCAAGTGCATCGCCGCAATGTCGATAACGGCGCTGCGGTCCGCACCTACGGCGGCGGCACCGACTACATGTACAACGTGGCCGTGTCGGCCGACGGCAGCCTGGTGATTGCCGGCGGCGAGGACAGCGTGCTGCGGGTGTGGAAGGGGGCCGACGCCCAGGTGGTCCGCACCTTCGAGCCGCCCAAGGAACAAAAGGCCGCAGGCGAGACCGCTGCCAAGTAACCGCAGGCGGCATCGCAGCCGGCAGAAAATGAAAAAGCCCGCGGATGGCTCAACCATCCGCGGGCTTTTCTTTTGCAGAAGTATCACGGCCCGGCCAACAAGCCGAGCCGATCAAGCCGACAAGCTGCCGGCCGAATGCACGTTCGCTATCTGGTCTGCCTGCCGCGGTTGCGGCGGAGCAATGACTTAATGGGCATAGCCGCCGGGGCCATGCGGATGACCGTGCTGCAGTTCGCTGGGCTCGGCGTCGCGGACGTTCACCACCTGGATGTTGAAGGTCAGCGGCTTGCCGGCCAGCGGGTGATTGGCGTCGATCACCACTTCATCGTCGCGCACGTCCACCACGGTGATCGTGCGGGTGCCTTCGGGCGTATGCGCCTGAAACTGGGCGCCTACTTCGATCTCGGCATCGCCGGGGAAGCGATCGCGCGGTACCGGTTGAACCAGTTCGGGATCGCGTTCGCCATAAGCATCGGCGGCGGGCACCGTCACGGTGAACGAATCGCCGGGCGACTTACCTTCGATGGCTAGTTCCAGGCCGGGGATGATATTTCCGGCACCATGCAGATATGCCAGCGGCCCACGCCCCTGCGAGGTATCAATCATGTTGCCGTCATCATCGGTCAACGTATAGTCGATGCTGACGACTTTGTCTTTCGTGGCTTGCATTACAGCTCCTTGTGGTTGGTGGCTTGTTGGAGTCTATCACGTTTGCCGCCAATCCACCAAGAACGAATCGCGGCGGCCTACAATTGGGGACCGCCAGCAATTACGCTGCCGTATGCGCCTTTATTACAAAGTTTGTACGTAAACCGTGTGGCTATAAGAACGCCGGGCAACTTGGCAGATCGGTTAAAGCGATCATCAATCATCCAGGGCTGCATCGATTCGACGCAGTCCCTGGATCAGAAACGACTGACAAGGTTCTTCAATGATTCGCTCCGCCCTGGCTCAAGCCAAGGGCCAAACGACCATTTTTGCGAAGGCACGTCCGCATCGATCCGCCGGGCTTACTTGCCTCCCGACTGGCTGGCCCGCCGCAACTCGCGCGCGAACTTGGTGGTGTTGTTACGGATCGCCTGCGGCAGCTTGCTGGCCAGCGGATCGCGGCCGCCGAACCAGGCCTGCGGCTGGGCAAACACAAAGTGCACCTCGACAAATACGCCGTTCTCACCCTTGAGCTGCGTGGCTTTGACGTAGCCGCCCAGCCCCTGGTACGGATGCGTTTCATCGCTCAAGGTCGCGACGCCGGCACGATTGACCACGTGCCGCCACACCGACGGGAACTGCGGATCATCCTGATACTTGGGCAAGTAATTGATCGCCGCCAGGATGCTGTCGGCATTGCGGGTGCGATTGGCAAACCCGATCCCGCTCAACTGCACCTGGTTCATCACCGGCACATTGATGCCGTAGTACCAGTCCTCATAGCCGTCGCGAGTGGTTTCTTTCAGACCGCGGGCCTCGTGTTCTTCGGTCGTGAGGGCGCGTGCTTCGCGCGGCAAGCCGCGTTCGGCATCGCTGATTTCAACCAGGTTGTTCAACAGGCCCGCGTCAGAAACGGTTTTCAGATCACCCAGCGCCACAAACCAGAAATCGACCCGCGTGCCGACGCGCTGGCCTTTGCTGTCGCGGATTTCCTCGATCTTGATCGTGGGGAACGAACTGGAATTGCGAATGAACGTGGCCGCCGACTTGCCCGACACCTTGGCGATCGCGTCCATCTGCTCCTGAGCGGTCATGGCCTCGGTCACCGCCGGGGGCGTCACTTGGACGGTAACCTCGGGCGTAATGGCCACACCTTCGGACACCAGACTATGGAAGACGGTATTCTCCTTGGCCGTGCCGGCGTCGTCTTGCGCGGCGGCTTGCAACGCAACCGCCATCAGGAGCGACGGCACCATCAGCACGATGCGCGAGAGCTGGACCATCAGTGATTTCCTCTTGCAGCGATTTAAAGGACGGGGGAGCGTCGTGGCGTTGTAAGGCCAAGGGGATTCGCACGTCAGCGAAGCAGGGCGAGCGCCGGTTCTCGGAATCCATGCGCGTATGGGGAAGCCCGTTTGGTCCGCACAACGGACCCTACTGGACCACGTAGCCCCCCAAGGTCCGCATAGCGGACCCTAACTAACAACCTTACGAACCCTATTTCGTGGATGCCGCGGCGGCCACCGTCTGGGACAAATTTGCTTCTAACCGCCGGGCCTGATCGGCTGTCATTGTACGCAGAACCGCCAGGTCCTCCCAGCTTTCGCCAATGGACAGCGGCTCGCCGGGGGGCAGGTCGAGCATCGCGAATGCTTCCGGAGTGGGGATGCCTAGCGTCACGTGGGCCTTGTCCACGTGGATCCGCCGCTGCTCGCGCAAGTTGGGCGGCATCCGCCGCAGATCGCGGCGTTCCAGAGCGTATGCCCCCTCAGGCGTGGCCTTCAGCAGCCAGACCAGGCTGATTACACGGCCGGTTTGCTCGTCAACCAGCACGGCATGCCGGGTGATGCGCTTTTGATGTTGGCCGTCGATCACGATCTGCGTATTGACGGCATCAAACACCGCCATCGTCGGCGTACGCGCGATCAGGTGGACGTCTTCAAAACAGGCTTCATTGCCGGCCAGCACCTGCCGATCGATCGGCCCAAGCTCGATGCCGCACAGATTGTCCGAACTGAGAATCAAAAGCTGATCGTCTTGGCGATAAGTAAAGCCTACGCCCAGGCGGTCGAGTTCATACTTGCCGTCTTGCCTTGGCTTGACGTCGGCGGCAATGGTCAGCATGAACATGCTGGCCCAATCCACGGCATAGGGATGCAAGGCGTCGACATCACCATCGGTGAGCTGGGGAATCACCAGCAGCACCAGGTCCGACCAGCCTTCGATGCCTTCGTCGGTGATTCGGGTGCCCGGCTCAATCCGGTCCAGGTGCTGCACCTGGGGCGCCGCGTCCTTGCCCACAGGCGGGGCAGCAGGCTGCGGAGTACTCGCTCCGGCCAGCAAATAGACCGCCGCCGCCGCGCCGCCCAGCAGCACGATGAAGCTGCCACCGTAGATTTTTTTCTTCGAGAGATTCGGCATGCTTGGCTGCTTCCACGCCGCGAACGAGCGATGAGGGCGATCGACGTAACCCCGGCTACGCAGGCATTCCCGCCGGGTCCAAAAGCGGTTACGTGCACACCATCCACGTCCACCAGGCCCGTCAGATGAACGCGCCCGGGCAACTTCCGCTGGGGGGCGATCCCTACCTGTCGTTCGTCCGCAAGTTGAGGCTCATTTGAGCGTCACCGGCTGAGAAAGGCCCGTTGGCTGTTAACCGCCGGCAACCTTACCGCCTGCAACGATTGTACCGGCCATCAACAAGCGGCGGCCACCACCCATAAAGCGCAGAACCAGCAGTCGCCGCACCATGGCGCTGGCCATTTTGTGCCGGCTGACCACACCTCGAACGTGCCGGGAGCCTGCCGCTTTCGCTTCTATTGGCCGAGGGCGGCTTCACTTTCGCGGTTTACTTCATATCCGGTGTGCTTCTGCTTCGACTTGCTGACAACCCAGGCCGGAGTATGCCCAAAGGCCGCGGCGATGCCGGCCGCGCGAGCCGCATCGAGCCAGCCCTGGTGCACGTGCAGCAGATATCGCAGCCGCAGCGGTTCATCGGCCGTGATGGTACGATCGGTGGTGCGGCACACGCTGGCGCCCATCCAGCCGTCCTCGCGCACGTGCCAGGCGGACGGATAACCTGGGTTGGCCGGGTGATCGAAGTACGTGATGCCTTCTACGTGCTGGTTGGTGGTCGAACCGCTGTAGTCCATCCAGTCGGCCGTTTGTCCGAAGATCTCAGCTTCGCCGCGCCGCCCTTGGCTGCACGTAATCCGGCCGTCGCCAAACGCGACGGATACCGACTTGGCAACCCGCACCGCCAGAAAGCCAAAGTTCGTTTGCCCCAATGTCACCGTGCGCCGCGGATCGGCGGGCGTGAACGTGGCTTGCAGTTCCAGCAGCCATTCGCCGGGCCGCAGCGTTACCTGATCCTGGCGGTCGCGCACGCCGGCGATGAGTTCCTGCCGCATCAGGGCGTTGCCCTCGGGATCGCTCCACACCAGCTGCACGGCCATGATCGCCTCGTCGTTGCCGTCCTGGTAGCAGAGCCACCGCTCTTGTGCGACGCGTGTCCGGCCGGCTTCGCTCCAGAAGTCGAAACCATCCACCTTGTGATGGGCAAACCACACCGAGCGATGATGATCATGCCCCGCATCGCCCGGATGGCCCATCCGCGTGAGCGACGCGCCCGACGGCCCCAGCAACGGATAGAAGAATGGCCGAGGATACTGCGTCCCGAAACGCCATCGCGTGCGTTCTTGTCCGCCGATCAGGAACGACGCTTGATAGTCCGGCTGCGGAATCACCTGGTAGCGCGGAATCGGCATGGCACAGGCTCTCGATAAGAACAGCCAAGAAGGGATCAACCTGGCGATTAGTTTAACCGCCGCGCGGGTGCCGTGCTGGCTAACTTCGGCCAGCGGATGCCGTGGCGAGCTGTTTACGACGCGCCCCGCGCAGGAGCCAACGCTTGCGCCGCATAACTTGCCGCTACCGGCCGCCGCGGAACAGCGGTTCGCCCAGCTTGCTGTCGGTGAGGATGCCCACGGTGGCTCCGTGATCGTCGACCACGCGAGCCATCGGTTCACCGGCCGCCCGCAGCGTGAACATCGCCAAGATGTGCGACGTCTTTTGGTTGATCTCCAGGAGCGGCCTTACCGGCAGCACGTCCTCGCGCGGGTCCAAACGCAAATCCACCACCCGTACGTAACCGATCAGCTTGCGGCGTCCCAGCGGTTCTTCGACCGGCACGGCCGATAGCCCATGCCGCCGCGCGAGCCGCAGCACTTCGGACTTGGGCATGCCCAGCCGCACCCGGGCAATGCGATGGGCCGGCAGTGCGTATTGCCCCACGGGCTCGTTAGCCACGGCGAACAAACCTTGGGCCAGTTGCCGCTGGGCCGGACGCAGGATGCCGGCTTCGTGCCCTTCTTCCAGCACGTTCTGCAGTTCGCGGCGAGCCAAGAGCAGTTGCAACTGCTGCTGCGATTGGCCGGCCACCAGTTCTAGGAACCGGCTGAGCGCGAACAAGATGGCGGTAATCGGCAATAGCAGCAAACCGAACAGCAGGAACAGCGGCCCGCCGCGGCGTAACCAGCGATACGGCACTTCAAAAGCCAACTGCTTGGGCAACAGTTCGCCATACACAAACAGCACCGGCGCCAGCACGATTGGGGTGACGATCTCCACCACCGCACCGCCCAATTCCAGGGCCTGGGTGCCCATCACCGTGGCCAGCGAGACCAGGTAGTTCGCCAGGTTATTGCCCACCAGCGTGGTGCCCACAAAGAGTGCCGGCCGGTTCACCAGCCACCAGAGCCCTCGGGCAATCAGGTCCCCTTCGATGGCGTCCAGTTGCAGGCGCACGCGGGTCACGCGGTAGAAGGCGGTTTCGGTCCCGCTGAAGTACAAGCTGAACGCCAGCCCCAGCAGTCCCACCAGCAAGGCGACGATCATGCCGACTCCTCCTGTGGCGGCTGCTCACCGCGGCGGAACTCCACCACAATCTGCCCTCGCTGCAAGATCTCAATGACCTTGAGGTGAAAACCGTTCCAGTCGCACTCATCGCCCACGGCCGGCAACCGCTGGATCTGCTCCTGCACCAGCCCGGCAACGGTGATCGCGCTGGACACCGGCCGGGGCATGTTGAAGTACTTGTAGAGCCGCCGCAGGCTGGTGATGCCCAGCACGTGATAGACGCCCGGCTCCACTTCCTCGATGGGCGAACGATTGAGCAGCCTGAGGCTGCGGCTCGCATTCTCGGCGAAAATGGTGTCGAGGATATCGTCGTAGGTGAGCACGCCGATGGTTTCACCGTGCTCATTCACCACCACGGTCACGCGGCGATCACGGCGCAGCATCTCTTCCATCGCCGCAGCGACCGTCGCGCTCCACGGCACGTACACCACTTCCTCGGCGTAGCGTTCCAGGTGATCGTCGGGCAGGTAATACATCCGCGTGAGCGGCACCGCCGCGGCCACCTCGTCGCTGTCGGGCTCCGAGATCAGCAGGTAGCCGCCGGTCGGCACCTGGCCTTCCAGATCGCTGAGCGAAACCGGCGGGCGGAAGGTACGAACCTGGGTGCGGGGTGTCATCAACTCATCCACCCGCAGGTCGGAGAGCGAGAGGATGTTCTGGAGCACGGCTTCCTCGTGCCGCAGCAGCGAAGCATCGCCGGTCGACATGGTCACCGCGCGTTCCAGATCGCTCAGGGCGAGATACGGCTCAGGCTGAAACCGCGGCAACACCAGACGCCGCGACAACAGCGTGACCAGCCGCAGCAGGGGAATCACCGGATCGAGCACCCGCACGGCCACGGACATCGGCACGGCCACCAGCGGAGCCAGGAACCGGCTCTGAATCACGGCCAGGCTCTTGGGGAACATCTCGCCGAAGAGAATGATCGCAAACAGCGACCCGATGGTCAGCCACGTGGCCTCGGCCAGACGGCCATCGCGCTGCAACCGCAGTGCTACCACCGACGACAGCGTGAAGTACGCAATGTTGACCATCAGGTTCCAGAACAGCACCGCGGTCAGCAACCGGTCGGGCTGTTCCAGCAGGGCGGCGGCCATCTGCTGGGGCTTATTTCCGTTGGCGAATGCCCGGCGGTCGCGGCGGCTGAGATAGAACAAGGCAGCTTCACTGGCCGAGAAGAAGGCCGAGCCGCCAAGCAGTAGCAGCATCGCCAGCAGCCAAGGCGCGTAATCGACCAGCAATGCCACGCGGTGTTGAACCTCGATGCGGGATTTCCATGCGGGAGCGGCGGCGTCAAAAGTCCCCGGGGTCGTCCCAAGCGCCGCCAGCGGCAAAACGCAGCACATTCTAGCGACTGCCGGGCCGGATACTAAAGCGGTTCGCCGCACCGCAAGTGATGATCGCAGGTCGGGTTCCAGCGGCCCGGCTTCGCGTTACCGCCCTGTGTCTGCACAACACAAGCCGGTAGCAATCACCCCTGCGAGCTAGGGGGGGCGGCAGAAAACCGACTCTGCGGATTATTTCGTTTCAACCAGATTTGCCGCCGGCGCCGAAGATAACGAGCGTGGCGGAAGCTCCGGCCAAAGCTACGCGCCAGGGGGATATGCAGGCGGCGCGTAGCGCCAAGGTGCCGGCGCGGCAGCGATGCCACGCGTACGACCGCAGGAGCGGTTACCACGCCTGGTCCAGAACTGGGCTGGGGGCTGTGTTCGTATAGGGGGGTTCGCGTATGAAGCGTCAACTGCTGTCGAGTGCGCTGTTGCTTGGATTGGGGCTAAGCAGCCAGCTTGTGGGCCAGCATCGCCCCGACACTCGGGACCACCGCCAGCAACCAGCCACCCCGGCACGTCGCGGACTGCTGCCGGCCATCTTCCAGAACACGGGCTCCGGGCAGGGAACGCATCCCAATTACCAGGCCGGCGGCATGCGGGCCGTGGCGGTGCTGCCTGCGGAACCGGCGCACCAACCGTTCGCCACCGGCATGCCTCGCTGGCATCGGCCGTATGCCCAGCCGGTGAGCTTCTGGCGTGAAAGCGACGACGTGGCCGGCGAGACCGCCCAGGATTCGGCCGCCAGCATCGAGCAGGCGACGGCGGCCATCCGTCTCGATCCCACCAACGCGGCCGCCTTTGTGCAGCGCGGCGTGGAGTACGCCAAGCTGGGCCGCTTCCGCGAAGCCATCGACGACTACAACGCGGCCCTGCGGCTGGATGCCGAGATGCTCAGCGCCTATGGCAACCGTGCGCTGGCCTATCACGACACCGGCAAGTACCGCCAGGCTCTGAAGGACTTTGACCTGCTGCTCTCCAAGCAGCCGCAAATGGCCAAAGCCTACCTCGATCGCGGCTGGACCTATCACGCCCTGGGCAGGGCCGAGCAAGCCGCCGCCGACTTCAAAACGGCCTTGGAGCTCGATCCCTCGTTGGCTGAGTTGCTGCCCGAATCGGTCGATGCGGCCTCGCTCGCGGCCGCGCCGAGTACGCCGGCCCGCGTGGCCGAGACGCCTGCGATGCCGGCTGAACCGGTGAAACCGACCGCGCCGCTGGCCACCAAGGAGGTTGCGCCGCCCATGCCGCAACCTGCCGCTTTGGAAGATGGACCGCCGGCTCCGACCATCACCAAGCTGGAAGAGAAGCCGGAACCGCAGGTCGAACAGCAGTCGATGGAACCGCCCTCGGCTCGCATCCCGCTGCTGGCGCGCAACACGCGCTCACGACAGCCGGTGCTGCGTGAGCAACAAGTAGAGTCCGCGCCCGAAACGGTGAGCAATGCCTCGCCCCGCATCGAGCCGCAACCGGCGGCAAGCGCTGTGCCCCAGGCCAACCAGCCTGAGCCGCAGGAAGCCGCACCGGCGGACAACATGCGGATTGCCGCGAACGGTTCTACGACGACGGCGCGGCCGGCCCCGGAAAAGCGTCAACCGGAGCTGCAGCCGGCGCGCGAAGAGCGCGTGACGCAGCATGCTCCCGCGTTGCAAACGGTGCCGCAGCCTGAGCCTGCCCAGCCGGCTCCCGAACCCACCGTGGCAGCAATGCCTGCGGTCGAGCCGGCGGAACCTTCGGCCCAGGCAGATGGCACGCGCAGGCCGCTGCTGAGCCGGCGGCGTAGCAGCCCGTCGCCCGTCAGCCCGGTTGAGGTCGTCGTTCAGCCGTCGATCCAGCCCACCGAGCCGGCGAACCAAGCGGCTGTCGAGCCGACGCCCATGCCACAGCCTGAGGCGGCTCCGGAACCGCCCAGCATCGCCGTCAAGGACATGCCGCCGGTCCAGCCGCAGGAAGAAGTAACGCCCGAGAAACCGGCGCCCGCGCCCGAACGGGTGGCGCAACTGACCACGCCGGAGCCTGGCCGTCCGGCCTTGGGCATCCTCAGCCGGCGCAAGCCCAGCACAGCGGACGAACCGGCTGCCACGGCCGCGGCCGAGCCCATGCTCACCACGCCGATGCCCGAGCTGGCCCCGCCGATGCCGACGAGCGAACCTTCGGCTGCCGGCGAAGTTGCCGAGCAGTCTCCGGTGCGTTCGGCTCTGCTGGCACGGTCCACGCGTTCCGCCGAGCAACCGGCGGAGAACATGCTGCCTAAGCCGGCTGTCGAAAGCATTGCGGAAACGACGGCTGAGCCTACCGCCCCGCTGCGGCCGCAAACGCCGCTGGCGATCCATGCCGGAGCGCTGCCATTGGCTGTGCATCGCGGCAACGGCAAGTCGGACACGACCCATTCGCCCGAAATGACGGCGACGCTCCAGCGGGCTCGCGAGGCGATGACCGCCGGCGAGTACCTGTCAGCGGTGCGTCATTATTCCGATGCCCTGGCCATCAGCCCCAAGTCGGCTGACGTGCTGGCGGCTCGGGCCATGGCTTATCTCGCCGCGGGCCAAGCCGACAAAGCTCGGAACGATGCTAAGGCCGCTCTGGGGATGAACGCCGATTGCCCCGACGCGCTGTGCTGCCTGGGTCTGCTGGCCACTCAGGAAGGCAACCACCAGGAAGCGCTCCGGTACTTTGAATGGCAACTGCGGCTGGCCCCCCAGAACGCCCAGGCACATTTCCATCGGGCGATTGCCTGCGAGGCGATGGGCCACGGCGACCAGGCACTGGCCAGCTTCAACCTGGCACTCCAGTACGATCCGTCGCAGGTCGAAGCGTATCTGCACCGTGGTCGGCTGCTGCTGGAACAGCGTCAGCATGCCGCGGCGCTGCGCGATCTGAATGAATACGTCAGCCGCCAGCCGCAAGACGCTCAGGGCTATTACCACCGCGGCCAGGCGCATGCGGCCATGAAGTCGTGGGACAAGGCCATTGCCGACTTCACGGCTGCGGTGATGCTCAATCGCGAGCACATCGAAGCGTTGCAAGGCAGGGCCGAAGCCTGTCTGGCCTCGGGCAAGCACCGCGACGCGCTGGTGGACTTCGACGAGATTCTGCGGCAGAAGCCTTCGAACAAGCCAGCTCGGCTGGGCCGTGTCGAAGCGCTGACGCAACTGGAACGCTGGGAGGAAGCCTTGCAGGCGATCTCGGCGCTGGTCAGCCAGTACCCGGACGATCCGCAGTGGCGTGTCCGCCGGGCGGATATCTACCTGGAATTGGATCGGCCCGAGGAAGCCCTGGCCGACTTTGCGGCGCTGCGGAAACAGCAGCCTGACGAGCCCCGCTGGCATCTGACGGCCGGCCGTCTGCATCTGGATTTTGGCGAGCCGCAGGAGGCGTTGGAGGCCGCCGAAGCCGCGCTGCAAGCGCAGCCCCAGGACCACGAGGCACTGAACCTCAAGGCGGCCTCGCTGCTGGAACTCGAACGGTTCGAAGAGGCCATCGCCGTCTTCGACACCATTGCTGAACTGTATCCCAAGGATGGCGAAAACCTCGTGCATCGCGCCCTGGCTCGCCTGCACGTAGGCGACGATCACGGCGCTGAGGCCGACTTTACCCGGGCCATCTCCATGCTGGACGATCCGGCCGAGTGCTTCGCGTATCGGGCGATGGCTCGGCTCAACGCCCAGCAACACGGCCCGGCCATGGACGACTGCAACGCAGCGTTGGAACGCGGCCTGAAAACGGCCGAGGTGTACCGGCTCCGCGCCCTGGCGCACGAAGGGCTGGGCAACGCCCCGGCGGCCGAAGCCGACCTGGCCAAGGCCCTGGAGATCGATCCCGATCATATCGACTCGTATTGCACCCGAGCCCGGATGCAACTGCGGATGGGCCGGTTGAACCAGGCCCTGAGCGACCTCAACGTGGCCCTGTCGCGCGATCCGCAGCACGTGGAAGCGCTGGTGTTGCGAGCGGAAGTGAACCTGGCAGCCGGCAACTTCCACGATGCCGTGACCGACGGCGACCGCGCCGTGAGCCTGTCGCCGGCTGATCCGCGGGGTTACAACGTGCGGGGCGAAGCCTACCGCAAGCTGGGCCAGTTCACCGAAGCGCTGAACGACTTCGGCCGGGCATTGCGGATCAACTCGGCCTATGCTCCGGCTTACACCAACCGCGGCATGGCCCTGCTCAACCAGGGCAAGTTTGACCAGGCCCTGGTCGACCTGGAACAGGCCATCGCACTGGCGCCAGACGACGCTTACTCGTACCTGGTGCGGGGCGAGATCCTGCGTAACCGGGGCGACCTGGAGGCGGCGCTGGCCGACTTCAGCGAAGCCATTCGCTTGCAGCCCAGCAACGCCAAGGCGTACGGCCATCGCGGCATGGTGCACCTGAAGTTGCAGCAATGGGACGACGCCATCGCCGACTTTACCAAGGCGATCCGCTACAACCCGACATATGCCGCGGCCTACTACGATCGCGGCAAGGCGTACGCCGCCAAGGGCGACCACGACCGGGCCACACACGACTACCGCAAGGCCGTGGAGCTGAACCCGCTCTACGAAGGCGCGTATTACGAGTAAGGCGAGGGAACGCGCGTGCCACGGCTCTGCGGCCGTGCGCTATCGATGCCGCGCTACATCAACCGTGCGTCACCGGTCTTGCCGGTGCGCACGGCAACAGCTCGCATCCACATTTGCAGTTGGCAATTCCAGCAACGCCCACGGTTCTAGAACCAGTTTCAAAACTCTGTTGAAGTAGCCTTGCGCCCTGTCTGAAGTTACGGTATCACGGCCATCGAAAGGAGCCGATTCGATGGCCAGAACGCCTGAAGTCTATGTAACGGATGAGCAGTGGGAGCGGATCAAGCCGCATCTGCCCACGCGGCGAAAGTCGGCCCGGGGCGGCCGGCCGCCGGCGGACGATCGGGCCTGCTGGGAAGGCATCTTATGGGTGCTGCGCAGCGGTGCTCGGTGGAAGGATCTGCCGGAGCGATATCCCTCGCCCAGTACCTGTTGGCGGCGTCTGAGGGAGTGGGAAGACAAGGGTGTGCTGGTGAAGATCTGGCACGCTTTCCTCGACTCCCTCGACGAGCAAGGGCTGTTGGATTGGGATGAAGTGTTCGTCGACGCCAGCTTCTCGCCGGCCAAAAAAGGGGCGACCGAGTCGGCAAAACCAAGCGCGGAAAGGGTACAAAGTGGCTGGTGGTGGCAGATGGTCAAGGAGTTCCACTGG
>CALBRZ010000020.1 GCA_937927735.1 uncultured Planctomycetales bacterium
ACAGGGTTGATGACCACAATTGTTGCCTCGACGAGTGATTTTCATGGCGACTCTCCGACACCTTTTTCCAGCCAATACCGCAACCACTGAGCAGTACTCTTACCCCAGATCGGTTCGTGGCGGCGATTTCAAAGTGCCGCCGCGGGATGATCGTGTCGTCCACGCCAATAAGCTAATTGGCGATATTCGGTCGGCCGAAGAAACACATGCATCGATCTCGCGTGAGCAACGCCCCAAAGGCGTTGTTCTGGAATTCAGTAGCGATCCCGGATTCAAATTACATCTGCAGGGACTTGAGATTCGACGAAGCGGAATTGAATTACGAAACGCCCGAACTATCGATAATGTGATGTATGGTACGGTGTTCGTACCTGATGGGAAAGTCGGGATATTCGTACGCAAATTTGAAGATTATACCAGGAAAACCCTTTCTAAGTCCGGCAAACCCAAGTATTGGATGCTTGTTGAGAGCATCAACGCCATACGGCTAGCATCTCTAAAGTCGTTTTGGACCGATGCGGCTAAATTTCCCAAAAATGGAACTCCGATTTGGTGGGAAATATGGCTTCGAGATGCTACCAATCCTCACGACGTAGTCGAAGAATTCCGTCAGCGCGCACGGAAAGCCGGCATCCTGGTAGGGCCACGCGAGTTACGCTTCCCAGAACGGCGTGTTCTACTCGCTCAGGCGACACGCGAACAATTGTTGCAAGTTGAGAACATATTCGATCTCCTGGCCGAGCTGCGATCCGCAAAGATCCTACCAGGGGAATTTCTTGCCTTACCTCCATGGGGGCAAGCGGAGTTTGTGGAAGCAGTTAGGCCGCGTATTCAGCCACCGCCGCCTGACGCCCCCGCAGTTTGCCATTTGGACACCGGCGTAAACCGGGCTCATCCGCTTCTTGAATTGGCGCTTCAACAGGAACATCTCTTGTCCGTGGAACCAGGCTGGCCACCGACGGACCACGACGGCCACGGAACTGAAATGGCAGGCCTGAGCTTATACGGATGCCTCACCTCATTGCTCAATGAAGACGGTCCGGTGGTGCTGCAGCATCGCTTGGAATCGGTCAAGATTCTGCCAAATTCTGGACAGAATGATCCGGAACTCTATGGAGAACTGACCGCACAAGCTGCATCACGAGCCGAGATTGCGGCACCGGAACGATTTCGTCGCGTCTTCTGCCTAACGGTCACATCTGACAGTCGAGATCAGGGCTATCCATCGTCGTGGTCCGCTGCTCTTGACCAAATCTGCTCAGCTGCTGAAGAACCACATGGCCAGCGCCGGTTGATGATCGTTTCAGCTGGCAATGTTCCGCTCGAAGTGAGGCATGAATACCCAGATCGGAATCAAGTGCTGGGGATTGAAGATCCAGGGCAGGCCTGGAACGCACTAACCGTTGGTGCCTCGACGCATCTTGGAACGATCCAGCAGGCCAACTACGAAGGATGGGAACCGATCGCGTCCCCAGGGCGGCTCAGTCCCAGTAGCCGTACATCGATGATCTGGGCGGACAGATCATGGCCGATTAAACCTGATATCGTAATGGAAGGCGGCAACAACGCCATCGATCCGGATACTGGCCGCGCGGACTTTGTGGACGACCTGTCTCTACTTACCACACGAGTCAGTCCAAATGGCGGGCTGCTGACAACCACTGCCGATACCAGTGCTGCAGCAGCTCTTGCCGCGCGATACGCAGCGATCATCTGGGCTCGTTATCCCGAGCTGTGGCCCGAAACCGTCCGCGGCCTTCTCGTACATTCGGCGCAGTGGACTGACGCCATGCTTAATGAATTCACCGAAGATGAGCGGCATAACCGCCTTCGCTGTTATGGGTTTGGCGTCCCGAACCTTCAACGGGCGCTCTGGAGTGCTTCAAATGCAGCGACGCTAATTGTCCAGGGATCACTCCAGCCATTCCACAAGGCAGAAGGAGAGAACGTAAGAACAAAGGACATGCATCTTCACTCGTTGCCGTGGCCGACTGCTGTGTTGCAGGGCTTGGGGGAACGCGAAGTGAGGATGCGAGTCACATTGTCGTACTTTATCGAACCAAGTCCTGGTAGGTGGGGACGGACGCGGAAGCACCGATACCAGTCGCACGGCCTTCGTTTCGACGTGAAGCGTCCGTTGGAGACCGATGAGGTGTTCCTTAAGCGGATCAACAAAGCCGCAAGGGACGAAAATGAAAACGCTGATTACGGCACAGATGCCCGAAACTGGAAACTCGGTGACAGGCTACGGCGTAAGGGTTCGGTACATTCCGATACTTGGAGCGGAAACGCAGCTGAGCTGGCAGAATGTGGAATGATCGCTGTCTTTCCGGTCACCGGATGGTGGAAGGAACGTCCGCATCTGAATCGTTGGAATCGGCAAGCTCGGTATGCGCTCATCGTGAGCATCGAGACGGATGCGGAAGATGTCGACCTATACACACCAATTGCAACTCAGATTGGCGTGCAGGTAGAAACTAACGTCAACACCTAATCCAAACTGCCGTTGCCCAGATAACGAGTGTTGGGGGCGGCGAGATCGAACGGGGCACTCACGCGTTGTGCCCCGCGCCATTGTCCATTCAGTAACAGTACTGACTAGTTGTCCTTCGGCTGCTTTTCCAAGACCTGCTTGAGCTCCGTCAGGGCGTCGAGGTGTTGCCGCTCGAACTTGTTGATCCAGCGCTGGCTGATCTCGTGGATGGGCACGGGGTTCAGATAGTGGAGCTTCTCGCGGCCGCGCCAGATGGTGACCACCAGGTTGGCCTCTTCCAGAATCCGCAGGTGCTTCATCACCGCCTGGCGCGTCATAGTGAGCCGCTGGCACAACTCGCCCAGCGTCTGTCCGTTGTTCTCAAATAGGCGATCCAGCAGTTCGCGGCGCGTGGGGTCGGCCAACGCTTTGAAAACAGCATCCATCAATCAACACCTTGCGCCGCGATTCGCACTTGCGACCCCGCCGGCGTCACAGGCCGCAAGCGCAGAATCCGGCGAACGTGTTCAGAAGTAGTTCTTGAACGATAGCCCACGCCCGGACTCCAAGAAGCTCTTCAGGCTGCACAGGATCAGCGGCCAACCGGTCAGGTTCTTGAGGCCAGTTTCGGTGAGCTGGTCGTGGATCACCGTGAGCTTGACGAGCGATTCACGTTCTTCGATCTCAAACCGCACCCGCGAGGGATGCTCCTGCTGGAGCCAAGGCCCCAGGAACGTATACACCAGGCGGCGTGGCGGCTCGCATTCCAGCACTTCGCCGGTCCACACCACGGCGTTGCCCGAGGTGAGTTTCACCGGCGAGCCCACCTGCCAGTTGGACTCAATCCGCGATCCCCGCCAGTATTGCTCGGTGAAATCCCCCTGGGTGATCGCCTCCCAGACCTTTTCCGGCGTGGAAGCAATGTAAACCGAGTAGACAAACTGCGGCTTTTCCATCGTGGCTTTCCTTCTGATCGTTGGCAATGCATGGAGGGTTCGAGACGGCCGCGCACCTTGGGCGACAGAAACCAACAAGCCCGACACTGACAGCAAAGACCTCACGGAGCTGCCTCAGCGGCCGGCAGCTCACGGCGGCCGATTCCATGCCAAGGATGAGTACCACCCAAGTGCGCCTGCATTATGTAACCATTTGGTTACATGTCAAGGCAGGCGAGATTTTTCGCGGTAAAACCAGACGGGAAAGACCGTTGCGGCGTGAAGAATGAGGCCGCAAGCGCGACAAAGCGCACAGCACACCTCAATTGGCCGGGCTGCAAACCAGAAGGTGGTTGCTTGCAGGCCACCTCTTGACGCGGCGCGCATTGGAGGGCTCGAGCCGACGCGATCGCCCCCAGCCGGGGATGAAGTCCATTCACCGGATGCAAACATCCGGGCGACGGAGACTCAAGACGCGCTCACATGGGCATAACCAGTAGCCCACAGCATGTCCGTGCAGCTTGCCGGGTGACAAGCCCCCGGCAAGCGGGTCGCGTGAAAAACCAGCCTTAAGCCGCCAGTTTTTGCAGCAAACCGCCGTCCAATTCCATCTGCTGCTGGAGTCGTTCGGCCAACGCCGTGCTGTGCGTCACACAAACCAGCATCGTTTGTTCCTGCTGCTGAAGTTCCAAGAGCAGGCTGGCGACCGACTCGGCCGTGCTTCGGTCCAGATTGCCGGTCGGTTCGTCGGCCAAGAGCAGCACCGGCTTGGCGATCAAAGCCCGGGCGATGGCGACCCGCTGACGTTCGCCGCCGGAGATCTCGGCCGGGTGATGGTTCAACCGCTGGGCCAGCCCCACGCGTTCCAGCAGCATGTGGGCTCGCTCGATATCCTGCTCGGTGGTACCGCCCAGGGCCAGCGTGGGGATCAGCACGTTCTCAAGCACGCTGCACTGCGGCAACAGGTGATGGTCCTGGAAGATGAAGCCGATCTTCTCGTGGCGGAACCGCGCCAGCTCAGGCTCGGAAAGCGTAAACGGGTTCACGCCGCCGAGTTCGACCGTGCCCGAAGTCGGCTGCTCGAGCGTGCCCAGAATGTGCAGCAGCGTGCTCTTGCCGCAGCCGCTGGGGCCGACGATGGCCAGGTTCTCGCCGGCCGACATCTCAAATGACACCCCGCGCAACACGCGCAGCGGCTCGCCACGCGTGGGATATTCCTTGACGATGCTGCGAACCAACAAGTCGGGCATGAGCGGTTCTTCTCGCAGGTGCAAGGGAACGAAGCGGTCGTGAACCAGGGCAACCGGCGCTGCATCGCATACCAACCGGTCGCCGGCTTTTCGCACGTCATGGTACGCGATCGCGGCAGGCATTCCGAGCCCCAGCCGCAAAGCGCGGCAGACTGCCCAGCCTTCCTGGCCCAGCGAGAGCACCTGTCTTCGCAGGCCCAGGCAGCGGACAAATTTTGGTCGCCGGCGGCGAAGGCTTCACCGCGCACCTGATGCCCGCCACACGTGAGCGACGGGCGAACGACACCCCTATTCTGAGTGTTTAGCAAGGGTTACAACGCGCCGACGGCTTTCTGAGTAACTGTGGCACCACCGTTGCATAGGCACGGCGGAACCTTGGCGCTTGCCAGAGACAAGCCTTTGCCGCCTGCGCACTTGCGGCTCCGTAGCCAACACGACTCCATCCCACAGCCTCTCGCATGCCGCGCCTGGTAGCGGCGGCGTATGCGTTTCTCTCACCTTCCCGCACGAGGTACCCAGGATGCGACCCGCTCCCGACTTTCCGCTTACTGCGTCGCGCGGTCATGCTCGCCGCGGTTTTACCCTGGTTGAACTGCTCGTGGTGATGGGCATCATCGCTCTACTCGTGGCGCTGCTGCTGCCGGCCGTTCAGTCAGCGCGCGAAACCGCCAACCGCACCTCCTGCTTGAACAACATGCGGCAGCTTGCCTTGGCGTTTCATACCTACAGCAGCGCCAACAACCATTTGCCGTTTTCCAAGCGGGTTGAAGCCGACGGGGCTGCCCGAAGCTGGGTGCCCGACCTGCTGCCGTTCCTGGAACAAGAGAACATCGTCAGCGACGTGAACTACGACCTGGGCCAGGACTGGTGGCGGACCTGGAGCGACTATCGGGTACATCCCAACGATCCGGACCCGGACAATCCGACGATGTTTGAGCCCGATCCCAGCGGCCACGCGGTTCCCAACGGCATCACCGTGCAGAAGTTCCTGGCCGTAATGATGTGCCCCTCGTCGCCGATCCAGGAACGCACGCAGTTCAAGAGCGATCCCAAGGTGGGCCATAAGATCGGCGCGGCGGGCGACTACTTCACGCCCGAGGGCGTACACTCGGCCATCTTGAACGAGCTGCCGGCCGCGCCGCCGCTGGGGGCTCCGTTCCCGGAGTTTCCGCCCGGCACCACCGCCAGCAGCAACGTGGTGCTCTCGGGCGTGCTTCAGCCGTTTGGAGCCGGCACGATGCCTTCGTGGACGAGCACGATTGAAGGCGATCCGCGCATCACGCTGGCTTCGACCCGGCCGCGGTATCCCACCCTGGCTGGCGTGACCGACGGCACCACCAACACGATCCTCCTGGGCGAGTGTGCCGGCCGCGAGGACGTATGGCGTGGCCGCATTATGACGCCCGCCGACGCCGAAAAGGGCTCGCCCACCTGTGCACGTGCCCGCGGCGGTGCCTGGGCCACCAACGACAGTTCGTACCCGATCGGTCAGCGCATCAACTGGTGCGGCAGCTCCGGCAGCTTGGGTCCGATCCCCGGCAAGATGAAGATCAACAACTCCAACGAGTGGGGGCATCTGTACTACAGCTTCCACGACGGCGGGGCGCAGTTCGCCTTCGCCGACAGCTCGGTTCGCTTCATCTCCGACAAAGTCGCGTTGTGGGTGCTGGCTTCGCTGACCACGCGCGCCGGCGGCGAAGCCATCAGCGACTCCGACTATTGATCCGCCCCCCGGTCGCAACGGCTCGCTCACGTGAACCGTCGCACGACCGGAACGTGGACGATCGCAACGTTGCCCGCGGGTATCCGTCTCGGCGTGCCCCTGCGCTGAGCCGGATACCCGTTTGGTGCCTGCCCCCATCCACACCTTCCTGTCGCGGTATGCCAGGTATGAGCACGACCCCCGTTACGCCAGGTGATCCGTCGTCCGAGTCGTTACTGCCGCCGCCGACGACCGGCGTCCGTGACATCGATTGGAACGTATCGCTTTCGTGCCCGCAGTGTGGGCATAGCGGCTGGACGCAATGGAAGAAACTCCGGCGGGGCATGCGCTGCCCTAAGTGCCAGTGTCAGTTTCTCCTCGACCGCAACGGCCAGATCCTGACCGAGGAGGAACTGCCGCAGATCAAGTTCTCGTGCCCTCGCTGCGGCCAAACCGGCTCCATTCCCAAGCTGTTCAACGTCCGCAAGGCGGCGTGCGGCGTTTGCAAACTGCAACTGGTGATGGGCCCCGACAACCAACTGCACGGGGCCGACGAAGTCGCCAAGATGCGGCGTGCCCAAAACGCCGCCGCGGTGGAGCAGAAACTGAAAGACCAAGCCGCGGTCCGGGGGTTGCCTCAGGCAGCGCCGCCCGCGAAACAGCGAAGGATCATCGCCGCCGGCGCAGCGGCCGTAGCGGTAATCGTAGCTGCCGCGTGGTGGACGATCGCGGCAGGCAGCTCGCCCAGCGGCCGGGTCAGCCAGTTCACCGCCACCTGCCTGACCGGCCGCTGGAAGGACTGCGAAAATTACGTCCTCGACGACGACGTGGCCCAAGTGGAGTTCGACCGTTGGCGGATTCGCCACTTCCCTTCCATCATTGACAAGGTGCGTCCCAAGGGCGACACCGTCGAAATCGACGTTGAGCTGCTAAACGAGTCAGGCGATCAACGCGTATTCCGCGTGACCATGCGGTCGCCGTTCATCGGCACCCGGCAACACGAGCAGTACTGGGTGGCCTCCGATGGCCAATGGTGGTTCGACCCGGTCGAAACGCTAAAGGCTTCCGATCCGGTCCTCCGCTGAACATATTCGACTTCGCCGCCGGCCCCCCTGCCCTGTGGCCCGTATCGGCATGGCTCGTGGCGCAAAGTTGGCGACCCCCGCGAGCCTTACCAGGCTGGCAAAAACGCTGCCGCCCTGCGGCTCGCCCCCCCTCGAGCGAGCTAAAAAGATTCGCCAAACGCCGTAGCTTTCGGTAGTCTGGAACCTACCGTGGGCTGCTGCCCCGCCAGCGGCAGCCGGTCCTGCACGATGGACGCACACCTTATGGCACGGTCCATCCCGGATTGCGCTGCCCTCCTAAGAGACGGCGGTCGCGAACCTCCGCGTGCAACCGCTAACCAGGCGGCGTTTGTTTTTTGGTCCGCCGTGCCGTCCCTCCCGTTTACCGCTTCCCCAGCCTGCCGATGAACCTCGTTCACCAGCACGCCACGGCGCCGGGCCTATCCCTGTCGCGTATCGCGCCCGCGGTCCGCTTTGGTTGGTCTCTGAGTTTGGCTTGGATCTTGGTGTGCTGGGGTGGTTTCTTGGCAGCCGGCGAAGATTCCTCCCGTCCGGTGGCGGCCCCCGCCCCGGACAAACCGGCTGCCGCGCAAACCGCTAAGCCGCAGGCCTCCGTTACCGCTGAAGAACAGCGTGTGCCGCTGCATGTGCCGCCGGGCTTTGTCGCCACGCGGTACGCAGGCGACGACCTGGCCCACAACATCTTCTCGCTCACCACCGATCGCGAAGGCCACGTGGTGGTGTCGGGGCCCGGCTACATCAAGCGGCTCCTGGATACCGATGGCGACGGCGTGGCCGATACGGCTCAAGTGCTTTCGACCTATCCCGGCAGCGGAGCCCACAGCCTGCTGTTCGTCGACGACGCCTTGATCTGCAACGGCGACAACAGCCTGGCTCGGCTGACCGATCCCGATGGCGACGGCGTTTACAATCGCCGCGAAAAACTGACTTCGCTCCGCCATCCGGAGCACGGAGCCAATGGGCTGGTACAGGGCCCCGATGGTTTCATCTACCAGGTGTGCGGTAACGACGCCGGCCTGGGTCCCCAACACGTAACCAGCCCTTACTCGCCGATCAAGGTTCCCAAGTGCGGCGGCGTGCTACGGCTCTCGCGTGATGGCCGGCAGATGGAAGTCATCGCCCACGGCTTCCGCAATCCTTATGACCTGGACTTCAGCCCACAAGGGCATCTGCTGATTGTCGACTCCGACGGCGAACGCGATCATCATCTGCCGTGGTACACGCCCACCCGATTGTTCGACGTGGCCACCGGCATGGAGCACGGCTGGCTCGAGTCAGGCTGGCAACGGAGCTGGAACCGGCCCGCGTCGTTCTATGACAACGTTCCGCGGCTGGTCGAATTTGGCCGCGGCTCGCCCACCGGAGCCAAGGTTTACCGGCATCGACAGTTTCCTCCCAAGTATCGCGGCGGCCTGTTCTGCTGCTGCTGGACACTGGGCCGTGTCTACTACTGCCCGCTGGCACCGCAGGGAGCCTCGCTGCAAACCACGGCCGAAGTGTTCCTGCAAACCGCCGGCGATATCGGCTTTGCCCCGGTCGATCTGGACGTTGGCCCGGACGGCGATCTGTTTGTGGCCATCGGCGGACGCGGTACGGCTGGCGGCGTGTTCCGGATTCGGTACGTCGGCGATGCCGCGAACCGGCATTCGCAACCGACCGACAACGGCCCGGTGGCTGCGCCTTCCCCCGTGGACGAAGTGCTGCTGGCTGATCAACCGTTGGCCGCCTGGAGCCGGGCACGCTGGGAACCGCTGGCGCGGCAGCTTGGCCCCGAGGCTTTCGTGGCGGCGATGCTTGAGCATCCCAGCGAAGCAGTCCGCTGCCGCGCAGTCGAAGTGCTCGTCGACGTGTTTGGCCGGCTGCCGGTAGAAGCGGCGCAGGCGGCATTGCAGCGCGGTGTGCCGGCGACGGTGCAAGCCCGCATTGCCTGGGCGCTGGGACTGGACGATCCCAGCGACGAAGCCGCTGAGCTGTTGGCCAGGCTCACGGCCAACGACGACGCCCTGGTCGAACGCGCCGCCTGGGAGAGCGTAGCCCGCTGGGGCACGCAGGTGTGCGGCATGCGCGATCCTTCGGACTGCCTGGCCCGCTTTGCCTGGCAGCAAGGGCTCAACAGCCGCAACCGCTACGTCCGCAGTGCCTGTGCCCTGGCCGCCGACCGGATGGGCATCACGCCGCCCGAGACCACGCTGGCCGAACGCAGCATGGCATTGCGGCTGTGGCTGGAGCGCGAGGAAGCGAACCCGGCCGATGCGTTCTTTGCCCAGGCCATCCAGGTATGGGACGAAGCCACGGCCCAGGGAGATGAACTCATCCAACTGGAAGTGCTCCGCGCGATGCAAAAGGCGCTGGGCGACATGCGCATTGACCAAGGCATGGCCGAGGTCTATGCCGGCTACCATGCCGCGGCACTGAAGCGGTTGAGCCACAAGGCGCGGCGACAAGCCGGACGGTACTTGGCGCAGTCGTTCCCGACCGCGTCAGCCGAAGTGAACCGCGAACTGGCCCGGCTTCTGGGCATGCTTCAGGCCAACAGCGGCTCGCTGCGCCGCGCGATCGCTGCCCAGTGGACGGCCGACAGCGAACCGACAGACGATATCCATTACCTGATCGTGCTTTCCCGCCTGCCGGGCAAGCGCGGCAAAGCCGTCACCCAGGCCACGGCCGAGGCACTGGTGTCGCTCCACCTGAAACTCGCCGCGCGGCAGCAGACGCCCAGCCGCAACTGGCCAGCTCGGGTAGAAGAAGTGTTCAGCCATCTGTGCCAGGCCGATCCGCAACTGCCGGAAGCGGTGGTGCGGTCACCCCGCTTTGCCGCCGTAGCCGAGCACAGCCTGTTTGCTACGAAGCTCCAGGGCGAACTGGCCCAACAGGCCGCGCGTAAGCTGTTGGCGGCAGCCGATAACGCCGACGAAGAAACGCCGTTCTGGACCTCGGAGCTGGTGCGGATCGTCGGTCAACTGCCGCCTGAGGAAGCCTGGGATCGCCTGCGTGCGCAGTGGTTCGATTACGGCCTGCGCGACGCCATCGCCCTGGTGCTGGCCCGGCAACCTCAAGAAGCGGATCGGGCTCGCTTGTTCGAGGCACTGGGTAGCCCTCAAGGCGAAGTCGTGGCCGCGGCCGCCGCTGCGCTGGGGCAGCTTGAGCCCTCGGGCGACGTGGCCGAGATCATGCACGTGCTGCGGCAGTTGAAGCTGGCCTGCGAGCAGCAGGGCCGCCAGGCCGAACGCATCGCGCTGGTGCAACTGCTCCAAAAGCTCACCGGCGTGAACCTGATGGTGGCCGATGCGGCCTCCACCGATCCGCGCCAGACATATCAAGGCTGGTTCGACTGGTTCGCCAAGGAACACGCCGAGGCGGCAGCACAGTACAACCAACTGACCGCGCAAGACGGCCAGGATTGGCAGCAGCGGCTGGAACAGATCGACTTTGCCACCGGCGACGTTCACCGCGGCCTGGCCGTATTCCAGAAGAAGGCCTGCCACCGCTGCCACCAGGGCGGCAGTCGCCTGGGCCCCGACTTGGCCGGGGCCGCCGGCCGGTTCTCGCGCGAAGACTTGTTTGCGGCGATCATTGAACCGTCGCGCGAAGTGGCTCCGCTGTATCGGACCACGATGGTCACCACGCGCAGCGGCAAAACCTACCTGGGCATGGTGGTGTACGAATCGCCCGACGGCACGCTCCTGCAAATCAGCCCCGACACCACGGTCCGCATCACCGGTGAGGAACTTCTGCTGATGCAGCCCAGCAGCCAATCGCTGATGCCTACGGGTTTATTGAACGACCTGACGGACCAGGACCTGGCAGACTTGTACGCCTATCTGAAATCGCTCACCAAAGCGCAGTAGGGGCGGCTGTGCGGACCATGAATCGGGCACACGTATTGATAGAGTACGAGTTGATACAATACGTGCATCATTCATAACTCGGCCGACTAACACGCACGGCTCGCAGAGCCGTGGCACCGTGTTCACAGAGCCGTGGCACCGGGGTTGGCACGCCCGGTTAATGCTTCTCCGGCACGATGGCGATGATCCGTAGCGGGCCGCCGGAGCCGCCTTCAATCTTCATCGGCAAGGCAATCACGTCGAAGCCGGACTCCGGCAATGATGACATATCGCCTACGTTCTCAAAGATCGGCACCTGGTGCTCGCACAAGAGCACGTGACTTGGAAAATGCGTGGATTGTCCGTAGTCGATGCTGGCCGTGTCGATGCCGATGGCCTTGATCGCACGATGCTCCACGAGCCAACGCGCGGCGTCCGGATCCAGGCCAGGGAAATGCAGTTGGCTTAGGGCTTCTTCGCCGGTGGCCTTGGTGCCCAAGTATTTCTCGCGATCGGGCCAATACCGGGCATAGCCGGTGCGGATCAATACGATCACGTCGACCAGTTGCCGGCCATGCCGCACTTCCCAGTCGCGCAGGTCGGCTACCGTCACCAGGTAATCGGGATTTTCGCGGCAGGCGGCCGTTACATCGATCACCACGCCCTCGCCCAACAACTTGGAAAGTGGTACCTGATCGGCGCTGGGGCGGTCCTTGTAGAAGTGGATCGGCGCGTCGAGATGCGTGCCGCCATGCTCGGCTGTCGTGAAACGGTTGGCCGAGTAGTAATAGCCGCGCTCGGTAAATCCGGCCGGCCCGCGGTGAAGGCGGAAACCTTCAGACTCCGTGGGCCGATAGATCGTCTGTTCGTTGAACGGATGCGTAAGGTCGATCAGCTTCCCTTGCGGGAACGTGGCGGCGGATGGGTGTTCACTGGCTTCCTTGGCAGTGGGCTTCTCTTCGCCGGCGGCCTGACTTGCCTGAGCTGGCGTATCGGCACGGCGTTCATCGGAGTGGGGCGCATCGCAGCCGGCCAGGTACACCAATGCGGCAGCACAGACGGCCAAACGGAGCGAGCTACTTCGCATGGTCGCGATTGCCTCCTGTTGGAAATGCCACGTCAATCGGCGGAGCTGTCCAGCAGCTTCAGCACCACGTAGCGGACCTCCATCACGCTGCGGCCGGGAACTTCAAGGGCACGCAGCGTCAGTTGTCCCCTGCCCCGCGGCAGTTCGATCTGCCCCAAGGTCCAGGGTTTGAAATCTTTCACATACGATTCGCCGCGGCGGGGTACGCGATCATCGCTGGCTCCTTCCAGCGGCGGATCGTGGGCTTCCGTCACTTTGGCCTGCAAGCGGCGATCACCGAACGAAAGCTCAATGGTGGAGCCAACGTCCTCGGCAGGGCACGCATAGTGCACGGTCACTTCGTAGCGGCCCGCGGTCGCCACCTCAATATCCCAGGTGATGCGATCCTCGGGGCTGGTCCACCGGGTAAAGAATGAGCAGTTCGGCGCCCGGGCACTACGCCGGACGTTTCCGTCCGGCACGCCATCGCGCGCCGGCAAGAGCGTCTGCGGAAACTCGCGATAGCCCACCGGGAACGGCCGCAGCGTTCGGTCCAATTCGGAAAGCACGTCGCGCCGCCACGCCTGCACCGCCTGCCGTAACCGCTCCGCAACCTCGGGCTCCTCGGCCGCGATGTCGCGCTGCTGGCCCGGGTCACGCTGCATGTCGTACAACCGGCCGGCATCATCCAGCCGGTACCGCTGCGTGCGCACGCTCACGCGGCCGTTCCAGTGCGAAAAAATCATCCGCTCCTCGACGGCCGTCTGCTTGCCCCGCAGCAGCGGCGACAGGTCCACGCCATCCAGCGGCTTCTGCGTCGCAGCCGGGACGCCGGCCAGCGCCGTCAACGTCGGCAACAAATCAATGGCGGCGGCGATCGGTTCGATGCGTGTGCCCGGGGCAATCTTGCCCGGCCACCGCACCAAGAGCGGCGAACGGACGCCGCCTTCGTCGGTGGAACCCTTGCGGCCGCGCATGCCGCCGTTGTAGCGAAAGCTGTTGGGACCGTTATCGCAGAAGAACACCACGATGGTGTGCTCAACCAGGTTCAGTTCGTCGAGCTTGGTCAAGAGCCGGCCCACGTTCCAGTCGATGTTCTCGCACATCGCCAGCGCCGCCCGGGTCATTGCCAGGTCTTCCTGGTCGGGCTCGTGATACCGGAGCTTGATCGGGTTATCGGCGAACTTCTGATAGAAGCGATCCGGCACCTGCATTGGCGAGTGGGGCGTGTTGTACGGCACATAGCAGAAGAACGGCCGGTCGCGATGCTGCTCGATGAAGGCGATGGCCCGATTGGTGAAGTCGTCGGTCACGTAACCTTCGCCCCGCACCAGGCGGCCGTTGTGTTCCAACTGGGGAGAGAAGTAGTCGCCCCAGTGGCCGGAGCAGAAGCCGTAGAACTCGTCGAAGCCCCGGGCGTTGGGGTGGTAAGGATACTGCGTGCCGTTGTGCCACTTGCCGAAGGCCCCCGTGGCATAACCGGCCGCCTTGAAGACCTGGGCGATCGTCGTTTCGTCGAGGTCCAGCCGCTCGCCGCCGGTCGAGGTGCTGAACACGCCGCCGCGGACGTGGTAACGACCCGTCAAGAACTCCGCGCGTGTCGGCGAACAGACCGGGCACACGTAGAACCGCTCGAACATCGCGCCGTCGCGGGCCAATGAATCAATGTGCGGCGTGGCCAGGTTGACGTTGCCATTGAGGCTCAAATCGCCCCAGCCCTGGTCATCGGTGAGGATCACCAGCACGTTGGGCCGCCGTGGTGCTTCCGCCTGGGCGGTGGAGCCGGCCAAGAGCGTCAGCACAGCCACGATCAGGCTCAGCGGTGGTATCGCGGCCGTGGGCGTGGCCGGCCCAAGCGGTCGATGGGCCAGGTGTACCAGAACGTCGAGTCTGCACACTGCGCGAAGGATCTGGTTCATCGTGCGCTACCAGCAAGCAACAACGAGCAACGGAAAGCGGACCGCAGGCGTGGGTTCTTTAACATGCGCCACGCCGAGCCATCGCCGGGGGAAGCTAGTATCAGCCGCTCGCCTGACCGGGTCAACGAACCGCGGCCGTTGCGCTTCGATCCCGGCCGGGGGGTGCCCGCGGCGCACGATGAGATGTCAGCTCTGGTAAAAGCGACGCCGGATGCTATCGGTGCTGTAGCAGCGAACGGCTCGGCGGGGTGTTGTCAGGGCGACGACACTTGCGACCGCAGCGGGTTCTCACTCTTGCTCCGCCTGGCGCGACCTGCTAAGTACCTGCCGCAGATGGCTTACGCAGTCGCGGCGAGAACGCCGTCTACGGCGGGCAAATCAGGTTGTCGCGGAACCTGGCCTGGCGCGTGCCTGCGCTGCCGAAGTTCGGACCGGTTGTCCGATGAATGCGTAAGGGGGACCTGGCCGCTGGCGAAGCGGCGGCAAGCTGGTATTCCACGCAGCTTCGATGGATCGTTGGAAAAGGAGTTTCACGATGAAACGGTTCCGCAAGGTGGCCCTGCTGGCAGGGCTGGTGGCGGCAGCTTGGGGCCTGACCACCCCCGAGGAAGCCCGCGCCGACGTCCACATTGGCCTGGGCTTTTTCGCCCCGCCGCCTCCGGTGTACTACTACCCGGCCCCGGTGTACCCGTACCCCGTGTATTACCACTACCACTACGCCCCGCGGCCCCGGTTCCACTATCATCACCACCATCACCACCACGGCTGGTGCTGGTAAGGGGAGGCCCTGAGCGGCGTCGCCTGTCGGTCCTGAGCGAGACCAGGCGGACTCCCCTGCTCCGCTGGGCCGATTTGCTGCCAATCCATTCCTTATGCACCGCGAGCCACGGCCTGCCAGGCCGTGGCTTTTTCTTGCGCGCGTGGCGGAGGCTGCATCCTAGAGACCGGGCAGCCGTTATGGCCTGGCGCCCGATGGGCGATTCACCGATTGCACGTCCTCAAAGGGGTGATCACAACAGCGGCCTCAACCACTCTTCTGTGGGGCAGTTCCCGGCCTGTCTGTGAGGCCATTGCCGTCCCGGCCTCCACGCCCACCGCGAGGCAACACGGACAGGACACGCCTTTCCCGATAACACCTGTTTCATCAAGAGGACAGCAAGCATGCTACTGGACTTAGTCCTTGGAGCAGCCGTTCTGGGTGTCATCATCACGGTGATGGAGCATGGCGAGCCTGCGGAACTCCTCCCGTTGATGGGCTGTATGTTAGCCGCCGCCATTCCGGCGGCGATCATCAACCATTTCCTCCCACTGCAGCTTTTCGTCATTGGCTTGGCCGTTGGCGCCGTGTGCGCTGGCTTTGCCGTCTCTGCCGTGTGTGGGATGTCCTTCAAGCGGTCGACGATTGCCGTGGGGATCTACTTTGCAGTGATGATCGTGCTACACATCCTGTGGCACGTGGTGCGCTCGGCGTAACCGTATCCAGTGCGCTACGGAGCCGCCAACTGGCAGAAAGTGCGCGCAGGTTGACGTGCCCATGAAGATAGGTGCCCACGCCGCATCGAACATCTAGATCAGGTCGGCAATTGGCGGCTGGGCGATAAGTTGTGCGATTGGCTGCGGCAAGCTTGGTTCCAGCCGCAGCTTGCCCACGTCGAACAACGTGTGCATGATCGTGGCGATCAGATGCTTGGGCGTGAGCGGATTGGCGACCGGTTCGCCGCCATCGCGAGTCGATTGCCCGATGACCTGGGCAGGCATGCCGCCACCATACAAGAGCAGCGGAGCCAGCCGCGACCAGTGATCGCGGCCGCCGCGTTTGTTGATCCGCGGCGTGCGGCCCATTTCGCCGCAGGCGACCAGCAGGATCTTGTCTTGCAGACCTCGGGCTTCCACGTCTTCGATGAACGCCGCCACGGCATGATCGAACGTGTAGCCTACGGCCTGCATGCCGTCGACCATGTTGAGGTTATTGCCGTCGGCGTGCATGTCCCATACGCCTTCGTAGCCGGCGTGGATGGTCACAAAGCCACAGCCGGCTTCGCACAACCGCCGGGCTAACAGCAACAACTTGCCCAGGCATTTGGCGTTGCCGGTGTAGTATCCCCGGCGGCCGCGGTTGACCTTCGCCCAGTTATGGGGCTGGGCGTAACAACTGGTATCGTACCGGGCGACCAGTTGGGGATCTTCCTGGCTCAGGTCGAGCGCCTTGGCCACGCCGCCGCCCAGGAGCAGCTCGTACGCCTGCTGCTGGAACTCGTCCATCGCATCCAGTTCGCCCGACGCATCGATGCGGCGGTTGATACGGTCGAGTTGTTCCAGCAGATAACGGCGATCGCCAAAGAACCGCTCGGGCGGCAGGTTCAACCGCATGTCGCGCTGCAAATTGCCCTCGGCGCCAGGCACGAACGGCGCAAAGCCCGATCCATAGCTGCCGGTTGCCGACAGGTTCCCCCGGGCACTGCCCTTGGGCACGTTGGTATCGACCGCGTGGTTGTACAGGATGACATTGGTCGGCATACCAGTGGCCGGCCGGGTGGCTCCGGCGACCCGGGCGTAATGCACGCCGATATTGGTTTCGAGCGAATCGGGCCCAACCATCGGCTGGATATTATGCCCGGCGTTGTTCGTCTGGAACGACCGCACGATGGTCAGCTTGTGCGCCAACCGTGCTAGCTGACCAAGCGTATCGCCGAACCACACGCCCGGTACCGAGGTCTGCGTGACGCCCGTCACGGTGCGAATGTCGATAGGGGCATCGACCTTGGGATCGAATGTCTCATGCTGGCTGGGACCGCCCTGTTGAAAGAGAAAGATGACCGACTTGTCGCGCAAGGGCCCCGAAGTATCGAACGAACCGCCCGCCGCCTTCATGCCCAAGAGCGACGCCAGCGCTAGCCCTCCCAATCCCAAGCTGCTAATCCGCAAAAGTTCGCGGCGGTTTATCCGGTAGTTGCTATCGCAGATGGTCAGCATGGCGTCGCCCTGGTAGCTAGCGGGGGAAACATCCTTGGCTGGGGGGCGAATCGAACGGCGAGGCGGGCCGCAGGCGCACGGTATACCGGCCGCCCGCACCGGTCGGGATCAACAGCAATTGATACCGCCCCCAGTTTGGTTACTGGGGCCGCTTGGGGCCGCCGACGTAACCGCCACACCGCCAAGATGTTTCGAGTGCTGCACGGAAGCGGCCGCTAGCAAACAACCGTTTGTCGCGCTCGGAGAACTGCCCTTTCCCGTAGTCAGCGGTTTGACGATACTTTCGGCTCGACAGGGACGTCCTTTGGTTCTTCCGTGGTCGGTCGCATGGTTCAGCTTTCGGTGCTGATTCCGGCCCGCGACGCCGGAGACGAAGTTGCCCGGCAATTGCCCGAGGTGATCCGCGCTGCTGCTGCGCTCGCGGAGACGTTCGAAGTCATCGGCATCGACGACGGCGGCCGGTTCGAGAGCATCCAGCTTTGGCGCCGCCTGCTGACCGAGTATCCGCAACTGCGGGTGCTCCGCCTGGAAGAACGGCAAGGGCTCAGCGCCGCCTTGGCCGCCGGCATTTCGGCCGCGCGCGGCCAGATCATCGTAGCCATGGAGCCGGGCCCGCGCTATTTGCCCGAGCAGATTCAATGGCTCACCGAGCGGCTGGCCCGGGCCGACCTGGTGCATGGCCGTCGCCGTCGCAGCCGGCCGATCAAGTTTCTGCAAGCCTTTGTCCTGTGGCCGCGCCGGCTGCTGTTTGGTGTCGAAGTCCGCGATCCGACCTGCCTGTTCTGGGCAGCCCGACGCGAAGCCCTGGTGGGTCTCGACCTGGGCCGAGGCATGCACCGCTTCATCGGCGCGCTGATGGCCGTCAAAGGTTATCGCGTTTGTGAAATCACGGTCGACCATCGCCCCGCGCGGCGTCCGCGTGGTCACTTCTCGTGGCCGAGTCTGATCAACCTGCTGGTGGTGTGGTACCTGCGAAAGATCGTGCAACATCCCACCTACGATGAGCTGGCCCGGTTCGAATCGCGGATCGATGGCCGGCAACTGCGTGTGGACCCAGCCCGTAAACCCGGTACCCGCGTGATGCACCAGGCCTGACACCATGCCGCCGGGCTGTTTGTGGTCGCCGGCTCATAACCTTCAAGTGCCTTCCCCAAGCCATTCCGCTCACCCCCTGTGGATTCCATGACATCGCGCCCCTTGACCATTTTTTTCAGTGCCGGCGAGCCCAGCGGCGATTTGCACGGGGCCAACCTCATCACCGAATTGAAGCGGCAATCGCCCGGCTTCAAGGCGATCGGGTACGGCGGCCCCAAAATGCAGGCGGCCGGCTGCGAGTTGCACGCCGACCTCACCGCCCTGGCCGTGATGTGGTTTCTGCGGGCGCTGCTGAACATCCACAAGTTCTGGTCGTACCTGCGGCAGGCTGATCGCTGCTTCCGCGAACAGCGGCCCGACGCCGTGGTGCTGATCGACTTCCCCGGCTTCAACTGGTGGATCGCCCGCCGCGCCAAGGCGCACGGCATCCCGGTCTTCTACTATGCCCCGCCGCAGATCTGGGCCTGGGCCCGCTGGCGGGTAAAGAAGATGCGGCGGCTGGTCGACCACGTGCTGTGCGCGCTGCCGTTTGAACGCGACTGGCTCGTAGAGCGAGGCTGCCGTGCCACGCTGGTGGGCCATCCGTTCTTTGACGAGGTGCGCCGGCACGACCTGGCTTCGCCCTTCCGCAGCGAAGAGCGTAATGACCAGCGGCCGCTGGTGGTCATTCTGCCCGGCTCGCGCACCCAAGAGGTCAAACACAACCTGCCATGGTTCATCAAGGCGGCCGAGCAGGTACATCGCCAGGTGCCCGAAGCCCGGTTCGCCATCGCCGCCTTCAAGCGGCAGCATGCCGACATGGCGTCGGAGATGTTGCATGCCGCGGGCCGCAAGTTCCCGGTGGAAATTCACGTGGGCCGCACGCCAGTCTTGATCTCGCAAGCCACCTGCGCGATGGCAGTCTCCGGCTCGGTGTCGCTGGAGCTGATGTATTACCGCACGCCAACGGTGATCCTGTACAAGATTGGCCGCGTGGGCTACTTCCTCCAGCAGTTCTTCCGCAAGGTGAAGTACATCACGCTGGTGAACCTGCTGTCCGTGAAGGATCCGTTCGATCCCGACATCACGCCGTATCACCCAAGCCAGCCCGATGCCGCCGACGTGCTGTTCCCCGAGTACCTCACCTGCACGGACCGCTCGGCCGATATCGCCCGGCACGTGATCGAATGGCTGACCGATTCGTCCACACGCATGGCTTGCCGCGAAAAGTTGGGCGACCTGTGCGACCGGGTGGGCCATCCCGGCGCTTGCGAGAACGCCGTGCGGTTGATCCTGGCCGACCTGCACGCGCGTCAGGCTGCCGAAGCCGCAGCCGCGACGCAACAAGCGCAGGAAGCCACCGCCGACGAAGTGCGTCCTTCCCAATCCGGAGCACCGGCCACCACGGCCAAGGTTCACGAGCTTCGTCCGCCCCACTTTGCGCAGCGTGATGGCCAAGAGACACATGCCGATGCCGCCGCGCACCGGCGAGGCGAACGGCCGTAACAGGCTGGCCGCATCATCGGCCAGAACAGGTTGAGTGACGGTTCGGCAGGGCCCTTCACTTTGAACCCTTCACCGCCTATGTCATCGCCCGCGGTCCATCTCGTGTTAGCCGGCGGCGTCACCGGGGGGCATGTCTACCCCGGCGTGGCGGTGGTGGAATCGCTGCGCGCGCAGCTGCCCGAGCTGCGTGTCACCCTGATCGGTACGGGCCGAAGCTGGGAACGTGAAGCGGCGGCGGCGAATCGTATCGATTACCTGGCCGTGCCTTCGCGGCCGCTGGGGAAGACGCCCGGCCGATTGTTGGGCTGCCTGAAAGACAACCTGACCGGCTACCTGAAGGCCGCAAGGTTCTTGCACCGCGAGCGGGTAACCGCGGTGCTAGGGCTTGGCGGTTATGCCAGCGTGCCCACGGCCACGGCAGCCATACGACTCGACATACCGCTGGTGCTGGTGGAAGCCAACACGGTGCCGGGCAAGGCCACGCGGTGGTTTGCCCGGGCAGCCTCACACGTGTGCGTGGCGTTCGAATCAGCGGCCGCCCCCCTGCCCCGCCGGGCATCGATCCTCGTCACCGGTACGCCCGTGCGAGCTGGCTTCACGGTCACGCCGGTTCCTCGCCCACTGGGCTACTTGAGCCGCCAGCGCATTGTGGCCGGGGTCCGCAGCTTCGCCGGCGACACGGATACGCCCGCCCCGCATCAAGCGCCTCGGCGACTGGTCGTGCTGGGAGGCAGCCAAGGGGCGACAAGCTTGAACGAAACGGTGCCGGCCGCGCTAGCTCGGCTGGCTCCACAACTGGATAACTGGCGGATCACCCACATTGCCGGCCCGCAAGGCGTGGCTGCCACCAGGCGTTGCTACGCGATTGCGGGAGTGCCGGCCCAAGTGGTTCCATTCGTAGCCGACATGCCTCGTCTGCTGCTGTCCGCCGATGCCGCGATCAGCCGGGCCGGTGGCACCACCCTGGCCGAACTGGCCGCCGCCGGGGTGCCTGCCGTACTCTGTCCCTTTCCGTTTGCCGCCGACGATCATCAGCGGCAGAACGCCCTGGCCATGCAGGCCGCCGGCGGTTGCCTGGTAGTCGATCAGCGTGAAGCGGGCCCTGAGCTGCCCCGCCGTCTGGCTGAAGCCGTCGCTCGCCTCTTGGACGATGCCGAGCGGCCGGTGCTGGCTCGCGCGATGCGGTCGCAGGCCCGGCCCGATGCCGCCTACCGCGTCGCCCGCGCGCTCGAGGCACTAATCGCCGCGCGTGCTGGCAGCCCGCGGTAACTGCTTGCGGCAGCCCCCCCTCCACGACCGGCGGAGCATGCCACAGCCTGGCGGTTGCAACTCCTTCTAGCCGGTGCTTCTCTGGGCCCTCGATGTTACTGCCCCCTCGGCAGCGGGCCGCGCAGTAACTACAGTGATAATGAGAATAGCCAGCGGCGCAGAGGGACGACAACCATGGAGCTATTGGTGGTGGAGGACGACCAGCGGTTGGGCAAAGCGCTCAAACGCGGCCTCGCCGAAGCCGGGCACGAATGCACCTGGGTGCTCAACGGCGAGCGAGGATTGCAACTGGCACGCACCCAGCAGTACGACGCGATCGTACTCGACCTGCTGTTGCCTGATCGCGACGGCCTGACCATCGTGCAAGCCATCCGTAACGAAGGCAACCAGACGCCGGTGTTGATCCTCACGGCGCTGGGCTCCGTGGATGATCGCGTGCGAGGTCTGCAAAGCGGCGGCGACGATTACCTGGTCAAGCCGTTCGACTTCGCCGAGTTGCTGGCCCGGCTCCAGGCCATCTGCCGCCGGTCGTCGTTTCGCCCTGGCCCGCGTCACTGCATCGGCGATGTGGAACTGGATCTGAGCACCCGCAAAGTTACGCGAGGCGGGGTCGAGATCGATCTGTCGCCCACCGAATTCAGCATTCTCGAGTTCTTGATGCGGCACGCGGGCCACGTCGTCACGCGCAAGATGCTCAACGAACACATCTGGGGCGAAGACTGGCAAGGCATCACCAACGTGGTCGACGTGCACATCAACCGGCTGCGGCGCAAGCTCGACCGGGGCGGCGAAGACTCGCTGATCCATACCGTGCGGGGCCGAGGCTATGTTTTCCGCGTGGCTTAAACAGGCCTCCCGCACCATCCGCTTCCGCCTGATGATCTGGAACGCCGCGGTGGTGGTGGTTACCGCGGGCCTGACCCTCGTGGGCATGCAGATCGGCGTTCGCCAGGCGCTGCTGCACGAAGTGGACACCTTTCTGCTGGACGACCTCGACGCGCTCACCGAGTCGGTCCTGGCCGATGCCGACAGCTTCGCTCCCCAGTCGCGCAAGCGCTCGCCCTCCTGGTTGCAGCGGCATGGTCATGGCCGTTTCGTCATGCTGCTGGACAACCAAGGCAACCAGGTTTGGGCCAGCGACGATCAACCCGACGACCTGCCAGGCGACTTGCCGCTGGCCGACTTCGGGCCTGCGTATGTCGGCGATTACCGGATCGCACAGCGCATCGTGCATGACGACACCAACCGGAAGCTGCTGGTCCGCGTTGGCATCCCGCGCACCGTGCTGGACGAGGATATCCGCCGCGTCGATTTCCTGGCGCTGGAAGTCGCCACGATCGCCTTGGTCGTCGCACTGCCGCTGGGCTACTGGCTGGCGCGGCGCGTGGTGCACGTGCTGGGCGACATGACCCAGCGGACCAGCGACTTGCGGCCGATGCAGCTTGATGAGCGACTGCCGATCCGCGGGACCGGCGACGAGCTGGATCAATTGGCGGCTACGATCAACAACCTGCTTGATCGGATCGCGTCGTACCTGAGCCGGCGCGAGGACTTCGTAGCCAATGCCGCGCACGAACTGCGAACTCCGGTAGCCGCCATCCGCAGCACGGCCGAAGTCGCCCTGGGCGCGCCGAGATCGCGGGGCGAGTACGAGCAGTTCCTGGCCGACGTGATCGAGGAATGCTCCACGCTGGAGTACCTGGTGAACCAGTTGCTGCTGTTGGCCGAGGGCGACGCGCAGCGGCTGCGCGTCCACTGGCAAGAACTGGCATTCGACGAGATCGTCACCCAGTGCTGCGATATGTTCGAGGCCTTGGCCGAGTCGCTGAAGCTCGATCTGCACGTGCATACGATCCCGACCACCGTGGCGGGCGGCAACCGGCATCACCTGCGGCAAGTGCTCAATAACCTGCTCGATAACGCCATCAAGTTCACGCCGCCGGGCGGCCGCATCGACGTGCGGCTCTGGCACGACCATCAGGTGCACCAGGCGGTGCTCTCCGTATCGAACACCGGGCCGGGCGTCGATCCCGACGGACTCAGCCGGATCTTCGAACGCTTCTACCAGACCGATAAGGCTCGGCATCGCGACCAGGCGTGCCGCGGCACGGGCCTGGGCCTAAGCATCTGCAAGACGATCGTGGAAGCCCACGGCGGCACCATCGTGGCCGAAAGCATACCCGATGAGTTGACGACGTTTACCGTGCGGCTGCCGCTGGCCCCGTAAGTCTTCGTCAAAAGTCGAGCTGGGTACGCACGCCGAAAATGCTGCACGCGCTATCGCCATTGACGGGGCTATCCAGCCACGAACGCACATATTGAAACTGGAACTTGGTAAACGTGTTCAAGTACCAGTTCAGGCCGAAGGTGAGATCTTCCAGCCGGCCGCCGAGGACGTTGTTGTCGTTCAGGTCCAGGTAAGACCACCGGGCGGCCACTTCCCAGGCTCCCCAGCCATGCTTCCCGAAGTCGTTCGCGGGGTTCACGCCGTCGAACACGCCCTGGTTGCGGTTGTACTCGCGGCGTTCGCCGGTCAGCACGTACGAAGCCTGGGCATACATGCCTGGGAACATCACGCTTGGCCCGCCCGTCTGGCCGACCCAGGCATACATCAGCTCCGACTGAAGCACCAGCGGGCCGAATGACTGCGCCAGTTCAAAGCCCAGCACCTGGTAACTGTGGCTGGGAATCTGGCCGGTATCGACGAAGAACGGCACCTCGAAATCGACATCGCGAAAATCCAGTTGCGTGAAGCCGACTTCCGGTGCCGTACGGATCTGCGTAAAGCCAGTAGCCGGCTCGTTCCAGGTGTACGCGACACCGACGTGGGTGTTCTGGTTGAGCTCGGGGTCGGAGTGCAGGAGGCCGGTCACCCGGGCACTCACGCCGTAGCCGTCATCGCCAAACACGTTGCCGAACACGTTGGTGGGGAAGCGGTAGCCGGAGACGGCCCAGGTCATGTGTTCATCCAGCGCCGTATCGTAGAAGCCGATACCTGTCTGGCGGAACGGCACGAAGGCAAACGGCAACGCCCGTTCGAAGAACGTCAGCTCGCGCACACTGGTCAGTGCATCCATACAGAACGGCTGACGCCATTGGCCCACGCGGAAGTGGCCAATCGGCAGATCGGAGATATCCAACCACACGTCCATGAAGCTCGGCCGGCCCGGAAAGGCGAAGTCGAACTCGATCATGTACGAGACGTTGTCCGCCACGTCGCCCTTGGCCGCCAGACGAGCACGGCGGAAATCGGCCACATCGTGCACACCGTTGACGGCCTCGCGATTGGCGGTGTCCTGGGTGAACCACAGCCCATCGGCATGAAAGAAGCCCGTCACGCTGACGGTCGGGTACTTCGACTTCGTCTTGCTGCTGTCATCGCAATTGCACGGCGAGGCACCATCCGACGAGTGGCCACAGCTCAGGCACGTCTTGGTGGAGCCGCCGTCGCCCTGGCTGCCACCGCTAGCGCTGACATTGGTCGAGAAGTGGTGCAGGTATTCGGTCAGCTCGATGCCTTCACTTCGCGGCCGCGCGGGCGTCGGAGGCGCCGTCGGCTCGGGGGCCGTATGGCTTGCCGGCAGTGCTGGCAGCGGTGTCACTTCGCCCTGGCCAGGCGGGGACGCTACTGGCCCGGCCCACACGATGCTTGTGCCCCAAGCTGCCTGAACCGCCAACAGCACCAGCATGCCCCAGCGAGTTATCCGTCCTTGCCGCATCGCATCCAGTTCCTTGGTGGCAGGGTTTAACGCTTCTAGCGGTTGTATCGACCCCTGGAACACGGGACGTCCAACCTGGAAGATGACGATTCGTACATCTACCTTGCCTGCCACTTGCCGGATTCCGGGGCAGGCTGCTTGCGGCAGCGCGCCCCCCCACGATGGCGAACCGGCAGACGTGTCACCCCCCCGGCGTGGTTGACCATTCGACGCTTGGCGCTCTATGCTTTTGCGGCAAATGCGTTAATCTCTGGTTTTGGCGTAGCTGCGGGCCTCGCAGATGAGTGGGGCTGCGCGCTGCGTTTTTTGTTGTGCGGAGCGGCTGCCCTCGCGGCCGCATCCCGCATCTGGTAACTGCCGCCCGAAAAGTCGCCTGGCGCGACGCTTTGATCGAGGAACCTTTACGTGGCCGGGACTTGCGTCGTTGGATTGCAATGGGGAGACGAAGCCAAAGGCAAGATCGTCGATCTGCTCACCGAGTCGCACGACATCGTTGCCCGCTATCAAGGCGGCGCGAACGCCGGGCATACCGTGGTCACGGGCGGCCAAACGTATAAACTCTCGCTGATGCCTAGTGGCATCCTCACGCCCGGCGTGCAGTGCGTCATCACCGGCGGCGTGGTGCTCAACCCGGCTAGCCTGCTGGGCGAGATCGACGGCCTGGTCGAACGCGGCGTGAAGGTCGACTCGAGCAACCTGATGATCAGCGACCGGGCCCACGTCATCTTCCCCTGGCACTTCGAGGAAGAGCGGCTGCGGAACCTGGGCGCCCTGGACGCCGAGGGCATCGGCACCACGATGCGCGGAATCGGCCCCTGCTATCAGGACAAGGTGGGCCGGATCAACGCCGTGCGGCTGGGCGACATGTACCGCGCCGGCTTCAAGAAGCAGATCGAGCGGATCGTCGCCAGCAAGAACCCCACGCTGGCTTCGTTGGGCGGCGACAACTTCCAACCCCTCGATGCCGAAGCCATTTACCGCGACTACTGCGGCTATGCCGAGCGGCTCAAGCCGTTTGTGGCCGATACGACGGAGTTTCTGCTCTCGGCCCTGGAATCCAATCGCCGGGTGCTGTTCGAAGGCGCCCAAGGTTCGCTGCTGGACGTCGATCACGGCACGTACCCCTACGTCACCAGCAGCAACAGCTCGGGCGTGGGCATCAGCTCCGGGGCGGGTGTGCCGGGCCGGTACCTCACTCGGATCATCGGTGTGGTCAAAGCCTACACCACGCGCGTGGGCGGCGGCCCCTTCCCGACCGAGCAGGACAACAGCATCGGCCAGCACTTGCGCGACCGCGGCAACGAGTACGGCACGGTTACCCGGCGGCCGCGACGCTGCGGCTGGTTTGATGCCGTGGCCGTCCGCTACACGGCGCGGCTGGGCGGCGTCGATTCGATCGCCGTGGCGCTGCTCGACGTGCTGAGCGAGCTGGATGAGATTTCGATCTGCACCGCCTACGAGATCGACGGCAAGACCACCACCGTGTTCCCCAGCCACGCCGAAGACCTGTCCAAGGTCCGCCCGGTGTACGAAACCCTGCCCGGCTGGAAGCAGGAGATCTCGGATATCCGAAACTACGCCGATTTGCCCCAGGCCGCCCGCCGGTATGTCGAGCGCATCCAGGAACTGGTGGGAGCGCGGGTGGAGTTGGTGTCGGTCGGTCCGGATCGCGAGCAGACCATCCCCGTCCCGGCATAGTCTGGCTCGACCGCGGCGAGAAAACCGTGGCGGCGGCGTGATTCGAATTGTCTGGCGGGCTGAGTTTCCGGAACTTCCAAGCGGCTCCCCGGGATAACTGCCCTTGCCTGGGGAGGGGAAACGCCGCACGATGAAAGGGGAGATTGCCTCGCCTTGGCCTCCGGCTTAGCCGGGGGCCGCTGCGATCGTCCCGCCTGCCGCTTGCCCACGCCCGGCCTTAATGGAAGAGCCGGGGGCTGGTCAACCTTAGAACTCTGCTGTTGAAGCTTTCCAAGACGGATCGCCATGGCAACCGCCACCCAAACCCAGCCGCAGCTTCTGCTCGACCTCCCGCCGGAGCGGCTTCCCCGTCACGTGGCCGTCATCATGGATGGCAATGGACGCTGGGCGCAACAACGGGGCTTCCCTCGCATCGAAGGGCACCGCCGCGGGGTTGGGAGCGTGCGGGCGGTTACCGAGGAATGTGCCCGGCTGGGCATCGAGCAACTGACGCTGTACTGCCTTTCCAGCGAAAACTGGAAGCGTCCCCAGGCCGAACTCGACTTCCTGATGCAACTGCTTGAGCAGTATCTGATCGAGGAACGGGCGACAATCCTCGAGCAGGGAATCCGCCTGGAAGTCATCGGCCGCCGCGACGGCATCCCCGCTTCCGTCCAGCGGCAGATGGACAAGACCATTGCCATGAGCCGCGAGAACACCGGCACGCGGCTGTGCCTGGCCGTTAACTACGGCGGGCGAGGCGAACTGGCCGACGCCATGCGGGCCATTGCGGCACGCGTGCAAGCGGGCGAACTGTCGCCCGACGATATCGACGAAACCACCGTGGCCGACTATCTCTACACGGCCGGAATGCCTGACCCCGATCTGCTGATCCGCACGGCCGGCGAGATGCGGCTGAGCAACTTCCTGCTATGGCAGATCAGCTATGCCGAAATCTGGGTCACGCAGCGCTGCTGGCCCGAGTTCGGCGTGGCCGATCTGCACGACGCGTTTCGGGCATACGCCCGGCGCGACCGCCGCTTCGGCGGATTGAAGACACCGACATAACCCCCGCGGAGCAAGCCAGCGGCGAGCATCTCCAACGAGGGAATTCCCGCGCGCTGAGACGTCGGCATTCGCTTTGCGGCAGGCCAATAACCGCGAGATTGCACCGCTGGATGCTTGCTGTGCGGGCATGTTCTTCTGGCCGCTACGCTCGCTTGCGGCGGTGCGGCGGAGCGAGTACCGTAACATCTGGCCGCGGGCGCGGGGACTGCCCACCGCCTCAATCTTCCCGGCGTTACCGGCGGCGGCCGGCTGGAGTTCCGTCCATGCGTGTGAAAATCGTTGGTGACGACGGTACGTTCGTGCATTGCCAGACTGAAGGCAGTATCTCCCAGGACCGCTTTGATCCCACGCGAGAGCCGCTGGCTCAGGCACTGGGCGAAGAGGTTTACAGCAAGAAAGTCCTCCTGGGACTGGATGGCTCCACCTTTGTCGATTCATCTGGCGTCAACTGGCTGCTGCGTTGTCATAAACGATTCCGCGAGGCGGGCGGACGACTGATCCTGCATAGCGCCACACCGCTCGTCAGCCAGACTCTGCGCGTGCTGAAGCTCGACCGCGTGTTCTACATGGCCGACAACCTCGACGCCGCCCGTGCTTTGGCCGGGGAATCTCAATGAATCAAGAAATCACATTCGAGCCCCTGCGGTGGGAAGAACGGCCGGTCGAAGACGCCTTCCAGGAACTGATCGACCAGGTAACGCGCATGTCCGCCAGCGACCTTTATCTCTCGTCGCTGGAAAACCAGGTGGAGCTTGCCGTGCGGCGGATGGGCATGGTCCATTCGCTGGCCAGGGTGCCCCGGGCATACGGCCGCCGGCTGATGAACCACATCAAGGTGCTGGCCCAGATCAGCATCGACGAAACCCGCCGGCCGCAAGAAGGCCGCATCGTCACCAGCACCAGCCGCGGCAAGATGGACCTGCGGGTGAACACCCTGCCCACCTTGTTCGGCGAAGACTTCAGCATCCGCCTGCTGCTGCGCGACGCGCAGTTGCGACGGTTTGAAAACCTGGGGCTGTTGCCTCGACAGCTTTCAGCCCTGATCGGCATGCTCAACAGCCCCGGCGGGTTGATCCTGGTGACGGGGCCCACCTCGTCGGGCAAGACCACCACGCTGTACGCCTGCCTGGAACATCTCAATAACGGCAAGCGCAAGATCAACACGATCGAAGACCCGATCGAGTATGCGCTGGAAGGCGTACGGCAGTCGCAGGTCAATTACAAGATCAATGTTGATTTTCCCGAGCTGCTGCGGAGCGTGCTGCGGCAAGCGCCCGACGTAATCATGGTGGGCGAGATCCGCGACCCGATCACCGCTCAGACGGCCGTCCGCGCGGCCAACAGCGGCCACCTGGTTCTGGCCACGTTGCACGCGCCGGTGGCAGGCGCCGCCGTCCACAGTATGTTGGCGTACGACGTCAATCCTTACTTCCTCGCCAACAGTCTGCGGGGTGTCGTGGCCCAGCGATTGATTCGTACCTTGTGCCCGGCCTGTCGCGAGGCGATCGATCTCTCCGAAGCTCCTGAAACCTTCCGCGACATCCACGATCTGCTGCCCGAGAATACGCGGCCGGCATTGTACTCGGCCCGGGGCTGCCAGGCCTGCAACTTTGAAGAGTACGCGGGGCGCACGGGCCTGTTCGAGGTGATGGTGATCACCAAGCAGGTTCGGGCAGCGGTGGCAGCCGGGATGATGGCCCGCGAGATCGAGCGGGTGGCCATTGAGGATGGCATGGTGGAGTTTTATCGGGCAGGCATGCTGCGCGTGGCCACCGGCGAAACCAGCATCGAAGAGATGATGCGGGTCGTGCCGGCGGAGTTTCTGGGCGCCGACGTGTAGCCAACCACTTCCCCCACCCCCGTGACGTCGGCTCTCTCTCGTCGCCCACCGAACATTGCCGCGAGCTGCTTTCGCGTGCCAATTCTGACAGTGCGCTGGGCCGTATCGTTTTTGCCGCGTGCGCATATAGGGAATTACCTCAGATTCGCCCTCGAAAGCCCCGTATGCTCAGCACGCCATTGGAGGTGGCCTAGAGTTGCTCGTCCCCTTGCCCTAGAGCCGGCAGAGGGGAAGGAAAGCCGCCTGGCAGGGCCTGCATGGGAAGCCGATTGCGGCACAACCGCAGCGGGCCGTTCGCCGCCCGCCAGGTGGATCCTCCGTGGAGCAGCAGCTCAGGTGCGGTTGGTTGATTGCTTACATGTCCAGCCTGCAATACCTCCTGGCAGTCGTCATCTTGGTAGCGGTGGGGCTTTCGATCGTGGGGTGCCTTCCCGTTGAGCAGGCACCGCTGCGCATCGGTGTGAGCCCCTGGCCGGGTCACGCCTTTGCCTACCTGGCGCAAGAGCTTGGCTACTTCGAAGAAGAAGGCTGCAACGTCCGGCTGCTGAGTTTCACCTCGCTGGCCGACGCCCAACGGGCTTACTTCCGTAAACAACTGCACGGCATTTATGCCACGAACGTGGAGTTGCTCCAGGCCTGTGCGCTACCGGGGCGGCACCCCTGCGCCATCCACGTGACCGATCTTTCGCACGGCGGCGACATGATCCTTGCCGCTCCGTCCATTCAATCCATCAACGACCTGCGAGGACAGAACGTAGGCTGCGAGCCAGGCTCGGTAAGCATGTTTGTGCTTGCCCATGCCCTGGCGCAACACGGCATGACGCTCGACGATGTCAACGTGGTGCTGTGCGACCAGCACGAACAGCGGCGACAGTTCGTTGAGGGCGAGTTGGCGGCGGTGGTCACCTATCCGCCGACCTCGCATACGCTACTCAACGAGGACGGCGCCCGCCGCCTGTATTGCACCCGCAACATGCCCGGGCTGGTGGCCAACCTGCTATTTGTCGAAGCCGGCATCGCCCAGACTCGCGATCCCGAATTGGCCAGGTTGATTCGGGCGTTCGACCGGGCCGTGGCGTATGCGGCCCAGAATCCCGATCAAGCCGCGAGGCTCATGGCCCCGCACCTGATGATGACGCCTGAGCGCGTGCGTCATTTCCTCAAGCACGAAATGCAAATCGTGTCGCTGGCCGAACAGCAGGCCTACCTGGAACAAGGGCACCTGGCGGACGCCCTGGCGCGTTCGGTCAACACGCTGAAACGTTCTGGCTTGTTCGCCGGCGAGATCGACATAACCGCTTGCCTGCGCCCGCGGCCTGCCATGCTGGCGGCGGCTCTGGGGCTGCAGCGGCAGCCGTACCATCTGGCGGATAAGCAAGCTGCTCCGACGGGCAAAGCGGGTACGTTCGCCGATGCGCCCATGACGCCTTCGCTTCCCTGAGCGCCGCAGCCATGATACGCGTCTTTGCCGACGAACCGAAACCTGTCACTCGCGAGGGCCCGCACCGCCCCCCTCGTCCGCTCTCGCTGCGCCGGCAGGTGCTGGTACCGCTGCTGACCACGGGGCTGCTGTTGTTCCTGATGGTCAGTTGGCTCGGCTCGCTGCTCTACAAGCAGATGCTGGTTGACCAGCTTGGCAGCAAAGCCCGCATGCTGGCCGATACCCTCCATTCGGCCGCGGGCGTGATGCCCCATTCCAGCTATTTGCAGCGGATGGTCGATGCCACGGCGGCCGATGACGACGTGGCCGCCGTAATTGTGGTGAGTGGCGAGCCGCCGCAGGTTGTCGCGTCCACCAACCGTCTTTGGTTGAACCGCCCCATCGCGGAACTCCAGGACGCCACCGCCGTCAATCCATTGCTGCAAACGCTCCGCACGCACAGTCCGGTAGAACGGATTGATCAACCGGCCGGCGTCTACCAGTACGTCGCACCGCTGCACTGGGCAGCGCCCGCCAACACGCACGGGTCGGGCGCGGTGCTGGTCCGGATCGATAGCGTGGCCACTGCCCGGGGGCTGCTGCGGTCGATCATCATCGGAACGCAGCTGGCGCTGGCCACCATCGCGGTGTTGTGGCTGTTGGCCTGGATGCTGCTCGATCGCCACGTGCTCTCGCCGCTAACGCGGATCACGCACGCGCTGGAACAGCGGTATACCTCGGGCGGCGAGCTGGTGCTGCCGTCGCTGCCACCCAACGAGATCGGTTCGCTGGCCTCGGCCTTGAAGCAAACCATCCATCGCCTGATCGAAAGCGAACAGCGGGCGCAATTGGCGCTGCGGGAGCTGGCCCTGCAACGTCAGGCCCTCGACGAGCACGCCATCCTCAGCGAGACCGATGCCCGGGGCCGCATCGTGTACGCCAACCGCAAGTTCTGCGAGCTGAGTGGTTACGAATATCACGAAGTGCTCGGCCAGGATCACCGCATCCTCAACTCCGGCGTGCATCCCCCCTCGTTCTGGAAAGAGATGTACGCGGCGCTGGCCAAGCACGGTGTCTGGCACGGCGAAATTTGCAACCGCACCAAGAACGGCGATCTGTACTGGGTGCAAACCACCAACGCCGCGATCAGCGATCCCCAGGGACGGCTGCTGGGCTATGTGAGCCTGCGCACCGACATCACCGAACGCCGCCGGGCGGAGCAGGCCAACCGCAAGCTGGCCGCCCGCCTTCAGGCGATCCTCCAGCATGCCGGCCACGCCATCATCTCGACCGACAACGAAGGCATCATCCAGGTCTTCAACCCGGCCGCCGAGGCCATGCTGGGCTACACCGCCGACGAAGTCATCGGCCAGCGTTCGCCGCTTCTGTTCCACGATCCGCAGGAACTGCGGGAACGGGCCGCGGCACTCAGTCAGGAGCTGGGGAAGCCCATCGAATCCGAGGCCGACCTGTTCTGGCACCTGTCCACAACGCGGACCCAGAAAGAGTGGACCTACGTCCGCAAGGATGGCACGCGGCTGCCGGTGCTGCTCTCGCTTTCTCCCCTCACCGATAGCGACGGCACGCTGCAAGGCTACATGGGCGTGGCCAGCGACATCAGCGAACAGAAGCGGGTGGAACTGGAGATCCGCCGGGCCAAGGACGAACTGGAACAAGCCAACAAACAACTGGCCCAGGCTCTGGAACACACCCGGCAACTGGCCTTGGCCGCCAAGCAGGCCACCGCGGCCAAGAGCGAGTTCCTGGCGAACATGAGCCACGAAATTCGCACGCCCATGACGGCGATCCTGGGCTACACCGACCTGCTGATCGAGCAGGACGAAGTCACCGGCCGGCCTCGCTGCGAGGCTCTACAAACCATCCGCCGCAACGGCCTGCATCTGCTGGAGATCATCAACGACATCCTCGACCTCTCCAAGATCGAAGCCGGCCGGATGGAACTGGAACGCGTCGACGTGCCGCTGTGGTCGCTGCTGGAAGACATCCGCGACTTGATGCGCGTGCGGGCGGAACAGAAAGGCATCGACTTGGATATCCGTGCCCTGACGCCGCTGCCCAGCCACGGCAACACCGACCCGGTGCGGCTACGACAGGTGCTGGTGAACCTGGTCGGCAACGCGATCAAGTTCACGGAGCAGGGACGGGTTACGGTGTCGATGGCCTACGAAGACATCGACGGCCGCGGCATCCTCCACATCTACGTCGACGATACCGGCATTGGGATCTCGCCGGAGGAAATGAACCGACTGTTCCATCCGTTCTCGCAGGCCGATACGTCGATGACGCGCCGGTTTGGCGGCACGGGCCTGGGGCTGACCATTTCCAAACGCCTGGTCAATCTGCTGGGCGGCGAGATCAGCGTCGAGAGCAAGCCGGGCTGCGGCAGTCGCTTCACGGTGACGCTCGACATCGGCGCGGCCATACCGCCGGAGCAGCGACACGTCCCCTGTTTTGTGTCGCCGCAGCCTGCCGCGGCCCTCGATACCGCCAGTCCGCCGGCAATGCCGCTGGAAGAGCCGCAGCTCCAAGAAACAGCTGCGGGCCGGATCCTGCTCGCGGAAGATGGGCCGGATAACCAGCGATTGATTGGGCTGGTGCTGCGTAAGGCCAACTACGAAGTAACCGTCGCCGAAAACGGGCGCATCGCGCTCGAAATGTTCCACCAGGCGGCGGCAGCCGGTAACCCCTTCGACCTGATTCTGATGGATATGCAGATGCCGGAGATGGACGGCTACACGGCTACGCAACTACTCCGCCAGGAAGGCTGCCAGGTGCCGATCATCGCCCTCACCGCGCATGCCATGACGGGCGATCGCGAAAAATGCCTGACCGCCGGCTGCGACGACTACCTGAGCAAACCCATCAATCGGCAACTTCTTGTAGCCACCATTCAGGCGATTCTGCACAACCAGCCGCAAAATGGTCGCGAGGAACCGTGCACGCCCTAGCACGCCGCGCGCAGCACCGGCTGCAATCGCTGCAAGTTGAGGGCGGCGGTCAATGATCTTCGACCAGCGGCACAAATCGGCAGGGACACAGCGTAAACTGGTAGTCCTTGCCGCCATGACGCACGATCGCCACCAAGTTCTGCTGATGCGGAGGACCGATCGGAATCACCAGCCGGCCCGGATCGGCCAACTGTTCAAGCAGTTCTTCCGGACACTGAGCGGCCGCCGCCGTCACGATGATCCGGTCGAAGGGAGCTTCCTCGGGCCAGCCGCGGCTGCCATCGCCGACCCGCAGATGGACGTTGTTGCAGCCTAGCCGCGAGAGCACTTCCTGGGCTTGCCGCGACAGTTCGGCATGACGTTCGATGCTGTAGACTTCGGCCGCCAGGCGGCTCAGCACTGCGGTCTGATAGCCGCTGCCGGTGCCGATCTCCAGCACCCGTTCCGTGCCGTTAAGCTCCAGGGCCTGGGTCATCAGGCCCACGATATACGGCTGGCTGATCGTCTGCTCGCAATCAATCGGCAGGGCGCGGTCGTCGTAAGCCGCGTCCTTGAGCGGCTCGGGCACGAACTCGTGCCGGGGAATCTCCCGCATCGCCGCCAACACGCGCGCCGAGGTGATCCCTCGGGCGCGCAGTTGGTGGACGATCATGGATTGAAGCTGCCGATCGAAGTCTGATTCCATGGCACGCTAGCGCGCGGCCGCCGACGCCGCCTGGGCGTCGAGCACGCCGCATTGTTTCATGCGACGAATCGCGCTGCGGAAGCCCGTGATGGTACGGTCGAGGTCTTCGGCCGTGTGCGCCGACGAGGTCGGCCCGCCCGGCCAACCGAAGAAGTCGACCCCTTCGCACATGGCCGCCAACCGCAGTTGGTTGATCACGTGGGGATTCCGCATCGCCTTGATTTCCTGGGGCGTGAACTTGCCCTGCTCCACATCCTCGTGCGTGGCATCGGGCCGGGGCAGCCCGACCATGATGTGGAAGCCCGAGAACGTCCCGTACACCAGCCAGGGCACGTCCTCTTCGCGGAGGACTTCTCGCATCCCTTCACGCAACTGGGCGGCGTACTGGTTGGCCTTTTCGCAGGCGTCGGTTTCAGCCACCACCTTCAGGGCTGCGATGCCGGCTGCTGCCGAAAGCGGATTTGCATTAAATGTGCCGTGGTGGGAGATTTTTTCGCGCTGCGGTCCCGTGGCGGCAAAGCTCAGGCCGTCCATGATGTCGGCCTTGCCCGCCACCGCGCCGCCCGGCAAACCGCCCGCCAGAATCTTGGCCAGCGTGGTCATGTCGGGCGTGATGCCGTAATAGGCCTGGGCACCGCCCGGCGCGCAGCGGAAACCGCTGATCACCTCGTCGAAGATCAGCACAATGCCCTGCTTGGCCGTAATCTCGCGGAGCATCGGCAACAAGCCCGGCGGCAACGGAACCTGGCCCCAGCTTGCACCGGTGGGTTCCAGGATCACGGCTGCGATCTGGTCGCCCTGCTCTTCCAGCAGCTTGCGGGTAGCTTCCACGTCCGAGGGCGGGGCCAACAGCACCTCGCTGGCAATGCCCGGCACCACGCCAGGGCTGGGCGAGCCATCGAACCGCGAGTACACGCCAAAGGCCATGTGGTCGTGCCAGCCGTGGAAATGCCCCAGGAACCGCACAATCTTTTGGCGACCGGTGTAGGCCCGAGCCAGCCGCAACGCCAGCAGCGTGGCTTCGGTGCCCGAGCTGGTGAATCGCACCCGCTCGGCCGACGGGATCAGCCGCTGCACGGCCTGGCCCCAGCGGATCTCCAGTTCGTGATTGCTGCCGAAGTGCGTGCCGCGTTCCAACTGCTTGGCCACGGCCTCAACGACAGCCGGGTGATTGTGGCCCAAGAGCAGCGCACCGTGGCCGCCGGCATAGTCGACATACTCGTTGCCGTCGACGTCCCATTTGCGGCTGCCCAGCGCCCGGTCCACGTTAATGCCATAGGGTTGCAGGTGACGGCCATCGTGCGTGATCCCGCTGGGGAGGACCTGGCCGGCTTCGGCGGCCAACTCAGCGGAGCGGGGCGTCCGGCGGCGATATTCGGCAACAATCTCAGTTTCGGACGAAGACACAACGACCTCCACGCGATTCTCAAAGATGCAACGATAACCAGCCCGCCAGGCGGCGGGGCCGGTGGCAAGAAGCCCCCCGCCAACACCAAACCCTTACCTGCCCGGATGCCGGCGGCGCAACGGCCACGGGCGGCGGTGGGCAATCCGGAGCGGGAAGAACGCCGGGAGCGATGTCCCTACGCGACTTGGCAGCAGCCCGGGGGCAAGCTCTCCCCCAGGGGCGGGGCTGCCATGCCCCCACACCCAGCGCGCCTTACAACATACAACAGGCGGGTTCGATGAAACAGCGTCCTGTCGGCCGCTTCGACTGGAATGCCCCCGCCACTTACCACCGCGCCGGTGGCAGCGTGGCCCAGTCAGACGGCATCCCCCCGCCAGGCAGGAAGGCGTTCCATAGACCGCTTCCGCGCTCCGTATGTTCGCGCATCGAGAGCGGCGGCAACCTGCGCTGCGCCGGCAACACCTGTTCGGCCGGCAACAGCCGGTGCAGCCGGCGGTCGAGACGATGCGTCTGCGGTGCCGGTGCCGGCCCCAGGTTCATCGTGATGCAGTGCAGCGCCCCGCCCAGCTCACTCAGCGCGCGGACATCCAGCCCCACGATCCGCCAGCCCGGCAACAGCTTGGCGTAGGTCTGCAGGGCTTGCCGCTGCCCGGACTGATCGATGCCGTGGTAGATGGGCACCAGCAGCAGCCCGTTGGCGTAGATCACGTTGGTATAGCTGCGCCACACGCCATCGGAGTGCGGCCCCATGGGAATCCGCACCACGTTGAGCGCTCCCCGCGGCGTGCGGATGGCGGCCAGCTTCGCCGCGTTGCGATCGAGAATCGCGGCATTGTCCGGGTCGACTTTGGGATCGATCGCCGCCACGACCACGGTGTTGGGCCCGGTGAAGGTGGCGAACATATCGACATGCCCAGTCATCTCCCCCATCAGCGGCTCCAGCAACACCAGTTGCGTGGTGCCGAAGCAACTGCGCATGACCTCGGCGGCGGCTTGCTCGGTCAGGCTGCGTTCGGAATTGACGAGCAACAGCTCCTCGGTGGCGATGCACAGGCCCTGACCGTTGCTCAGCAGGTTGCCGCCTTCGATCCGCATGGCCACCTGCACCAGGGGGAGCTGCAAATGCCGGGCGAGTTGGGCAGGCACCGCATCGTCGCTGCCGCGGTTGAAGTCGTACTCGGCATCGATCACCGCCGCCGAACCGTCACGGTGCTCCACGATGAACGGCCCGTAATCCCGCGACCACATCGTGTTGTGCGTGCAGGTGACATAGCGCACGTGATTGCCGCGGACGCGGTAGCGCGTGAGGATCGACCGGGCTTTGCGATACTCCTGCATATCGCTGACCAGGGCTACCACGGTGACGTGGCTGGCCGTTTCGCGGACCAACTCGGCGAAAAGCTCCGGCACCTCGTCCAGCAACTCGTGGCAGGCGATCATCACCGCCTGTTGCCGTTCAAACTCCGCCGGCAAGCGATAGGCCGCATCCTCAGGGAGCGGTATAGCGGGCAAGGCCGTTCCGGGAGCGATTGGCGGCAGAGGTCGCGCGATCGCGTCGCTACGCTTGGGGCCAGAAGCCAAAACAGGTTCGAAGGGAGTCGGCGGCTGGGCGTGAACCGGATCGGCCGAGGCAATCGCGATCCATCCACAAAGCAGCACCAGAACAACCTGGCAGACAAGGCGCCGGACAACCGGCCACGGCTCGATCATATCGCCTCGGCAAAAAGCACTGCATGACTCCAGGTGAACGGTTCGGCCCCACGAACAATCCGCCTTGGCACCACCGGCGGCCCCGCCAACCGAGGCCGCTGCATGTGGTGGCCGCACAGCTTAGCAGACGTGGCCGCGATTCTCCCAGCCCAGCCGATCAGCCCACCTGTTTCCCAGCATGGTTCCCCCTCCACGCAGCGTCAATCTAGCGCCGCCGGAGGTGGTTCTTGCGCAGGTTCACAATGGGTGATCCCACTCTCCCCATGTGCAGCCTTCATGCGTGGCTTTCGTGCGCAGTTCCCAAGTGTGGTCTGATCGTGGAGGTAACTCGCCTGGATGCCTGCGTGCGGGAGTGAGCCAAATCTTTGATCAATCTTCCGAAAAAGCGCGCTCTTGGGCCCCGTTGTGCGCGCCGACCAGGACAGCCCCAGCGGCCCTTCTAAGTTTTTCACCCGCTTTGGAACCTTTACGCCCCGCCGGGCCGTAATGAAGCCAGGAAGGCAACGATAGCTGAACAGGCGTTCCGATACATAACCCTCGTAAACGACACGACTTGCACACAGCGTCTTGCCCGGCCCCAAAAGATTTTTCCAGCTTTGGCATGGCGGGTGCTTTTGATGCCAACCGTCCTGACAACGAAAACCCGGAAATGAATCTTCCGGCTAGCCTTTAGGAAACAAGGAATCCGCCATGTCGATTCGCAACGTCCGCTGCGTGATTGTTCGTATGCCTGCCAATCCTCGCGGCCATGAGGAGCCCCAAGTGGAGCGTTTTGAGTTGCGGACCGACCGCACCTGGTACATCCACGGCGAAGAGGATCGCCCCCGCCGGGCGAAGGACCTGCTGCCTTGGGCGGATCCCTACATCGTCAAGCTGATCGAGCGGTGCCAGAAGGAAGTGGCTCGCGACATTGAGGAGCACCGCAAGAATCGCGAAACCTACGTGCACCGTCGCGAGCTGGATCGCGGCCGTGTGGAGTTCTCGCTGGAGAGCGAACCGCACCGCGTGGCGGACGAGTTCGAGTTCCGCGACCCGCTGGCCCCGCCGGCCGACCTGCACCCGTACGGCTTCCAGTGGGAAGGCGAAGTGGTGGAGATGTCGGGCGCTGAGGAAGAAGACGACTTCCGCCCCGACGACGCCTATCTCCGCCCGCTGCGGAAAACCAAATAACACCCAGGAGGAGTCGCCGGAGATCTGCGGGAAGGGGATGAGCTGGGTTACCACGCCCTACTCGGTTCATCCCCTGTTGATTGCGCGGGCCAACCGTTCAAAGCCGCAGGCAGATCTCTGGCGTGGCACCGGCTCGTCCTGATCGGGCTGGTGCTATTAGCACGGCGGCGTGCGTTTCCATGCGGCGTGGGGCGGCTCTCAAGGGGGGCGCCGCCCCCGCCGCGGTCTTATTTTGGGGCGCCAGCAACTTGCCTAGTTGGCAAAGTCCATCGTGCTTTGCTTGCGATAGATCGGCAGGTGGCGGTAGTACACCTCAAGCGTCATGGCGGCCATGGCGGTGCTGTACAGCCGGCCGCCCAGCGCCGCACCGTGCCCGCCATCGAAGTGCCAGCTTCCCTTCTCGTGGCCGTCTTTTACCTGGGTATTGACCAGGTAATCGCGCATGACCTCATTCCACTTGTACCACAGCTCGCCTTCGTAGTGGTGCAACACCTGCGTGGCGTAGTAGTTGTAGTACATGTTGGTCTTGTGCGGCCCCATCTTGCTGAGGAACTCCACGCCCTTCTTCAGCGCCGGGTTATCCTGCTTCCAGCCCAGGTACATCCGGCACAGCAGCCCAATCGCCGTGGTGGCCGGTCCGCGGCCCGGGCCGGTGTAGCCGTACGTGGCGCCGCCGTCGGACTGCACGGTGTTCAAGAAGTTGTTCACGCCGGCAATCACTTGCGGCGGCACCTTCAGGTAGCCCATGTGGCCGCTCTTGAGCGCCATCAACTGCCAGCCCACGACCGAAGTATCGCCTGGCTGTCCTGGCGTGTACCGCCAGCCGCCGCCCGAGCGGTCCTGAGCCATCACGATGAACTGCAAACTGCGCTCAGCGTACGGCCGCAGTGAGCGATCCTGGGTCATGGCGTAGGCTTCGCACAGCGCGATGGCGCAGATGCCATGCCCATACATCCGGCCGCCACCACCGTTGAGCCCACCGTCTGGCGACATCTGCGAGCAGAGGAAGTACAGCCCCTTGTGTACGGTTTGTTTGTACTTGCCCTGCTTATGGGTCATGCCCGCCCCGAGGAACGGCAGCAATGCCAGGCCGGTAGCGGCGTTGCGGGCGTTATCCAACTCGCCCGGGTCCAATGCATTGGGATGGTTGGCCTGGCGATGGTCGAAGCTCCAGCTCCCGTCGGGCAACTGGTGCCGGGCAAGCCATTCCAGGGCCATGGCCACGGCCTTTTCGCTGGCCTCGTTACCGCCGTACTGGGCCAACAGGGCCTGCTTGGTCTTGGGGTCGCCGCGGCCGCTCATCGCATCACCGCTGAAAGCGCCGATCTCGGCCAGCAAGTCGGTGGGGTTGGCGTGGGTGTCGCTGAAGTCCAACAGATCGACCGACTGCGTGGCCATGGCCGTATCGACCACCACCGACAACGGTTCTTCTGTGACGATCTCGTTCAGCGGAGTCAGGGCCTGCACCGACTCGGTGGCTTGCGACAGGTCGAGAGGTTCCGCCTGGTCAAATTGGACGTCCTGTACGTCTTGAATCGGATTTTCCGCAGGATCGATCGCCTCGGCGACCAGCTCCTGCTCCACAGCCTGCTCGATCTTGATCACCAGCAGGCCCAGCACGATCAGCACGACGGCGTGCACCAGCAGGCTGGCCAGCCAAGCCGGCGAATACTTGACGAAGTTCTTTAACGCCAGCAGGAACTCGCCCTGCTCGGCGATTTCTTCCAGCTCCGCCCTGACGCCCACAGCCGGTGCGCTGGGCAACGTGGGCACGGTCCGCTGGACCTGAGCGGCCGCCTTAGGAGGCACCGACTGGGTAGCCGCTGCCGCCGCAGGCTTGGCCCCGTTTGCCCCCCCGCCGGCAGGTGCTGCCCGGGGCGGCGTGGGGCGCCCCGCAGCCACCGGCTGCGCAGGTCGGGCAGGCGGAACCGCGCCGGGTTTGGCTCCCTCGGCCGGTTTTCCGGCGGCCGGGCTCGCGGGCCTGGCCTGCGCGTTGGGCTTAATATTGACGGTTTCGTCACTTCGCGAGATCGACGCCGTAGGCTCCTCGGCCGCCGCGCGCACGATCTTGCGCTGCGGGGGCTTAGGACCCTGATTGCTGGACAGGGGCTGATCGGCCATGTATCGACTCCACGACCCTGGCGATTACGCAAGGATCCCACGAACTGCCGAGGCGAACGATGGCAGAAACAATGGCGGACGTGTGGAAAGGAAGTGACGCGCCTAAGGGAGAAAAGCTCTAGTATGTCAGCCTAACCGAGCGCGGTCCCAAAACCAAGAATTCGGTCGGACATTCCCCTGCCCCGCGAGCGCTTTGGCTCGCCCCCCACTGCCCTGTTTCTTCGCCATCGAGGGGGTATTCTATTCCCTCGCCTGCCGACGAGATGCGCCCCCACCACCAGAGGGGCGAGTGAGGCCCGCGATCGCCCGACAGGCGTCAAATCTTGGAAATACCATTTACAACTTGCCAACTGTAGCTCACGCGGCGAGACAGCACGGCCGCAAACGCCCCCCGCTGCACGCGATTCGCGACCATCTCTGCGGCTTTCCCGCGACCGGCTCGAACGACCTGAACGCCCCCGCGGAATAGGCGCAAGCGTCATCGCAAACCTGCTCGCACGGTGGTGGCTCCTCCCGGACCAGTTGCACGACATGCGCGGGACCTCAGGATGCAACCTGAACTCACCGCCAACGGTGGTTAGCTCATCGATCGGGCGTTCCTCACCCCGTCGCAGGGAAACTTGCCGCCTTCGTCCAGCCGGTGCATAACTAGCTGCTGTGTGCCCGCCCCAATTAAGCTCCCCAATCAGCGGCCTGCCCGATGAGCCTGTTCAAGATCTCCGGCGGTACCGTCTACGACCCGGTGCAAGGGCTGGACGGCGTCGTGACCGACGTGTGGATTCGCGACGGCCGCATCATCCAGCCGCCCAGCGATCCGAGCGTCCGGCCCGATCGCACGCTCGACGCCACCGGCCTGGTGGTCATGCCCGGCGGCATCGACATGCACTGCCACATCGCCGGCTCCAAGGTAAATACGGCACGCAAGCTGCGGCCCGAGGAAAAGCGCAACGCCGAGCCGGTCGCCCGCGGTTCGCTAACCCGCAGCGGCACCCTGGGGAGCGTGCCCAGCACGTTTGTCACCGGGTACAAATACGCAGGCTTGGGCTATACCACGGCCTTTGATGCGGCCATCCCGCCGCTGGCTGCCCGGCACGTGCACGAGGAGTTCGCCGATACGCCCTGCATCGACAAGGGCTTTTACGTCCTGCTGGGCAACAATCATTACCTCATGCAGGCGATCACCCAGAATGATCCGGGCAAGGTCGAAAGCTTCGTGGCCTGGTTACTCGGTGCGGCCAAGGCCTACGCCCCCAAGCTGGTGAACCCCGGCGGGGTCGAAGCCTGGAAGCAGAAGCAGGCCGGCGAGATGATCCGCCTGGACAGCCCGGTGCCACACTTCGGCGTCACGCCTCGGCAGATCATCACGGCCGTGGCCGACGCCGCCGCACGGCTGCGTCTGCCTCATCCGGTGCATCTGCACGCCAACAACCTGGGCCTGCCAGGCAATTGGGCCACCACGCTGGAAACGATGCAGGCTTTGGAAGGCCGGCGGGCGCACCTCACGCACATCCAGTTCCACAGCTATGGCGGTGGGCAGGGCGACGAAGAGACCTTCGGCTCCAAGGTGCAGCCGCTGGCCGAGTACGTAAACAACCACGAAAACATCACCGTCGACGTGGGCCAGGTGATGTTCGGCCCCACCACGATCATGACCGGCGACAGCGCGGTAGGCTATTACCTGCACAAGCTGGGCGGTAACCGCTGGTTCAACGGCGATGTCGAGCTGGAAGCCGGCTGTGGCATCGCCCCCATCGAATACAAGAACAAGAGCCTGGTACACGCTCTGCAATGGGCAATCGGCCTGGAGTGGTACCTGCTGGTCGACGATCCCTGGCGGGTGGCGATGAGTACTGATCATCCCAACGGCGGCTCGTTCCTGGCTTACCCGCGGATCATCAAACTGCTGATGGACCGCAACTACCGCCGCGACCTCCTCAAGACGTGCCCTCCCCAGGTTCGCCGCAGCAGCATCCTGGCCGACCTCGACCGCGAATACACGCTCAGCGAAATCTGCATCATCACCCGCTCGGGCCCGGCCCGAATCCTGGGCCTGCCCCAGAAAGGCCATCTGCGTCCTGGCGCCGATGCCGACCTGACCATCTACCAGCCGGATGATGACATCGAGAAAATGTTCGAGCTGCCGCGGTACGTGATCAAGGCGGGCCAGGTCATCGTCGAGAATGGCGAGCTCCGCGATCCGGTCGACGGCAAGCTGTATCACGTGCAGGCTGAATACGATCGCGAGCGCGAGGCCGAGATCGCCGCCTGGTTCGATGACCATTACTCGATCAGCTTCCGCAACTACCCGGTGGGCGATGCATACCTGAACGATCACGAAGCGGTGCCGGCACGCTAGCTTCGCGGCACATCCCAACGTCCACCGCCAGCCCAAGGGCTTACCGATGCTCGAATGGTTCGCCCGCAAGTTCATCTACCCGGCCCCGCGTAACCTCGACGAAACGCCTGCCGACTACGGCACCGAGTACGAAGAGATCGCGTTCACCAGCGGCGACGGCTGCAAGCTGCACGGTTGGTGGCTGCCGCACCGTCAGGCCAGGGCCACGATCATGATCTGCCACGCCAATGGTGAGAACGTGGCCAGTTGGGCCTGGATCGGCAACGTGCTAGAACCCCTGGGCTGCAACTTCCTGCTGTTCGATTACCGCGGCTATGGCAAGAGTGCCGGCAAGCCGCATCAGATCGGCGTGTATGCCGATGCCCTGGCGGCTCATGCCTGGTTGTGCAAGTCGGGCAATCATCGTTGGCCGGTGATTGTGTGGGGCCGCTCGCTGGGCAGTGCGATCGCCATCCACGTGGCGGCCAACGTGAAGGTAACAGGGCTGATTGCCGAGTCGGGCTTTACCAGCATGATCGAACTGGCCACCCTCGTAACGCCCTATCCGCCGTTTCTCATCCGCCGGGCGTTGCGTAACAACACCTTCGACGCCCTGGACGAAGTGCGGCACGTGGATGGCTTCAAGCTGTTCGCCCACAGCCCCGAGGATGAGCTGATTCCCTATGAGATGGGTCGCCGGCTGTACGAGGCAGCCCCCGAGCCGAAAGCGTTCTGCGACCTGGTCGGTGGCCACAATGATCCATCGCTGGGCCACAGGCCGTATCTGCGCGCGATCGAACAGCTAGTGAACCAGGTGGTGGAAGCCCACGGGCGATGAAACGGCCCCGGCAAAAGCAACTGCCCCGAATATCGCAAAACCCGCGTGCGCTACATTTCCTGCGAGTCGACCGCTACCGACCACTGCATACGGATCCGCTGGAGTTTGCGTTCAACGGTGCGAGCCACGGTGCCCAGGCGGCCGGCAATCTCTTCGTTGGTGTAGCCTTCGAGCTTCCACTGGGCGATCATACGCAACTGTGGATCGTCCAGTTGTTCCATCAGCCGGCGGCAGTCCTCGGCCATTTGGGCGGCCAATTCGGGTGAGGGCTCGGTGCCCATCACTTGTTGTAGGGCGTCGGCGTCTTCTTCGTCGTTCTGGATGGTACCGCCTTCGCCCGGCCGGCGTTTCTGCCGGTTGGCGTACTTGCGCTGGGCGAGTGCTTTGCGAACGGTGATCGTCACCAGCAGCCGCCACAGATCCTGGCGGTCGTCGAGCTTGGGAAACTTGCCCTCGGCTGCCCGCATGCACACGCTGTTGAACGCGCTGAGGGCAACGTCTTCTTCGTCGGCCATCTGGCAGGGCGCCCCGACCAGCCGCCGCTGAGCCAGACGCACCAGCCGTTCGAAATAGCGGTTCCAAAGCTGCTGGGCGGCGTCGGCATTGCCTACTTTGAGCTGCCGAATCCAGAGGGTGACTGAATCGTCTTCCGCCATGGAGCCGTCCTTACGTCGTGAAGCATTGTCGCCGCCTTGCTCACTTGCCCCCCGGCCCGCGTCCCTTGTGCGATGTGTCTTTGGCCGGTTTGCCGGTGCCGACCAACTGGTAGTTTAACCGCCCCGGCTGAATCGGTGATGATTTTGTTCAACACCGATTGACTGATGTGGCCTAAAGCATACGCGCCAATCGCGGGCCGTTACCAGCTTTCCCCCCGATCGTGCCTGTTGGATCGTAGCGGTAGCCCACGGTTTGCCGAGCCCGGCCGATGCCTGGCTTGCACCATCGCGAGGATCGGTAGAATGGGGCCAGGCGGAAATGGCCGCCCCCCCAGGCACCTCTCTCCCCCCTATCGCTGCGCAGGAAGCCCCCCCATGGCCAAGGTAGACGACGTCGCCAATTTTCTGGAAGTCTTCGCCCCTGAGGCGCTGGCCGAAGACTGGGATAACGTGGGCCTGCTGGTCGGCGACCGGCATCGCGAGGTGCGTCGGATCATGACCTGCCTCACGATCACGCCGGCGAGCGCCACGGAGGCCGTCACCGAAAAGGCCGACTTGATCGTCACGCACCATCCCCTGCCCTTCCGCGAGTTCCGCCGGCTGACCAGCGACACGGTGGAAGGCCGCATGCTGCTGGAGTTGATCGGCGCCGGTGTGGCCATTTACAGTCCGCACACGGCATTCGACTCGGCGGCCCGGGGCATCAACCAGCAACTGGCCGAAGGGCTCGGCCTGACCGACATTGCCCCGCTGCGTCCCAGCACGACCGCGGCCATGGTTCATCCGGCCGCTCTGGAGAGCGACAACCCGGCCGACGATAGCTCCGCCACGCCGCTGGGCTCGGGCCGTTTTGGCCGGCTCCCCACACCGCTGGCGACGTCAGCCCTGGTGAAGAAGGTCAAACAGTTCTTGAACATCCAGCACGTGCAGCTGGTGGGCGAGCCCCAGCGCGAACTGACCACCGTGGCCGTGGCCTGCGGCTCGGCGGGCGAATTTTTGCGGCCGGCCCGCAAGCTAGGCTGCGACCTGCTGGTGACGGGCGAGACCAGCTTCCACACCTGCCTGGAAGCCGAGGCCACCGGCATTGCGCTGCTGCTGGTAGGACATTACGCCAGCGAGCGGTTCGGCGTGGAGCGGCTGGCCGAGATCCTGGCCGAGGAGTTCCCCAGCGCCACGGTTTGGGCGAGCCAGCAGGAAAGCTGCCCGTTGACCTGGATGTAAGGCCCCCCTGGCGGTTTGACGAACCGTTCTGGCAAGGCACCTTTGATAGGTTGCGCTGTTACATTCGTTTAACTGCGTTGCGGCATATCGACACCGACCGTGGCCCAGGCTGCCCGGCATTGATCCTTCAGGCCCCCTCCCACTGCGATGCCTACCATCAAACGGATTCTGGTCACTGGCGGCGCCGGCTTTCTCGGTTCGCACCTGTGCGAGCGGCTGGTCGCCGAAGGGCACGACGTGATCTGCCTCGACAACTTCTTCACCAGCCAAAAGGCCAATGTCGCGCACCTGCTGGGCGAACCCAACTTCGAACTGATCCGCCACGACATCACCCAACCGATCTACCTGGAAGTCGACGAGATCTACAACCTGGCCTGCCCCGCCGCGCCGGGCCACTATCAATACAACCCGATCAAGACACTCAAGACTTCCGTGCTGGGAGCGATCCACGTGCTGGGCATGGCGCGCCGGTGCCGCGCCAAGGTGCTCCAGGCTTCGACCAGCGAAGTCTACGGCGATCCGGAAGTCCACCCGCAGCCGGAAACGTACCGCGGCTCAGTGAACCCGATCGGACGCCGGGCCTGTTATGACGAAGGCAAACGCGCGGCCGAGACCTTGTTCTTTGACTACCACCGGATGAACAACATCAATATCCGCGTGGTACGGATCTTCAATACGTATGGCCCGCGGATGCACCCTTATGATGGTCGCGTGGTCTCGAACTTCATCCGCCAGGCGCTCGAAGGCAGCGATATCACCATCTTTGGCGACGGCAGCCAAACCCGCAGCTTCTGCTACCGCGACGACCTGATCGAAGGCATGGTGCGGATGATGAACGGACCGGACGATTTTCCCGGACCGGTCAACCTGGGCAATCCGCACGAGTTCACCATCAAGGAACTGGCCGAACTGGTGCTGGAACTGACAGGCTCCAAGAGCAAGATCGTCTACGAAGAACTGCCGCAAGATGATCCCACGCGGCGCCGGCCCGACATCACCCTGGCCAAGCGAAAGCTGGGCTGGGAACCCAAGGTTCCGCTGCGCGAAGGGCTGATCAAGACCATCGAATGGTTCCGCTCGGTGGACCTGCGGCACTTCCGGCCGCCGACGCCCAACTACTGATCGACCGCGCTGCCGGTTTGTTCGGTGTGCCGGATTCGAGCAACTACCGTAACTACCAGCCGCAGGGGCCACGGCCAGGAGGGTATCAACCATGCGTGTGCTCGTGACCGGAGCCGCCGGCTATGTGGGCCGCCATATCACGCCGGCCCTGGCGCGCGAGCATGACCTGGTGCTGGCCGATATCCGGCCGATCCCCGGCGACGACCGCTATGTGCCGCTGGACCTGACCGACGCGGCCGCCACGCGCCGCGCGGTGGCCGGCGTGGATGCCGTGCTGCACCTGGCCACCGCCAGTGGTCTGGAAGGTGCGGTCGAGGACGATGCGGCCAATCGTCAGCGGTTCGCCGTGAATGTCGAAGGCACCTACAACCTGCTGCAAGCGGCCGCGACTGCCGGCGTGCGGCGCGTGGTGCATACCAGCAGCATCATGGTTACCTGGGGCTACCTCTCACAGCGTCAGCTGCGCCGGCCGCAACCGCTCATCGCCGGCGATGCCCCGCCCAAGCCGGTGGGCACCTATGCCGTGACCAAGGCCTTGGCCGAAACCTTGTGCCGCCACTTTGCCGAGACGGCGGGGCTCTCCATCGTTTGCCTGCGGATCGCCAAGCCGATCGCGCTCGACGATCCTTATTGGAAAAGCCGCCGCATCCGGCCGCAAACGCTGCCCTTTCCGGACCTGTCGCAAGCGTATGCCAAGGCACTCACCGCGCCGAACATCGGCTTTGAGATCGTCACCGTGGTGGGCGACAGCAGCCGCATGACGTGGGACCTCAGCCGGGCCAGGCACGTGCTGGGCTATCAACCGACGATCCGGCTGGAAGAGCACGGCTTTGAACTGGGCGACGTGCTGGAACCGGTGGAGTATTGAGCCCGCGAGGTTCTAAGCGGCTTTCATATCCAGATGCTGTGATGCTTCTATCTTTTACGTGTATGGATCACTTGCCACGACTCTGTGAGCCGTATGAAAGAACACCCCCGTTAGAGCGCGTCCAAAAAGCTAGGAGTTGCTTAG
>CALBRZ010000021.1 GCA_937927735.1 uncultured Planctomycetales bacterium
CCATCGCCTGGATCAGCAGCTTCCGCCGCCTGATGATTCGCCACGAATACTACGCTTTCATCTATCAAGGATTTATCCACTTGGCCTGTATCATGATCTGCTTAAGAAGGTTTTGAAACCGGCTCTAGTCTGAACATCGCCCGGGTGGTCATGATCCCATCCGGAATGGTTGACCACTTACTCTTGGTGCAACCTCCAGGGCTTACCGGCCATGTATGTCGCAAGACGGCTCTGATACACCGGCTTCATCCGGCTTGGAGCGAGTTCGATAGCTTCCTGGACGGCTTGTTGGGCTGCCATGAAATCCCCGGACTCTGCCAGCGCCATGGCCAGCGCATCGAGTGCAGCCCACTTCCGTTCGCCGACTAGCCTTAACGCAATTTGTGCGTGCTCCATAGCCTTGTTGGCATTACGCCGTGAATCTGTCGGGCAGGCCGCATACACCTGCGCTAATTGGATGTGAATTGCTGCTTCTTCAGGTAGCAGTTCCGCAGCTTTCTTGAAATCCGCAAAGGCGTTGGCGAATGTCCGATTTTGAAGATGAACGATTCCCCGGACAAAATATGCGTACGCGCACCACGGCGCATTGGTAACGGATTGGTTCAACTTCGCAATTGCCGCCTTTGTTTTCCCGCCCTGCAGGTCAGAATATCCAGCAGCAGCCAGGCTGAGCCACGATTTCGGGGCTAGCCGTAGCGCTGTTGCAGCATCCGCAGCACCTTGCTCCCGATTGCCCGCCCAATAGTTCAGAAACGCTCGTAGCGCATAAGCATCGGGGTGGTCGGTCTCGCGCACAATCCACTCATTGAGCGCAAGAATAGCTGCTTCAAAATCCCCTAGTTGAGCTTTCCCCCAGGGATCCAGGATTCGCAGAAACTCCAACCTGAGTTGATCTGCCCTAACGTACAAAGACTGCAGCTCAGACGTGGCAGCAGCGATCTCCGACTGCACCGCGGCCGCGGCTTGCTGAACCTGGTTGGCTTGGGCATTCAGCAAGGCAAGTTGTCTGGTTAACACAGCGTCCTGGGCGTTAAGCTCCTGTAATCTCGCAAGCAGCAATTCTCGAGTGCCGAAATCGGTTTCGAAGGCAAGTCGTTGCTGGATCGCCGCGGCTTCATTGGCGACCGCGGTCGCTGCGATGCCAACAGAATTCGCCTGTTGGGCCAATCCCCGGTATTCTGCGGCGAGTGCAGTCGCCTGTTGCTGCAAGCTCGTCAACTTCTGATTCACTTCGCTCCGCTGCTGAAACAGCAGAATGCGCTCTTGATCGACAAGTGCCAGCTTGTCGGCCAATTGCTGCCGCTGAAGGGCAATGATCGCCGCAAGATCCACTTCGTTTTCGCCGGGCGCCCGAGCAGGTGGCATCTCGGCGGCCGCCGGTTCTTCTTGATGCTCCTTCGGCAACTGAGGAAGCGCAGCCAGCGGTACGGGCTCCTGTGGCTTCTGTCGAAGCAATTCATGCAAGTGAACCGCGGCAACGGCAAAATTGAGTGACTCCCCGGTGACAATCTTGAAGACGGTCACTCCGACGACTTTTCCATTTGACTCAACTAGTGGGCCACCACTGCTGCCCTGAGAAACGGGCGCGGTCGTTTGGATGTATTGCGCCTCGCGTATCTGCCTAATCCCGCTGACAATCCCTTCAGATACTGAAAAATCAAAGCCTTGTGGACAGCCGAAGGCCAGCACCCGCTCACCTTTTGCTGGAAGTTCAAGCTGCAGTTCAAGTGGTGCATATTCTTCTGGAAGCTTGACGGCCAACACGGCCAAATCAGCTTTCAACGAGAATGCCACGCACTTCTCTACCTCGTATTCGGCGCCATTGATGGTCTGAATGGTCGCCTGGTTCGCACCCGAGATCACGTGGAAATTGGTCGCGACAAGCCCACTGCCTACGACGAACCCACTTCCACAACCAAGCGGCGTCTTAACTACCACCAGTGATGGCTCGATCGCCCGAACAAGATCGGCAGTCGAAATGCCTTGGTGTGTTGGCGCTGGAGCAGGGTTCTCATTCGCCTCGCCAACTTCGGGCTGATCATTGTTCTTGGGGTTCTCAGAGGCTTCGGGATTCTCGGGACTTTTTGGGGCTGGTTCTTTCGACGGAACAACCGGCTGCGGCTCCGGTATCGGTTGAACTGGCTTTGGATCAGCGGGCTTCGGCGGAACTGTCGCGGGTGGCGCACTGCTTTCGACCGTTGCCACTTGATCTGGACGACGTACCAGTACAAAGGTCAGAATCACAGCGATGACGCAGATGGCCGCGGCAGCAGCCACCCACCACGTTACATGCCCCCAAAGGCCGACCGAGGGGCCGTTGCTCGGGTGGAAATCCGCATTCCGGCGCGGCGGTCGCTGCACCGGCGTGAAGTCGAGCCCCTTCACACGACGTGCCGGCACCCACGGTCCCTGCGCACCTTTGCGCACCAAGGTATCCGGCGTTATCTCGCCATACTCGGCGAGTTTCTTCAGCGCGCTGCCGGACATCGGTCCGACAATACGGCCAGCCTGGTCCTGATAGCACCATTCGCTCATTTTGCCCCTCCAAGGTTGAACCAACCTTACCCGATCGGCCCGATCACCGATTTCTGGCTCGTCCTTTATATCTGCTGGTTCTGGTCCCTCACCACTCCCCATCTAGCACAACATTGCCGATACTGCCTTTCGCTCGCCTTTTCTCGGCGGCGGGTTTCTGCTACACAGCCGCGTGGCTACGCCCCTGCACCGGATGCTAGCAGCCGGGCTACCAGGGAAGGACCGCAGCATGGCTGGCGCCGCTTCTCATCCTCCGGCTTGGGATGTCGACCTGGGCGTGATCTACAGATCACTTCATGCCGCGGCTGCTTGAGACGCTGGCGGCATCGAGCGAGGGCGTTCGCAGCCGCCTGATCCTGGTCGATAACGCCTCGGCACGCGGAGTTGACGCCTGGCGGTCGCACTTCCCCGAGGTGATGCTGCTCAAGAACGCCTCGCGGCTGAGCTATGCCGAAAACCTGAACCGGGTGCTGGCCGTCTCCACCGCGCGATACACCCTGTTGCTCAACACCGAGATGTACTTCGTGCCGGAAGAGCAGTGCCTCGCCCGCATGGTGCGGTTCATGGACCGCCATCCGGAGTGTGGGCTGTCGGTGTGTCGCATCCACCATCCCGACGGCACGTATGCTTACCCGGCTCGCCGGCTGCAAACCTGGCGAACCGTGGCTGCCCGACGGCTAGGTCTTGCGCGACTGTTCCCCGGCGAACTGGATCGCTACCTGTATCGCCAGGCCAACGCGTGAGGGCAGTTCGAGTGCGAGTGGGTCTCCGGCAGCTTCATGATGGTTCGCCGCGAGACGGCGCTAGCCATTGGCGGGCTGGATACCGGCTTTCGCAAGTATTTTGAGGACGTCGATTACTGCTTGCGCGTGGCCGCTGCCGGCTGGAAGGTGATGTTCAACGGCGATACGTCAGTGATCCACTGCGAGCAGCGGGCGAGCAAGAACCTACTTTCGCGCGACGCCTGGCTGCATCTGCAATCCAGCCTGCGGTTTCTCAAGAAATGGGGTTTCAAGCCGCTCAAGAAGGTCGCCCACCAGCGGGCACAAGCCCCCAGCCGCGTGACGCCCGCCGTGACAACAGCGCAGGAAATGCAGAAAGCCGCGTGAGGCGTGCATCGCAACTGTAGGTCAGGCACCGCCTGACTGGTTCGCACGGCTCGCAGAATCGTGGCACGCGAGTGCCAATCAAAGTCGGTCCTCGAGTTCCTTCCGGCGCCCAGGCTTAAACGAAAAGCCCTCGCTCGCGCATCGCGGCACCCATTCACCGGATGCAAGCATCCGGGCTACGGGAAGAGGATTGGCTCACGCGTCGTATCTAGTTGGCCATCGGGTGAGCGCGTTCGTACACGGCACGCAGGTTGGCCGTGGTTACGTGCGTGTAGATCTGCGTGGTCGTCAGGCTCTTGTGGCCCAGCAGTTCCTGCACGCTGCGGATGTCGGCGCCGCGGTTCAACAGATGTGTGGCAAAGCTGTGCCGCAGCGTGTGCGGCGTGGTGCGGCCATCGAGCCCGGTGATCTTGAGATACTTTTCGAGCATCCGGCCCACGCTGCGCGTGGTGAGCCGGCGGCCGAAGCGGTTGGTGAACACCGGGGCATCGGCCCCCGCGAGCGCCGGGTGCAGCTTGCGGCACTCAAGCCAGGCGATCACGGCCTTGGCGGCATACGAGCCCAGCGGGCCCAGCCGTTCGCGGCGTCCCTTACCGCGGATGCGCAAGATGCCGGCCTCGAAGTCGATGTCGGAATCGTTCAGGCCAACCACCTCGCTGACGCGCAAGCCGGCCGAATACATCACTTCGAGGATGGCGCGGTCGCGCAAGCCCATCGGCTCGTTGGCCGGCGGGGCTTCCAGCAGCATCGTCAGCTCTTCGCTGCTGAGGAAGTGCGGCAGCTTTCGGCTGCGGCGCGGGTTGCGCAGCGGCTTGGCGGGGTTCTCCTCGCACCAGCCTTCGCGGTTGCCGAAGCGAAAGAAGCTGCGCAGCGAAGCCAGCCGCCGCGCGATGGTGCTCTTGGCGTAGCCGGCGTTGTGCAGATAAGCGGTGTAGCCGCGCAGATCGAGCGTGGTCAGATCGCCGGGCTGCGGCAGGTGCTGGCCATATGTCTGGGCCAGGTACGCGCGCAGCACCTCCAGATCCTCGCGATAGCTCTTAAGGGTCAGAGGCGAGGCGTTGCGTTCGGCGCTGAGGTACTGCAAAAAACGGCGGATCGCCTCATCCATAATGGCTGGTTTCCCGGGAGCGTGTGGCCTGGTGTCACGGCACCACGCCGCTGGCAGCCAGTGGTTTCAGGTCCGCCTGCCGGCAATCAGCCCGGCACGTAGGCTTAGCAGCCCGTTGAAGAATCGGTTTCTGCCGCGGGGCGGGGCTCGGCGCGGCA